>MNXA01000046.1 GCA_001871195.1 Zetaproteobacteria bacterium CG1_02_55_237
GCCGTAGTTCCGCCTTCAGGGCTCGTATTTCCTGCTGTTGAGCCGTGACCTGGTTGTGCTGGGAATCGGGCTTCCCGAACCGACTGATCCACTCATACAGGCTCTTTGTGCTTATGCCCAATCTGCTACAGACGGAGGACACTGAATAACCCCGATCCACTACCTGCCTGACTGCTTCAATCTTGAATTCTTCCGAATAACGTTTGCCACTCACTGTAATCTCCTTTGAGCTGAATTATGTAGCTCTTAGGTGTCTAGTAAATTAGTGGCGATTCAATGTCGCGCCTAACGTGATCAATCTCTGTGGCCAACCAGGTTGGAGGCCACCTGCGGGTAGTTTCAGGAGGCGCACACTTACTCTGTATGAGCGTGCCCTTCTCGGAAGTTGCAGGGCCTGGGTCAAGGGTGACTACCGGGCATCCATGTCGAAGATAGCTAAGGCCGCTGGATATGAATTGTCTCTGCGAGATATGGGCATGAGTGGCAATCTGGACGAAGCGCCCGTGCCTTCATGGATCAGCGATCTGGGTGCAGATAGTGCTGCATATGCTCCCTTTGAAGTCTTTCAGCGGCGCTTGAAATCCAAGACGTACATTGAATTGGATGCATCGCTTAAGAGGCTTGAAACATACGCTGGAGGTGTGAAATGAAAACGACACGGATGGTTATGATCTTCTTGGCAGTTCTCATGCTGGCCTTTGTGGTTTCTTCAGGTGTTGCTTTGGCCGAGGAGCCTTTGCAGATACCTCTAAAGGCGCGTCAGAGCTTTGAGCATCAACTGGATGACTTTCTTGCCAGTCAGAAGAGCGTCCAAGCGCTGCTCAAAGGTTTTGATGATGAAGCTGCCAAGCAGTTCCAGGCATTCAGTGAGGCGGGTAGCACCGAGGAACGGAATGCTGCCAGTGAGGCAATGGACCGGGCCATGCTCACGAAGGTTGGCAGACTGACTCAAGCCTTCGAGGAATATAACGGCAAGATCAAGGATCTTCGTACATCTGTCGTTGCAATGGCGAATATGGCTACGGTGCAAAAGACGGATGTCACACTTTCTCCCATCCAGTTTGATGATGCGATGGCCTCGTTTGAACCGATTGCCCGAGAACTGACACGTTTGGGCCTCGGGCGGGAGGCCTCGGAGTTGCATAGCCTGTCCAGCGAGATTGCCAACAAGCATCGCGTTCGCATGGCGAATCGTGCGCGAGTTCAACAGCATTTTTCTACCGGGTATATATCGGGGTTGAGCGAGGAACTGCACGCCATCGAGACGAAGCTGATGGCCCTCACCGGAACGCTGAAAGAAATGGTGCAGGGTATCCAGCAGGCGCATACAGCCAGAGATGTGAACCGTATGCGTGGGAAGGTTGCGGAACTTAAGAGCTTGGGTGGCGGCCTGACCTCAACCTATCTGGGCGGTTACGGTAACGTGCTCGACTACATGATGAGTAGCGGTGAAGAAAGCGGTGCCGCTGAAGAGACCCGGACCTATGAGGGGCAGGATTTCCCGCGCATCAGCCAGAGCAATGTCAGTGATAGGGAAACACCACAATGAATACCTACACTGAATATATGCCAGCCATATTTGGTAGCGCAGAAAAAAGGTTGTTGCGCGCCTTATTAACGCTGGCTGTGAGTATCCTTCTTTTGCTGGGAGCGGTCGCTTATGTTGCGGCGAGTCAATCGGAGCCAAAGCCCTCTTCATTGCAGAGTGTTATGCAGGCTGAACTGGCAAGTCAGCCGGTCTCTGGTTATCCGAAGAACAAGAGGTCGGATGAGGTCCAGGCCGATAACATCATGAAAGAGGAGACTCTCGTAGAAGCAGATTCTACAGACGAACTCTCCGATGGACGAAAAGTCAGCACGTTGCCTTATATGGAAGGTCATCCGGAAGATGCCGGGGCTTATCTTCGTTGGATACTCAGCCGGGGCGGAATGCTGGTGCTGACCAAAGGATTTAAGCCTGTGGCACTGCTAAATGCTTCCTTTTCGGTTTATCCGGTTCCTGATGGGTTTCGTTTGCCGGCACAGGCCAGAAATGTGAGTTCGGAGTTGCACACTCTCTTTGAGCCACTACCTGCAGGAGCAACGCTGGCTCTTCTGGTCTGGCCCCCTTTTCTGGAGAAGAAACTTGAGCAGGAGCTTTACTCCTTGCCGGAGGTCCGACAAGCATCTCGATTGCGCACAGCCTATGTGGTGAATCATGGGCACTTGGAGATCCACGTGCTGCAGTCGCTTATCGACGGACATTGGGCACCTGTCCATAACAAGATCGTTCTTTAACGCATCAGGAGGTAAGCACATGAAAGATTTCATCCAGGCCCTTTTTGTATTCGTCATTTTCATTCTCATTGTCGCTGCTGCTAGCTCTGGGGATCAGGAGCCTGTGGCCAAGGTGCAGAGCACTATTGTGAATAAGGTGCATTCGGCCAAGCCGGTGGCAACAGACTTGTCCCGAGAGGCTCAATTACATGTCACCCAGATTAGCAAAGGCGTGAGAGAACAGCTTGAGGAGATTAAACGATCGGCTGGTAACGAGCGCCTAAATACAGCAACTCAACAGGCCAGTGATTCATCTGCCGGGATGAAGCAGAGCAGTGAAGAACTTCTCATCAAGTTGGATGAACTGATTCGCTCGATCAAAGAAGAGGACGAAGGAGGAGCGTCGTGAGAATACTGATTTACATCCTGATTACCGTTGCCCTTTTCGCTGCAGACCCTGCGGGCTTCATCGGCCAGACGCTTTTCGTCAAGGCAGGGCAGATATTCATGAAGGGTGACTTGTCTGCATCTAGTCCAACTTCACTAAATTTAAGTGGTTATTCGGGGAATGAAAAACATGTTCCTCTGATTGTGGACAAGCCGTTGTTGGCGGTGACAGACCCGATTGAACAAGTGCCCGCTGTCGCGATGCCGATTCCCGAGAATCTGGCGGATAAACTGGATCAGTTGTTGCGCACCATTGATGAAGAAAGCACAGGAGGTAAATCATGAGAGTAATTAGTTTTCTGGGGATCATTGCCGCCTTTCTTTTGGTGTCTCTCGGGGCGTGGTTCTACTTGGATGAATTGATTGAGACAGTGAGGTGGCTGATGGAGGTTGTTGGTCCCACTGCTCCTGCGCTTCTCAGTCTTGGAGCCTATGTCATCGTAATTCTTATCAGGGTTTATGTTGAAGCGCCGAACCTGAGTGAAGACGCGATTATGGATCGCCTGGATCATGCTGGAGATATCGGTGAAGTGGCAGGTATCTGTGGACTGCTTGGAACCATCTTGGCTATGGCGGCTGCAAGCGTTACAGGCAGCCCTGAATTGGCGGGGTTCCTGCAAAGCCTGACCTCCACCCTGATCGGTTCGTCTATTAATGCCCTGGGCATTTTTGCATCAAGCCTGATGCGGTTAAAGCTTGTCGGGAGTACGACGTGAAAACCGGAGCAGGCAGGAGAGTCGCCAAACGCCGTCATGCGGCCAACCGGCTTTTTTTGGAAATAACTTTGGTCATGATTTTCATGGTGTTGTTGAGCTATGCACCTATTACATCACAGTCTGTATACACGGAATCAGCAGATGCTCCCAAATCTCAACAACATGGACAGGCAGCTACAGGTCGTGAGATATGGGTTCATTTGGATGGGGCAGGGAACTTAGGGATCGGCGCTTCGGCTGACAGCAGCGCCCGTGAATGGCCGGCCATTCAAGCTTATCTGCAAAAAAATAATATCGGTGTTGTGGTGCTTGATCCGGAGAGTGACGTGCCATTCGCCGTGCTTTCGAAAGTGTGGCAGCAGGCAGTGCAATCGGGTGCCGTTGTCAGGATTTCAACCAAATAAATCAAGGAGACTCATTATGAAAGATATTGTATGGACCTCGATAATTGCGGTTGTTTTGCTGTTTGTTGCCGGCGTGGCCAGACATGGCGTGACTTACTCCAACATAGAGCACCAACAGGTGGAGGAATTGAAGGGGCAAGAGACAGATGTTTCTGCAGAAATAAAAGAACCCGTGCCGATAGCGAAAGCCGAAAGGGCCTCAGCTAACGTTGAGCATCAACCTTCAATGCATGGGCAACAGGATCAGGTAACCCAACAGCCTGATGAAGTGCAGGTCGTTTCAGCCAAACAGAAAGCATCTCATATCCCCGCACCTGCTCCAATCAGACAAAGCCTGGCCCCGAAGGGGTCGCTCCAATCGCAAGTTAGCCCTGAAAACCTGAATCACTTCAAACAACTTCAGGGGTTAAACGATAGTTCAGGTGTTGATAGTGCGGGCATTATCGCTTCACAGCCGGAGGAAATAAGCACTGCCGATCTGTATCACCGTCTTCATGGGATCATGGAGCAGCAATGATGTGTGCTGACATTTCAAAGATTGTACTTTGCGCGGGATTTGCTGTGCTAAGTTTGTTCCCGGCATGTGTATCTGCCTCTGAATTGGATGTGCAGATCGGTGAGATACAGGCGCTTCTGAGAGACATTTCTGGAGATCGCGAACGATCAGGTGGAAGAAACTTGCCTGACCATCTGCAGGGTCATCCAGTGGACCTTCATCGGATAATTCTTGATGCCTCGCAATTGGTTGAAATTGATCCGGCAGTCTTAGTAACCCTGATCAAAATCGAGTCTGGTTTTGATCCTTCAGCCCTTTCATCTGCTGGTGCTCAGGGGCTAACCCAACTTATGCCTGCAACAGCAGCTGAACTTGGCGTGAGGGACGTGTGGAACCCCAGAGATAATGTTAAGGGTGGTGCGCGATGGCTAGCCAGGTTGCTTCAGGAGCATGATGGAAACTTGCTTGCGGCACTGGCTTCATACAATGCAGGAAGCAGCGTTATGCGACGAGCATGGAATCAATGGCCAAGTGAAACGCGGAATTATCTGGAAAAGTTTGTGAGGCTTTATCCGATGGTGGCAGAGGACTGGAAAAAGCACTCGCCGCACTACATTTATATTCGAAGCTGAATATTTCGTTCTGACATAAGCGCTGATTATCAGTCAAAAGCCTGTGCCTTTTTGCAAAAGGTACCCGGACTTTTTTGCTCAAAAGAAAGCAATTAAACCGAACATCAGAATGAAGGAGGTTAGTCATGCAAAAACGAATCGTTCTTGGGATTGTGCTCAACATCTCTCTGATTCTTTGGGGGTGCACCTCGGTTTGGTCTGCAGAGTTTACCGTGGCGGTTGTTATCGGGGATTTCTATTACGTCCAAACAGGAGCGCCAGACACTCGGGAAAGGATTGTTTCCTACCATGTCCGGCGTTCCCATTTCCACAACATGGATGCGTGGAAAGTTTCCATGGAATCGGATGGCCTGAACATGGATGCCTATCTGCGTCGAGGCGATGGGCGTCCTATCTATGTGGAGCGTTTCAACCACCGAACCCACGAGCATGTAGAGATAACGTATGGGGAGGAGAGTGCTTCCTACATTCGAACCTCTCGCAACGGCACATCTTCGAAAACCATTGATGAGGGGAATTTGACTGACCTTGTCGTCCTCCCCCACCTCCTTTTGGGAGACGTGCTGCGGAACAGGATGAGGAGTCTTAAGTTCAACAGCATCGACTACGAAAGCGGCGATGTGTACGAGATGCTGGCCGCTTTCAAGGAATTAAGGGATGTGCGGTTGAGTGATGATTCCAGCGTAAAGTGCGCGGTGTTCGACATCTCGGTCAACTCCTGGTTCTCGATGTTTGCTCCCAGTGTCCGCCTGCTCATACCTATGGGTGATGGCTTGGCGAACTTCATCACCTATGAGGGGCCTTCGTTTGCGAACAAGCAGGATCATGTGTCACTCCGTCTTCTCGGACGGGATATCAGGCTGGCGGCGAACTGGTCAAAATAGCCGCTTCTTGTTTCAAGCAATCAATAAACAATCTATTCAAAAGGAGGTAATAAATGGATTTAGAGGTAATGAGTATAGGTGGCCTCAAAGAGCCACATGTATTGAAGGCTCTTAGCTCCTGTTACGAGAGTATGGTCCTTTTGTATGACCCCGATGATGTTGAATCGTTGCGTCCCATATGGTCTGACACAATGAAAGAAATATTGCCTGCATTAAAGTTGAAGACAGAAGTCCCTTGGGATGATCTAAGTGAAGAGGAGAAAGACAACGCATTGTTGCAGGTGTGCCCGCTCTTGGAGTTTGACGCTGTTGTCGCTCTTGTTAGAGAGCTCTGGCTTTCCTTCCCTTTTCCTAGAATATCTTCAACCAGCCACTGATGAAAATGAGCTGACATCTCTCGACTCATTTTTGTAATAAATATTTAGCCGAACTGTTCGCCATCTCGGATTAGTTAAACACTCACATTACTTGAAACGACTTAAATGGGAGCCCGCCGGCAATCCCAGAGAGTCTTTTGTCTTTTACGCAAGCAGAGAAGAAATGTCGTCAAAAACAAAACTAGGAGGAACACATGAAGGTAAGCATCAGCAGCCGTTTGCTGGATAAAGAACTGTATGATGGAGCTCTAAATTATGCGTTCATTGTACATCCGAGAGGCGTGTCGGATATCGTACGCGCCTACCCAGAACTGGTTGGTGTGAGTGAGGCTGCAGTAATTCAACAGGCGAGGACCACCAACGTACATGTGCTTAGTCCCATGACATGCAATATGGATGGACGGACCCTGCACGGCGAATTGCTCAGCATTCCCTATCTCGCCGGTGAATTCCGTGAACATCTCGATGAGGTGCGCTGCGCGCTGAAAGAGGTGATTGATTATTGCGAGGAGCGGCACGTACGAATTGCAGGTCTTGGTGCGCTTATTCCGTCGGTGACCAGAAACGGACGCCTGCTCGCGGATCATTCACGTAGTGTCGGGATTACCACGGGGCACGGATTCACGGCCATCACCATCGCGGCCACTGTTCTTCAAGTCGAGGCTGCCATGAAAGGCCCCGTGCAGATCGCGGTGCTCGGTGCGGCCGGGTCGACCGGTCGCTCCGCCCTGCGTTGCCTGGCACTCGATAAGAAGGAGCGTAATCTGACTTTGGTGGACCGCCCTTCAAAGCGGAAAGTCCTGCAACAGTTGAGCAAGTTGTTCGTCACGCCAGTTGGAATCGCGACAGATCTTGATGCGATCAAGGACGCCAACTTGGTTGTGAGTGTGACCAATGCAACTACAGCACTACTCACTCCGGAGTATTTATCGGAGGGGTGTGTCGTCATCGACGATGCCCAGCCTGAAAATGTCTCCTATGAAACCGTATTGGAGCGTCCGGACATCACCGTCATCAAGTGCCTGGCTTCGGTTCCGTCTCTTCGTTGTGGATTCGATTATGGTTTATTCCCCAAGAACGAGGTCGAAGCGAAGCAGGAATTCACATTCACTTGTTTGGCGGAGACGATCATGCTGTCCGGAGTGAATCACCAGGGGCACTTCACCGTCGGTGATCCCACAGAAGGACATATTAGGCATCTGATCAATCTGGCAGGGATGTATGGAATCGATATTCCGCCATTTCACAGTTTTCCAGAGATCGGAATGATTGAAAAAGTCGGTTCAGGTATGCGCAGGCGGGTGCGCAAATTCACGGATGATTTTCGTCCTGGCAAGAGCGATGAGGTGAATGCATGAACAAAAAGGGTTTGATCGAACATGTGGCTTCAACAGCAAATTTAACGAAGGCATCAGCGGGGCGTGTTGTTAATGCGTTTATTGGCGGTATTACAGAAACGCTGTCTAATGATGATTTCATTGACCTTGAGGGATTTGGTTTGTTCGCTGTGGCAACAGTTCCAGGTCCGACAGTTTGTGACCCTGAGACAGGCGAGCCTGTTCTGCTGACAAATCTCAGGGCGCCGAAATTCAGGGCTTCATTGGACCTGAAGACGGCTGTGAAGAATGGTTGACATAAATTCAACAGTGGCCCATATAATGGAGATTGCCATGCGGCTCCGTGACATTGCGGAGGAGCCGGGCAATGAAGAATTCGCCATTCAGGTCGATGAACTCAGTTCCGAACTATCTGACCTGCAGCTGAAGATTGCCAACTTGCTATCGGAAAACCTGGTGATCAGGGAAAAGAACGATGCCCTTTCGGGCAAGCCTCCTTCCTGGGCCGGTGAAATCTACCCGTCTGAAGAAGAGACCCTCGGGTGCTGTCGATAAGCGGACATTTGATCGAGGAGTACGGAGGAATAATGAGCCTAGAACACGAAGCTGATGACATGCGCATTATAGCGCTGAATACAGAAACTACGGGGCTGTCGCCACTGGGTGGTGACCGGATAGTTGAGATTGGTGCTGTTGAAGTGCTGGGTCGAAAGATTCTTACAGGGCAGAACCATGTATTTCATCTCCATATCAATCCTGAGCGCGATATACCTCCCGAGGTTGTGAGTATTCATGGGGTCGACAATAAAATGGTGTTGGATGAACCAACCTTTAGAGATATTGCGAAGAATTTTCTGGATTTTATCGATGACGCCACGCTGATTGTTTACAACGCTTCGTTTGACTTGGGGTTTATTAGGAACGAATTGTTTTTGAACGGCTTCCCAGACATCGAACATGTGCAAGTAATCGACACTCTGGCTCTGGCTCGCAAGATGCATCCGAACCAGCGCAATACTCTGAAAGCGCTCTGCGACCGTTACGGCATTGAACGCGATCATCAATCCCAGCGTAGCGCACTACTTGATTCAAAACTTTTGGCTGAAGTCTATCTCAGCATGGTTTCCTGCTTCGCTGGAACAGGTTGATGGTATTTCATGGGGGTAAGAGATCAGTTGCGGCTATTGGCAGCGTAGCCGAGCCCCGGCATCCATTCGTCCAGAACATCCAAGGGTAGCCCAAGTTGAACTGGTCCCTTCTCCGTATCTGACACAAGCAGTCCCTTCTGGGTTAAAATTCCGAGAACCTTTCTCGCCTGCGCTGGGGACTTTCCGATTATCTCTGCAGCCATGCCTCGCTTGAATTCGCCCGAGAGCAATGCCTCGCGTAGCAGCGGCCAGGAGCCGGCCATGAGGTTTTTCAGAGCGACCTCATGGGCGCAATACCGCTCTATACGTACCTGAAGGCTTTTGAGATTCAGGCTCCTGCTCATGAAATCCACTTGGTCGATGCAAATGTCGAGGAAGTACTCGCAAAACCCTGTCAGTGCTTTTTCCGACAGCGCACCACGCCCATCTAGCGGTCCATTTCTTGGCGAGTCTGCGGCCTGTAACAGACGCTTGTAGTCGCCAGCTGTTCTGGCCATCCCACGGGATACAGACCAAAGGCTGCTGCCGATGCCCATCTGCTTGAGGTAGGCATGCGACATCAATCGCGCCACCCTTCCGTTCCCATCGATGAATGGGTGAATCCACGCAAAACGATGGTGGGCAGCCGCTACCGCAATGACTCTTCGGATGCGCGAATGGGTTGCGGGCATGTATGCCTCTTCGAAGCGAGCCAGATACCTGTCCAGTTCGTCCGGACCAGGTGGGCGATGCCTCCCAACGTCCACGAATGTTTCGCGCAACTCTCCGGGGATCACCGGAATTCGCTCTCCAGTATCCGGGTTCTCGGCCCAGAGCATGCTTTCTGGTAACCGATCGCAAAACTCCTTGTGCGCCCAAAGCGCAAACTCTTTGGATAATGCGTTGGCTGGTGACTCTCCTTTGTCTATTAGCGACTGGACATCGATGTGTGCCTTGGCCTCTTTCTGGAGGTCTCTCTTTTCAGGAGATGTATCAAAGTCTTCATTCAGTGCCCGCTCAATGTCCCGGGGGTGGGTATCGTGCCCTTCGATGAAGTTGCTGTAATAGCAATTCATGGATCGCACAAGGTGGCCGACCGAAAGCGCAACATCGGCATTCAGCATCCCTGCGAAGGCACTTGATTTCTCAATGAGCTCAACTGCCTTGTCGTCCAATTCGCGACAGTCCTTCGGCATCATTGGTTCCATACTTGATATATCCATAGTGGCGATAATAGTAGCGATAATTATTTATGTAAATCTATATGTTACGTCGAATGTTTAATATTAAGGTAGCGATAACTGTGGCGATTTCGTCATTTGTAGAGAACGATAAGAAAGAACACGTTGCTTCCACTAGGTGTAGCTGGATGAGCCAAGCGTCGCTACAAAACCGACTCAGCCCGTGGGTGACCGGAATCACTCATCAAGAGGGATCAAAATTAATCAGAGTGGCCAGAAATTTTGTGAACGGGCGGATATCCTGTTCAACACTAGCTGCTTCCAGTGCCTCCATATAACTATCGCGCTGCTCAACAGGAATCACGACCCAGGGGTAGCCGCCCGCAGCAAGCATGACATTCATCAGGAATCGGCCAATGCGCCCGTTGCCATCCATATAGGGGTGGATGTAAACAAACATAAAATGGCCGAGCACAACGCGAACAGAAGGCTCTTGTTCATCGTGGAGAAGTTCAAATAGCACGGGCATGACATCCCTGACCGCTTCACAGCGAGGCGGGACGTGCATTGAGCGTCTGATAAAGACCTGTGAATTGCGATAACCGGCAAGGTCGGCCGGACTTAAGATGCCTGCCGTTACGCTGGGAGCAAAAAGCTGCCGATACCAGTCTCTATGATCTTCATCGGCTACGGTGCCGGGAGTCTCGCCGTTAAGCACGCGTTGCACGCTTTCTTTTACAGCCTGAAATGCCATCCAATAACCGCGCGCGGCAAGAGCATCACGCTGGCTTCTGTCCTGCATACTGGCATCCGGATTCCAGTTGCCACTGCGAACTTGCTCAATGAGTTCATGGCTTACCCGGTAGCCTTCGATTGAGAGTGAGTTATATGCATCAGCAGGGTAGAGATCATCTACGTGCTCCAGATAGGTTTTGACGTTGACCGGCAGGCCGGGCGCGGGAGGGAAGGCGTCGATAACCGTTTGCCTCATCTGCTGCCACATCAATCGAATACGATTGGCGTAAGGGGAGGGGGTATGCCTGCTAAGCGTGATCGCGGGCAAGTTTTTGAATGGGTCGCTCTCCCGCACATCGTAACCGGCTGCACGCATGGTTTTCACGATTTCATCGGCAATGCGTTCACGACCTATATTGCGGAAAGCCCCAGCAAGGCGGCCAGCCACAATGCTCTTACCCCTCTCAAGTAGTAACGGCAGAATTTCGGATGCATCTCGAATGATAGAGAGTGCTGCCCGAACATCGGTTGGATTTTGAGTGAAATACTCTGGTGAGCAGGAAATCAGTGCTGCAGGCAGGGAAAAGAGACGCAGTGAGCCCATCTCATTCATGTGTTTCTCATCTGGCAGGTCCAAACGAACATCAAGCAAGGAGGTGCCATATAGGAATGTGGTGATGTTGTTTCCACCTTTGGGGGAACGGACTAGTAGTTGCTTTGGCACGGAATGGTTGTCGGCATATAGCGATATCGACTGCTCTGGGGAAAGGCACCAGTCGGTGCCAAAGCGATGCTCAAGGTAAGTTGAACAAAAGTCCCAAAAAGCGGCATACCACGCGGTGCTCTCTCCAGATAATCCATCATCTGGTCGGGACGGGATATACCATCCCTTCATGACTTCCTGCAGGAAGCCATTGCTGACCAGCCTCTCCCGATGGGTGCGGGTCAGGTCGGCTGAGCGGATTGCGCCCAGCCCTTGTTGTTGAAGCTTGTGCAGGGTTTCAAGTGATTGCGCCAGCTTTTCAGATGGAGTCGCCATCTCACCCCCATATGGAGAATTACTAGTATATCGCGATGTACTATATTTCGTTTATCACGATGAGTCAAATATAGTTTATTGTGATGCGTTATTTTTAGTGTATTCAGAAAGGCTACTGAAGTGGATGGATTGAGTGGCAAAAAGGGGTCAAAATTTGACCACCCTGTTTTCCAATCTCTGGGCCCAGAAATGACGATTCCAGTTCATGAATGGGGTAAAATGACAAGTCGACCGCATTGAGGATGTCGCCTTAAACCATTGCGCCGCAACGGTTTAAGGCGTATGGTGTCGTTTAAGAAAGGTGGGCGGGGTTGCCTTCACACGGCAGGGGTCGCTGGTTCAATCCCAGCATCGCCCACCATTAATTCCTGCAAACAAATCAACTCTACCCTTGAGTATGATTTCTCACCCATTCTTCATAACCGTACAGTCACAGCAGAAGATACGCTTCAGCGTTTCTATCCGATCCAAAGTGCTATAAACGTTTTCAGCTTGGGTTCCTGTCCTTGTCGTGCTGGCTGTTTGATGTGGTTTTATTGCTTAGAACTACTCAAAGAAAAATATGACGATCAGGAGAATAAAAAGTAAAAGCACGAGAATGCGTAAGTGCGATTTCTTTTCGGGCCGCTCGTTCCAGAGTATCGCCTCATCGAGTTTTCCGTCATCGTTCATATTTGTCCCTCATGGCAAATTCCTTTGGAATACTATTAAGCGATAATATGGTTTAGGCAAATCGCGCCCAGTTGGAATATTGGAAAGTGTGGCAGCATAACTTTTTGAATTACGAAAGGTGATGAGTACTTTATTTACCGTGGAGAAGAATATGACAAGGGTCGTTGGCTAAACCCCAGCAATCCCCTCACTTCATTATTCAAGAAGCAATTGGAGAGCCATAACCTTTCCGCTAAAGCCTATCGTTTCTGAAAGAAGTGCGTTGCCCAATGCGTGAGCACCATCCTTTTCGGCGAGCAATATGAGCGGCTCTCCAAGTGAAAGATCAATTTCGGCTTTGGTGTTATCGAGGCTGATGTAATATTGACTGATGGTGGTATCTGTTGGCTGGATATTCAGACGAATCGGGGCAACAGTTGAAGGCGGCTGCAGGGTTGCTGCGGTAGTTCCCAGATCGGGCAACACCTCGACCTGAGCAGGGGCAGTTATTTGTGCCTGTTGTGTCAGTTTGAGCCATGGGCTTAGCTCTAGCCTGATATGTTGGTCATTTTGCACGCTGACCCGGAACGCAAGGCCTGCAGTGATGGGGTGAAGTGCAAGATCGGGTGTGTCTGATACGCCGTACTGTTCAAGCCATTCACGAATATCCAGACGAATGGGCTCAATGCTTCCAGCCTCAATCCTTGCCTCGCTATTGGAGCGAAGCCATGCCTGCTTGCTTTCCACAAGGCGGTATTTGGCTGAACCGGGATTTGCTATGTGCGTCCAGCCGCCCGGGAGCTGCTGGCCTTCTGCGGCCCACAATCGGGACTGGTTTGTTGATACGGCCAGTATTTTCAGCTTCAGCAACAGCTTGGGAACGGGTACATCGAATTGTTGCAACAACGCGCGAATACTTTCGATGTTACTGTGCTGATCCACAACGATGAGCAAGGAACGTGATGGCAAGGTGGATAATTGCCCTTCAGCTGAGAGTTGGGTCTGTGCCAGACCCTTCGCTTCTTCAAGAGGGATGTGCCTGACCTGAAAGGATGCGGTTTCCGTGGCGGATAAGGGGCCGGGAAGTAAGGCCACAGCCAACAGGGCAAAAAACAGCAGGCATGAAGCAGTATAAAGTTTCTGAGCCCGAAGCGGCGTGCCTTTTGTAGCGGCAGTCACCGTGCCTACCCTTGCTCTGCAGGTTGTTCAGAACCGGTATCGATGATTTCCTCGCGAAGGACCAGCATGTCATTCGGGGCCTCGATACCGATTCGTACCTGGGTTCCTTTCACGGACAGAATGGTCACACGGATATTGTGTCCGATGGTGACGGTTTCCCCGACAGCGCGAGTTAGAATGAGCATGCTTCAGGCTGCTTGTTGTGCCTGGCCCGGCTGCCGCATCCAATGGAAATGCAAATCGAGCTGGGGATTGCCCTGAATACACTGCATGCCCTGCGACGTATCCAGATTGATGGCCACAGGAGCCCGCAGATTTGCCAGGACCCATGCAGGATCGCTAAACGGGTTGAGTACCACAAGCCAAAGAAGTTTGTTCTCATCGGGGTCTTGCAGGCATGCCTGCTGATCGGCGCTTAGATCAGGCTGCTTTCCGAGGCGCTTTTTATCCCATGGCGTTACCAGAAAGGCTGCCTCAACCCGGTTGGTGGCCTGCATGCAGACGATGTCTCCGTGACCAGAGTTGAGCATGACATAGTCATTCGCATCCGGAAAACCCACCATGCCTTGTGGAAAACGAAATGTTTCGGCTTGCTCGACCTCAACAATTGCTTTCCATGCCTGTTCTTTATGAGTCATTTGCAGCCCCCTTTAACCATGCCATCGTATCGCCCTGGGTCGCGGCGCAGTTTTCCTGATGGATTTTTTCATATATTTCCAGACGGTGAACGGGGATCGACGTTGGAGCTTCGATACCCAAATGGGCGCGTGTATTCGGTTCCACTTCCGTGATAACAATTCGGATATCATTACCGATACAAATGGCTTGCCCGACTCTTCTGCGCAGTACGATCATTTCAGGTAATTAACCAGACTCAGGCTGCTGAGCCGGGTTACTTCGGCATAGGCTGCCTGCAGGGCGGTTTGTGACTGGGTGAGCTGGGTTGCCACCTTGGCCATATCCACAGACTCATGCGTGTTGAGGCGAGCCTCCATTTGCGTCCGCATATCGAAAAAGGTTTGTTCCCTTAGGGCGACAGAACTCATTCTGCCACCAACCTCGGCCGCAAGTCCGGTCATGGCACTGCCTGCAGCGCTAAGGGAGGTGACGCTATTTTGGATGCCGACAACATCGTTGGTGGTGAGAGCCGTCTTCAAGGCCTGGATTGAAGAGAAGGCTTGCGTGAAGGCGGTATGATCAGCGCGAACATTGGTGGCGATGGTTTCCGTGGAAGTAATGGCAACCACTCTGTCCTGTGTGTTACCCTGATACAGTGCATTGCCGGCCCCATCCAGGGTAACAGCGGTAGAGCTTGTGGCTGTGCCGGCAAACAGCGGTGAACCCTCAAAGCTTTGATTGGCCAGTGACAGAAGTTGTTCCTGCAATCTGGATACCTCTACGGCGGCTGTATTGCGCTCGGCAGCGGTTAGCGTTGCATTTGCCTGTTGTACGGCCAGCACCTGAGCACGTTGAATCACAGGCAACATCTGTGAAAGGGCGTTCTCACTGCTGCCGAGACGAAGTTTGGCCACGCCGATTGCCTGCAGGCCGGAGTCGATGCCTTTTTGCACGTGGCGGATATCCAGGGATGTCTTGTAACCCAGTCCGTCCTGGCTTGGGCGACTGAAACGGCGCCCGGAGCTTACCTGATCGGTACTGTCGGCCTGGACTTGCAGCTGATTTCGAATGCCGGCAAGCAATGTGTCATACATTTGTTGTGAAGTTACTCTCATCGGATCAACCCCATCAGGGAATCCAGCATCTGGTTGCTGGTCTGGATCACCTTGGCAGCGGCTTCATAAGCACGCTGGAATTGCATCATTTTTACCAGCTCCTCATCCATATTCACTCCCGAGATTGATGCGCGCTGCGAGGCCAGTGACGAGGCCTCGGCTTGACGGTAGGAGAGTTGCTGGTTGGCTGCAGCGACATCCAGGCCATAGGTACTGGCCAGATTGGCCGCGCGTTGCACAGGGCTGGCTGCTGTGCTGCCATCAATGCTTACGGCCTTGTCGCGCAGACCCAGGATAGCCAGGGCCACGCTGTTGTCGGCTGGTGCGATGTCGGAAGTTGTGGCATTGGCAGCAGCGCTGGCAATGCGGCCGGCATCATTCAGGACGGCGGAATCAACGGCAAAATCAGCGGCCGAGCTGCCGTGGAAGAAGGCATTGATTTCATAAGCGGCAAGGAAGTTACTTGTATCGTTTGTAAAGGCGATGCGATTGGCACCACCGTCGACAACAAGTTGACCACTGGCATTGACACTGGCTGTTACACCGGCGACCGCCGAGATGGCGGTTGCAATCTGGTTGAGCGTGGTTGTGCCGGCAGTGATATTGATTGCCGTTCCACCTGGATTTGTCAGCGGCGGTCCATCCAGGACGTGCAGGGTAAAGCTTCCATTCACAATCTTGGATGCGAAGGGGATATTGGCATCAACGTTCACGGCTGTCGCCGGATTGCTGCTTGGCTGTGCTGCTGTGTATTGCGTCACGACAGTGGAGCCGGTGCCCCCGGTGTGCAATTGGTTAACTGCAAAGATGAGGTTGGCCGCCATGCTGTCCAGGTTCTGCACATAACTAGCAACCTGGTTGTCGCGCAGGCTGATCAGACCACCAAGCTTGCCGCCCTGTTCCAGGCCCTGGGCCGGCAGACCGCTATCGGTAAATTCAACATTGCCAAACGAAGAGCCGATGGCTGGCCCGAGCTTTAAATGACGTACGGTGTCATTCTGGACGAGCAGGTCTCCACCGGGGGTCTGCAGGATTAATCCGCCATTGTTGGTTGCCACCTTCTGCAGGGGGATCAGTTTTGACAGCTCCATGACGGCCGTATCCCGCTGATCACGAAGGTCGTTGGCATTGTTGGACAATTGGGCTGAAGACTCATTAACAAGAATGCGTTTATTGAGAGCGGCAATCTGATCCAGAAGGTTATTGGTCTGGGTGATGAGTGGGCTAATTTCCTGATCTGCCGCTGTTTGCCCGTCAACCAACTGCTGACGCATACCGGAAACCCGTATCGCAATGTCCTGTGCACGTGTCTGAACATTCAGTCGGCTGATCGGATCTTCCGGTGTATTGGCCAGTTGTTGCTGTGCCACAAAGAAATCATCCAGCGTGGTGGTCAGGCCCGGCACATCCAGATTGCCGAAGCTTGCCTCGACGTTGGCCAACCCTTGCTGCAAGGTCTGTGCCAGAGAGGTGAGGCTGTTATTCGCCATCTGTGATTGGGCCAGAATTGGGTCAATCGATCGAATGATACTGCTTACGTTAACGCCATTACCAAAATCCCTGCCAGCAATACGATCCGGAACGGCGCTGGCCAGTTGTGCAGTCTGGCGTGAGTAGCCGGGTGTATTCACATTGGCGATATTCTGCGAAATGACATCCATCGCCTGCTGCTGGGTCAGGAGGCTGCTTGCTGCGACATTCAGGTTTCTGAGGATCATAATGCACCGCCCGGACCGTAGGTGCTTTTTGTCACCTGCAGACCGATATTTTGCAGCACACCGGATGTCACATCATAGGCTGCCCGCAGGCGTAGGCGGTTGTCCTCATTTGACTGGTTCAGGTTGGCAAGCCGCTGATACAACTTGCGCCGCAGCGATTGCAATCCGGGAGCAGCATCCTGTAAATTCATATCAATGAAGGCTTCCAGACTCAAATCATCAGGAACGGCATGTTGACGCACGATATCGCGGCACGCTGCCTCCATAGCTTGCAGCTCCTGGTGGCAGACATGGCGGACATCCGTGAGAGCTATCAGGGCAGCTGAGTCAAACTGGCGCACAGCCTGTTGCTCGCCCAGCACAACCTCTTCAAGTTTGCGGCAAGTAGCATCCATTCTTTGCAGAAGTTCATGCAAGGTGTGTGCAGGGGAGGGTTGCGCTACCAAGGTCGTTCCGCCAAAGCATTGGTAACGATATGGATGGCCAGCTTTCTCTCATCCATTTGAAAGACGCCCTGTTCCAGAGCATCCCGAATGGCTTCGATACGATCAAGGCGTACATCGGGCATGTCAGCCAAAAGTAATTTCGCCTTTTCGCGCAGAGCCGTCGAATCAGCCACACGAACCTGTTCGCCTGAAGATGCCGCCTTGCCTTTGCTGGCGCTCTTCTTGCCAGCCGAGCTTGTCGTACGTGCTCCGGCAGGGCCGCCCAGCCTGTCAATTCGCACCATACTTCACTCCTCGAATCTGTTCGTGCATATCCACTCTATTATCGGCGGTGGGCGCTTCTGCTTTAATGTGATGCAATTGTTCCAGTTGCCGATACATGTTGCTGGCGATGCCCAGCGTGGAGCGCTGACTGCCTGCCTCAGACACCACGTTATCGAACATGGAGTTATACATATCGTTGGCAAAGCCTGAGGGCATCAGTTCTGATTTCGGCACGGTCTTGCGCATTGCGGTCATCATCTGCTGCAGAAGCAGGGCTTCAAATTTAAGGCAGGTTTCCCACAGCTTCGGATCGCGGGCCTGTTCGTCTTTTGTGGCCGGCGAGGCGTGCCTGGAAGCATCCGGTTTAAGGCCAGGAAAGACTGGTCCTGTTATGCCACTCATATCACCCTCAACTCTGCATGCAGGGCGCCTGCAGCCTTGATCGCCTGCAGCACTGCAATGAGATCACTGGGTGTGGCGCCGACCGCATTCAATGCGTTCACAAGCTCGCTTAAGGAAACCTGCTTGGGCAGCACAACGAGTTGGGCCTCCTCCTCATTGATCTGAACGTCGGTTCTGTCAACCGTTGTCGTCTGACCACCGGCAAATGCGTTGGGCTGGGAAACCTGCGGACTCTCTGTCACCGATACACTGATGCTTCCATGTGCAACCGCCACAGTATCGATACGGACATCCTGTCCCATGACAATGGTGCCTGTGCGCTCATCCATGACGACCACGGCAGCGTGATCGACGGAGAGGTCAATCTGTTCCAGCTGAGCGATGAGATCGACACTGTTGGCTTCCGGATTCCAGACCTTGATGGTGCCGGCATCAGTGGCCTGGGCCAGATCAGAACCAAAATACATATTGATGGCATCGCGCATGCGCCTGGCGGTACTAAAATCAGGATTGCGCAGGGTGAGGACGATCTGGTCCTGGTTGTTTTTCAAGGTTGTTGGCGCAGCCTTTTCGATATGCGCGCCATTGGGGATGCGGCCGACTGTCGGGTGCCCCTTTGTCGTGGTCGATCCTTTGCCGCTGGCTGTGAAGCCGCCTACGGAAAGAGAGCCCTGGGCGACTGCGTACACCTGACCGTTGCCGCCAAGCAGCGGGGAGAGCAATAGCGTTCCGCCTTGCAGACTTTTGGCATCGCCGAGGCTGGAGACAGTCACATCAATTTCCTGGCCGACTCTTGCAAAGGGAGGAAGTTCGGCTGTGATCATGACGGCAGCAATATTCTTTGGTTTCAGGGTGGAAATGTTCGGGCGAACATTGATACCGAAGCGTTCCAGCATGGCGGTAATACTGTTGATGGTGAAAGGCGATGCGTTGGACGTATCCCCGGTCGCATTGAGACCGACAACGAGACCGTAACCCACCAGGGCATTGCCGCGCACGCCCTCAATGTCCGCCAGGTTTTTAATCCGTTCGGCCTGGGCGCTGCTTGCGAAGATGCCCGACAGCATGAAGACAACAGCGCAATAGGCAATCGACTTGAGCAATGGCTGCCCGACAGGCTGGATTGAGGTTCTGCTTTGCAACATGCGGTCTCTCCTGTCAGTCATTCTCATGCGTGAGGACATACGCATCAGAATGGCCATATCTTATCGAGTGTCTGGGCTGCCCAACCCTCATGCGCAACCGTGGCCAGTTCGCCACCGCTGCCGTAGCTGACACTTGCCTGTGCCACCTTGGAAGACGGGATGGTGTTGTCCGCAGTCACATCCACCGGACGGATGACGCCGGTAAGCACCAATGCCTGCGGTTGCTGGTTGATCGTTACCTGCCTTCTGCCGACAACCTGCATGTTGCCATTGGGGTAGACCCTGGTGATGACGGCCGTAATGCTGGCGGTAAGGGTGTCTGAATTGTTCGTCGAACCACTGCCGTCAAATGTCTTCGCATCGGAAACGTCTATACCGGCCTGAGCGTCGAAAACGCCATTGCCTTTAGGCACTGTGTTGAAAAAACCCAAGCCGGAATTGAGTTTGGTCTGATGGCTGGAGCTCTTGTTTTTCTTGGTGCCGAGATTGCGTGTGGCCGAGGCCTGTTCCTGCACAAGGATGGTAACCAGATCGCCTACTTTATGTGCCTTGGGGTCTGTGAATATCTGCGAGTCATTCCCCGCCCATAATGAGCCGGTTGTTGACGGGTCAGACATGGGGGCCAGAAGTGCAGCATCCACTGTTTCCTTGTGTTTGTCGGTCATCACGGAGCGCTCACTTGGCATGCAGCCGGGAAGAAGGACAAGAAGAAGTAAAAGCCATTTTGTATACATTAACCACGGCCTCCAGTGATGACATGGACGGTGCTTGCATCCACGACGATAGCCTGCAGCACCTTTTTGCTCTTGATGTTCTGAACCTGAATACGGTCGCCCAGGCCGGCAGATTTCAATACCATCCCGGAAGCCGCGACCTTGAGTTCACCGAAGCTGACTATCATGGTTACCTGGTCGCCGCGTTTGAGCAGTTGCGGACGTTTAACATAGGGGGAGAAGACGGCATCTCCTGCCTTGAGCGGGCGCGTCAATCTTGTACCAACAAGCTCGTTGCTATCCTTCCACCAGGAGCCCGGGTGGCCGGCTATATTGATCCGTTTTTGCGTGAGCATGGAATTTGTCAGCAAGGTGCGGGCTGGCAGGTCATTCTTTGTAACCACCGCTTCTGACCACCAGCGAAGCCGGACCGGCACATACCAGCGGCGTTGGTTTTTTCCTTTGCCCGTTTCCGCAAGTAATGAAACCCGACTCGGGTGGTTGCTCAAGTTCGGCATGCGCCAGCGAACAGCCCCGTCTGCATCCGGCCATTTCACCACCTCAATGAGCTCCGCTCTGGCTCCTGCTGAATTGACGCCGCGGGCAAAAAAGGACCGAATGGAATTCTCCATGTCCTTGTTTGCATCCGCGTACACATTCGTGGATACGAGGAGCAGAGCTGCGAGTACGGCGCTATACCACATCGTGATTATCCGCGGCGGATGTTGTTGGCGGTCTGCAGCATTTCATCGCCTGCCTGAACGGCCTTCGAGTTCATTTCATATGCACGCTGGCCGGCAATGAGGTTGACCATTTCTTCCACGATGTTGACATTCGACATCTCAAGCGTGCCCTGACCAAGATTACCAAGACCGTTTGCACCGGCGTTGCCGGTAATGGCCTGACCCGAGGCATTGTTTGCCTGAAACAGAGAGTGGCCCAAATGGGTAAGGCCCGCCGGATTGCTAAAATCAGCAAGCTGGATCTGTCCGACAACTGTGGATGCACCACCCGGCTGCTCCACGGAGACAGTGCCGTCGGCTCCGATATTGATAGTCAGGGCATCGGGCGGAATGGTGATGGCCGGCTGCAACACATTGCCGTCCGAGGTGACGATCTGACCCTGGTTATCCATGCTGAAGGCACCAGCCCGCGTATATGCCAGATCACCGTTTGGCATAAGAATCTGGAAAAACCCGCGCCCTTCGATGGCAAGGTCCAGTGGGTTGCTGGTATTTTTGAAACTGCCTTCGAGAAAAATACTTTCAATACCGGCTGCCCGAACACCAAGGCCCACCTGGATACCCGTTGGAAGCTGTGTGCCGGCGGCACTGGCTTCTGCGCCGGCCGATTTAATCTGCTGGTACATCAAGTCCTGAAAATTGGCACGCCCACGCTTGAATCCGGTCGTGTTCACATTGGCAAGGTTGTTGGCAATGACATCGACGTTCAATGCCTGTGCTGCCATGCCTGTTGCTGCCGTCCATAAAGCTCGAATCATGTTTTTCTCCTTTAGGCCTTACTTAATGCTGCCGACTTTGTTACTCAGCAGGGATGACTGCTGGTCAAATTGTTCAACTACTTTCATGGTTGCCTGATAGCTGCGCATCGTGTCGATCAATTCCGTCATCGCCAGAATGGCGTTGACGTTTGAGCCTTCCAGCGCGCCCTGGTGCACGGTTATATCCTGTGATGCCTGCTCTGTGTTGGCTGCTGGTGTTTTCACCAGTGTTTCACCGACCTTGTCGATTTTTGAGGCATCCCTGATTTTAACGAGGCCAAGGTCGGCAACTTTGTTGCCGTTCACAAACAAGGCACCTTCCTGGTTGGCTGTAATGTGGCCCGGTTGCAACTGGATAGCGCTGCCACTTGTATTGAGTACCGAATATCCGCCCTGGGTTAACAGGGTGCCGTTGGCATCCAGTTTGAAGTTTCCTGCACGGGTGTAGGCCTCGCTGCCGTCAGCAAGACCAACACGGAAAAAGCCTTGTCCCTGAATGGCGAAATCGAGGTCATTGCCGGTTTGTTTAATACTGCCTTCCTCCATGTCGATAAACTGGTTGCCGTATTTGGCAAAAGCAGGGGCCGCCTGAGTTGAGTTTCCTGTTATTTGATTTGACAGTTGTGTCGTAAATGTTGAGCGGCTGCCCATAAAACCGGCTGTATTCACATTGGCCAGGTTATGGCTGATATCGTTGAGTTTGTGTTGTGCCATTTGACCGGCAGCACCTGCGATATATATACCTACTGACATGTCATCTCCTCAAACTTATGCAAATTCAAGCTTACTTCTGCATTATTCATGCCAAACTCGAAACGCGTGTATCCAGCGGTTTTTTCGCGCATTTTTCTATGTCGGCAGAAACAGTCAGCCTGCATCAGGCAGATCCTTCCCCTGCATAAGGGTAGTTTTTTCCACCAAACTCTTGTCGGTGCTATAGAGAAAAGAGAGCAATTCTGCGACGAGTTGATAAGCAGCTTTCGGGATTTCCTGGCCTGCCGGTACACGGGCGAGGAGTTGGGCAAGGTTATTATCCTGATGAATATGGATGTCCTCAGCCTTTGCGATAGCGAGAATCTGCTTTGCTATTTCACCATATCCGGCGGCAAGTACTTTGGTCGAACTATCAAGTTCAGAATCGCATCCCAGTGCGACGGCTATCTCACGCTCAATCATGCCCGAATACTGTCCGCTAGTGCCGAGAGGTTATCCGGCAGCCCGCGTAGAAGCTCTCCGCCAAGGTTTGTATAGCTTGTCTGCTTGTCATGCAGCCATGTATCGAAGTTTGTGCGTAGAGGCGGGAGAAACTGCGGATTGGCTGCAAACATACGCAGCCACCAGGCACGCTCGGCACCGCCTTCAAGGGTGAATACCACAGGCCCAAGATGTTCCAGATCGACACGTCCCTGTATGTAAAACCGATCAGAATCAGCAGATTTATTTAATACGACATGGGGTCTGCCGTTATTGCGGTCCCTTAGAAATACATTCTGGCCGTCTTTCGAGACATCCGCTGTAAAGGGAAGAGAATCGGTTTCCAGTTTGTTCCAGCCGTGCTCCTGCGTTTGTTTGGCAGTGGCATGATCTCCACGGGTGGTTGCGCTTTTGTGCAACATTTGGCTAAGCGCTCTCACGGCTTCGGCATCACTGAGCAGTCGGAATTGGGCCGGCATTTCATGATTAATGAGTAAGAGCCAGACTTTACCCATTGTTGTAGTGGGCGGTACCTGAGCGCGTAATGTGTAGCCTCCCAATACAAGCTGGGCAACGCCGGCAGTATCAGTAGGGCTGAGTTTGGCGGAAAGCAGGCTACCATTCGTCCAGGGAAGGCGTTGATTGGCATTTGAAGCCGCCCCTTCAGGCAGGTTGAGAAGCTGTGCAGCACTGACCGGGAACATCAGCTTGCTCTGTTGGCGTGAAGTTTCAGCATCAGTTTGACCTGGTTCAATGGCAAACCGAGCCTTCTGGAAATGTCCTCGACCGGCTTGCCTTCGCCTTGCATGTTCAGCATCTGGGCAATCTGTGTCTCTTCCTGGGCAGCGGGGGCTTTTTGTGCATGGTTGGCTGTTGTTTTGTGCTGCTGTGGTTTTGCGCGGTCGGTCGATTTATTGATAAGTTCCATGGCCTGCTGCAGGTGAAGTGTGGCTTCATGCAACTGTCTGGCGCTGTCCGCCAGCATGGATTCCACCAAGCGCTGGCGTTTGGCATTCAGCCACCACATGAACCATAAGCCGGCGACGGCAACAAGCATGATGCCATTGAGCAGCATGGGGAGATAATGGGTTAAAGGCACAGTTGGCTCAGGCATAACGGTCTACTCCCTGATTGTTTTCGTCGGATGACGGGATATGGCCATCATCTTGACCGGGGTGGCCTGGGGCTTTTGGGCCGACTTGTGTTGCTGCCCGTTTTTTGACTCTTGCCGCTGCTGCTTTGGCTTGCGCTGTTTGATCTGGGCGATTGCACTACCGGCCCCGACTGGAGGTATATCGCTGGCATTATGCATCGGGAATTTCCAGATTCAGAAGTCCACGCAGCCGCAATACCATCTGGCTATGCAGTTGCGAGACACGTGATTCTGTCAGGTCGAGAACCAGCGCCACTTCCTTCATGTTCAGTTCTTCGTGGTAATACAATGACAGCAACACCTTTTCACGCATCGGGAGCTTGGCAATGGCCTGGGCCAGATTGTCGGCAAACTCGACCAGAGCCATCTGTCGTTCAGGCACATCTTCCGGATTATCAGCAATGGTTTCGATCAGATCCAAGGAATCATCATCATTGTCAATTGAGGGCAGATCGCTGAAA
The DNA here is from genome assembly GCA_001871195.1 of Zetaproteobacteria bacterium CG1_02_55_237. Lineage (GTDB taxonomy): Bacteria > Pseudomonadota > Zetaproteobacteria > Mariprofundales > Mariprofundaceae > UBA1543. The sequence goes on from MNXA01000046.1 coordinate 24,192, forward strand.
TACACCACGGATATGGACTTCACCTGATCCAGGCGGTCCCTGTATGCCTTGAGGTCCAGGCCAAGATAAGCCGCTACTTCCACCTCCTCTGCCGGTCGGCCATATCGCTGTTGAAGGGCGTATAGAGCCTGCTGCAAGCCCTTGGAGGCATCGCGCATGCTTCTGGGAAACCAGTCGAAGGCACGCAGGTAATCAATCATGGCACCACGCACCCGGAAGGATATGAAAGTCTTGAACTGAATGCCTTTGCTGTCATCGAAGCGGCTTGCCCCCTCCAGCAACCCCAGTACGCCAGAGTCAATGAGGTCATCTAACTCGATGGATTTTGGAACCCGTCGGATCAGTTGGCTGGCGTGATATCGGATCAACGGCAGGTGTTCCTCCAACAGTTTCTCAGGGTTCAGCGAGATGCTTGTGTCGCTGTATACCGAATACGGATTACCCATGCTTAATTGCCACCTGCGCCGGTATCACTATCGGGCATCAGTAACGCATTGAGCATAGCCAGAATAGAGCCCATCCAGGCTCCGCCCAAGGCTAAAATCAACAACCGGTATGCTGCATCGGTAACCTGCATGTCATTGATGAGTGCAATGATGACGCCAAGCAGAAGGCCGGCGATTCCGCCACATGCAGCAGCATGGTGTGTCGGCATGACTTAAACCGCCAGGTCGGTCTGGGACTGATAACCCAGATCGTTGCCCAGTGCTCGTTGCCAGAAAAGCTGCATCCCGGCACCGCTGCGGACGCATGGAGGTTGAGCGAGTATAGAGTCCAGCAGTTGATTCAGGCTGTCGATGCGTGAGCTATCGGAAAAATTGTGCAGAAGTTGCTGCGACTGGATAGCAGCTCTGACTTTGTTGTACTCAGGCATAAACCCGACAAAATCCAGCACCACATCCAGGTAGCGATCAGCTACGGACAACAGGCGGCGGAAGGTGATTTGTGCCTGAACTTCATCGGCTTGATTGATGGCCACCATGAATTTTCCCACATCGCGTTGGCGGGAAAGCACCTTGATCAGGGCATAGGCATCCGTCAGGGATGTGGGGTCCGGTGTCAGCACGATGAGAACGGATTCGGCACAGGAGGTGAAATACAACACGTTCTCACCAATACCTGCAGCTGTGTCGATAAGAACCAGGTCATAATTGCAGGTGAGGGCATTCATCTCATCGAGCAGCAGACGTTGTTGCATGGCTGACAGGTGGGTTAGCTCGTGAAGTCCACTACCACCCGGAAGCACATCAAATCCGTTGCGGTGGGTGACCACGATATCGCTAAGCTGTGCCTGGCCATCTACCACCTGTTGAATATTGCCAGGCGCAGTGATGCCAAGCATGACATCTACATTTGCCAGGCCGAGGTCGGCATCAACAAGCAGGACTCGCTTGCCCTGCTGCACCGCGCGGTCAGCCAGATGTACGGAAAGAAATGTTTTACCTACACCACCTTTACCACTGCCGATAGCGATCGCAGGAGGCGGATTTTTCCTAACCAGTTTGGATGCTTCGCTCATCATGTCTCCTTTGCCTCTGCATGGCTGGCAAGCAAGGCGGTCAATGCTTTGCCTGAAAGCCATCCCATTTGTTCGGGCACTTCCGGCCCATAGCTGCAGTATGAAATGACGGCACCCGTAGCGATCCAGTTAATCAGCTTGCCTGGACGGGTTGTTTCATCCAGTTTGCTGAGAGCCAACTCCGTGATCCCAAGTTCCCGGGCTTGTGACAATGCCCTGATGCCGTCGGCTTCATCCATGTTGGCTGGAATCACCGTAAAACGTCGGCTACAGGGAAGGTGGTGCCACAATTCCGCCTGTTTTTTCGTGCTGGCCAACTGCCTGTTTGTCCAGCCTTCAGTGTCTACTAGCAGCAATCGTGCCGCTTTTGTCTGAATCAATGCAGAAGTGATATCCGATCTGCTGCGCAATGGAATAAGGGGAACCCCGAGCACATCGGCATAGGTTTGCAATACAGACAAGCCGCCAATACGTTCTGTGTCAGTACTCATAAAGGCGACGCTGACGCCCTTTAAACTGAAATGTGCTGCAATTTTGGCGGCCAGTGTTGTTTTACCGCTACCGCTTGGCCCGGTAAGCAATACGACTTCCTGCTTTGTTTCTGGCGTGAGTGCTGCCCCCTTGCGCATAAGAGCTTCGGCGATGGGCTTTTTATTGGCAAAATCTTCAGCAATGTCGGTGGCGTAATTGGGGGCAACGCCAAGCTCGATTAGTTGGTCGAAGGCCTGTTGCGTCTGCGTGCTGGAAAGCGTTTTGCGCAGGCTGTCAACTTCCTTCCTTTCGAAGCCACCCACAACGCGTTCAAGGCGCCGTGTGGCAGATGCCAATATATCATTGAGTTCTTCAGTCTTGCTGACTCTGGGGACAGGGTCAGGTTCGTTGATATAATCGCGGGCAGCATGCACATGCCACATGGTATTGCCGCGTTCATCGATGCATCTGTGTCTGTCCAGAATGACGGCTTCCGGCCCCAGTCCTTTGCGAACCAGAGATAATGCTTCGTGCAGCTTGGGCGATGAAAATACTTTAATTTGCATCGTTTAATCCGACCCTTCCCAGAGTTTGTATATTGATATGTGGAGGCACCTCAGTGATTGATAGCACGGCAACACGAGCCATGGTTTTGCTGAGTGCCTTGGCCAATGACGCTCGTAGTTCGGGCGCAGTCAGGATGATTGTTGTATCCTGATCATGCTGCCCAATCACATCATTCAGGCGCACGAGAAAGCGTTGCCAGCGATTGATATCCAGGGGAAGAGACCAGTCCGGATAATTGGACAAACGATCGGTCATTTCCTGCTCAACCTCACCGGCAAGGGTATAGACACATAGCTGGCCTTGCCGATCCAGATATTGCTGGATGATGTTGCGGCCCAGACGGACGCGTACTTTCTCCACCAATGCGTCCACATTGCGCTGGTCGGGGGCGTTGTCGGCCAGGGTTTCAAGGATGATAAGCAGATCGCGAATGGGGACCCATTCCGCCAGCAGCTTTTTCAGCACGTTCTGCAGCAACCCGACCGAGACCTGGGAGGGAACAATCTCTTCCACAGCCTTGGCATGCAGTTCGGAGGCAGCATCAAGCATGTCGCGCACGTGTGACCGATCGAGAATCTCATAGGAATGCTTGCGAAGAATCTCGGTGATGTGCGTGGCAATGACGGTAGAGGGTTCAACGACCGTATACCCTGCAAGTTCTGCCTGGTGGCGCTTGTCCTGTGAGATCCACACGGCGGGCAGGCCAAATGCAGGTTCCTGTGTGGCTTCGCCTTCAACATGTGGACCGGTAACCTGGCTTTCCAGAGCAAGAAGATTGCGAGGACGTATTTCGCCCCTGCATACTTCAGCGCCACGTATCAGGATACGGTATTCGCCCACGCCCAGCTGCAAGTTGTCCTTGATGTGGACAGGCGGCAGAACATAACCAATTTCCTGGGTGATCTGTCGGCGGACAGCCTGCAAGCGATCGAGGAGATTTCCTTCCCGACCGGACTCCACCAGATCGATGAGGCCGTAACCCACCTCTAGGCGGAGTGGATCCACAACCAGCAGTTCGGACAGGGATGTCTCCTGTGGCCCCTTCAACTCCTGAACAGGGGTGACATTTTCAGGTTGAAGGTCCTTATTATTGGCCTCTGTCTGCAAGTACCATCCGCCTGCGCCAAGGCCGGCTGACAACAGGAGAAAAGGAAAAAACGGCAAGCCGGGCACCAGGCTCATAAGAAACAGGGTTCCGGAACCGATCATGAACACCCGGGGGAATTGCGTGAACTGCCTGCCCAGCTCCATAGGCAGGGTTTCGGTGCCGCCTGCGCGTGTGATGATAATACCGGCTGCGGTTGAGATGATGAGTGCGGGAATCTGTGACACAAGACCATCACCAACCGTCAAAAGACTGTACACAGACATCGCATCGGCCAGAGACATGCCCTGCTGCATGGTTCCGATAATCAGCCCCCCGAATATGTTGATGAAGGTGATGATAAGGCCGGCTACGGCATCGCCACGCACGAATTTGGCTGCACCATCCATGGCGCCGTAAAACTCAGCCTCACGGGCAACGGCTTCACGCCGCTTTCTCGCCTGGGCATCGTCAAGCAGTCCGGCATTGAGATCTGCATCAATCGCCATCTGCTTGCCCGGCATGGCATCTAGGGTGAAACGGGCTGCTACTTCAGCGATGCGGGTGGAACCCTTGGTAATGACGATGAAATTAATCAGCACCAAGATGAGGAAGATAATCAGGCCAACAACGGTATTGCCGCCCACAACAAACTGGCCGAAGCCTTCGATGACATGCCCTGCGGCGGAGGGGCCTTCCTGGCCATGTAACAGGATGAGCCGGGTGGTGGCCACATTCAGAGCCAGGCGAAACAGGGTGGTAAGCAATAGCAGAGAAGGGAAGATGGAAAAATCCAGAGGCTTCATCACGTAGATTGAGTTGAGCAGTATAAGAAGCCCAATCGTGATATTGATGGCCAGCAGCACATCCATGACGCCGGTTGGCAGGGGAACGATCATGATCATCAAGACCATAAGTACGCCGACAGCCAGCAAGACATCTGTTTGTCCGGCGAAACGCTTGAATGCCATGGTTGCGACTGCCTGCATGTTTTCTATTTCCTCCTTATGGTCTTCGGTCTGGCGCTTGTTCGTGTCATTTACTGTCGGCCTTCGGACTGCGGCGCGGCTTTCATGCGGTAGATCTCTGCCAGGATAATGGCCACGGCCTCATACAAATGTCCGGGGATCTCATCACCAACCTTCACACTCTTAAACAAGGATCGGGCCAATCCTTTGTTTTCCCGAATGACGATGTTGTTCGCCCGGGCGATTTCCCTGATTTTTTCAGCCACCTTACCCTTTCCTTTGGCCAGAACTTTGGGCGCATTCAGGCTTCCAAGCTTGTAAGACAAGGCGATGGCAATATGGGTCGGGTTGGTAATCACCACATCGGCCTTGGGCACATCGGCCATCATGCGCGACCTGGCTTGCTCCATTTGAATCTGGCGGATTCTGCTCTTGATTAACGGGTCGCCTTCGGTTTCTTTGTGCTCATCACGGATTTCCTTTTGCGCCATGCGCAGGGATTTGGCGTGTTCCCAACGCTGGTAAAACACATCCGTGGCTGCCACAAAGAAGAAAATGAAGGCAACGAGACCTGCCAGCTTTACGCTTCCATCTACTGCCAGGTTGCCTATCGCTCCAGCATCCTTATCAACCATACTCAAGGCTTGAGGAAGAAGATCAGAAATAATCATCCAGCACGCCAAACTAATGACACAAAGTTTCAACAAAGATTTGACAAACTCAGACAGGGCGCGGGTTGAAAACATTCGTTTTAATCCCTTCGCCGGGCTTATCTTTTCCAACTTGGGTTTTAGCGTTTCAAATGTAAACACGGGCCCGGTAACGAGAAATGTGATCAGCATGCCCAATACCATGATGGGCAGCACGATGGGCAGGACGATGGCAGCGATATCGGCAAATATCCGTAGCATTAAATTCTGTACGCCCAGCGGGGTTGCCTGAAATACAACCTGGCCGGAAAAGAAATCGCGCATCAGACCGCTAATCCGGCTGATGGCGAAAGCACCAGCCCCTGTAAACCCCAAAGATGCCAGGATTAAAAATGCCAGTGCCGTGGATGGTTCACGGCTTAACGGTACCTGACCTTTTTTCCTTGAATCCTCCTCCCGTTTCGGGGTGGCTTCTTCTGTTTTTTGGCTTTTATCCTGGTCGTCGGCCATTTATGAACCAGCCAGAGCCCGCAACAGATTCGGTACCTGCCAGCTAAGCCCAAGAAAACTGTCATGCATCAGGGAAATGATCATGGGTATAGCCAGGGCAAAAGACAGGAAACCGAGCGCAACGGTGAGAGGGAAGCTGACAAAAAACACCTGAATCTGGGGTACAGCTCTGGCCAGAAGACCAAGGGCCACATACAGGAAAAACAGCAGCAGCAGCATCGGGGCAACCATACGAAGGGCAAGGACGAACATGTTGGCCGCTGCATCATTCAAGGCATCCCAGGCATTGATGTGCCAAGGATGTCCTATGGGCATTAGATAAAACGAATCCACAAGCGACATGAGAAATGTATTGTGGGCACCAACTGAAACCCAAACCAACATAGCCAGGACAGCAGCAAATTGTCCCACAACGGCGATTTGGGCACTGGAGGCGGGGTCGAAAACGTTTGCGATAGCAAGACCCATTTGGTAGCTCATGATCTGGCCGGCAAACTGTGCAGCCGAAAAGATCAGCTGCGCCAGCATGGCAAGCATGGCGGCAATAAGGATCTCCTGAGTAGCGAGAACGATTAACAGTTCAGGTGAGGATGGAACCTGAGGTAGTGAGGTTCTGACGATCGGGTAGAGCAGAAGCGACATGAGTCCTATCAGGCCGATTTTGACTGGTCCCGGAACAAGGCGATGGCCAAGAACAGGCATCAGCATGATCAGTGTGCCTACGCGTAACAGCACCAATAAAAAGCTGATAACATCTTCAGGACTGAAGGTGGGAAGATCCATCGTTAGTGCGTAATGGTTGGAATGCTCAGGATGATTTCCCGGGTGAAATCCACCATGGTTTCAGTCAGCCACGGAGCTACAAAAACAAGACATAGAAAGACCGCGATAATTTTGGGAACAAACGTCAGTGTCATTTCCTGGATTTGAGTGACGGCCTGGAAAAGGGAGATCATGACACCCACGGCGAGGGCCACAACCAGCATGGGCAAGGAAAGCATAAGAACCATGTACAGGCTCTGGGATCCGAGGTGAATGACGCTATCAATATCCATGCCTGAACGAAGCAATTACCAGGCCAAGCCGGGATTGGATGGCTTGAGGTATAAAGGGCCTGTTAACACTAAACGCGAGTGAAGCGCTGCGCCCGCATTTAGTGTTAACAGGCCCTGGTTGATGGGAATCACATGCTTGTGCTTGTTATTAATTCTGCCAGGGTTTTTCTTGCTGCTTCCGCTTCCGAGCTTTGGGGATGCTCATTGATCAGGCTAAGAAATGTAATTCTTGCGTCGTCTTTGCGCTCCAATTCCATATATAGCTGGCCGAGCCGTAGCAGGGCCGCATTCTGTTGGGGATTTCTCTCTGCGGTGCTGGCCGCCTTCTGAAAGGCCTCGGCTGCTTGTATGGTGTTTCCCTGCGCATGGAGGCTTTCTCCAAGCCAGTATTCTGCCTGGTGCGTATATGTGCTGCCTGGGAATTTCACCAGAAAGTTGTTGAAATCAGTGCTGGCTTGCTCGTAACGACCACTTTTTAACGCCAGATAGGCATGAACGTAGAAACCCTTTATTTCCTCATCGGATATGACGGGTGTTGGTTCTGGCGGAGGAGTGGCATTATTTATTTTGCTTACGACAGGCTCATTTGTTGCCCGGGCCGTTTCCTGGGGTTTGCTTTTACGCTTGGCAGCGGTTTTGGAATTCGATCCTGATGTTTTCTTAAGTGCCTCGATTTTTTCTTCCAGTTCAATAAATCGAGTTTCATGTTGATCCAAACTCATTTCCTGCATTGCTTCATGTGAGGCCATGCGGGCTTCCAGCTCGGCCAATTGCTTGTTCAGCGCCTGGACCTGTTCGGCAAGCGTAGCCTGACTCATGCCAACTTTATTAAGTTGTGACTGAAGATTTTCTCTGTCCTGTTGCCAGGTGATTTCAGGTTTCTTGGCGGCGCAGCCTGCAATAAGCAACATGCTGAGGCCGATTGCAGCTAAGGGAAGCCTGCTTGAATGATGCAGCACGGATTTGTCATGATCTTTGTATAGGGAAACCTGCACAGCAGCCTCGCATCGGGGGGTCATGTTATTATTTTTCATCATTGATGCCTGTGCTTATCCATAATGGAAGCTTTGTAACAGGCTGGCTGTGAGCAAATGCCAGCCATCCACCAGGACAAACAGGATGATTTTCAAGGGAAGTGAGATCATGACCGGCGGCAGCATCATCATACCCATGCTCATGAGAACGGATGCGACAACCAGGTCGAGAACCACAAAGGGGATGTAAATGAGAAAGCCGATTTGGAAGGCGGTTTTCAACTCACTGATGACGAAGGCCGGGATGAGTGCATGCATGGGCGTGGCTTCTGGCGAAGCAGGGCTCTCAAGTTTGGCTGCTTGAAGGAACATAGCCAGATCATCCTCACGGGTTTGTGCCAGCATAAAGCCGCGTAACGGCGATATGGCTTTTTCGAAGGCGTCAGCCTGCGATATTTCCTCATTCAAGTAGGGAGTAAGAGCCTTGGTGTCAATTTCCTGCCACACCGGCATCATAATGAAAATCGTCATGAACAGGGCCAGACCAACAAGAATCTGGTTCGGCGGCGCCTGCTGGGTTCCCATGGCCTGGCGAAGAAAACCAAACACAATGAGGATGCGTGTAAAAGAGGTCATCATGACCAGAATGGAGGGGGCCAAGGATAATACCGTAAGCCCCATAATAATTTTGAGACCGGCAAACCAGTCTTGCGGGTCGTCGGAATTCCCCAGACTTATGGAAAGCGAAGGGAAGTCTGCGGCATGAAGCACGCCGGGGAGAAGAAGCATGCTGATACTGAGGAGATAAAAGGTACGTAAGCGCATCAAGAGTCCATGGGTTGCAAGGGCTGGTTTGTTTCTTGTTCGATATTCTGTGCGATCGTTGTCATTCCACTTGGCGACAGCCCGATCAGGTAATGGCGTTGGCCGCATGTTACTTCGACCAGACTGTGTTTGGTGTCCAAAGCAAGGCGCTGCACGACTTTGAATTGTCCGCTTTGTGCTTGAAAGCTTGTGCCCTGAAAGCGGCGCATAAGCCAGACCAGCCCGGCAAACAATGCGAGCACGGCAGACAAGCCGGCAAGCGACTGCAGCATCATTGTCAGAAAATTGCCGGTCATATTGTTAACATCTCACTTGGGAGATAGAGAGAGTCCCAGGGCCATTCGATTCGCTGGCAATCTCCACGCTCTTGATGGCGCGAGCGATTGTCGCGCATAAGCATTGCTGGAAATTGCCAGTCAGGCGGACTATTCGCCTCCACCGATGATGCGCCTCCAAATTATGACAATGCACGGATGCGCTCTGCCGGGGGAACCACATCAGTGATGCGTACGCCAAGCTTGCCGTCTGCTTTCACAACTTCACCGCGGGCGAAAACAGCGCCGTTGGCCAGAATATCTACCAGGGCATCTGCCTCTTTCTGCAATTTGAGTACGGTGCCTCTGCCCATACGTACAACCGTATGCAGGGGTACTTTTACACGGCCTAATTCGACGCTGACCTCAAGAGGTACGTGCATAAGGGCTTCCAGATTGGGTGGATGGCCCCCCTGTTCCTGTTTGGATGGCGATTTACCCTTCAGTTCAATTGCTTCGCTCTGTTCAATTTGTTCACTCATTCGTTGCCTCCGATATGGATTTGTTCAAGTATTTCGGCAGCCAGCATGCCTTGTTGTTGTCCGGGGTTGGCGGTAAACAGGGGGAAATTCTCAATCCATAATTTGGACGGTTCCTGCTCGGAAAGTGTCAATGGGAGGAAGTCCCCGGGTTTTATGTGAAGAAAATTTCTGACTTGGAGGCGGCAGCGGCCAAGCTCCAAACGTAATTCAAGGGGGGTTTGATCAATGGCTTCATGCAATTCCCTGCCCCATTCATCATCAAACGTTCCTGTTTTCTCCCGCGCCTGTTTGCGCATGGTCATCAACATCGGCTCGAGAAACGGGAGGGGGTAGTGCAGCGAAAAGTCTCCCCGGGCTTCCTCTCCCACCACGATAACATTGGTCGTTGAAAAGCAGGGAACATCTTCGGCCGTCATGGCCAGGCTCATGGGATCCAGATCAATACGCCGCAATTTGAATTCCATTTTGCGTATGGGTTTCCAAAGATTGGAAAGCAAGGTGCAGGCTGATTCTGCAATACGCTCGGCAATGCGCAGCTCTACAAGCGTGAGAACAGAACCTTCTTCCGGGACGATTTCACCGCTGCCACCCAGAATGGCATCGATGTAGGAAACAACCAATGCCATATCCAGCACAAACAACATGGTGCCATGTCCCGGGCTTTCCAGGGTAAAGTAAACGCGTGGCTCATCGCTATCGAGCAGATCAATATAGGATTTTTCTACCAGTTCCTTGAAAAAAACAGGAATCTCGCGATGGAATATTGAACCCCAGCGTTCAGTGAGCACTTCAGACAGTCGTTCATGCATATTGCTGAACATCGGATATTGATCAAGGCCGGCACTTTGATTCTCACCGAACTTGAAAACATCCACTTTCGCTGGCTGCAGAAGAGGTGGAAATGTTGCCAGAAGAGCATTGGTCTGCTCTTCCGGTGCTACAGCACTTAACAGTGCCTGCACTTCCTCTGCATCTAGTATGGGTTTGCTCATTGGGCTACGAAATCAGAGAAATATACTTTTCTCACCGGCGTGCCCGGCTTGCCGCCAACCACCATATTGATGCGGTAGGCAAGCTCCTCCTTCAGCGCGAATTTGCCCTGTTGCGTGCGCACGTCACCAAAGGACTTGCCTGAAAGAAGGGAGATAATGAGATCTTTTATTTCGGTTTTATGAGGATCAATTCTGGCCACATCCTCTTCACCCTCTACATCAAGCTTGATTTTGACTCGCAGAAAACGACTTTCCTCTGTGTCGGCCAAATTGACGGTAACATTGTCCAACTCCATCAATATGCCCGGCTTCCAGGCCGTTTCTTTTGGCGCTGGTGCTTGCTCCTCTCCGGCGATGAGAGGGACATCCAGAGCAACCAGCTTCCAGGCAATGAAGCTGCCAAGAACGAGCACAAGCAACATCAACACCAGGTTGATGACTGGCAGCAGGCCGCCGGAAGATGACTTTTTCTTATTCTCTTTCCCAGAGGTGCCGTTATCTGTTTCTTTGTCTGCCATGGATCGTCTCCTTGCTATTTTGTGTCTCTTGCCTGCGTTTATACCTTGTTGCCGCTGGCATCTGTTTGTTACGGGCTCTTCACGCGCTCTTTGGAACTTGGCTGGTAAAGTACAATATCCACCCGTTGGTTTTTGCTGCGTCCATAGGGGGTGGAGTTTGTTGATATGGGTTTGGACGGCCCGTACCCCACCAACGATAAACGCGAACGACTAACACCTTCCGTCTCCAGTACATGCAAGACTGATGCCGCTCGTGCAAGTGACAGGCTCCAGGCGTCAGGAAATGCACTGTTTTCAGGCAATGTTTCTGAGCTGGTATGGCCCTCTACGCGAATGTCTCCGGGTATGGAGGCAAGCAGCCTTGCCAGACGCTTTAATATTTCAATGTCCTGTTGCTTTAGATCAACCTGACCGGATTCAAACAAAACAGAATTAGGCATGCGAAGGATGAATTTATCATCGACTACAAGTGTCTTTACCTTATGTTGCCACTCGCTGTTTTGCAGGACGCGATTGGATTTTTGGCGTGCCGCCAGCATTAATTCCCGCAGTGTGACTTCCGGTTGCTCCTGGATTGGCAGGAGATCAATGTCTGTATTGCTGGCGTTATCAAAAACCGAGATGGCTCCAGTGGAGAAGGAAGAGCTGACATCCTTGAGTGTCAGGTCATCCAGTGTGGACATGGAGACGATCAACACGAAAAAGGTAAGCATCAGACTGATCAGGTCGCCGAAGGTTGTGACCCAGCCATCTGTCTTGATCTTTATAGGAGGCTTTTTCTCTCGCCTGGCGGCCATTATTCCCCCCCCCCGGATGGGTTGTTCGAGGAAATCATGTTGACGTTCTTTACCGTCGTCGGGAAAAAGCGAATAAGCAGCTCTACTCGCCGGTTCTGTGCAAGGTCACCCTTTGTTATCGCGAAGGGGAGTGGATGACCATCACCCATGCCGGCGACAACCATGTGGCTTTTGGGGATGTTCTGTTCTGCTAATCTATGGAAAACCTGCATGGCCCGTGCCGCAGATAGTTCCCAATTGCTTGCATAAAGGGAGCTTGATGAAGGCATCTCATCGGTATGCCCCTCAATGGTGATTTCCTGTATTTCAGGTTGACGCAGGATATCGGACAATAAATCCAGGAAGGAGGTAACCTTCGGGCTAAGCTCGACTTGCCCCGGGCTGAACAGAATGGGTTCCGGGAAGCGAACCAGAACCTTATCCTTATCCAGTGGCAGCACATGCACGGCTTCGCCCATGCCCAGAAGCCTGGCGACATTTGTCAATTCTTTGGCGGTCCGCATGGTGGCTGCGTTGTTGGCGCCAATCTCGCGGCTCGGTATGGATTGACCCTTCCCTTCGGAAAGGTTGGCCCCGGCAGGCATAACACTAAAAGCGCCGGCCAGGGAATCCAGGGCTTTATGGCGCTTTTCCTCCACGATGGTGGCGATGCTTGAGAGCAGAATGAAAAAAGCCATCATGATCATCATCAGCTGCAGGAACAGCATGTCGAAGTTGCCCTTGGGCGGCTCGTCCTCGATTTTTTTTCTTCTGGCTGCCATCTGTTTACTCGAAGGAGGTTTTTCGTTCCTTGGGCGGTAAAAAGCCCAGTAGTCGCTGCTCCATAACGCGTGGGTTTTCACCAGCCACCAGTGACTGCACGCCGGAAATCACGATCTCGTGAACCAGTATTTCCTTTTTACTCAGGGTTTTCAGCTTGCCGGCCATTGGCAGGAAAAAGATATTGGCCAGAAGAGCCCCGTAAAATGTGGTGATGAGGGCGACCGACATGGAAGGGCCGATTGTTGATGGGTCATCCATATTCTGAAGCATCAAGACCAGACCAACCAGGGTACCGATCATGCCGAAGGCGGGGGCAAACCCTGCGAGGGTGAAGAATATTTCTGCACCCAGGGCATGTCGTTCAGAAACCTTCTCAACCTCGCTATACAGGATTTCGTCAATGATGCTTGGTTCCTGGCCATCGATAGCCATTTGAATGGCCTTTTTCAGGAAGGGGTCAGTGAAGTCTTCGACCTTGTTTTCCATGGCCAGAATGCCTTCCTTGCGAACGATCTGGGATAGTTCGATGAGTTGACCGATCATTTTTGTCGGGTCTTCGAGCTTGGAAATAAATGTTTTCATACCGACGCTGATGGCGCCCAGCACTTCGCGCAAAGGATAGTTGACCAGGGTTGCGCCAATGGTTCCGCCGACCACAATAAGAAATGAAATCGGGTCAACGAAGCTGGCTAAAGAACCGCCAAGCTGGATCGCTGTGATGACCAGGCCAATCGCCGTGGCCAGACCAATTAGTGTGGCAATATCCATAGCCTCTCCTCACATGTTCAGTGTTCCGGTAAATTCCAGAGATGTTCTAGCAAGAAGCGTGCTAATAATGATAAGGAGTGAGGGAATCTCTCCCTCACTCCTTATTTTTTACTTATCGTTTGAGTGTCATCAAGGAACTAAGCATCTGATCAGTGGTTAAAATAGTCTTTGAGTTTGCCTCATAACCACGCTGGATAACGATGAGCTTCACAAATTCGTTGCCCAAATCCACATTGGATTGTTCAAGTGCAAACGGCGCGATAGATCCCATGCCGCCGTTGCCGGGTTTTTCCAGCACTGGCGTTCCGGAAGCAATGGTTGATCCCATCATATTGTTACCCAGTTTGCTCAACACAGCTTCATTGGGGAATTTTGCCAGAGCCACCTGAAACAGAGGGCGACGCTGTCCGTTGGTAAAGATCCCGTTAATGCGACCGGTGCTGTCGGTTTCCATGTGGTCAAGAAATCCTGCGCCATAGCCATCGGCACTCATGAAACGGGTTGCGCCGGTACCCGCCAGTTGCAAGGCACCATCCAGACCCGTTCCTGTGATGCCTGAGACATCGGTGCCTGTAGCTGCACCGAAGTTGAAGGCGATCGCGCCTGCGGCAGCGGTTAACCACGGAAGGTTCATTGTGGGGGCTTTTTCGACGACCAGAGAGCCATTGGAAGCGGAAAATGACAGCGATTGTGAGCCCGCAGTAGTGACGACTCCGGCGGTGATTACGGATGCTGTGGTAGGACCACCGATACCGGCTTCGTTTATTTCCGTGGGTGTTCCGGCGGTGCCGCCGGTGAGCTCTCCGCCATCCACGGTGACATGCCAATCCCAGACGGCATTGCCACCCGCATCATTACCAAGTTTGACGAAGTATGTACTGACATTGTGCAGGGTGCCCAGCGAATCGTATACCGCCACATCTGCTTTGGAGGTATAGGTTGCCGGATTGGTAGCGCTGAAGGTTCCGGGGGCGATGTTGGTAGCAGTGGCATTAAGGTTCACACCTACATCTATTGTTGTTGTTGGGCTTGCGTTGGCCGCCACATTTGCTGCGGTAATATTTGTAACGTTGCCCTGAGGTTTGCCGGCACTGTCCAGAGCCCAGCCCTGCACCTGAAAACCCTGACCGTTAATCAGGTTGCTGCTGGAGTCGATCAGGAATGCCCCGGCACGGGTATACTGTGTCTGGCCACTGGCCGGATCCTTGAGTACAAACATGCCGGCACCATTAATGGCCATATCCGTTGCATTGGTGGTGCTCTGTACACTGCCCTGTGCCTGATCCCGCGAAATGGCACCGATGCGTACGCCGTTGCCCACCTGATTGGCGATATTGGAACGGGAGACGTTTACCGTCTGCCCCAGTACATCGGCAAAGTTAACGTTCTGGGATTTGAAACCCAGTGAGTTTACGTTGGCAATATTGTCGCCGATGACGCGTACGCCTTCGCCAAATGCGGTGAGGCCGCTGGCGCCTGTAAATAGTGCATTATAAATTCCCATAATTCGTCTCCTTTTTTTAATAAATCTTTGCAATATTGGCCATGGAGACCGGAGTATTTCCGATTTCCGCAAACGTACCCTCAGGGGTAAGGCGGACCGCCTTGACCTGTCCTGTAATCTGGGTGGTGGTAGCGACGGATTGGCCGTTGATATCCGACGCTGTGATCTTAAGAGTGTATTCACCGGGCCCGGCAGTTCCGCCCGTGCTCGTAGCTCCATTCCATGTCATGCTATTTTTGCCAGAGAGCAGCCTTCCTGAGTTCAGCGTGTTGACGACCTTGCCTGAGCTATCGATGACTTCCATTGTTGAACTGGCAGCATCCTGGGCTGCATCGATCGTGAACTGCTGCGTTGTAGTACCATCAAATGAGAATTGGCCGCTTTGAGCCGCGACCTGATGACCAATCAGGGACGCTGCAGAAGCCATGTCTGATTTCTGTCCCTGGGACCCGGCCAGCATCTCCTTGAGCAGCGTGTTGGTGCTGATCTGCTGCTCAACCATATTGAACTGTGCCAACTGGGTGGACATCTGGGCCGCATCCTGAGGCTTGAGAGGATCCTGGTTCTGCATCTGGGCAACCAGGATCTTGAGAAAAATATCCTTGGAGCCCAAATCCTGTTGATTGGAGCTTAGTGCTGACGGCTGTGCTGCCTGGGCTGCGTTCACTTGCATGGATGGTCTCCTGAGTTACGGCTATACACGAATGCTTAAGCGGGCATTCGTGCTTGAAATTTGTGGTTCTGTGGCTTGCAAAGGCTTGTTGCTCGTTGGGGCTGCATAGTCATTTTGCGCATGCTGTGAGGCAGAGGGTTGCCCATCTTGACCACCTTGTTCATGTTGGGAGTTCATTGAGAAGCCCCCCATGTCCAGTCCATGTTGGGCAAGTGCCTGACGTAAAGCTGGCAGGTGTTGCTCAATGATCTGTCGCGATGCGCTTTGATCGACAACGAGGTGTACCTGAATCTGTTTGTTGGCATCGCTGTCCAGATAGACCTTTATTTTTCCAAGATGTGCCGGATCCAGATTTAATTCGAGGCGATATCGTTCCTGGGAAGCAGCATGACCGATTTCCTGCATGGCAGCAGAGACTGACCAGGGGCCCGAACTCGATGGCGTCTGCGGCAGAATCGACTTGCTGGACTGCGCCTGAGCAAGCTGTACAGGATCGTTGGCAAGTGCTTGCTGGACATTCAATTCAGAGGCGGACTGTCCGTATTTGCCGGCGATAAAGGATCTGTCAGCCATTTGACCCAGACCTTCAACAGCGTTGATGACGGGTGCAGGCGCAGCATGGGGAACTGCGGCATGCTGCTGGCTGTTGGGCTGCTGCGAGAACATGGATTGGACTGTTGATTTCTGTGCTGGTGTCGAATCAAGATGTGCGCTCTTGCCTTTTGTGGCATTCAGATGACCCGCATCAGTTTTACCGTTGGCTGGAGCAGCCCTGTATTGAGAAGCAATGCTCTTCCAGCCGGACAAGCTGCTGCCTGTAATGCTGTCCTGGCTGGCGTTGGCAACAGATCCCACATGGCTTTCCCCGTGGGTGCTGTTGGAAAGCGTTGATTGCTTGCCGACGCCTTCAACAGGATTACTTAAGGACGCAGGTGACGTAAGGCCCGTTGCAGCCTGTTGCTGAATGTTTGTCACCTGTGAGGGCGTATGCTGAGCCGATGGCTTTTGTGCTGCAGCCTGATCAATAACATGAGCAGTCTTGTTAGTTAAAGCATTTGGATTGAGCAAATCAGCCCTGGCATTGAGCGGCGTGGTCCTTTGTTGAGAAGCAATACCATCCGAGCCCGTGCCTGCAATGATGTCCTGATTGGCAGTGACAACAGATTCTGCATGGCTCTTCCCTTGCGCAGGGGGGGAGGATATCGCTTGCCTGTTGTCTAGCTCAGACCTTTCCGCTTGATGATTCTTGCCACTGATTTGTTGCGGTGTCGAGCCGGCTGCATGCTTCAATGTATTGGCAGCGGGGACTATTTTGGCATTTGCTTTCTCAGCGACGGGAGTGTGGTCGAGCATGGCTTGATGAGCTTCACCTGTTTTCGCTTTGGCTTCGGAGTAGGGGAGTTGCCTGTTCGTAAATGATTGCGCATCTGCTGCCTCGAGTTTGCTGGCAGGTGTTTGCACTACGGTTGTCTTACCGAGATTCCCGTATGCGTGAAGACCGGCTTGCGTCGCTTGTCCCTGTTTTTCGCCTCTATTGGCTACTGCTAAAAACGATGGTTCAATTTTGGAATCCTGAATGGCTTTACCCGGTTTTCCTGACAGCGCTCGTGTGTCCATGGACATCACATTGGCTACCGCTATGGAAGCTCTGGCTTGCCCGTCCGTTGCCTCTTCGCTCTTGGTCTTTTGTTTACCCGCAATCAAAGTGGGTTTGGTGGTCAGAAGCGTCGGTTTCTTCGTAAGGGATGCAGCATCCTGATGCTTATCCGCAGCAGGGATTGCCAAAGCTTCTTTCGGAGATGACTCGCTATCTGCTGAGCGTTTACTTACCAGATTCAGAAGCTGGGTGAAAAGCCCTTTCTTGGCCGTCTTGGCATGGCCAATGGTGCCTCCCAAGGTGGCTGCCACGTCCTGCGAATTTCCAGTTGCTTCTATTTGCTGGGTCATGACAGCTACTCAGCAGCTTGTATGCCATGGGTGTGATCATATATATATCAATATGTTACGTTATTTATTCACTATTCTGAGAGGAAAAATATGCCGGGTTGCGGCAGCTTTTTCCTCTTGGGAGGCAATTGTGTCCGCTACTTAAACAGACCACCCATTATGGGATGAACCCGGTCAGTGGCGTTTGTTGTCGCTGATGACATCACCACCTATCAATTGAGCAAAACCGGTCTGGCACTGCAATTGACCGTCAAGGGAACAAAGTACTGGCGAGACGATTCGCTTAATTAATACGGATTTACGGATCCGGCAAGAATGTGAACATCCGGAAGCGACAGGGGGCAGGTCATCAACCCTGTCCATATAGCTCCAATATCATGCGATCTTTGCTTGTTCATACAGCGGGTGCTTAGTAATTCAAGCGCATCGTCATACCGATGTTCTGCCCATCGTAGAGGAAGCTGGCGGCTGAGAATGAAGGAGCACCCAGCAATGCTTTGGCGTTGTTAGAAAAACCGTAGCCTTCCGTGGGGATACCTAGCCAATTGGTATCCAGCTCGCCGTTCATATTCTCATCATGAACGACGGCTATTGCATATTTGCCGGGTGAGATGTCTTCAAAGTTGCAACTCGCCTGAGTCTTGCGAATTTTGATGATCATAATATTCGTTGCAACTCTCAGGAATTTCTTAGGAAAACCCGTCTGCGATTCGAACAGCGCGCACGCTATGGTTCCAGTGCTGTTTCTTATGTTTAGAATCTTCACGTGAATTCCGGGACATGGAGATTGGTCAAAGGCGAGGGCGGGAAGAGTCGCAAACATCAGCACCGCAAACCATGCTGCGCATCGAACTCCCTTGGCGCCCCGTATCTGCGGCTTCCTGACCGTGGAGGCCTCCACTGACTTCCGAATGGTTGATTCATTCATAATCTTCCTCTCAGGTTCAACCTGTATACCCTGAGCGAATCGTAACGGAGCCCTCGTGACATGAGGCCTGACGCTGAATCGCCAACACAATTATAGACGCTTTTGAGCCGTTAGCCGAACACGGTCGTTATGTTTCGGATACAGGTCCTGCGAGGGTTTAAAAAACACATTGGCGGCGCAGATTTACGGCCAAACATGACGCAAAATTTACCTGCGCCGTTCCCGGATGATCCTATTTGTTCAACTGCGATTAGAGGCCGACATAGATTGAAATATGCCCGCGCAGGTCACCGGATTTCTTTCGCCCGCCTGCGTCTATTACCCGACCCAAGTCGAAACGCAGGTTGAAGTTTCTTTGGATGTTCCAGCGAAATCCCGCACCAATGCTGGCGATGGAGGTCTGTTGTCTGTCCTCTCCGGCCAGCGGATTGTTGGCAGCCCTGGCGACGTCATAGAACAGCAAGCCGCGCAGACTACCCTCGCCGGGGATCAGTTTGCCCATCAGGTTGGGCGAATAGAGTTCGAGCTTGGCGAAATAGCCGGTATCGCGGGCAATTTCGCGCTCCAGAAAGCCGCGCACGGCGGTTTCGCCGGCAATGCCGAATTGCTCGCCGAATACCAGAGCATCCGGGGTGTATTGTGCGCTTAAAGCAAGGCGAACTTGCCAGTTGCTGTCAAAGGCGTTCACCATGCTGGCTCCCAAACGCAGGATATTGTAACGGGAAGGAGCCCCATTCCCGCCATTCGGACTCGGACGCGCTGCATTGAAATTACTCTCCTTACCATTAACCGCCCCGGGAATATTGTGCGATAAGGCCACATAAAAGTCGGAGATCCGCCCGGGCCTTGCCCAGTTTCCGCTGTATGTCAGGCTGATGGGCCTCACGGTGATATCCACCGCAGCCGGTCCGCAGCCAGCTACGCCGAAATTGCCAAGCGTACAATTGTTCTTGTAGGCACGATAATCGAGGCCGTAAACGATCCGCTGCGAATACTCAGCGCGCCGCGCCAGCAACTGGTTATAGCGCAAGCCGTAAACCGTACCCTTGCCGGAGAAAGTGAGCGGCCCCGCGACGGTCTGCGTGGTACCGGCGCTGACATCCGAACGGGCGATGATGACATCCATGGAATCGCCGTTTGAATACAGCGGTACGCGATAGCTCCCGCTGTAGAGGCTGATCTGCTTCCACTTGCCCGGCGAGGTGACATAGTTGAACGTGCCAACATTGTCACGGTTGAACAGGTTGGCATGCTGCACGCCGGCGCCGAGCCGGAAGTTACCCGTCTGCGGGCTACCGGTATTATCAAAGGTCAGGAAAGCCTTGAGCGGCCGTACGTCGATGACGTCGACGTTGGCGTCCACCTCGCCCTGTTTCTCGCCGGGGCGCAGCGCGATGTCCACCTGCTTGGCCGGATTCTCGTTGGCAAGCTGCGCGTTCGCTGAGATATCCCCGACTCTGGGCGCAACGCCCTCTCTGAGCGCCGGAAGGCTGGAGCGGATGTTCGTATCATCAAAAAAGCGGTTACCTTGGATGGTGACCTTTCCGACCCTCGCTTCGATAACCCGCAGCGTGACAACACCCCGGTCGAGGTCCTGCTCGGGAGCGACCACCCACACCACGCTGAAACCTCCGCTGCGATAGCGCAGTCGGAGCGCTTCGATTGCATGCTGCACGTCGGCGTACTCGCGGTGTTTTCCAACATACGGCTTGAGCGCTGTTTCGATTTCATCGGGCTTGAGCAGCGTGTTGCCCTCAATGTTGAAACGATTAATATCGAAATACACGGTTTGTGTCTGTGCAAAGGCCTGTGTCTGTGAAAATAAAGGGGTCGATGTCAGCAGCATCGCCATCGCAAGCCCCATGCAACGCATCATAGCCAGCATGTCACGTCCCCATCTCCTGAAACCCGGAAAATCCATGCCGGGTGTTGACGAGGTTCACAGCAAATCCACTTGCTTCGAGAATCTCGTAGAGTGGTGTCCAATACACGCCCGACAATTCCCAATACCACGCTCATTTTGCTTCCTTCTTGTCGCCTTCCCCGAATTGCTGTGGGAATTGCCAGGTTTCACAAAACCCTCCCCCAAAAACAGAAGCGCAATTAATCGAGTGCCGGTTTGAGCGTGAGTTCAAATCGCCCGTCCCCCTCATCACGTCGAAGCCCGGGTCAGCGTTGTTGTAATTCAGTGAGATATGCCAGAAGTTGCCCGGACGCTCGTATGGGTCATTATTAATGATTCCGGTATAAATGATCTGCCCCGGGTTGAAGCCCAAAACTGGCTCTTCGGCAGCACCCGTGATGGTGAAATTATTAAGCGTAAAGCCAAGTGTGTAGTTGCTGTTGGCAGCAAGGCTACCTTGGGTGATGGCGTATGGCCCGCCCAACGCACTCTCACCGGGGACGCGCGTGAGCGCACCCGAGAGCACGATGCCTGCGGTGTCGGCGATGCCGAGTGCCGGATTGTTCACCAGACCCGTCACGCTAAAGGTCAACACAGGATCACTCGTGCCGAATATCTTGTTCTGGGAATTCGCGGCAACATTAAGTGCCGCCGGCGTGATGGTGAGGCCGTTGCCGGCGAAGCTGCTCAGGGTGTAATTGCTGTTGGCCACCAAAGAGCCCTGGGTGATGGCGTACGGCCCGCCCAGAACGGTTTCGCCGCCGGCTCGCGTCAGCGTACCCGAAAGCACGGTGCCTGCCGTGTCGACAACGCCGAGTGCCGGATTGTTCACCAGACCCGTCACGCCAAAGGTCAACACTGCGTCGCTCGTGCCGTAGACCTTGCTCTTGGCGTCAGCCGTAACCATCAGGGACACTGGGGCCACGCTTAGGGTGCCATTAATATAGCTGATAGTGTAATTCGTCGAACTCTGGCCGGAAGGAATGATGGCGTAGTTGCCCACGTTGGAGGACGGTACACTTGGACTGGCGAACGCCAGCGTACCGCTCAGTGTGGCTGCACTCTCCCCGGTCTGGAAGCCGGTGTAAGTGGCGGCAAATGTGGGGTTCGCATCGCCGTACACGCGGGTTGCGCTGTTTGCCGTAATGTCGAGTGGCGCGGGAGTAATGTCGGCCTGTGTCGTGGCCGTACTGTTGACTGTGTAGTTGCCCGCGTCTGCGCCCGTCAGGCCAAGACCGGTGCCGGTGACCGTCTTGCCGGTGCCGGCGTTCTTGTTGTCGAAGCTCGCCGTCCCGCCGCTGTAGCTCACCACGTCCGCGCCCAGCACGCCTGCGACTGAGCGCCCGGTAATCGTCGCTGCATCGCTCGCGTCATAGGCTTTGTTGGCCGCAGTAATGCTGCCGGTGATCGCTAGCGCCATGATGTCGGCCGTGGTGCTCGTCGTGGTGTTGAAGCTGTAGTTGCCCGCATCGGCGCCGCCCAGCGCGATGCCCGTCACGGCCACCGTTTTGGCGGCGCCGATGATTTTGTCATTGAAGCTCGCTGCGCCGTAGCCGAGGGCCAACACATCGCTGCCCAAGCGGTTGTCAACAAGCGTTACAGTGGCGCTCGGCGTGGCGTCGTAGACTTTATTTTGTCCTATGGAGGAGACCGTCAGCGCGGCCTTGGTGATGTCAGCGGTGGTGGTGGCGGAAGTATTGACCGTGTAGTTGCCCGCGTCCGCGCCAGTGAGGGTGAGGCCGGTACCGCTCACGGTCTTGCCTGTGCCCGCGTTCTTGTCAGAGAAACTCGCCGCTCCACCGCTGTAGCTCACCACGTCCCCGGCAATCGCGCCAACGAGCGAACGCCCGGTGATTGTTGCCAGGTCTGTGGCGTCATACACCTTGTTGCCGGCCGTGATGCTGCCGGTGATACCGAGGGCCGTGATATCAGCCGTGGTAGTGGCGCTAGCATTGACCGTGTAGTTGCCGGCATCGGCACCGGCCAGACTCAGACCGCTGCCGGAGACCGTCTTGCCGCTGGCCACGTTCTTGTCAGAGAAAGTGGCGGTGCCACCACTGTA
>MNXA01000012.1 GCA_001871195.1 Zetaproteobacteria bacterium CG1_02_55_237
AAGCACGAACGCACAGTCAACAAAGACAACACCGTCAGCTTTGAGGGCAGAACCCTGCAAATCCCCAGCAATGAATACCGACACCATTATGTCAAAGCCAGAGTGCGTGTTCACTGCTATACCGATGGCAGCATGGCCATCTTCCACGGGCCAAGAAAACTCGCCGAGTTTCAGCCTCTTCTGAAGCCCAAGGCCAGCAAGCCGGAACTACCACTACCAAGGCTGAAGGCAGCAATATGAACCAAAACCAAACCGGACAACCCTTGTGCTCTAAAACCGGACAACTCTATTTGTTGCCAACACCGCTTATCGTCGGCTTGTTGTCGTTGGCTAAAGACGCATGAAGGGCATGATGGAGATGTACAGGACAAACAGCAGGGCGGCGAGCAGCAGGATTACCTTCAGCGGCGATTCGGCAGCGAGGGTGAATACAGTGCGTCGTTCGCCTCTGGCAAGGGCCTGTTCATAGGTGGAACGCGCCTCGCTCTGGCGTATATTCTGATAGGTATCCAGTAGTGCACGGGCCTCGGCAAGGCGACTGTCATCGTGCAGCCAGATACCCGGCATTGAAACGCCCCAGGAGCCTGCCGTGGTTTCGTAGAATGCAATGTCGTGTGCATGCAGAAGCTCGCGCACATCCGCAGCCTCATCGTCCGGCACGTTGCGCAGTTTAAACAGTAGTACAGCCATGGATTTTATAAATCTAGGCGTTTTCGAGCATGCCGCGCAGCATGGCGAAGAGGTCGCGCTGCTCATGCCGGCTGCGCCCAAGCTCCCGTTCGCGCTTTGCCTTGGCGACCTGACGGCGAAGCAATTGCACATCCACTCCCGGGTGCTTCCCCAGCAATTCGGTCAGCGCTTCAGCGCCGCCATCGCCCAGCAGGGTGTCCCGCCAGTATTCAATTTCATGAAAGCGCGAGGTTTCGGTTCGGTGCGTGGATTCCAGATCATTGAGTGCTTCAAGAATCGGTTCGGCATCGACCTCGCGCATCAGCTTCCCGATGTATTGCCTCTGACGTTTGAAGCCAGCGTGTTTGTTGCGTATTTTTGCAGCTTCCTTCACAGCACTGCGCAATTCGTCGGGCAGCGGCATTTTGGCCAGTTGGGCTGCAGGCAGGTCGATCAGTGATTCTCCCGCCTTTTGCAGCGCTTCGACACGACGTTTCAGCTCGCTCTTGCTGGGGCGATCGTATTGCGGTTCCTCTACATCTTCGGGAATCATGTGTTCAGCCTCTTGTGCAGGAAATTGATTATTTCTACAACAACTTCATTCTTTTTTATCCCGTCACGCTCAATCACCAGATCAGCGCACTCTGCGTACAGGGGGTAGCGTTCCTCAGCCAGCGTGGAGAGCTTCTGCAGGGCATCCTGATTGGCAAGCAGCGGCCGATTTGAGTCGCCTGCAATACGGTTTGCGAGAAATTCCGGTGCAGCCTTGAGCCATATCACCGGGGGATGTGCCTTCAGGAGTTTGCGGTTGATCTCGCGCAACACCACGCCACCGCCAGTAGCAAGGATCACCTTTTTGCCTATTTTTTTGCTCAGCGCTTCAGTTTCCAGTTCGCGAAAATACGCTTCCCCATGGCGGGCAAAGATTTCGGGGATGCTCATGCCGGCCAGTTTAACAATGACTTCATCGAGATCGACGAGCGGCATTTTCAGCTTTTTGCTCAGTCGCCTGCCGATGCTGCTCTTGCCGCAGCCCATCAGTCCGATCAGTACAGGGTGAGGCCGCGGGAGGGTCTTTTTCTTCATGGGGGAACATTGTCGCAAATAAATATCCTGTCAATGCGCTTGCCGTTGTTCTTCAAAGCAACCCTGAGATGATGAAGGTGTGGAGCAATGCCCACTGCTTCCTTGTATGCAGCGGCGGCTTGCGCCTGAGATAGAAGGGCTTACTTCTTGACCTGATAATATTTAACCGACGACACCCTGTTTCTTAACTTGATCTCACCCATGGGCAGCATCGGAATATGTGCCTTGCAGCGTTGATAGGTATTTTCCCCGACGACAATACATTGACCCTCTGCGATATGTTGGAGTCGGGATGCGACATTCACGGTATCGCCTATCACGGTATAATCCATTCTGTTTTCCGAGCCAACACTTCCCATGACCACATTACCGGTATTGATGCCTATGCCTATTTCAAACTCAGGGTACTTCTTTGCGCGAAATTCCGATATCAGGCTTTGCGCCCTGGCCTGCATGGCAATGGCTGCATTGACAGCGTTCATGGGGCCGTCCTTGGCTTCTCCAAGCACCCCGAAGGAGGCCATCAGTTCGTCTCCGATAAATTTATCAAGGACTCCCTGATGATTGAAAATTATTTTTACCATGGTATCGAAATAGGTATTGAGAAACCCGAGAATATCTTCCGGCGTCATGTGTTCCGTAAGCGTTGTAAATGCGCGAATATCAGCAAAAAGAATGGTCGCTTCCTGCTTTGTGTTCTGGAGAAGAATATCTTCTGCCGAGTTCATAATCTTTTCGGCCACGCTTTTATCGACATACCGGCTCAAACGGACGAAGGAGATGCCTTCATCCCGGAGTTTGGCCTGGTAGCACTCAATGTCCCGGGCGTGGAGTATTAGCTTGGTTGTCATCTCCTTGAGCTGGCGGGATGATCTCTTTGAGTCCTGCATGATCTTATTAAAGTTGTCGATGATGCCCAGCAGCTCATCGGGGGATTTTCCATCGATTTCGATTGGGAATTTGTATTCTGATATTGATGTGTTGCCGGTGATCTCACGGACATCCGCAAGCTGCTTGCCAAAGTGGCGTATCAGGGAATAACCCGTCAGATGTGCAGCCAGCGCCACTAAGCCAGCCAGCAGCAGCGAGGGTGTGATTTCAGCATCGAGGTGAATCACCAGATAGATGGCCAGCAGGTAGGGGATAAAACCGATCAGGACGTAGCTGGCCTGCTCAATATCAATAAAGCGGAATGCTTTACTCATGATGAGCCTTCAGGCCCGTTTTCAGGCGTTGTTGCGGGAGGTTTTTTGCAGCTCTCAAACGTTCGCTGTTCGCCCAGATGGATGCCTATCGATACCGATTCATCTCCATCTTCTATGGCCTCCGGCGATTGAGCCCATGCGACAGATGCATTACATAATATGTACGCTTCCATCTGATCAGTGTTGGGCAGTTTGATTTTCACCGTAAGTTCCTGCCCATGTCGGTAATACTCGGGAAAGACTGTTATCAGGCGGGCTCCTTCGCACGAGATATCTATCAACCTAGCCTGTTCACAGAATGGCACGCCTTCCAGAGACAGGCCGTGTATTTCAACCTCATAATCGATTGCATAGCGCTTGAACTCTCGTCGATCGTCATTAATGTCTTCAGACATTGTAGTATTCACTCCGTACTGTCTTTCCCATCTATCAAGCTCTAGCACGGAGGGAGACATTCCGCGGATTCAACGATCATGTGATCCCAATTGGTCGATGCTGCAATTGAAAAGCACGTCTATAGAGAACCATTGTAGCATATGAGGCGGCATTAATATGGTAGCGCACCTTTGTGTGGTTTTTTGGGTGACTTACCCGATCCCGGCTATTAGATCAGCCGGGAATTCCCGATGTTGTCTTTCAACCGGATCAGTCACATCGCATCTCGTTTGCTATTTACCCCGGGCATGGATATGGTGCGGCCACTAATTGCGGTGGCATCTGGTCTGCATCGCAAAGGGTTGTGAGCTTTTAGTCTCAGCTTCCCGGTAAATAATCATGCACTGGACCGGTCCGGGGTTCTCCCGGCAGGCGCATCTGGAAAACAATAAATATGACATTTGAAAAATTCGGCCTTTCGGGGAACGTGCTGCGTGCCGTCTCCGAACAGGGCTACACCATCCCTACGCCTGTACAGGCGCAGGCTATTCCGTTCATTCTTGATGGACGCGACATTATGGCCGGAGCCCAGACGGGCACCGGCAAGACCGCAGGTTTTACGCTTCCCATGCTGCAGTTGCTGGACAAGGAAGGCGCCGGTCACGGTCAGCGCCCAATCCGTGCCCTGATTCTGGCACCCACACGTGAACTGGCTGCGCAGATTCACGAAAGCATTCGCACCTATGGCAAATACCTGCCACTGAAATCCACCGTGGTTTTCGGCGGTGTCGGCATTCAGCCGCAGATCGACAAATTGCGGCATGGTGTTGATATCTTGATTGCCACCCCCGGACGGCTGCTTGATCTGGTCGGGCAGCGTAAGTGCGATCTCTCCAAGGTTGAAATTCTTGTGCTTGATGAAGCTGATCGCATGCTTGATATGGGCTTCATCCATGATATCCGCAAGGTGATGGCCTTGCTTCCGGTAAAACGACAGAACCTGCTGTTCTCGGCAACATTCTCCGCAGATATCAAGAAGCTGGCATCCGGTATTTTGCACAATCCGGCGCTGGTTGAAGTGGCACCGAACCGTACTGCCGTGAAAGTGACACATATCGTGCATCCGGTCGGCAAGACCAACAAACGCGTTCTGCTTTCGCATCTGATTTCAACGCATGACTGGAAGCAGGTGCTTGTCTTCACGCGTACAAAACACGGTGCGAACCGCCTTGCCGAGCAGCTGGAGAAGGATGGTATTAACGCTTCAGCGATTCATGGCAACAAGAGTCAGACGGCGCGCACCAAGGCGCTGGCCGGATTCAAGGAAGGCACCATTCGCGTGCTGGTAGCCACAGATATTGCCGCTCGCGGACTCGATATCGATCAGTTGCCGCATGTGGTGAACTACGAGCTGCCTAATGTGTCGGAAGATTATGTGCATCGCATTGGTCGTACCGGCCGGGCCGGGCACAGTGGCGATGCCTTGTCGCTGGTCTGTCGCGAGGAAGAGAAGTTACTGGACGGCATTGAGCGGCTGATCGGCAAGAAGATCGAAGTGCTGCATGTGCCGGGGTTCACCTCTGATTTTGCCAGCCAGCCGAAGAACGAGCCCGATGAAGCGCGTAGTGGTGGCAGGCAGGGTGGCGGTGGTCAACGTCAGGGTCGTCCTGCACAGGGTCATCCGCGTGCCGGTGGTCAGCGTTCCGGCCGTCGCGGTGGTCGGCCAAGCAGCAGGTCTTCAGGGCGCTAGCCTTTAAAGAAACGAAAACAGCTCGGCCCGCTTGTGGCTTAAGCGGGTCGGGCTTCTTCCGCACCAACTCCTGTAGCGAGTTTAGCCAACTGCTCAATCTGTATTTAAATGATTTCCATGACTGATAAAAAAAACGGGCTCCGAAGAGCCCG
Organism: Zetaproteobacteria bacterium CG1_02_55_237; assembly: GCA_001871195.1. Lineage (GTDB taxonomy): Bacteria > Pseudomonadota > Zetaproteobacteria > Mariprofundales > Mariprofundaceae > UBA1543. The sequence goes on from MNXA01000012.1 coordinate 5,238, forward strand.
TTTTTGTTTGTGTTACTTAAGCAGCTTACTTGTAGAAGCTGATCATTTCTTCCAGTGACTTCGCCTTGATCTTCGAAGCATTGCCGGCAGAGCCGAAGGCCTCAAAGCGTGCCTTGCAGACTTCCCGCATGGCAACCTTGGCTTCCTTGTAGAACTTGCGTGGATCGAAGTTCGACTTGTTCTGCTCAAGATGACGACGGATGGCACCTGTGGAGGCCATACGCAGATCGGTATCGATATTCACCTTGCGCACGCCGTGCTTGATGCCCTCAACAATTTCTTCAACAGGCACACCGTAGGTGACGCCCATCTCACCACCAAACTCATTGATGATTTTCAGCCAGTCCTGCGGTACCGAGGAGGAGCCGTGCATGACCAGATGCGTGTTGGGGATGCGTGCGTGAATTTCCTTCACGCGGTCAATAGCCAGAACGTCGCCTGTTGGCGGCTTGGTGAATTTGTATGCGCCGTGGCTGGTGCCGATGGCGATGGCCAGTGCATCCACACCGGTCTTCTCCACAAAGTCAGCAGCCTCTTCCGGATCAGTCAGCAGCTGGGAATGATCCAGCACACCTTCTGCACCGTGGCCGTCTTCTTCGCCCATCATGCCGGTTTCCAGTGAACCCAGGCAGCCAAGTTCGCCTTCCACGGATACGCCGCCTGCATGGGCCATTTCACAGACCTTGCGGGTGGTTTCAACATTGTACTCGTAGGAGGAAGGGGTCTTGCCATCGGCCATCAGGGAGCCGTCCATCATGACAGATGAAAAGCCGGACTGAATGGAACGCAGGCAGATAGCAGGCTCGGCACCATGATCCTGATGCATCACGATCGGGATATGCGGATACTGTTCGATTGCTGCCAGAATAAGATGGCGCAGGAATGGCTCACCGGCATAGGAGCGTGCTCCTGCCGAACCCTGCATGATGACTGGCGAATTGACTTCATTCGCAGCTTCCATGATGGCTTGAACCTGTTCCAGGTTGTTTACGTTAAATGCAGGCATGCCATAGCTGTTTTCAGAAGCATGATCCAGCAGTTGTCTCAGTGAAATTAGAGCCATTTTCTTCCTCCTTGGTGTGTTCGTGGGCTATTGCCCAGTATGTTGGCCCTTCGGGACCGATAAATCAATTTAAGCTTCAAATACGCTGGAGGCGTGCACGATCTTCATCGTGTTGGTCGCACCAGCGGCTCCCATTGGCGTGCCCAGCGTCATGACCACAAGGTCGTCAGGCTCCACAAGCTTGTCGTAGAGCATAACGGCAATGGCATCCTTCGTAGCACGCTGTGCATCGCTCGGGCCGTAATCACCGCTAATCGGCTTGGGAATCACATTGCGGAACAATGTGACTCGCCCGGCTGTGGACTGTAACGGCGTCAGGGCATAAATCGGCACCCTTGAGACGTGGCGTGACATAAACAGCACCGTGTTGCCGCTTTGCGTGAAGGCTGCAATCGCCTTGATCGGCATGGCATGCGTCACTTCCATGGCCTGGCGCGCGATGCATTCATCCACCGATTGCGGCGGATAACGCGGGTCGCGGGTCGAAGGCGATGGCATCACCGGCTGCTTTTCGGTTTCAATACAGGTGCGGTGCATCGCCTCAACTGCCTCGACCGGGTATTTGCCAGCAGCAGTCTCGCCCGAAAGCATGATCGCATCTGTACCGTCGAGCACCGCATTGGCCACGTCGTTGACCTCGGCACGCGTCGGAATCGGGTTGTTACACATCGATTCCATCATCTGTGTGGCCACGATCACCGGCGTGTTGTGTTTCGGGGCTTCACGCAGGATGCGTTTCTGCACCGGCGGTACGGATGCATCGCCGATCTCAACACCGAGATCGCCGCGCGCCACCATGACAGCATCGGAGGCCTCAAGAATCGAGTCCAGATTAAGCACTGCCTCGGCGCGTTCCACCTTGGCTACAAGACCAGCATTGCTGCCTTCAGCCCTGACCAGTGAGCGGGCATAATCCATATCCGCACCATCACGCGGGAAGGAGATGGCAATATAGTCCACGCCAATGGCACAGGCCGTCTTGATATCTTCCTTATCCTTGTCGGTGAGGGCTGCTGCGGAAAGACCGCCGCCGGCACGATTGATGCCCTTGTTGTTGGACAGCTCTCCGCCGATCACCACGGTGCAGTGAATCTCCTGCCCTTTAACTTCAACCACGTCCATGACAATCAGGCCGTCATTAAGCAGCAGACGGGCACCCGGTTCAACATCACCGACCAGTTCCTTGTAGGTGATGCCTACGCGTTCATCGGTGCCATCGTTGAGGCCAAGGGCTCCATCAACGATAAAGTGCTGACCAGGGGTCAGCATGGTTTTGCCCTTTTTGAACTTGCCGCAGCGAATCTTCGGGCCCTGCATGTCGGCAAGGATGCCAACATAAACGCCGTTCTTTTTAGCTGCTGCACGCACATTTTCTGCCCGCTTGCGATGTTCATCGGCTGTGCCGTGCGAAAAATTCAGACGAACGACATTAACGCCGGCCCGTATCAGCCGGTCCAGCACCTTCGGAGATTCGGAGGCGGGACCGAGTGTGGCTACAATTTTTGTTCTGCGGAAAACACCCACTAAGCGGCACGCTCCTCTAGCATAGCAACGGCGGGAAGTTTTTTGCCCTCAAGGAATTCGAGGAAGGCGCCGCCGCCGGTGGAGATGTAGGAGACCTTGTCTTCGATGCCGTATTTATCCACGGCAGCCAATGTGTCGCCGCCGCCTGCAATGGAGAAGCCAGCAGATTCGGCAATGGCCATGGAGATGGCCTTGGTGCCTTCGCCGAATTGATCGAACTCGAACACGCCGACAGGGCCGTTCCAGACGATGGTGCCAGCATTCTTGATGATTTCAGCCAGTACGGCTGCGGAATCAGGTCCGATATCGAAAATCATGTCGTCAGCAAGCACGGAATCTGCAGCCTTCAGCGTTGCTGCTGCGGTAGGGGAGAATTCCTTGGCGCAAACCACATCGGTCGGAACCGGAATGCTGCCGCCACGCGATTCAGCATCGGCTGTCAGCTTCTTGCAGGTGTCAATCAGGTCGGCTTCGTAGAGAGACTTGCCGACAGGGTAGCCTGCAGCAGCAATAAAGGTGTTGGCGATGCCGCCACCCACAACCAGTTGATCCACAACCTTGGAGAGCGACTCAAGCACGGTAAGCTTGGTGGAAACCTTGGAACCGCCGACAATGGCAACCATCGGGCGCTTCGGATTGTGCAATGCCTTGCCCAGTGCTTCGAGCTCAGCAGCCAGCAGCGGGCCGGCACATGCAACCGGTGCAAACTTACCGGCGCCATGTGTGGATGCCTGCGCACGGTGTGCGGTGCCAAAGGCGTCCATCACGTAGATGTCGCACAGTGCGGCGTACTTTTTGGACAGGGCCTCGTCATTCTTGCCTTCACCCTTGTTGAAGCGCACGTTGTCGAGCAGTACGACTTCGCCGTTAGCTACATCAAAGCCGCCGTCGAGGTAATCGCGGATCAGGCGGACTGGTTTGCCCAGCAGGGAAGCGAGATGGTCGGCAACCGGCTTGAGTGAGTTCTCTTCGCTGAACTCGCCTTCGGTCGGGCGGCCCACATGCGACATGAGCATCACCTTGGCGCCGGCATTCATAGCATGCTTGATGGTTGCCATGCTGGCACGGATGCGGGCATCCGAGGTTACTTTGCCATCTTTAATCGGAACATTAAGGTCTTCGCGGATAAGTACGCGCTTACCGGCAAGATCAAGATCAGTCATTTTAATTACAGACATGGTTCACTCCCTATGAATGAGTCGCTGGCATGCTTGTCACCGAAAGTGGCAGGTTGATGACATAGACTCTGATGTTAAACGTTAACGTTTGTCGCTGCCGACCCATTTGCTTGTTTGCTCGGGGGCCGGCAATGACAAACGTGGGGACCGAAGCCCCCACGTTCATTTTTTTACTTAGCGATATGACGAACCAGATTCATCATATTGCAGGTATAGCCATACTCGTTGTCATACCAGGCAACCAGCTTCACGAAGGTGCCGTCCAGTGCAATACCAGCGCCTGCATCAAAGATGGAGGAGTTGCTTACGCCGCGGAAGTCGGTGGAAACAACCTTCTCGTCCGTGTAGCCGAGAGTTCCCTTCATCTCGCCTTCAGAAGCCTTCTTCATGGCAGCGCAGATCTCTTCATAGGTGGCTGACTTCTCAAGCTCGCAGGTCAGATCGACCACGGAGACATCGGAAGTCGGCACGCGGAAAGCCATGCCGGTCAGCTTGCCGTTGAGTGCTGGAAGCACAACGCCCACAGCCTTGGCAGCACCAGTGGAGGACGGGATGATGTTTTCCAGAATGCCGCGACCACCGCGCCAGTCCTTGTTGGAAGGACCATCAACAGTCTTCTGGGTAGCAGTAGCAGCATGCACGGTGGTCATCAGACCACGCACGATGCCGAAGTTGTCGTTGATAACCTTGGCCATTGGAGCCAGGCAGTTGGTGGTGCAGGAAGCAGCAGATACGATGGTCTGTCCGGCATACTCGCTGTGGTTCACGCCATACACGAACATCGGTGTTTTATCCTTGGCAGGAGCAGACTGCACAACCTTCTTGGCGCCTGCATCAATGTGCTTCTGGCAGGTTTCGGTGGTCAGGAAGAAGCCGGTGCAATCGATCACGATTTCTGCGCCAACTTCGTCCCACTTCAGATTTGCAGGATCACGCTCGGCGGTCAGGCGAATCTTCTTGCCGTTCACAACCAGGCTGTTGCCGTTGACCGACACATCGCCGTTAAAGCGGCCGTGTACGGAGTCATACTTCAGCATGTATTCCAGATAATCCGGGTCCAGCAAGTCGTTAATACCGACAACTTCCATGTCCGTGTAATCCTTTGCAATAGCACGGAACACCATGCGGCCGATACGGCCAAATCCATTAATACCAACTTTAATTGTCATTTTATCTCCTTTCTTTGTGTGATTTTAATTCAAGCTACTTCGTTGACCGCTGCGACAACTGCCTCAGTGGTAATGCCAAACAGTTTGTACAGTTCACCGGCAGGAGCCGATTCACCGAAGGTGTCCATGCCGACAGCTTTGCCATTAAGTCCGATATACTTTGCCCAGAAACCGGTTACGCCGGCTTCAACTGAAACACGTGCTGTCACAGCTGCTGGCAACACGGATTCTTTGTACGCCGCATCCTGTTTGTCGAATGCATTGGTTGATGGCATGGAAACAACGCGAACGTTCTTCTTGCCTTCCAGGGCTGCAGCAGCTTCCATGGCCAGGGACACTTCAGATCCGGTTGCGATGATGATGGCGTCCGGTTTGCCTTTGCAATCCTTCAGAATGTAAGCACCGCGTTCGATCAGCTTGATCTGCTCAGCGGTACGCTTCTGATGTGGCAGGTTCTGACGTGAGAAGATCAGCGAGCTCGGACCCGTCTGGTTCTTGATGGCAATCTTCCATGACACAGCCGATTCAACTGCATCGCAAGGGCGCCATACATCCATGTTCGGAATCATGCGCAGGGTTGCTGTCTGCTCAACAGGCTGATGGGTAGGGCCATCTTCGCCCAGACCGATGGAGTCATGGGTGAATACTTCGATATGACGTACCTTCATCAGTGCAGCCATGCGCAGTGCGTTGCGAGCATACTCGGAGAACATCAGGAAGGTTGCGCCGTATGGTACGAAGCCGCCGTGCAGGGCAATACCATTGATCATGGCAGCCATGCCGAACTCACGTACGCCGTAGTTTACATAGTTACCGGCAGGGTCCTTGATCACCGGTTTTGCACCGGACCACAGGGTCAGGTTGGAACCGGCCAGGTCGGCAGAGCCACCCAGGAATTCAGGGGTGATCTTGGCCAGGCCTTCAATGGCATTCTGCGATGCTTTACGTGAAGCAATGTTTTCAGCCTTGGCATCCACGGCAGCGATGAAGGCATCAGCGCCAGCATCCCAATCGGCAGCCAGTTCGCCATTGATACGGCGCTTGAATTCAGCAGCTTCTGCAGGGTAGGCGGCGGCATATGCGGCAAAACGCTTATCCCAATCGCTCTCGGCAGCAGCACCTGCTTTTTTATTGTCCCAGCCGGCATATACATCGGCAGGGATTTCAAATGGTGCAGGTGTCCAGCCCAGCTCCTTGCGAACCAGTGCGATCTCTTCATCACCCAGAGCTGCGCCATGGCAATCATGCGTGCCGGCCTTGTTCGGGGAACCGAAGCCGATGATGGTCTTGCAGCAGATCATGGTTGGCTTGTTCTTCTCGGCGCGAGCGGCCTCGATAGCTTTCTTGATTTCAACGGCGTCATGGCCGTCCACATTGCGGATAACCTGCCAGCCGTAGGCTTCAAAACGACCAGGTGTGTCATCGGTGAACCAGCCTTCGACGTGACCGTCGATAGAGATGCCATTGTCATCCCAGAAGGCGATCAGCTTGCCCAGGCCCAGTGTGCCGGCCAGCGAGCAGGCTTCGTGGGAGATGCCTTCCATCAGGCAGCCGTCGCCGAGGAATACATAGGTGTTGTGGTCAACGATTTCGTGACCGGGTTTGTTGAACTGAGCGGCCAGCGTCTTCTCGGCCAGCGCCATGCCGACACCATTGGTGATGCCCTGACCCAGTGGGCCGGTGGTGGTCTCAACGCCCGGTGCATAGCCATACTCAGGGTGACCCGGTGTGCGTGAATGCAGCTGGCGGAACTGTTTCAGATCATCCATGGACAGGTCGTAACCGGTCAGATGCAGCAGGGAGTAGATCAGCATAGAGCCATGACCATTGGACAGAATGAAGCGGTCGCGATCAGCCCATTTAGGATTGGTCGGATTGTGCTGCATGTAGTCGTTCCACAGGACTTCGGCGATATCCGCCATGCCCATTGGAGCGCCCGGGTGTCCGGAATTTGCTTTCTGAACGCTATCCATTGCGAGTGCGCGAACGGCGTTGGCCAAGTGTCTACGGCTGCTATTACTCATCTGCTTTATCCCCTTGAGTTCAATTTGGTGTATGCCAATAAAGCATTACACCCTATTTTATTGTAATATATAAAACCTAATCATCGTTTGTTATGCTCAGCATAAAATAAACTTATACACATAGTGTCTCGACCAGCGATTCTGCCGCCCTAGACGTGAAGCGTTGTCTGTACGTGGCGAATATTACCAATACCGCCATCAAGCACCACGGTGTCGGTGGTCATGAACTTGCCGTAGGTGTCGTGGCCCGTTTTCACATGGCGCACATAGGCACCCGAAGTCAGGCCGGTGGCAATAAACAGGCAGTCATCGGAGGTGACCAGTTCATCACGTGTAATGATGCGCTTGGTATCAATGCCTTCCTTCTTGCACAACTCAATCTCGAAATCCTTCTGCGGAGCCATGCGTCCGAACATTTCCGCACCCATGGCACGTGCTGCACAGGCGGTAACGATACCTTCCGGTGTGCCGCCGATGCCGAATAATGCATCCGAGCCCATGTTCAGAACAGCCTGAATAGCACCGTTCACATCGCCATCGGTAGCCAGACGAATCTTGGCGCCTGCGGCATAGATCTCTTTCATCATTTGCTGATGGCGCGGCTTATCGAGGATGAAAATCTTCAATTCGCCTATTTCCTTACCGAGTGCATCGGCAAGCTGTTGCAGGCGGACCGCAATCGGCGCTTCGGCGTCAATCTTGCCGCGTGCAGCCTTCGGATAAACCTGTTTGTCCATATAGAAGCAGGAGCCGGGGCGGTACATCGTGCCCTCAGGGGCGGCTGCCAGTGTTACGATCGAGCCGGGCATATCCTTGGCAAACAGGTTGGTCCCTTCAATCGGGTCCACGGCAATATCCACGCCAATGCCTTCGCCGGTACCTACAGGCTCGTCGTCATACAGGGCCGGAGCTTCGTCCTTGGCACCTTCGCCAATGACGATCACACCTTTCATTTTGACCTGATTGATACGCTTGCGCATGGCGTCAACAGCCAGTCCATCACCCTCGTCCTTCTGACCGGAGCCGACATACGGCGCACAGGCGCGGGCTGCCGCTTCGCAGACCTCTACCAAATCAATTTTAAGGTTGCTTACCTTGCCCATTAAACCCTCCCTGTTGACCATCTTCCGCTATGCGGGAGCGGCATCTTAGCTGAAAAAAAGCTCCAAAGCGACCCCAAATGTAGGTGTGTGTCGGCAGCACATAACCTGTCCTCATCAGTAGCTCATAAGTTGTCCGGTCTGAAGATTACCCGAGAGGTAATCAGAGATGAGACGAACGACAGTGTTACAGGAGGTCAGGAAGATGAGATTTGATGAGGCATATGGTGGTTGGCAGAGAGGCCAGTTGACCCAGGAAGAGGCGGGACGACTGCTCGGCATGAGCGAGCGTAACTTCCGGCGTTATGTAGAGCGTTATCAGGGGGAAGGCGAAGCTGGGTTGATGGACAAGCGTTTGACGCAAGCATCCAGCCGGTGTGCCCCGGTGGACGAGGTGTTGCGACTCACCG
>MNXA01000051.1 GCA_001871195.1 Zetaproteobacteria bacterium CG1_02_55_237
AAGCACGAACGCACAGTCAACAAAGACAACACCGTCAGCTTTGAGGGCAGAACCCTGCAAATCCCCAGCAATGAATACCGACACCATTATGTCAAAGCCAGAGTGCGTGTTCACTGCTATACCGATGGCAGCATGGCCATCTTCCACGGGCCAAGAAAACTCGCCGAGTTTCAGCCTCTTCTGAAGCCCAAGGCCAGCAAGCCGGAACTACCACTACCAAGGCTGAAGGCAGCAATATGAACCAAAACCAAACCGGACAACCCTTGTGCTCTAAAACCGGACAACTCTATTTGTTGCCAACATCTCGTCGAGTTGTTCGGGACGGAGATATTGTCGGGCGTAGTCTTCATAGACCTTTTCGCGCACAAACACATCGAAGAGGTCGGGATCGATATGATTGTCCAGTTTCATATTGCCAAGTATCTGCAGGGCTCTGGAGATCGGCATCGCCTTTTTGTACGGCCGATCGGAAGCTGTCAGCGCTTCGAAAATATCGGCAATGGCCATGGTGCGCGCCTGCACCGACATCTGTTCGCGAACCAGACCATTGGGATAACCCTTACCATCCATGCGTTCATGATGGCCTCCTGCGAATTCAGGCACATTGCGCAAATGCTTCGGGAAGGGCAAGGACTCGAGCATCTTGATGGTCATGACGATATGATCATTGATGATCTCGCGCTCTTCAGGAAGGAGGGTGCCTTTGGCGATGGTGAGGTTTTTAACTTCCTCCTCGGTTAACAAGGGGACTTCTTCCCTTTCGGCATTGCGCCATGTTTGCGTGGCAATCCGGCGCACCCGGTCCTGATCCTCTTCACGCATGAACTCACCACCGGTGTTACAGCGGCGAAGAAACTGACGATCATCTTCAATTTGCTTTATCTTATCCTGATAGCTTTGTTCTATTTCCCTCAGGGACTCAGCATCATCAGACCTGCAGTTGCGTTTGGCATCCGCATATTCGTAATCGGCCATGAGGTGGAGAGAGGCAAACCGGGCGTTTATCAAATTAATGCGGTCACAAATCGTTTCCAGCTTGGTCGATTTCTCAACGACATATTCCGGTGTCGTGATCTTGCCGCAATCATGAAGCCAGGCGGCGATCTCCAGTTCATATCGTCCGCCATCGTCCAGCGTAAAATCCTGCAAAGGCCCGCTATCCTGCCTGCTTGCTGCTTCCGCCAGCATGAGGGTCAGTTCCGGTACGCGGGTGCAGTGTGCGCCCGTGTGAGTTGATTTTTTATCGATGGCCGTTGCGATCAACTGAATGAAGGATTCGAACAGGATGCGCATCTCTTCGATAAGGCGTTTGTTGGTCAGTGCAACCGCAGCCTGTGAGGCCAGGGATTCCGCCAGCTGCTCATCTCGCTTGCCGAAGGCCGTGATCTCTTTGCCTTCCGCATCCAGGGCGTTAATCAGCTCCAGCACGCCGATGATATCGCCGTTGTGATCCTTCATCGGCACGCACAAGAAAGAGGTCGATCGGTAGCCCGTCTTGGCATCGAAGGCGCGCGTGCCGGAAAAGTCGAAATCGGTGGCGGTGTAGGCATCCGGGATGTTGATGGTCTTATCGTGCAGCACCGAACAGGCGACCACCTGCTCGAGGTTTGCTCTCCCATGTTCGTCATGCAGCCTGACCGGAGGAAACGGGATGTCATTGCCCGTGGTGCCGCCCATGGCGAAGCCAAGGCTGTCGGTACGGATGACCTCAAAACGCAGGTTGCCGTCGTCGTCCATCATGAACAGCGTGCCGGCGTCCGAATGAGTCAGTTTCTTGGCTATGATCAGGATCAGCTCAAGCAGATGTTCCTGACTTTTCTCCCGGGATAAGGCGACCCCAAGCTCATTCAAATCCTTGATGGCGTCCATCGGCTTGTAAATTCTCATAATCCCCCTGTTACAAACTGCGCAACAAACGATTTATCGTAAGAAAGCATAAAACAGAAGGGCGTAAAATAGAAGTTTTATCGGCCCTTGATGTGTCTGTCTGGCGCAAATGGCCGAGGCTTGAGCAGCGCAAGGTTAAACCCTGCGCTGTCTCAGCGGGACGATCAAACCCCCGAATACTGGGCATGTACCTTGCGGGCATGCATGCCCGGGAGTTTATTCAGGGCATCAATCAGGGCCTTGGCGGAAGCAACGACGATGTCGGTGTCCTTGCCCTGGCCGTTGACGATGCGTTCACCGTTCTGCAAACGAACGGTTACCTCGCCTTGTGCATCGGTGCCGGCAGTAATGGCGTTTACCGCATACAAAAGCAGTTTGCCGTTTGGTTCGACCAGCGACTTGATTGCCTTGAATGCGGCATCCACCGGGCCATCACCTTCGGCGGTGGCCTTGTGCGACTGGCCTTCGATCTCCAGTTCGACGGCAGCCACTGGCGTATCGCCGGTTCCGGAAGCGGCATGCAGGCTGATTAATTTGACGCGTTCGGATTCGACGTCATCTCCATGCTCCAGAATAGCCATCAAATCCTCGTCGAAAATGTCCTTCTTCTTGTCGGCCAGCCGCTTGAAGTGTTCGAACACTGCGATCAGTTCATCACCATCCAGCTCAATGCCCAACTCGGCATAGCGCGATTTCAGAGCCGCGCGCCCGGAGTGTTTGCCCAGCACCATGCGGTTGGTTTTCCAGCCGACCGATTCCGGGGTCATGATTTCATACGTTTTCTGATGCTTGAGCATACCGTCCTGATGAATGCCTGATTCATGCGCAAAGGCGTTGGCGCCGACAATCGCCTTGTTCGCCTGCACCGGCATGCCGGTGATCTGGCTGACCAGTTTGGAGGTAGGCACGATTTTTGTCGTGTCGATGCCTGTTTCAATGCTGTAGCGATCTGAACGGGTGCGCAGAATCATTACCACCTCTTCCAGCGAAGCGTTACCCGCGCGTTCGCCCAGACCGTTGATGGTGCACTCCACCTGGCGTGCCCCGTTTTCCACGGCGCTCAGCGAGTTGGCCACGGCCAGCCCCAGATCGTTGTGGCAGTGCACCGAAAAAATCGCCTTATCCGAGTTCGGCACGCGTTCACGCAGCTCTTTGATGCGACCGCCAAACTCCTGTGGGGTCATGTAGCCGACGGTGTCCGGGATGTTGATGACGCGCGCACCAGCGGCAATCGTCGCTTCGATAATGCGGCACAGGAAATCCATTTCCGAGCGACCGGCATCTTCAGCAGAAAACTCCACCTCGGGCGCCAGCGAACGTGCCTGTTTCACGGCAGCCACAGCCATTGCGAGCACCTCGTCCGGCTGCATGCGCAGCTTGGCCTGCATGTGGATGGGACTGGTGGCGATAAATGTATGGATGCGGGCCTGCTCGGCCGGTTTTACAGCCTCGGCAGCGCGCTCAATATCCTTTGGATGGGCACGTGCCAGCCCGGCAATGATCGGACCTCTCACATCGGTGGCGATGCGGTGTACTGCCTCGAAATCACCCGGAGAGGCAATGGGAAAGCCCGCTTCGATGATGTCCACGCCGAGCACGGCCAGCGCATGCGCAACGCGCAGCTTCTCATCCAGATTCATCGAGCAGCCGGGCGACTGCTCGCCATCACGCAGGGTGGTATCGAAGATGTACAAACGGTCGGACATGGGGTTCTCCTATCTTTGCCGATTCTGCCGGTTTGCCGGGTGCGGCGTCTAGTTCTTTGCGACCCCTAAAAAACAACAAGGCCGCAGGATGTGGCTGCGGCCTTGATTAATAAGTCATGGAATGATTTCCGGACTAATACCTCACATACCGCACTTTCGCCTGCCTAGAAGTAGCAGACGATGATGGGTCGGAAGCAGACGAAATTCATTCATACGGCGGAGTAAAGCATTGCCCATCGGGGCTGTCAATCCGGGTTGCTTACAGACCTCCCGGCTTACGGGGCCTCGTTGTCCGGGGTGTCCGGTTCATCGTGCTGGATTTCTTTCTTGTGCCGGCCGGTAATGCCGAGCAGGACGCCATGAATACAGTAGGCCAGTACCAGCACGAACAGGAAGGTATGCGGATTGACCATGACGAAGGCAATGACCACCAGCATGATGAGCAGCAATATCGCCGGTTTACGTTGTTTGAGATCCACATCCTTGCCGGCAAAAAAGGGAACATTGCTGACCATCAGCCAGGCCAGCGAGACGGAAATGGCGAACCACAACCAGGGGATGGGGTCGAACCCGGCATCCTCATGGAACAGTACGGCCGTGGCGATAAGCATGGCGGATCCAGGGGTGGGCAAGCCGTTAAAGAATTTCTTGCTCTGGGTATCCAGCTGCACATTGAAGCGGGCCAGGCGCAGTGCGGCACCGGCAGCAAGTAGAAAGGCTGCCATCCAGCCTGCCTTGTGTAGTGGTGCCAGCGCCCACATATACATCAATACGGCTGGTGCGATGCCGAAGGACAACATATCGCACATGGAGTCGTACTGAGCGCCGAAATCGGATTCGGCATGCAGCAGGCGGGCAACCCGACCATCGAGAATGTCGAAGATGGCCGCAGCAATCAGCGCCCAGGCGGCCAGTTCGAAGCGGCCCTGAACAGCCGCGATCAATGCATAGAAACCTGCAAAGAGGCCCGCCGTTGTGAACAGGCTGGGCAGGATATAGATGCCGCGTTCGCGGACAGAATTCACCTTACTCATTGGATGGTTCGCCCTTGCCTAGTGAGGGTCTGTGCAGGAGAAGAAGGTTTATCGCTCATACGCGATAAGCTACATGCATCCGGCGACTTGCCAATACATTGAGCCTTATGTGTTGCATTTATATCCCGGCGGTGGAAATTGGCATGCCCCTGGTTCAGCCTGCAGTGTAGGGAATTAAACGAGTAACGATGTGTATGATGAGCTACAATGCAACATAAAAAGTCAGCAATGGAGAAAGCGATAACGATGAAAGGAGGACGGACAGGCTTGCGATTCTTGCTATTCCTTGGCTGTCTTCTGCTGCCGGCAGGGCTCAGGGCGGAACCGCTCAGCCTGCAACAGGCGGTGGATTTGGCGCTGGCGCACGCCCCGGCTGTGCAGGCTGCCGAGGCCGGGCGTGATGCTGCGGCCGAGGATGAGGCACTGGGCCGTTCCTGGTTGTTGCCCTATATCGAGGCCAGCGGTTCTATTCAGCGGCGCAGGCATAATACGGCCTACGATACGCCGCAAACCCTGTTTAAAAACGACCTGAACTACAACGAGAACACCATTGGCGTGCGTGTGGTGCAGTCGCTATTCGATCTGGAGCGCTGGGCCGGTTACCGGCAGGGGGAGCTCTCCGCCGAGTCGGGAGAACTGCGTCTGCGTCTGGAACGCCAGCGCTTGATGCTGGAAACGGTGCAGGCATTTCTTGATGCGATGACGGCGCAGGCGGCATTGAGTGCTGCCGGGGCACGCGAGACTGCAGCGCAGAAGCTGGCCGTACAGGCTGAAGCAGCGCAGCGCGTTGGCACCGCAGCCATGCCCGAACGGCTTGATGCCGAGGCGCGCCGCGATCTGGCGAAAGCCGACCGTTTGCGCGCCGAAAACGATCTGGATCAGGCCCGATCCCGGCTGGCTTCGTTGATCGGAAGTTCCGTGGATGGGCTGAATCCACCTCAGTTTGCTGATGTCACTGCCGATCTGGCGAACATGAAACCGGAGGCGTGGGAAGAGAAAGCGGCGGCTCAGGCGCTGCCCGTGCAGCTCGCCGGGGTGCAGTTCGGTGTAGCAGAACAGGGCAAGCGGAAAGCACTGGGCGGTGCCCTGCCCAAGGTTGAAGCTTTCGGGCAAATCAGTCGTGACCGCTCATCCGATACGATATTGAACCGGGGCGTGACGGTGCGCGATCAGGCCATTGGCGTGCAGGTGAAGATGCCGCTTTATGCTGGCGGTGGCACCACGGCACAGATGCGCAAGAGCGAGAAAGAGGCTCTGCAGGCCGAATTTCTAATGGCCGACGATGTCCGTCTTGCAAGGCTCACAGCACGACAGGCCTTTCTCGCCATGCGGGCCGCAGGTGCGCAGCTTGAGGCGACGCGGCAATCCGTCCTTTCTACCAGCAGGGCCGCTGATGCCGCGCATCTCGGGCATGATGTCGGTCTGCGCAGCATCAGCGAAGTGCTCGATGCAGATGAGCGGACCTTTACTGCGCAAAAGAATCTGGCCGCAGCCTCGGCGCAGTATGTGTTCGCCGCGTTGCAGCTGCGGGCGAGCGTCGGTGAGCTGACCGGCAGACCTTTGCCGGCCGTGTTCGGTGAGTTGCCATGAAACATGCGTGTCCTGTCGATCAGGCTGATGCAGCGAGGAGTAAGATATGAAAAAAGTTCTGCGTCTGTTGATTCCCCTGCTTATCCTTGCTGCCGCCGTCGGCTTCTGGAGAGCACAGAGTCATAACGGGGAATCGGATGGCGTGAATCTAAACCTCTACGGCAATGTCGATATGCGCGAAGTGGGCTTGGCCATCAACGGTGTCGGTCGCATTGCGGACATGCTTGCGCGTGAGGGTGAGCTGGTCAGCAAGGGGCAACTTTTGGCCAGACTGGACAGTGATCGCTTGCAGGCCCTGGTAGCTAGAGCAGCCGCCCAGGTTGAGATGCAACAGGCGGTTGTTGCCCGGCTAGAGGCAGGTAATCGCCCCGAGGATATTCGCAGGGCAGGAGCCGATCTTGCAGCCGCCAGGGCACAGGCAAAGGATGCGGCGCGCACGGCGGCGCGTCTGCAAAGCCTGAGCAGCCGTGATTTGGCTTCCCGCGAACTGGCCGACAATGCAGCTACAGCAGCGGCGGCTGCGCATGAGCGGGTGAAGGCGGGCAGCGAGATACTGCAGCTGGCGGAGCTGGGGCCAAGGTCCGAGGATATCGATGCGGCTCGTGCGCAGTTGAAAGAAGCACAGGCGCAGCTGGCACTGGCTAATAAGGAATTGGCCGAGGCCGCCCTGTATGCCCCGTCCGATGGCATGATTCGCAACCGCATCCTTGAACCCGGCGATATGGCCAGTCCGCAACGCCCGCTCTACACCCTGGCCATCACCAATCCCTTGTGGGTGCGCGCTTATGTATCGGAAACCGATCTCGGGCGGGTGCGTCCGGGTATGACCGCTGAAGTGAGCACCGACAGCTTCCCGGGCAAAGAGTATCGCGGCTGGATAGGTTATATCTCGCCGAGCGCCGAATTCACACCGCAGTCGGTGCAGACCGAGGAAATGCGCACGCAACTGGTGTATCAGGTGCGTATTTATGTATGCAATCCGCAAGGCGAGTTGCGCCTCGGTATGCCGGCAAGCGTGCATATCTCGCTTAAGCAGGCGCAGACGGCACCGGGCGGCAACGATCCCTGCCACGGGCAGGAATGACTGAAATCATAGTTGCCGAACCGGTTGCTGTTTTTACCGGGGTCGGCAAATCCTTTGTGGCGGGCAAGCGCCGTGTCGAAGCCTTGCGCGGGGTCAGCGCCCGGCTGCGTGCGGGTTGCGTGACCGGGCTGATTGGTCCGGACGGGGCTGGCAAAACCACCCTGATGCGCTTGCTGGCCGGACTGCTTAAACCTGATGCAGGCGAGATTCATGTGCTCGGGCAGGATGTGATTGGCGAGCCGTTGCGGGTGCAGCAGTCGCTTGGCTACATGCCGCAGCGTTTCGGTCTGTATGAGGATCTGAGCGTGCAGGAAAATCTTGATTTGTATGCCGACCTGCAATGTGTTGCGCACGCCGCGCGACCTGAAAGATATGCAGAACTGATGCACATGACAGGACTTGCTCCGTTCACCCATCGCCTTGCCGGCCAGCTCTCCGGCGGCATGAAACAGAAACTCGGGCTGGCATGTGCGCTGGTGCGTTCGCCCAAACTCCTGTTGCTTGATGAGCCGACCGCAGGTGTCGATCCGGTATCGCGCCGCGAGTTGTGGGAAATTGTCTATCGTCAGGTCGAACAGGCGGGGATGAGTGTGCTGTTCAGCACGGCCTACCTCGATGAGGCGGAACGCTGCGACGATCTTTTGCTGCTGCATCAGGGGCAACTGCTGGGGCAGGGAAAGCCTGCTGAATTCAGCAGCCGGATGCAGGGGCGAATATTCAATGTCAGCAATGGATCAGAATCCCGGCGCAGGCTGCAACAGCAATTGGTACAACAGGAATCGGTGCTGGATGCGCTGATTCAGGGCGAGGCGGTGCGACTGGTGATGCACGAGGGCCGCAGTCCGCAAGGTGAGGTATGGGCGAAGGGCCTGAAAATTGAGCAGGCCGCGCCGCGCTTTGAGGATGCCTTTGTTGCCATGCTGGGCGGCGTTGGAGCGATAGCCCCGGAGGCGGTGCATGCAGCGGCCACTGTAACTGCGAAGAACGGGCCGGTGATCGAGGTGGCAGATTTATCGCGTAATTTCGGTGAATTCCAGGCCGTGAAGAGCATCGGTTTTCATGTTGAGCGCGGCGAGGTGTTCGGTCTGCTGGGTGCCAACGGTGCGGGTAAATCAACCACCTTCCGCATGCTCTGCGGGCTGCTGCCGGCAAGCAGCGGCAGTCTCACCGTTGCAGGGATGAATCTGCGTGATGCTCCGGCCAGTGCGCGTAGCCGCATTGGCTATATGTCGCAGCGCTTTTCGCTGTATGGCACGCTCAGCGTGCTGGAAAACCTGCGCTTCTTCAGCAGCGTCTACGGCCTGTCGGGCAAGGGGCGGCGTGCACGCATCGACTGGGCTTTTGAGCGTTTCGACCTGCACGATATTGCCGACACGGCGAGCGATGATTTATCACTTGGCTACAAACAACGGCTGGCCATGGCCGCGGCACTGCTGCACGAGCCGGATATCCTGTTTCTCGACGAGCCGACCTCGGGTGTCGATCCGTTGGCCCGGCGCGAGTTCTGGCAGCGCATCAATCTGCTGGCCGAACAGGGGGTGACCGTGCTGGTCACCACGCATTTCATGGAAGAAGCGGAATACTGTGACCGCCTGGTGATTATGGCCGAGGGAAGCATTCTGGCTTCTGGCACTCCTCAGGCCATCAAGCAGACGGCGGCGGCCACGGGTGAAAAGGTGGCGACAATGGAGGATGCCTTTATCGCGCTCATCCAGCGGGAGGCTGCGTGATGATCAGCGGCATGCGAATGCGCGGTCTGATGCGCAAGGAATTCCTGCAGATATGGCGTGATCCGAGCAGCATTGCGATTGCCTTTGTGCTGCCGGTGTTGTTGTTGTTTATTTTCGGCTACGGCGTGTCGCTCGATGCCAAGCATGTACCGATTGCGCTGGTCGTGGAGCAGCAGGATGCGGCGACGGCCTCGTTCACCGGCGCCTTTCGTAAGCTGGATTATTTCGCGCCGCTTCCATTTGCCAATATGCGGGATGCGGAAGAGGCCATGCGGGAAGGCGAGGTGGAGGCGATTTTGCATCTGAAGAGCGATTTCGGTCGCACGATTTTTCAGCCGGGTGGCGCGCCAGCGCAGCTCATCGTTAATGGCGTGAACGCCAACACGGCAAGGCTGATCAGTGGTTATGCGACGGGTGTTTGGGCCACGTGGCTGCAACAGTATGCAGCGCTCAATGCGCGGTCGTTTAACGTCCCGGTCATGGTGCAAAGTCGGGTGTGGTTCAACAGTGAGTTGAAGAGCCGCAACTATCTGGTCCCTGGCCTGATTGCTGTGATTATGACGTTGATCGGGGCACTGCTCACTGCGCTTGTGGTATCGCGTGAATGGGAACGGGGCACGATGGAGTCGTTGATGGCCACACCGGTCTCAATGAGCGAAATCCTGCTCGGCAAGATCATTCCCTATTTCCTGCTTGGTACCGGTGGCATGCTGCTTTCTGTGGCCATGGCTGTGTGGCTGTTCGGCGTGCCGCTGCACGGGTCTTTCTTCCTGCTCTTCGGGGTTGCCTCGCTGTTTCTGCTGGTGGCGCTCGGTATGGGCCTGCTGATTTCCACGGTAGCCAAAAATCAGTTTGTTGCCTCGCAGATCGCGCTGGTCGTTACCTTCCTGCCGGCCTTCCTGCTTTCCGGTTTCATCTTCGAAATTGCCAGTATGCCGCAGGTTGTGCAGTTCATTACGCATATCATCCCGGCGCGCTATTTTGTTGCCCTGCTGCACACCCTGTTCATGGCTGGAAATATCTGGTCCGTGATTGTTCCCAATACGCTGGCCCTGGCCATCATGGCACTGTTTTTCATGGGGCTGGTGTGGCGGATTTCCCGCAAGAGGCTTGATTGATGGGTTCCCTGCGACGCATTTTAGCCCTGATGGGCAAAGAGTTTCTTGCCCTGTTAAAGGACAATAAGGGACGCTTTGTGCTCATCGGCCCGCCCATCATCCAGTTGATGGTGTTCGGGTATGCCGCGAGCTTCGACCTTAATCATGTGCCGTACGCCATCTACAACGAAGACGGTGGAGCCGCCTCGCGCGCACTGGTGGCTCGTTTCGAGGGCGCACCGGCCTTCGATGTTGCGACCATCCTCCACCACGACAGTGAGATTAAATCGCTGATCGATGACAAGCAGGTGCTGCTGGTGGTGCATATCGGACAACAGTTCAGTCGTGATCTGGCACTTGGCCAGTCTGCGCAGCTGCAGTTGATTGTTGACGGGCGAAATTCCAACACGGCGCTGATTATCCTGGGTTATGCCCGTAGCATTGTGCTGGGATTCAATGAGTCACAACTGCTTGCGGCGGGAGCTACCGGTCTGCCGGTGCATATCCAGACGCGAGCCTGGTTCAATCCCAATCTGCAAAGCCGCTGGTTCCTGATTCCGGGGATTGCCGGGCTGATTACGCTGGTGGTTACCATGATGGTCATTTCCCTTTCCGTGGCGCGTGAACGTGAGCAGGGCACCTTCGATCAGTTAATGGTTACCCCGCTACGCCCCTTCGAAATCCTGCTCGGCAAGGCCCTTCCCGGCTTTATTATCGGTGGCCTTGAGGGGACGCTGGTGATTCTGGTGGCGGTATTCTGGTTCGAGATTCCGCTGCTTGGCTCGCTTGTGACGCTGTACACCGGTCTGGCGCTGTTCCTGCTGTCGGCTATCGGTATCGGACTGATGATTTCATCCATGGCCGTTACCCAGCAGCAGGGATTTCTGGGTGCCTTCCTGTTCATTGTTCCTGCCATTCTGCTCTCCGGCTTTGCCACGCCGATTGAGAACATGCCCGAGGTGCTGCAATACATCACGCTGGTCGATCCGATGCGCTATCTGATGGTGATTCTGCGTGGCGTATTTCTGGAGGGAACAAGCTTTACCATGCTGATTCCGCAGTTCTGGCCGCTGGCGATCATTGGCGTGGTTACGCTGAGCTTTGCTGCGTGGCTGTTTCGCCACAGGATGTACTAGGCGTCGCGCCTTGGCTGGCTGCATTGCAGACAGCAGCGCTTTGTAACAGCTTCCAGCTTACTTGTGCAGAGCGGTGAAAATCAATTCCGCCAGTTTTTCCGAGATGCCGGGGGCGGCGGCGAGCTGATCACGCCCGGCTTTTTTGACGCCATCAATTCCGCCGAAATGTTTCAGCAGGGCCAATCGTCGGGCCGGTCCTATGCCGGAAATGGTATCCAGCGCTGAGGCAAACATATTGGCCTGCTTGCGTTTGCGCATATACGAGCCTGCGAAGCGGTGCGCCTCGTCGCGCACCCGGGCGATAAGCAGCATGGCCGGTGAGTGTTTGCCCGGTTTGAGCGGTTTACCGATGTCGCTTTCGCCATTGCCGCCCCATGAAGGCCACAGGGTTTCCTCTCCCACCTTGCGGCTTACGCCCTTGGCTACGCCCAGCAGCCTCATTGTCGAGAAGCCGGCATCGGCTGCCGCCTGCATGGCGATGGCCAGTTGTCCCTTGCCGCCGTCGATCAGCATGAGATCGGGCTCGGGCAGAGCCTCCTCGCGGATGGCGCGGAAGAAACGGGTCAGTACGGCCTGCATGGCGGCGTAGTCGTCACCGGGGTTCACATCGTCGAGCTTGTAGCGGCGGTAGTGATCCTTGTCCGGTCCGTTCCAGCCGGCATAAACAATGGCGGCGACCATCTGCTTGCCACCCAGGTGCGCGTTGTCCACGGCGGCAAGGGTTTGCGGTATCGAATCAAGTGAGAGCAGGCCTGCCAGTGCCTCGAAAACAGGTTCCTGACTGCTGGCCGCACGGCTGGCCAGCGACTGTTTCCCTGCGTGTGCCACCCGCTTGAGCCAGTCGTGGCGCGAGCCGCGTTGCGGTGCCCGCACCTCACATTTTCCTGCCGGGTGCAGCAGCTTGAGCAGGCGCTGCAATTCGGCGGTGTCAGTCGACTTTGCCTCTACCAGCAATTCGGAAGGCGGCGCATCACTGCGGTAGCGTTCGATACACAGCGACTGCAATATTTCCAGCGCATCGGCATCAGAGGCCTGATCCACGCGCAGGGTATGGGTGCCGAGATCGCGCCCGGCGCGGCGCACACCGATGCTCACGGCCACGCCGCCCGGATGGCGCGCTATGGCCAGCGCATCGGCATTGCCCGGTAAATCTCCTGATTCGCTGCCGGCCAGGATACTGCGCAGCGCGCGGATTTTATCCCGCAAATCCGCAGCAAGTTCGAAATCCAGAGCTTCCGATGCCTCTTGCATCTCCGCCTGCCAGTTTTTCAGCAGGCTGTCGTCGCTGCCCTTGAGGAAGCCGCGTGCCTCGTCCACCTGTTGACGGTAGGTATTCTCCGACACCACATCGCAGCAGGGTGCGGAACAGCGGCCGATCTGGTACTGCATGCAGGGCCGTGAGCGGTTGTTGAACACCGAGTCCTCGCAGTCCCGGATGCGGAACAGGGTCTGCATCTGGTGCAGGCTGACATGCACGGCACCTGCATCGGGGAAGGGGCCGAAGTATTCGCCCATTTTTTTGCGGCTGCCGCGATGCAGCATCAGGCGCGGAAAGGCTTCATCGGTGAGCAGGATGTAGGGGTAGGTTTTGGAATCCTTGAGCAGCACGTTGTAGCGCGGCTTGAGCTGCTTGATGAGGTTGTGCTCCAGTACCAGCGCATCGGCCTCGCTTGGCGTAACCGTGAAATTGAGGTCGCGAATCTGCCTGACCATGGCCTGGGTTCGAGGGGACTCAGGCAGGCGCTGAAAGTAGCTGGATACCCGTTTCCTCAGATTGCGTGCCTTGCCGACATACAACACCTTGCGTCCGGCATCGAGCATGCGATACACCCCCGGCTCGCGCGGCAGGGTGGAGAGATCAATCGGTGCTTCCATCCACATGGGGGCGATATTACCTGTATTACCTGTTCTTTATACCCTGTGGCACTGCATGTGCAGATGAATACAGGGGGCTAGAAGTCAGGCGATGGGCTTTTTCCATGTGCCGGCGAAGAAACAGGAGCCTATCGGTTGGCGTTTGCGTTCGGCGAGTTCAATGCTCTGGAAGCCTTCGTCGAGCTTGGCGGCGGCGGCCTGATAGCCGAGGGCGATGACGGCCATCGGGGTGGCATCGTTGGGTATGGCGAATGTCTTGCGCGCGGCATCGCTATCGAAGCCGCCCATCTGGTGACTGGCCAGGCCGAGGGCCTCGGCTTGCAGGCAGAAGGAAATCGCCGCCTGACCGCTGTCGTATTCACCCCAGCGATTGGGCTTGCCGCTGCGAAACTGGGTAGAGGCGCAGACCAGCAGCAGGACCGGGGTATTTTTGGCCCATTCCTGATTCTTCGGAGCAAGGATAGCCAGCAGCTTTTCCCAGCTGGCTGCATCGCTTGCTTTGTCGCAGACGATGAAGCGCCACGGCTCATCGCCGAAACAGGACGGCGCCCAGCGCGCCGCTTCCATGCAGGCCAGCAGTGTTTCGCGGCCCACAGGTTTGTCGGCTGCAAAGGCGCGCGGACTCCAGCGGTTGGCCAGGATGGGGTGAATTTCTGCTTCGGAATTGCTGCGTATCTGGCTCATGTGAGATCCCTCCATGCTCAGCTCAGGAACAAGCTTTCTTGGCAGCACAGACTAGGCAATAAATGTTAGTCTGTCCTCCGTTGAACATATTCATGGCAAGGGAGAATGATTTTGGCAGAGGCAGGAAAAATGAATGCGTATTCACGCCCAAACGTAAAGTACAGCGGGCTTCTTCTCATGCTTGCCATGCTGCTGGTGTTCGCTGGCTGTAGCTCGAATGAAAAAACGGATGTGATGTTTGAATGCGCATCGCCTTCAGGCGCGAAGGTGGCGACGTTCTATCGTGTCTCTACAGGCAGCGGTCCGGGCGATCAGGAAATGAAGCTCAATATCCGCCCGGCAGACAAGTCCTTCGATGCCGGCATGCAGAGTTTTTCATTCCGTCACGGCTACGATGCCATCATTCACTGGCAATCGGAAAGCGCCATGCGCGTTGAATACCCGCAGGGTTCGGAAGTAACGAACCAGGAGAATGCCATCTTCGGCACCAGCCAGACTTTCAGCTCAACCGACACTATCCAGATCACCTATTCGGAGCTTCCCTCCACTCATGGCTACTTCATGGTGGAGCAGCGCTGTTTTAAATAGCCAGCTTAAATTCGTTCGGTCGTGACATAGTAAACGCGATTTAGGTGTCAGCCGGGCAGCAGGAAGGCTGGAGGATTGTCGGGTTGCCAGATGGGATAACGGTGCATGGCGTCTGAGAACAAGTCGCTTTCAGTCCAGCCGGTGAGCCAGGCTTGCAGGCGGGGGTGTTCGAGGTGGGCGAACCAGTCGGGATCGGTAGCGGCAAACTGGCGGACGAAGGGAAAGATGGCGATGTCGGCCAGCGAGGCATGTGGACCGAACAGGAAATCGTTGTCATTCAGCAGGGTCTCAAGCTTACATAGGAAGGCGCATGCTTCAGTGCGATGGTATAGCGGGTCGGCTTTTTCAGTCGCGTAGCGATCCGGGTATTTATAGCGATCCAGATGCTGTTTGAATTCGCTATCGTTTTGTTCGATCAGATCCAGCATGTCGTCCAGGTGAGCGTCCACAGGTTTCAGCCATGCAGTCACATCGGACTGACTCAACGCCCACAGCATGATGTCGAGGCTTTCCTCCAGTACCGAGCCATCGGCAAAAAGAAGCACCGGCACAGTGCCCTTGGGGGATACTTCGAGCATCTGTGCAGGCTTGTCGCCTAAATCAACCTCGCGCAGTTCGCACTGCACTTCGCCGATGATGAGCGCCATGCGGGCGCGCATGGCGTAGGGGCAGCGCCGGAAGGAAAATAAAATCGGCAGGGCGGACATGATTAATTGAGGCTGCCCGGTACGGCCAGCGTGAAAGGGGCAATCTGTGTTTCGAATTCGGTGCCGTCGGCTGCGCGCATCTGATAGCTGCCCTGCATGCAGCCGATGGGCGTATCCAGTATGCAGAAGCTTTGATAGCTGTGTTCATCGCCTGGCTGGATATCGGGTTGTTCGCCGATCACCCCCTCGCCCTCGACCTCCTGCACCCGGCCATCGGCATCAGTGATGACCCAGTGGCGGCGCAGCAGTTGCGCAGCAATGTTCCCCTCGTTATGGATGGTGACATGGTAGATGAACACGAAGCGGCCCTCATCCGCATCGGAGTGTTCCTCAGCGAATTCCGGGCGTACCCGCACGTTGATCTGGTAAGTAGTTTGATTCATGAGTCAAAGGGTAGCAGGTGAAGCGATAGAAAAAAGACTATAAGAAGGAGGTCTTTTTCTAACCATCATGCCCGCGTAGGCGGGCATGATGGGAATGCTGCTGGGATTCAGGCGAGCTGTTGCCTGATTTCTACTTGTCGCGGGGTTTGCGTTTGGGGCCGCCGTGCATCGGGCGCTTGGCACCGCGAGCATCCGGCTTTCCCCTTCCGCCTTTATGGGAGGATGGTTTGCGCTCAAAGGATTTTCGTGGGCCTGCTTTTTGCGAGCTGCCGCCGCCAAGCTTGGAGATATCCATCGGATGTCCCAGGACGCGGGTTTTTTGCAGATCGCTGAAGATGTGCTTGGGCATGCCTTCAGGCAGGTCCACGGTGGAGTAATCCTCATGGATGTCTACCCGGCCGATATACTCACCTGACAGTCCGGCCTCATTGGCGATGGCGCCAACAATGTGCGATGCCTGCACGCCGTGGGCCGAGCCGACTTCGATGCGGAAACGCTCCTTGCCGGGTTCGACATCACGGGGGCGTTCGCTGCGTACCGGACGCTCACTACGTTCTGACCTTTCAACACGTGCGGGGCGTTCGCCACCGGCATCCACGCCTGACTCACGCTGCATGCGCTTGATGCTCGGACGCCTGTCTTCAGGGATTTCCTGACGGGCAGGGCGATCATGCCGGCTGCGTTCTTCGACACTGCGATCGTTGGCAGAGAGCAGCAGGGGGGCATCTCCCTGCAGCATCTTGGCCAGAGCGGCGGCGATTTCCTGACCCGGTACGTTGTGGTCCTGTTCGTACTGCTCGATGATGTTGGCAAAGGTTTCTAGCCCGCCCGAGGACAGTGTGTCGGTGATGCGCTGCTTGAAGTCGGCGATGCGACGGTCATTGATCTGCTCGGTGGTCGGCATGACCAGTTGCTCAACCTTCTGACGTGTGGCCCGTTCGATGGAGGAGAGCATGCGCTGCTCGCGTGGTGCGACAAACAGAATTGCATCGCCCTTACGACCGGCACGGCCGGTACGCCCGATGCGGTGCACATAAGATTCGGTATCGTGTGGGATATCGTAGTTGATGACATGCGAAATGCGCTCCACATCAAGTCCACGCGCTGCGACATCGGTGGCAACCACAATATCCAGCTTTCCCTTTTTCAGCTGGCCGACAATCTTCTCGCGCTGGCTTTGCTGAATGTCGCCATTCAGGGCAGTGGCGCCATAGCCGCGCGCCTCCAGTCGTTCGGCAACCTCTACGGTGGCCGTCTTGGTGCGCACGAAAATCAGTACGCCATCAAAGGGCTCAAATTCCAGAATACGGGTTAGTGCATCCATCTTGTTCTTGCCGCTGACCATCCAGTAACGCTGGCGGATGGTAGACGCAGTCGTGGTTTTCTCGGCAATGGTTACATGTTCGGGATTGTTTAGATGTGCATCGGCGATGCGTCGAATAGCGCTCGGCATGGTGGCTGAAAACAGCGCGGTCTGACGGCCCTTCGGGGTGTGCTCAAGGATCCAGTCCACATCGTCGATAAAGCCCATGCGCAGCATTTCATCGGCCTCATCAAGCACCAGCGCCTGCAGGGATTCGAGCTTGAGCGTGCCGCGACGGATGTGATCCATGACCCGGCCCGGTGTGCCGACGATTACCTGCGGATTGCGCTTGAGTTGCCTGAGCTGAATTTCGTAGCTCTGACCGCCGTATACCGGTAGCACATGGAAGCCGGGAATGTGATGGCCGTATTGCTGGAATGCCTCGGCGACCTGAATGGCCAGCTCGCGCGTCGGTGCCAGCACCAGTATCTGCGGCAACTTCGCGTCCATATCGAGGCGGGAGATTAGCGGCAGGGCGAATGCGGCGGTTTTGCCGGTGCCTGTCTGCGCCTGTCCAAGCACGTCGCGCCCTTTTAGTAGTAAGGGAATTGTCTGCGCCTGAATCGGGGTCGGCTGTTCATAGCCAAGTGCCTGCACGGCAAGCAGCATCTGCTCGTCTAGGCCGAGTTCGGAGAATAAAGTGGGATTGTTCATCGGGGTTCACCTGCGTTCAGGGTTCGGCCCTGATGTGAGAATATCGTAGAAAGTCAGGGTCGCTCATTTTTTAAGTCCGGCGCCTTGCGGGGCGCAGTATAGTCGAAACGGTAGAATAAAGCACGATACCGGTTTTTGCTCTATTGCAGGCAGGGTGGTAAATCCATGATTGTGCTCGACTCTGCGTCTCCTAGACTAAGTCGTGAGCTGCTTACCAAGGGCTTTTAGCCATCCAGCATTCGAGGTGCACCATGTCCAATAATGATTTCGATCTTCTCATCGTCGGCTCCGGTCCGGCAGGCCAGCATGCTGCGCTGCATGCGGCGCGCATGGGTAAAAGGGTTGGCATCATTGAACGCAAGCCGAGGATTGGCGGGGCGGGCCTGCAAACGGGAACCATACCCAGTAAGGCGCTGCGCGAAGTCGCCTATCTGGCCTCTCGTGCCGGGCGCAGGGGAATGCGCGGCGCATTCGGCGGCGGGGTGTTGCGTCCGCATGGTCTTCTCGCCGAAGCCATTCGGCAGAAGGAAATGGTCATCGCCCAGCAGGAGTCGGTGATTCTCAATCGCCTGATGCGCAGCGGCGTGGCCCTGATTCCGGGCGAGGCGAGTTTCGCCGGTCCGAATGCGCTGGACGTGCTCACGCCCAACGGCGAGGTGCGCCAGCTGCATGCCCAGGTCATTGTGCTGGCAACAGGCTCCCGTCCGCGGCGCCCTTCGGATGTTCCCTTCGACAAGGCTTCGGTGCTGGATTCAACCTCTATTCTAAGGCTCCGCCATTTGCCTGGTTCCATGACCGTAGTCGGTGGAGGTGTGATTGCCTGCGAATTCACCTGCATATTCGCCTCGCTCGGCGTGGAAGTGAGCGTGGTGGATAGCCACAGTCAGGTGCTTTCCTATCTGAGTGAGGACGTGGTGTCGGCGTTAACCGATGCGATGCTCTCGCTGGGTGTGAAATTTCATTTGAATAATCGTGTGGTGGCCATTCGCCGGGAGGATGAACGGGTGCATACGCGGCTCGAATGCGGTGAGGAAATTATCTCCGATGCCCTGCTCTATGCCCAGGGCAGGGAACCGAACAGCAGCTATCTGAAGCTGGATCAGGCCGGCGTGCAGGTGGATGGCGGCTGGATCGGGGTGAATGAGTTTTTTCAGAGTAGTGTGCCGCACATCTATGCTGTCGGCGATCTTATCGGCCGCCCGGCCCTGGCTGCGACAGGTATGGAGCAGGGACGCATTGCAGTCATGCATGCCTTTGGCGAGAAGGCGCCGAAAATGGCGGATAATATGCCCATGGCCATCTATACCATTCCCGAGATTTCATACGTCGGCAAAACCGAGAAGGAATTGCGTGCGGAGGGTGTCGATTATGTGGTCGGGCGCGGGCGGTTCAGCGACAGTGCCCGCGGCCAGATTATTGGTGAGGAGACCGGTCTGCTGAAGCTCAATGTGGAGCGCGCTACACGCAAAATTCTCGGTGTGCATATCGTCGGCGAATCGGCCAGTGAGTTGATTCATATCGGGCAGTTGGTGATGAATCTGGGTGGTACGGTGACTGATCTGGTGCGTAATGTGTTCAACTATCCGACCCTGGCCGAATGTTACAAGCTGGCAGCACTCGATTGTCTGGCGGTGCTACACCGGGATTCCGAGGGGGCCTAGCTGGCTTGAAAGGCCTCGATGAGCGCTGCCTTTAGTGCAGGGTGTTCATCGAGGTTTTCGATGCCCAGATGCCTGTGTGCAATGGGTTGCAGGATGCGGTGAATTGCCTCCTCCTGCCAGGCCTTTTGCAGGCCGTCTATATCCAGGGCGCCATCTTCAAGAAACCCAGCGGCAAGGCCCCTTGGTTCGGAAAAGATAATGGGTTCCATGATCATGACATCCAATTCATAGCTGTAGAGGCCAATGCCGTTCTCGGACGCGAGGGTATGGTAGATGTGTTGTATGGGTTCTTCATGTCGCAGGCAGACATCAAGATCGATGACGGCTGTTGGCTCATACCTGTTGCCTTTGAAATAAAATTCAAGGCTGGCCAGAACGGTGTTTTCCATAATATCCCCTGCGCAATTTGAATTGGTTTACGACAAGAACAGCACGATTCGGGAGCTGATGTTAGCTGCTCTAAAGGGCGTGTCCATGCCTGTGCTTGCCCTCATGGAAGTGGGGATGATGTTCATTTGAGGGGTGCTTCACCTGCCAATTTATGTGGGTTTCGCAGGCTTGACAGTAGACGTTCTGTGTTGATAGTTACGCAACGGCTGAAATGGGTGTCTTCCCACATCGCCGTTTCTGAGGGAAATGTCGTTTTACCGGAGGGGTCATGGGCGCAGAATATCTGGCCACGCAATATGCACCGATATTTATATTTATCGTGATTGCCTTTGCTATGGGTGCCGCCCCGCTTGTGCTCACCGTGCTTGTTGCAGCCCAGAAACCCGATGCCGAGAAGCTTTCCGCCTATGAGTGCGGTTTTGAGGCTTTTGAAGACGCGCGCATGCAGTTCGATGTGCGCTTTTATCTAGTGGCCATTCTTTTTGTTATCTTCGATATTGAAACGGCGTTCATGTTCCCGTGGGCCGTTGTGTTGGACTCCATCGGTCTGTTCGGCCTGATTGAAATGCTGCTCTTCCTGTTCATTCTGGTTGTTGGTTACGTCTATGCCTGGAAGAAGGGGGCGCTGCAATGGGAATAGAAGGTATTCTCAGCAAGGGTTACGTCACCACCACGGCTGATAAGGTCATCAACTGGGCGCGCACTGGCTCACTGTGGCCGATGACCTTCGGTCTGGCCTGCTGTGCTGTGGAGATGATGCATGCGGGCGCTTCGCGTTATGATCTGGATCGTTTCGGTGTGGTGTTTCGGCCGAGTCCGCGCCAGTCCGATGTGATGGTTGTCGCCGGTACGCTGTGCAACAAGATGGCGCCGGCGCTACGCAAGGTGTACGACCAGATGTCCGAGCCGCGCTGGGTTATCTCGATGGGTTCCTGCGCCAACGGTGGCGGCTATTATCATTATTCCTATTCTGTCACGCGCGGCTGCGATCGCATTGTGCCGGTGGATATTTATGTGCCGGGATGCCCGCCGACTGCGGAGGCATTGCTGTATGGCATCATTCAGTTGCAGGAAAAAATCAAACGAACCAATACGATTGCGCGGTAGGGGTTGATGGGTAAGAAAGCGGCAAAAGAACAGGTTGTATCTGCAGACGTCGAGGCGCTGAAAAAGCAGTTTGGCGGGCAGGTGTTGGCGGCCGTGCAGGGTATTGATATGCCCACGGTGACGTTGGCCTACAAGTCGATTGTCGAGGCTTGTCACTTTCTCAAGCAGCAGGGCTATGAGCAGTTGGTGGATCTATGCGGCGTGGATCTGAGTGAGTATCCGGGACACGATCCGAAGGCTCCTCGTTTTCAGGTGGTCTATCATCTGCTGAGTGTTGAGCACAATCGGCGCATTCGCCTGAAGGTGCCGGTCAACGAGCGTGATCTGGTGGGTTCTGTGACCGAGGTGTGGCCGACGGCCAACTGGTTCGAGCGCGAGTGCTTTGATATGTACGGCGTCCTGTTTGTGAACCATCCTGATTTACGACGTCTGTTGACCGATTACGGTTTTGAAGGTCATCCGTTGCGCAAGGATTTCCCGGTGACCGGGCGGGTGGAGATGTTCTTCGACGATGCCCAGTGGCGCTGTGTGTATAAGCCGAACAAATTGGAAAATCGCGTGTTGATTCCCAAGACCTTCCCGGGGGTGGATCGTGGCTGAGATTAAGAACTACACCCTCAATTTCGGGCCCCAGCATCCGGCTGCACACGGCGTGTTGCGCCTGGTGCTTGAGTTGGATGGTGAGGTTGTCCAGCGCGCCGATCCGCATATCGGACTGTTGCATCGCGGTACCGAAAAGCTTTTTGAGTATAAAACCTATCTGCAGAACGTTCCCTACTTCGACCGCTTTGATTATGTCTCCATGATGGCCAATGAGCATGCCTATGCGCTGGCTGTGGAGAAGTTGCTGGGTATCACCCCGCCGGAACGTGCGCAGTATATTCGCGTTATGTTCGCCGAGCTGACGCGTATTCTTAATCACACCATGTGGCTGGGTGCAGTGGCGCTGGATATCGGCGCAATGACCGTGTTCCTGTATTGCTTCCGCGAGCGCGAGGATATCTTCGATTTCTACGAAGAGGTGTCTGGTGCGCGCATGCATGCCGCTTACTTCCGTCCGGGCGGTGTGTCGCTGGATTTGCCGGATGGGTTGCTGGAAAAGATTACCAAATTCACCGAAAGCTTTCCGGGCTATGTCGATGAGTACGACACCCTGCTCAAGGAAAACCGCATCTGGAAACAGCGCAATGTGGACATCGGCATTGTCGACAAGGAGGCCGCTTTGGCCTGGGGCTTTACCGGCCCGATGATTCGCGGTTCCGGCGTTGCCTGGGATCTGCGCAAGACCCAGCCCTATGATGTCTATGACAAGATGGATTTCGACATCCCTGTCGGTGTGACCGGCGACTGCTATGATCGTTACCTTGTGCGCGTTGAGGAGATGCGTCAGTCGAATGAGATCATCAAGCAATGCATTATCTGGTTGGCGAACAATCCGGGGCCGATCAAGGTGGATGATTACAAGCTGACCAGTCCGCCGCGCGATGCCATGAAAGATGATATGGAAGCCCTGATCCATCACTTCAAGTATTTTTCCGAGGGTTATCATGTGCCGGCCGGTGAGGTGTATGCGGCGGTTGAACATCCCAAGGGTGAGTTCGCTGTTTATCTGGTTGCCGATGGTTCCAACAAGCCGTATCGCATGAAGGTGCGTGCCCCCGGTTTTGCGCATGTTCAGTCTCTGGATTACATGACGCGCGGCCATATGATTGCTGACATTGTCGCTATCCTTGGTACGCAGGATATTGTGTTTGGAGAGGTGGACCGATGAGTTCGGCAGCGAATCCCGTGTTTTCCGAGGCCCGCATGGCGGAAATCAAGGCGCTGATCGAGCGCTATCCGGCTCCGCAGGCTGTGCTTCTTCCAGTGCTGCATATGGCACAGGAGGATTTCGGTTACCTGTCCATGGAAGTGCAGCAGATGGTGGCCGATACGCTCGCTCTTCGTCTGATGGCTGTGCGTGAAGTGGTGACCTTTTATACCATGTTCCGCGAGCAGCCCTGTGGTACCTACCTGGTGGAGGTGTGTACCAATGCCGGCTGCATGCTCAATGGTGCCAACGAACTGGTTGCGCACATGTGCGGCAAGTTGGGTATCAAGCCTGGCGAAACCACGCCTGATGGTCTGTTTACCGTAACCGAAGTGGAATGTGCAGGCGCTTGTGCCGGCGCGCCGGTGGTGCAGATCAACAATCTCTATCATGAAAAGGTTGATGTTGCGCATATTGATGCGTTTATCGAAAAAGCCCGATCGGAAGGGGGTGCAGCATGACGATTTCCGCCGATCCGAAAAAGGTAAAGGCTATTTGCTTTGACCGTGTTGAAATCAAGGGCCAGAACAAGCTGGCTGTTGCAAAGGCCAATGGTGCCTACGAATTTCTGCCGACGGTGCTTAAGGAGTTCACCTCCGAGAAGATTATCGCGGAAGTGAAGACGTCCGGTCTTCGCGGGCGTGGTGGCGCAGGCTTTCCAACCGGGCTTAAGTGGTCGTTTGTGCCGCGCAATACCGGCAAGCCGATATATCTGCTGTGCAATGCTGATGAGGGTGAGCCGGGGACTTTCAAGGATAGAGACATCATGCGCTTCGATCCGCATCTGCTGATTGAGGGCATGATTATGGCCGGTTTCGCGCTCGGCGTGCACGATGCCTATATCTATATTCGTGGTGAGTTTCTGCATGAGGCGAATGTGCTGAACGCGGCGATTGACGAGGCCTATGCCGCCAATCTGCTTGGTGAGCATATTCTGGGCAGTGATTTTTCCATGAATCTGACCGTGCATCGCGGCGCCGGCGCCTATATCTGCGGTGAGGAAACAGCGCTGATTGAGTCGCTGGAGGGCAAGCCAGGGCGGCCGCGCTTCAAGCCGCCGTTCCCGGCAGTCGAGGGCTACTACGGTTGTCCGACTGTGGTAAACAACGTTGAGACGCTGGCCACCATCCCCGCCATTCTCAAATTCGGCGGTGCCTGGCATGCAGCCATCGGCAAGCCGAACAGTACCGGCATGAAGATTTTTTCCGTGTCAGGGCATGTGAACAAACCGGGTAATTACGAGGTGCCCATGGGCACGTCTCTGAAAACCCTGATCGAGGAGTATTGCGGCGGCTTGCAGCATGGCACCGTTCCCAAGGTGATTATTCCCGGCGGTTCTTCAACTCCATGGCTGACTGCCGAGCACTATGACACGCCGCTGACCTATGATGATATGGTCAAGGCTGGTTCCTTTATCGGTTCCGGCGCCATTATCGTGATGGATGAAACGGCTGATCTGTTGGCCCTTACCCGCCGCCTGTCGCATTTCTATGCACATGAATCCTGCGGTCAGTGCACGCCATGCCGTGAGGGCGCGGGTTGGCTGGAACGTGTGTTGACACGTATCGAGGCCGGTCAGGGTCAAGAAGGTGATATGGAGGTGTTGCAGGATGCAGCTCAGTATATGGCCGGGCGGACTATCTGCGCGCTGGCCGAGGGTGCGGCAGCTCCCGTGCTTTCGATCATCAGGCACTTCCCTGAAGCTGTGAAGGCCGGAATTGTGGGGAAAGCAGCATGACGACCTTGTATATCAACGATGTGGAAGTAACCGTCTCGCCTGGAACCAGTATTCTGGAGGCCTGTCAGGCGCAAGAAGTGAATGTGCCTTACTTCTGTTATCACCCTGAGTTATCGGTGGCTGCGAACTGCCGCATGTGTCTGGTAGAGGTGGAGGGCTGGCCGAAGCCTGCTGCTTCCTGCTCCACGCCTGTGTCCGAAGGTATGAAAGTCCGCACCCAGAGCGAAAGCCTGGAGAAAGATCACAAGATGACCATGGAATACCTGCTCATCAACCATCCGCTGGATTGTCCGGTGTGCGATCAGGGTGGTGAATGCAAGCTGCAGGATTATGCCGTCGAGTATGGTACCTCCAAGGGTCGTTATACCGACAAGAAACGTGTTGTGAATGATTATGAGCTGGGGCCGTTTGTCACCACATCCATGACCCGCTGCATCCATTGCACGCGCTGTGTGCGTTTTGCCGATGAGATTGCCGGCACCGGCGATATCGGTGTGCTCAACCGTGGCGATCATATGAGCATTGCCGGCATTGTGGATGAATGCCTGAGTTCCGAATTGTCGGGCAATCTGCCGGATGTCTGTCCGGTTGGCGCCCTGCTTGATGGCCCATCGCACGATGTGTCGCGCCCATGGGAACTGACGCGTCATAAGTCGACCTGCACGCAGTGCCCGAATGGTTGCGATATTGAGATTGAATCGCGTGGTAATGAAGTGATTCGCATTCAGCCTGTTGCTGGCAGTCCCGAGCCATGGTTGTGTGACCGTGGCCGCTATGTATACGACGCATTCCGTTCGGAGAATCGTATTCTGGCGCCGCGTGTGCGCGACAAGGATGAGATGCGCGAGTCCAGCTGGGATACCGCTGTGCAGCGTGCCGTGGAGCAGCTGAAAGGTAAGCGCATCGGAATGATTATTTCCCCGTTCTGGAGTGTGGAAGGCTTCACCGCCATTCGCCTGTTGCGCGACCTGGCCTTCCCGGACGCCAAGGTTGCCTTCGACCTGCATCGCCGCGATATGCGCCCGTTTGCCTTTGAAGAGGGTTTTGTCGAGACAACGCAGCAGATCGAGGATGCCGATGAAGTGGTGATCCTGGGTTGCGACCTGCGCCAGCGTTTGCCGCTGATGATGCAGCGCCTGCGCAAGCGGCTTAATAAAGACAAGCCTGTCACGCGTATCGGCAGCATGAACTACCGCACCAATGCGGCCATCAGCAAGGAAGCATTGATCAGGCCGCGCGACTGGGCGGAAGTGATTGCCCGTGCTATGCAGCAGGTGACTGATTTGGGTAAGAGTGCAGCTGGCATGAAGGAATGGATGGCTGCTGTTGAAGGACGCCATGAAGCGGGCAAGCTGCTTGCTGATGCGCTGATGTCCGAGTCGTGCTCGCTGATTGTTGGCGAAGAGATTCGTTGCCATCCCGATGCGGCGGCGTTGATTCATGGTCTGGATCTGCTGATGCGCGGTTGTGGTCATGCCGAGGCTGAGGAAGATGGCCGCAATCTGGTTCCTGAAGGTATGAACGCGCAGGTTCTTTCCGCAGTGTTCGGCGATGTGCGTTGCAGCGCTGGCGATATCTTTGAGGCTGCAGAGAAAGGCGAGCTGGATGCCATTCTGCTGGTTGGCAGCGATCCTGTTGGTGACGGGCTATTCCCGGCACAGGCGCGCAAGGCGTTGAACAGCGTTCCACTGGTTCAGGTGGGTGCGGTTTCCGGTGAAGTAAGTGGCGGGGCGCAGGTGAAGTTGCCGGCTGCCGCCTATTCCGAAATCGAGGGTGCCTTCCTTAATATGGAAGGCCGCGTGCGCGTAGCAAGTAACCCCATTTCCTCCATCGGGCAGGAACGCCCGTTGTGGAAGGTGATGATGCGTCTGGTGCAGGCCCTGGGCCATGAGGTTCCGGTGGTTAATCTGGATGAGTTGCGGCAGCAGGTTGTGCGTTTTCTGCCGGGGCTTGGCAAGGCCTGGAAAGCCAACAAAGTCGATTCCTTCCTGATGCCGACGGCGCGCAATGCCAAGGCTGTCTATTTGCCGGCCAAGGTTAAAGTGGCCGCTGGTGAGTTGGATGTGGTCGGCCGTTATTCGATGTATCGCGAGGGTGTGTGGGCCCGGGCCAGTGCGCTGCTGTCGCATGCTGGTGTGCTGCATGCGCTGGATGATGTGATCGTGCATCCGGATACGCTGAGGGAGTTGGGGCTTGAGCCGGGTGAGTTGACGGTGGTTTCCGATCTTGGCGAGCAGACATTTGCAGTTGCCACGCGCGACGATGTATCGCCGGGCGTGTTGTTTGTTGCCAAACGTGGCGTGGCTGGCGATCTGTCCAATTCGGTCAGAGTTTCCCTGCGCGGAGGTACGGCATGACTTGGCTTGATACAGGTATTACCGCCGGCATCTGGGCGCTGGAAATTCTGGCTATTGCCGTGCCTGTGGCGCTCGGTGTGGCATATACCACCTACGCAGAGCGTCGCGTCATCGGCTGGATTCAGGTGCGCAAGGGTTGCAACCGCGTAGGCTGGGCCGGCCTCCTGCAGCCGATTGCCGATGGTTTGAAGCTGGTCATGAAGGAAACGATTATTCCGACCACGGCCAACAAGGCACTATTCGTGGCAGCTCCGCTACTGGCTTTGATTCCGGCGCTGATTGCCTATGCCGTCGTTCCGTTCGGTGAAACCACGCTGTTCGGCGTGTGGGAAACTGCGCATGTGATGGCTATTGCCGATCTGAATGTCGGCGTGCTCTACGTGATGGCGATTTCCAGCTTGAGCGTGTACGGCTTCCTGATGGCCGGCTGGGCCTCGAACTCCAAGTACACATTCCTCGGCGCGATGCGTGCCACCAGTCAGATGGTGTCTTACGAAATAGCCATGGGCTTTGCCATCGTCTGCGTACTGATGATGTCCGGCAGCATGAATCTGAACGCCATCATCCATGCCCAGGCCGGTGGTTTCTGGCATTGGTACCTGATTCCGCTGTTCCCGATGTTCATGGTGTATTTCATCTCCGGATGCGCGGAAGTGGGGCGTACACCATTCGATCTGATCGAGACGGAAGAGCTGGTTTCCGGCTACTTCACGGAGTATTCCGGCATGTGGTTTGCCACCTTCTCGCTGGCCGAGTATGGCGCAATGATTCTCATCAGTCTGATGACCTCAATCCTGTTCCTCGGTGGCTGGTATGCGCCGCTGCCAGTGCTTGATTTTATCCCCGGCACTGTATGGCTACTGGGCAAAACAACGTTCCTTATTTTTGTCTTCATCTGGTTCCGCGCCACATTCCCGCGCTACCGCTATGATCAGTTGATGCGCTTGGGCTGGAAGGTCTTCCTGCCGCTTACCCTGATCTGGCTGGCCGTAATCGGTCTGGCCATCTTTACGCCGGGCGTATCCGACATCATTAACTACTGGCGTCCGGGGGTTGGATTATGAGTCTGCTCAAGCGCGCCATTAAGACCTGGCTGCTCACTGAGCTGTTCGTGGGTCTGATGCTGACCGGTAAATATCTGTTCAAGAAGAAGATTACCGTTGAGTACCCGGAAGAGCGCACCCCGCTGTCTCCCCGCTTCCGCGGCCTGCATGCCCTGCGCCGTTACGAAAACGGTGAAGAGCGTTGTATTGCCTGCAAACTGTGTGAAGTGGTGTGCCCGGCGCTAGCCATTATTATCGAGTCCGAGGAGCGCGCCGACAAGACGCGCCGTACGACGCGTTATGATATTGATTTGACCAAGTGCATCTTTTGCGGCCTGTGTCAGGAAGCTTGTCCGGTGGATGCGATAGTCGAGACACAGATATTTGAATATGCCTCGGAAACGCGTGCGGAGCTCTACTACACCAAGGAAATGCTGCTTGATGTGGGTGACCGTTATGAATCGCAGATTGCCGCCAATATCGCGGCCGATGCGCGTTATCGTTAGGGCTGGGAGCGGAGGATAAATGCTGGAACTCGGGTTTTTCTACTTGTTTGCCGGACTGGCTGTCGTGTCGGCCCTTGGTGTGGTGCTGTCCCGCAACACGATTCATGCCGTGATGTTCCTGATTTTCTGCTTCTTCAATGCCGCAGGCCTGTTCTTTCTGCTCGATGCAGAGTTCATCGGCATTATCCTGATTCTTATCTATGTCGGTGCCGTGATGGTCCTGTTCATGTTTGTGGTGATGATGCTGGAGGTGAATTTCGCCAAGCTCAGGGAGGGCATGCTGCAGTACCTGCCGCTGGGTGGCATTATCGCCTTGGTTCTGTTTATCGAGATTATTGCTGCCGCCGGCAGCGGGGTCTTCTCTCCAGAGGGGATTCCGGATCCGGGACATGCCGCGCAACAGGTCAATAATACCGTCGAGATTGGCAAGATGTTATATACCAAGTACCTGCTGGGCTTTGAAATTGCGGCCCTTATTCTGCTTGTGGCACTGGTTGGAGCTATCGTGCTGACCCTGCGCACACGTAAGGACGCCAAGTATCAGAATATATCCCGTCAGGTGAACGTGCGTCCGGAAGACCGCATGTATAAGGTGAAAATGTAATGGTTCCTTTATCTTACTATCTGGCCGTCGCTGCCTGCCTGTTTGCAGTGGGCGTTATCGGCTTGTTCCTGAATCGCAAGAATGTCATCGTCATTCTGATGTGTATTGAGCTGATCCTGCTCGCGGTTAATGTCAATCTGGCTGCCTTCTCCCATTTCCTGCAGGACCTGGGCGGGCAAATATTCGTCTTCTTCGTTTTGACGGTGGCCGCCTCCGAGGTGGCTGTCGGACTGGCCATTCTCGTGGCTTATTATCGCAACCGTCGTTCGATCAATGTTGATGATATCAACACCTTGCAGGGATAGGGGGCGTTTGTGGAGCACACCATGCTGAACACCACCGAGTTACTGGCTATTCCGGCCCTGCCGCTGATTGCATCGCTGATAGTCGGCCTGTTCGGCTGGGCGCTGAAAGAAAAACTGTCGCATACCATTACCACCGGCAGTGTGATTTTGTCTGCCGTGCTTTCCGTACACGTATTTACGCAGGTATTGGGCGGGGCCAGTTTCTACGGCAACTTCTGGACCTGGATGCTGTCCGATACCTTTGTTGTTCCCGTCGGGATGATGATCGATCAGTTAACGGCGATCATGATGATTACGGTAACGGTCGTTTCGGCCTGCGTGCATATCTACACCATCGGTTATATGCATGGCGACCCGGGTTATTCACGCTTCTTCTCCTATATCTCGGGCTTTACCTTCTCCATGCTGGTGCTGGTCATGGGAAACAACTTCTTCACGCTGTTCTTCGGCTGGGAAGCGGTGGGACTGGTGTCCTACCTGCTGATCGGTTTCTGGTTCAATCGTGAGAGCGCAAACTTTGCTGCACTGAAGGCGTTTATCGTCAACCGTGTTGGCGATTTCGGTTTTCTGGTTGGCATTCTTGCTATCTGGTATTACTTCGGCAGCTTTGATTATCGCGAAGTCTTTGCCGCTGTTCCCGCCTTTGTCGCCCAGGGAGATACGCTGCACCTGTTCAGTTGGGAGATGAGTGCCATTACCTTTATCTGCCTGTCCCTGTTCATCGGTGCGATGGGTAAATCCGGTCAGGTGCCGCTGCATGTCTGGCTGCCGGATTCAATGGAAGGCCCGACCCCGATTTCCGCCCTCATCCATGCCGCAACCATGGTGACAGCCGGCGTGTTCATGGTGGCGCGCTGCTCGCCAATGTTCGAATACTCCGAAACTGCTCTGGCCGCTGTGATTCTGGTCGGCGCTGTCACAGCTTGGATGTGCGCGACCATCGGTCTGGTGCAGAACGATATCAAGCGCGTCATTGCCTACTCCACCTGTTCGCAGCTCGGTTATATGTTTGTTGCCTGCGGTGTGTCCGCTTATTCGGTTGGCATCTTCCATCTGATGACCCATGCCTACTTCAAGGCACTGCTTTTCCTTGCTGCCGGTTCGGTGATTCATGCTGTGATGGCCGAGCAGGACATCCGCAAGATGGGTCAGCTGCGCAAGTATATGCCGATTACCTATATCACCATGCTGATTGCCGCATTGGCTCTTTCCGGCGTGCCGCCGTTCGCAGGCTTCTGGTCGAAGGATCTGATAATCGAATCGGTTGGTGTGCGCGAGTTGGGCTGGATTGGAGACTTTGCTTATTTTGCGGTACTGAGCGGTGTGTTTATGACTGCTTTCTACACATTCCGCATGTTCTTCCTGACCTTCCACAACTCGAATCGCGTGCCGGAAAAGACCCGTTCGCATCTGCATGAATCCCCCAAGGTGATTACCATACCGTTGATGATTCTTGCTGTCGGCGCATTTGCCTCCGGCGCGTGGGGTGTTCTCGGTTTGGATATAGCCAATCCGGAAATTGTTAACGGTTACTTCGGCACCTCACTGTTTGTCCTCGATGTGCATAACCCGCTGCTCGCCATTGCCGAGGAAGGGCATCACGCCTGGTATCACTTCGTGTTCAGCGCACCGTTCTGGCTGGCTATCGGCGGCATCGGCCTGGCATTTGCCATGTATTTCCGCGAAACGGATATGCCGGGCAAGCTGGCTACAGCTGCGAAGCCGGTTTATACCTTCTTGCTTAATAAGTGGTACTGGGATGAGTTGTATGAGCGCATATTGATGCGTCCGGCCCAGTGCCTCGGCAACATACTGTGGCAGAAGGGTGATCTGGGTATGATCGACAAGGGCATCATTCACGGTGGCGTGGTGGGTGGTGTGCTCGCCGGCATGACCCGCATGCGCGATGCGCAGACCGGTTATGTCTATCACTACGCATTTGCCATGGTTATCGGCGTGTTTGGTGCGCTGACATATCTGGTCCTGAAGGGATAGGGAGAGGAACGCACAATGGATCTGAATAACGTTCTGGGCTTCCCGATTCTGACGTGGAGCATTTTCCTGCCGACGCTGGGAGCCATTCTGATCTGGCTGTTTGTCAGTAATGAGAAGGCTGTGCGCTGGTCGGCACTGGCGGTCTCGGTGGCCACCTTCCTGCTCACCATTCCCTTGTGGCTGTCTTTTGATAACAGCACGGCGCATATGCAGTTCGAGGAGTTTCATCCCTGGATTGAGGCGTTCAATGTGAACTACCGCCTCGGCGTGGATGGCATTTCCATGCCATTCATCCTGCTGACCAGTCTGCTGACGGTGATCTGTATCGTTTCGGCGTGGGACTGCATCAAGACGCGGGTGAAGGAATACATGATCGCTTTCCTGATTCTGGAGACGACGCTGATCGGCGTGTTTGCCTCGCTCGATGCCATCCTGTTCTACTTCTTCTGGGAGGCGATGCTGATTCCGATGTATCTGATCATCGGTATCTGGGGCGGCAAGAACCGCGTTTACGCTACCATCAAGTTCTTCCTGTATACCCTGGCCGGTTCGGTGCTGATGCTGGTGGCGGTGCTGGCCATGTATTTCAAGGCCGGCCAGACCTTCGACATTCAGGCCCTGATGGCTTACCCGTTCGATTTCGACTGGCAGTTCTGGGTGTGGATCGGTTTCTTTGTTGCCTTTGCCGTGAAGGTGCCGATGTGGCCGGTGCATACATGGTTGCCGGATGCGCATACCGAGGCGCCGACAGCGGGCTCGGTGATTCTGGCCGGGATCCTGCTGAAGATGGGTGCATACGGTTTCCTGCGCTTCTCGCTGCCCATTTGCCCGGATGCCTCGCAGTATTTTGTGCCGTTTATTGTCGTGCTCAGCCTTATTGCCGTGGTCTACATCTCGCTGGTGGCGATGATGCAGACGGACATGAAACGCCTGATTGCGTATTCATCGATTGCGCACATGGGCTTTGTAACACTGGGAACATTCATGTTCACGCAGCAGGCCGTTGAGGGTGCCATATACGGTATGATCAGCCACGGTTTTGTGGCTGCCGCCCTCTTCCTTTGCGTTGGCGTGCTTTATGACCGCATGCATACCCGTGAGATAGGTGCGTATGGCGGCGTGGTTAACGTGATGCCGATATTCGCTGCGGTGATGATGTTGTTCTGCATGGCCAATGTTGCACTGCCTGGTGCTTCCGCCTTTGTGGCTGAAATCATGGTGCTGGCGGGCACGTTCTCGGCGGATCAGTTGTATGGCATGGTGATATCCAGCAAGTGGGTGGCCGTGATGGCTGCAACCAGCGTGGTGCTGTCGGCCTGCTATACCCTGTGGATGTACAAGCGGGTTATTTTCGGCGACTTGGTTAAGGACGAGGTCAAGGCCATGCCGGACATGAATATGCGCGAGTTGGGTTTCTTCATGCCCCTGATTGTGCTGGTTATCTGGCTGGGTATTTATCCGGTGCCGGTGCTGGACGTGATGCATACATCCGTGGCCAACCTGATTGTGCAGGCGACAGCTTCAAAACTGCCGGCTGCAGACCTACTGGCGCAGGCTGAAATGCTGCAGCATGCAGTGACCCACTGAGGATGATGCGATGACCCCTGTGAATTTCCCGCTTCCCAACGTTGTTCCGCTGATTCCGGAAATGTTCGTTGCCACTATGGCAATGTTCATCCTGATGCTGGATCTGTTTCTGGCCAAGGAGAAAAAGGTCTGGGGCGGTTATCTCGCCATTCTGACCTGTGTTGCCGCTGGTGGCCTGACCTTGATGGTCGGTTCGGCTGAGTCAGTTAGTGCCTTTTACGGTTTCTTTGTTCTCGATGCCTTCTCTTCCTATGCCAAGTTGCTGATTTATGCCGGTACTGCGCTGGCAGTTATCCTGTCGCTGGATTACATCAAGGAAGAATTCGGTGTCGGGGAATACTATACCCTGATGCTGTTCGCCATGCTGGGTATGATGATCATGGCTTCAGCCCCGAACTTCGTCACCATGTATCTCGGTCTCGAATTGATGGCTCTATGCACCTACGTACTGGTCGGTTTCCAGCGCGATGTGCTGCGCTCCTCCGAGGCGGGCTTGAAGTACTTCATTCTGGGTTCCCTGGCTTCCGGATTCCTGCTTTACGGCATCAGCTTCCTGTACGGCGTGACCGGCAGCTTTGATTTCGCCACGGTTGGTTCAGGTATTGCACATAGTGGCAGCGGGGCACGTTTCGCAGTATTGCTGGGGCTGGTGTTTGTCATTGCCGGTCTGGCTTTCAAGATTTCTCTGGCTCCGTTCCATATGTGGACCCCGGATGCCTACGAAGGTGCGCCAACGCCGATCACGGCCTTTATGTCGGTGGCTCCGAAGGTGGCAGGTCTTGTCATCCTTATTCGCGTGCTGGTGGATGCCCTGCCTTCACTGCAGGTTGAATACATCACCATATTCTCCTGGCTTGCGGTGCTGAGTATGGCTGTCGGTAATCTGGCGGCAATTGCACAGCGCAATATCAAGCGCATGCTGGCCTATTCGACCATTGGGCATGTCGGTTTCATCATGCTGGGTGTGATTGCCGGTAATGCAGATGGCTATGCCGGTGTGCTGGTCTATATGACTATCTATCTGTTCATGAGCATGGGTGCCTTTGCTGTGATCGTATTGATGAATCGTGAGGGCATTCAGGGCGAATTGCTGGATGATTTCGCCGGCCTTTCAAAAGTCCGTCCCGGCTATGCGCTGGCCATGGGTCTGTATCTGTTCTCACTGGCGGGTATTCCATTCCTTGGCGGCTTCTGGGCCAAGTATGTGGTGTTCATTGCCGCTATCGAGTCGGGCCATCTGTATCTGGCTATTATTGCGCTGCTGTTCTCTGTGGTGGGTGCGTTCTATTACATCCGCGTCGTCAAATACATCTATTTCGATGATCAGCGGGTGGAGTTTAATTTCGTGGAGAATCGCCTGATGCAGGCTACCGTTGCGGTGACCGCCGTTGCTGTTG
Source organism: Zetaproteobacteria bacterium CG1_02_55_237 (assembly GCA_001871195.1). Taxonomy (GTDB): domain Bacteria; phylum Pseudomonadota; class Zetaproteobacteria; order Mariprofundales; family Mariprofundaceae; genus UBA1543. The sequence continues at coordinate 34,019 of MNXA01000051.1, forward strand.
TTGCCATCGGTATCTTCCCACAGCCGGTGATCAATATCTGCAAGGCAGCTCTCGGCGGCATTATCTAGGGCACAAGTACGCGCCCGTAGCTCAGCTGGATAGAGTATCAGGCTTCGAACCTGAGTGCCGGGGGTTCGAATCCCTCCGGGCGCGCCACTCCAATTGGGCTATGTTGTAAACGTCTAAAGCAAGTTGATATGGGCCGTTCGCCAATGAACGCTTGCAATGAGGGTGGGTTCTGAGTATAAATCGCGCCCTTTCAGATTTAACGGGAGTATATAGCAAATGAAAGCTGGCATTCATCCGGATTACAAAACCTCAAAAGTGGTTTGCTCATGTGGCAATACCTTTGAGACACGCTCGACCGCAGGCGACATCCATGTCGAAATTTGTTCGGCCTGTCACCCGTTCTACACGGGTAAGCAGAAGATCATGGATACCGAGGGTCGCGTTGAGCGCTTCTATCGCAAGTACGGCAACAAGCCTGCGAACTAAAAGCCGCGAATCGACAAACAGAATTGGAGTAGATTATGTATGCAGTAATACAAACCGGCGGCAAGCAGTACCGTGTGCAGGAAGGCGATGTCCTGCGCGTGGCCAAGCTGGCTGAAGAAGCTGGCAAAAAGGTTACCTTCGACAAGGTTCTGCTGTTGGGCGAAGGCGAGGCCGTTAAGGCTGGTGCCGATGCCGCCAAGGCAAGCGTAAGCGCCGAGGTTTTGGAGCAGGGCCTGGGCAAGAAGGTTGAAATCTTCAAAAAGCGCCGCCGCAAACATTCACAGCGTACCATGGGCCATCGTCAGGCTTATACAGCTGTACGCATTACCGCTATTGGTGCAGCCAAGGCTGCGCCTGCCAAAGCTGCAGCAGCCGAAAAGCCTGCCGCTGCTGAAGCAACTGCAGAGTCCAAGCCGGCAGCCAAGAAGCCGGCAGCTAAAAAAGCAGCCGCCAAGAGCGAAGCGTAAGGAGTAAAGCATGGCACATAAAAAAGCAGGCGGTTCATCCCGCAACGGACGCGATTCCAACGCCAAGCGCCTTGGCGTGAAGAAATACGGCGGCGAAGCTGTTATTGCCGGCAATATTCTGGTTCGCCAGCGCGGCACCAAGATTCGCCCGGGCGACAATGTTGGCTGTGGTAAGGATTTTACCCTGTTCGCATTGGTCGACGGTCAGGTGGAGTATTTCAAGAAGGCTGGTCGCACAACCGTGCGCATCGCTTCCTGATACCATCTTCCTGCAATGTTCGAAGGGCGCGAGCAATCGCGCCCTTTTTGTTTTTCGGCAAAGAGGATTAGCGTTCAATTATGCGATTTATTGATGAAGTGAATATTGAAGTGCGCGCCGGCAACGGCGGTGCCGGTTGCGTGGCCTTCCGGCGGGAAAAATACATCCCCAAGGGTGGCCCCAACGGTGGTGACGGGGGGCGCGGCGGGCATGTAATTCTGCTGGCCAGTACACGCAAGAACACCTTGCAGGAGCTGTACCTGAGAAAGCGCCTGATTGCCAAAAATGGTCAGCCCGGCAAGGGCACGGACATGCATGGGCGCAATGGCGAGGATATCGAGGTCGAGGTTCCGGTGGGCACCATGGTGCGCAATGAGAATGGCGATTTGCTGGCTGATCTTAAAGTCGCAGGAGAGCGATATGTTATGGCTCGCGGCGGCCAGGGTGGATTGGGAAATGCCAGATTCAAGACCAGCACCAATCAGGCGCCACGCTATGCCCAGCCCGGAGAGCCAGGTGAAGAGGGCAGACGCACGCTGGAGCTGAAGGTGATGGCGGATGTAGGTCTGGTCGGCCTGCCCAATGCCGGAAAATCGACGTTTCTGGCGCGTATTTCCAATGCCCGCCCGAAGGTTGCCGATTACCCCTTTACCACGCTCAAACCGATTCTCGGCGAGGTGTTTACCGACGATTCGGACGCCTTTGTCGTGGCCGACATTCCCGGCCTGATTGGCGGAGCACATGAAGGCAAGGGTCTGGGCATGCGCTTTCTGCGCCATGTCGAGCGCACCAAGATACTGCTGCATCTGGTTGATGCAGTTAGCCTGAGCGGCGCAGGCATCGCTGATCAGATTGCCGAGGTTGAGGAAGAATTGAAAGGTTATGGCGGTACGGTTTGGGATAAGGAACGCCTGCTGGTGGTGAACAAGATCGATGCGCTGGATGAGGAAGAGCGGGACAAGGTGCTCGCGGAAGCCGAGGCCAGCGGATTGCGTACCTTCATGATGTCGGCAGTGACCGGCGAAGGCGTGAAGGATTTATTGCATGCAGTGTATGGCGAGGTCAAGAAAATGCGCGAAGCAGAGGTGATAGAGGAATGATCCGGCAGCGCTCCGACATCAAAGGAGCACAGCGTATTGTGGTCAAAATCGGCAGCTCTCTGTTAGCCGATAGCGATTCTATGGACAGCGGAGCGGGTGGCGTGCAGATGGCGCGCGTGCAGCGCTTTGCCGATGAAATTGCGGCCCTGCATGCATTGGGCCGTGAAGTGGTAGTGGTTTCATCAGGTGCCGTTGCCCTGGGTCGTGTGCATCTGAACTGGGTAGGGAGAAAGCTCTCCGTGCACGAAAAGCAGGCGGCTGCTGCCATTGGTCAACCGGCCCTTATGCATGCTTACAAGCAAGCCTTTTCCGGGCACGGTATTGGTGTGGCGCAGATGTTGCTCACCGCTGATGACCTGCGCAATCGGCGCCGCTATCTCAATGCCAGCAACACTGGGGAAACACTGTTTGCTGCAGGCGTTGTACCCATCGTTAACGAAAACGACACGGTTGTAGTGCAGGAAATAAAGTTCGGCGACAACGACAATCTCGGAGCGCTGGTCAGTCTGCTGCTCGACGCCGACCTGCTGGTTATCATGACCGATGTGGATGCGTTATACGATGCCAATCCGGCAGTTTGTTCCACGGCACAGAGAATCGGGCTGGTGGAGTCGATTACAACTGAAATTATGGCCATGGCGGGTGAATCCGGCAGCCACTTTGGCACCGGTGGTATGGCCAGCAAGCTGAAGGCTGCGCGCATCGCTACACGCGGCGGAGTTGCTACGGCTGTGGTCAGCGGCGATAAACCTGGCATGTTGGCAGCATTGCTTGACGGGGCTGATGTCGGCACCTTGTTTGCCTGTGGCGGTGATCGGCAGACCCGCCGCCAGCACTGGATAGTCGAGGTGCTGCATCCTGCCGGGCGGATCGGTGTGGATGCGGGTGCGGCAAGGGCTTTGCTTACGCATGGCGCCAGCCTGTTGCCGGTTGGTGTGTGTCATGTCGAGGGTACCTTCGACAAGGGCGAGTGCGTTGAAATTGTTGCGGATGATAGGGTGATAGCGCGTGGCTTGTGCAATTACAGCGCTGAGGAAATGCGCCGTCTGGTCGGGGTGCCCAGTGAAGATATTGAGCGGGTTCTCGGCTACAAGGATTTTTCATCCGTGGTGCATCGGGATAATCTTGTTCTGCTGAACGAGAAGGAGGAACAGGCAGGATGACAGCAAAGCTTACGGTACAGGAAAGCATGCAACTGCTCGGCGAGCAGGCGAAACATGCTGCGGGAATCATGCGCATGGCAGACACGAATGCCAAGGATGCAACCCTGCGCAGAGCTGCAGCGCTTTTGTGCCGCGACAAGAACGAAATCATTGCGGCCAATGCGCTGGATATGCAGGCCGGCAGAGAGGCCGGTCTTGATGCTGCTATGCTCGATCGCCTGGAACTGACCTCGGCACGCATTGAGTCCATGGCGCTTGGTCTGGAACAGATCGCTCAGTTGTCCGATCCGGTTGGCGAGATCAGCGATCTGGTATTTCGTCCGTCCGGCATTCAGGTCGGTCACATGCGCGTGCCGCTGGGTGTGATCGGCATTATCTACGAGTCGCGTCCGAATGTGACGGCCGATGCGGCTGCCCTGTGCCTGAAGTCCGGCAATGCAGTGATTCTGCGCGGCGGTTCCGAGGCGATCCATTCCAATCGTGCCATTGCTGCCTGTCTGCGTCGCGCCCTGCTCGACAGTCATCTGCCGCAGGATGCGGTGCAATTGGTTGATTCCACCGATCGCGCTCTGGTCGGAGAGCTGGTTCGTGCCGATAAATATGTGGATGTGATTATTCCGCGCGGCGGCAAATCGCTCATTGAGCGTATTGCCAGCGAAGCGCGCGTGCCGGTGATCAAGCACCTCGACGGGATCTGTCATGTGTATGTGGATCGTGCTGCGGATCTGGAGATGGCCAAAACCATCGCTGTGAACGCCAAGATGCAGCGTACCGGGGTGTGCAATGCAATGGAGACATTGCTGGTGCATGCCGCAGTGGCGGAGGAATTTGTTCCTGCTCTGGTTGCAGCGCTCAGTGCTGCCGGCGCAACGGTGCGTGGTTGCGCGCGCAGTTGTGTTTTGGTGCCCGGTATGCAGGCGGCGACCGATGCCGATTGGGATACCGAATACCTTGATGCTATTGTTTCGCTGCGCGTGGTGGACGATCTGGATGCTGCCATTGAGCACATCGCCGACCACAGCTCGGCGCATACCGAAAGCATTGTCACCGCTGATTATGCGGCGGGTTTGCGCTTTTTGCGCGAGGTGGATTCCTCCTCGGTGATGTGGAATGCCAGTACGCGCTTTGCTGATGGCTTCGAATATGGACTGGGTGCTGAGATCGGCATTTCCACCGACCGGCTGCATGTTCGCGGTCCCGTTGGTCTGGAAGGGTTGACCACGCAGAAATGGATTGTGCTCGGGCATGGCGAGGTGCGGAGCTGATGAGGTTGACCGCCTTTTGTCCCGTGGCGGCGTTGCTGCTGTGCTCAAATGCTCACGTACCTCCAGTACGCTGCGCTTTTGCGCGCATCGCGCCTTGCCACGAAACAAAAATCGATCAACCGGCATGAAGTAGAGACAGGCGGTCGTTTGAATCATCAGGCATCCGCAAAGAGAATCGGCCTGTTTGGCGGCAGCTTCGATCCGCCACATATCGGGCATGTGGCTCTGGTGGAAGCAGCGCTGGATGTCCTTCACCTGTCTGCCGTATGGGTTATCCCGGCAGGGCTTCCAGTACATCGAACCCTGTCCGGACGCACCACGCCGGCGCAGCGCCTGAGCTGGATGCAGCGCATCTTTGCCGGGAATCATCGGGTGAAGGTGGTGGATTGGGAGGTGACGGTTGCTGAGCCAACGCCAAGCATTGTTACCTTGCGACGTTTTACGACGGCGTTTCCTAAAAAGCGCCCGCTGCTGTTGCTGGGTGCCGATGCCTTTGCCGGCATGGACGGATGGGTGGATTATCCCGAGCATGCGAGCTTGTGCGACGTGGCAGTGTTTGGGCGCGTGGCGTGCAGTGCGGAAGGTGCCGGGGCAGCATTTCGCCCGCGTTTGTTGGCCGACTGGCTGATGGAGCCAGTGGTGCTTGGTAATCGTGTGGATGTCAGCGTGCCACTTCCCCATGTGTCGGCGACCGAAATCAGGCGGATGGCGGAGCAAGGAAAAAGTCTGGCGGGCAAGGTGCCTGAATGTGTGTGCCAGGAGATTGAACAGGCCTATGCCGGATCGGCGGCCTTAAAGCAGGAGAGAATGTGAATACATCAATTGAAACAATGAGCCGGGAAGTGGTTGAGGCCATTGAAGACAAAAAAGGCACGGATGTGCTGGTTATCCGGGTTGATGGGCGCTGTGCGGTCACCGACCGCTTTGTGCTGGCTTCCGGGCGCAATTCACGGCAGCTGATGGCCATGGCGCAGGCCGTGTCCGAGGTGGCGCATAAGCACGGTTTTGCGGCGCATATCGAAGGCCGCGAGGCGGCCGAATGGCTGCTCATCGACATGGGCGATGTCGTGGTGCATCTCTTTCTGCCCGAGGTGCGTGAATCCTTCCAGTTGGAGCGCCTGTGGCAGCAGCCTGCGGCGACAGCAGCACCGGTGGAGCAAGTCGACGCGCAGTGAAGCTGCGGCTGATTGTCGTCGGCCGGGGGGCGAGCGAGCTGGCTGATTTCGAGGCGCGATTCGTACAGCGCCTGCAGCCTTTCACATCCTGTTCGGTCATCGAGTTACCCGACGGTAAGGGCAGGCAGCCGGCGCAGCGCAAACAGCAGGAAGCAGCATCTATTCTTGGCAAGGCGGGCAAGGGCTTTGTCCTGTTTGATGAGCGCGGCAGGCAGATGTCGAGCATCCAGTGGGCCGATTGGTTTGGCTCGCAGCAGGGCGATGCGCAGCTTGATTTTGTCATTGGCGGGGCCGATGGGGTGGCGGATGAGGTACGAGCTGCGGCTGCTGCCACATGGGGATTGTCGCAACTGACCCTGCCGCACCAGCTTGTCCGGGTTGTGGCTCTGGAACAGTTTTATCGTGCCTTTACCATTCTGCGAGGACACCCCTACCATAGGCCATGATGATTTTTTCCCGTCTGTTATTACTTACATTATTGCTGCCGGGTTTCCTGCCCTGCGAAAGCATGGCGGGTGATACCAAGCTGGAGCTTGAGCAGATACGGCAGCAGCGTGCTGAGCTCAAACAGGTTCGCGAGGAGCTTGAGGCGCGACTGGGGCTGCTGGGGCAGGAACTCAAGCAGGTAGACACTTTGCTGGTGGCTGCATCCGCCGAGGCGCGACAGGCACAGGCCGATGTGCGCGATGCTGATATTCGCATTGATGCCTTAAAAGAGCAGCAAAGCGTGCTGCTCGGTAAGATGGAGCGATTGAAAGCGCATATGCAGCATGAGGCCGCGCTGGCTTATCGACAGGCTGATGAATCCGCCATCTGGCTGGATATGCTGTTTGATGCGCAGGTTGCGGACATTCCGCACCGGCAATATCTGCTGTCACGGCTGGTGCAAAGGCAACAGCAGGACAGGCTGGAATATACTCAGGTTCAGCAGGAGCTGGCCATCACACAGCGCGAGCTGGAGCAGCAGCGCATGGAGATGGATGCTTTGCGCACAGTGAAGGAGAAACGTCAGAAAGAGTTGCAGCAGGCGCAGGCCGGCAAGCGGAAATTATGGCAGAAGGTGCGGCGTGATTCCGGCCTGAAGGCTGAGCGCGATGCGCAGCTGGCGCGTCAGGAGGAGGCCCTGGTGAAGCTTCTCAAGGGCCTGGGTTCAACCCTGCTCAACGCGGATAATATAGACGACTGGAAACCGATGCGGCAGTTGAAGGGTAGTCTGCGCTGGCCTATTAAAGGGCGTATTGTGGCGGGCTTTCATTCGCCCACAGCTCCCGGGCGGCCCACTCTGGCCGGTGTCCAGCTTGCGCCGCGCCAAGGTGGCGGGCAGGTTAAGGCGATTGCCGCCGGGCAGGTACGATATGCCGACTGGTTCGGGGGCTATGGCCTGATGCTGATCGTGGATCATGGCGATGGCTTGATGACGGTTTATGCGCACAATGATGTGCTGTACAAGCGCCTCGGGGACTGGGTTGCCGAGGGAGATGTGATTGCCGATCCCGGCAGCACAGGCTGGGTACAGGATACGCGGCTGTATTTTGAGGTTCGTGATGCCGGCCAGCCTGTGAATCCGTTGCGCTGGTGTCGTAAAAGAGGTTAGGAAATAGAGGAATGTTGGGCAGGTCGTGGACATCGGCGTATGTTGTCCCGGCTCACAGAGTCAGGCTGCTGCATGCGTGATTCTGGCGACCGCAATATGTTATCAAGGAATGCGTAGCGACGTTGCCGCGTATTCCCAATGTAAAAAACAGGATGTGAATATGAGCGTGAGCTTACGCAGGTTTGGTTTGATTTTCTTGGTCGTGCTGCTGGTCGGTGGTGGTCTGGTGTTGTGGCAGAGCGGGTTTGCTCAGGCTGTGGCTGCGACCAACTACGAGCAATTGCAGAAATTCTCCAAAATCATGGAGATGGTCCGCCGTTCCTACGTGGAGGAGGTGGATGACGAGAAGCTGATTGATGGCGCTCTCTCCGGCATGTTGAGCAGCCTTGATCCGCATTCGACCTATCTCGATAAAGAGATGTATAAACAAATGCAGGTCGACACCACCGGTAAATTTGGCGGCCTGGGTATCGAAATCACGGCGGCTGAAGGTGCGATTCGCATCGTCGCCCCGATTGAGGATACGCCTGCCGACCGGGCGGGTATTCTGGCTGGTGATATCATCGTCAAGATCGATGATCAGCTGACCCGTGACATGTCGTTGCCGGAGGCTGTGAAGCTCATGCGCGGCAAGCCGGGGACCCCCATCGTATTGACCATCGTGCGTAGCGGAGAGCATCAGCCTTTGGAGGTTCGCATTGTGCGCGACATCATTAAGGTCAAGTCGGTCAAGAGTGATTTTGTGGCTCCCGGTTATGCTTATCTGCGCATTACCCAGTTCCAGGAACAGACCGCCGATCTACTTAAGGCCGATATTGATGAATTGAAGAAGAAGGCTGGCGGCACCCTTTATGGCGCCGTGCTGGATCTGCGCAACAACCCTGGCGGCCTGCTGGATCAGGCGGTGGCTGTTTCTGACCTTTTCCTCGATAAGGGAGGCATTGTCAGCACCAAATCACGCGCGGGTCGCAATATGTCTTTTGAGGCAAAAACAGGTGATGAGCTCGATGGCGTGCCGTTAACTGTGCTGATCAACAATGGTTCGGCCTCGGCCTCCGAGATTGTTGCCGGCGCCTTGCAGGACAATCACCGCGCCGTGTTGATCGGCATGCAAAGTTTCGGTAAGGGCTCGGTGCAGTCGGTTGTTGGACTGCCGGATGGCTCGGCCATTAAGTTGACCACTGCACTGTATTATACGCCGAGCGGACGTTCCATTCAGGCAACCGGCATCGTACCGGATGTAATGGTGGAGGACGTTCGTCTGAGTACAGCGGAGAAGAAGGATGACGAGAATAAAACCAAATCTACGCGGGTGTTCGAGCGTGATCTAAAGGGGCATCTGAACAACGGCGGCAAGGCTGGCGGGAAGGAAAAGACGGATGCCTTGCATGGCGAGCCGAGTGAGGCCATGCAGCAGCGATTGGAACAGGATACCATCTTGCAGCGTGCGCTGGATCTGCTGCGCGGTGTGCATGCCATTCACGCCATGGCGGCGCACTGAAAGGGCACGTTGATTCGCAGGCTGAGGTATGAGTCGCCGATCGCGCCCGGCATGGGTGTATGTAGTGCTGACGGCATTGCTTGCTGTGCTGCTGCTGACGCTCTGGTTGGGCGAGGATAGCGGGAACAGGCACGCTGTCCCTCAGCAGGTGAGAGTCCCTGATGTGGTGTTCGAAGAATCAGGACTTCATGATATTGGGCCGTCGCAGCTCCCTGTCAGTGTAGGCACAAAGGCAGCTCCTGAGCCCCTGAAGCATCGCGGCATTGCCCTTATTCTTGACGATGTTGGTTACGATCTGCCGGCCTTGCGTCGGGCACTTGCCTTGCAGATACCCATGGCGATTGCCATCCTGCCCAATGCACCGCATGCGGTGGAGGCAGCGAAGCTGGCGCATGCAGCCGGATATCCGGTGATGTTGCATATGCCTATGGAGCCAGCCAATCCACACTACCGGGAGCATATGGATAACTCCTTCATACGGGTCGGTATGCAGCGTGAAGAGGTTCGCCGCTTGATGGAGGAGGCGCTTGCACGTGTGCCGTATGTTGAGGGTGTGAACAATCACATGGGTTCAGGGCTGACCGCGCTGGAGGAGCCGATGCGCTGGGTGATGGAGATATGCCGCGAGCACAAGTTGTTCTTCATCGATTCTCGCACCAATAAGGATACTGTGGCGGCTCGTATGGCCCGTGATAGCGGTCTGCGTTGGGGTGAGCGACGCGTCTTTCTTGATGACAGCGTTGAACCAGAGCTGTTGAAAAAGTCGTGGCGGAGAACCAGAACAAGATTGGCAAAAGACGGGTCTGTTATCGTGATTGCACATCCGCACAGGGAAACGCTGGATTTTTTACAGAAGACGATGAGCGGCAAGGACAGAGATGCCATGGTGCCGCTTGCTGGTCTGCTGTTTCCTGCTGTCAGACATGATGAAGCAATTGCTACCAAGTGATCCGGCAGCTCCGAGGCCGTTGATGTTGTTGGCAACAAATAGAGTTGTCCGGTTTTAGAGCACAAGGGTTGTCCGGTTTGGTTTTGGTTCATATTGCTGCCTTCAGCCTTGGTAGTGGTAGTTCCGGCTTGCTGGCCTTGGGCTTCAGAAGAGGCTGAAACTCGGCGAGTTTTCTTGGCCCGTGGAAGATGGCCATGCTGCCATCGGTATAGCAGTGAACACGCACTCTGGCTTTGACATAATGGTGTCGGTATTCATTGCTGGGGATTTGCAGGGTTCTGCCCTCAAAGCTGACGGTGTTGTCTTTGTTGACTGTGCGTTCGTGCT
>MNXA01000023.1 GCA_001871195.1 Zetaproteobacteria bacterium CG1_02_55_237
AAGCACGAACGCACAGTCAACAAAGACAACACCGTCAGCTTTGAGGGCAGAACCCTGCAAATCCCCAGCAATGAATACCGACACCATTATGTCAAAGCCAGAGTGCGTGTTCACTGCTATACCGATGGCAGCATGGCCATCTTCCACGGGCCAAGAAAACTCGCCGAGTTTCAGCCTCTTCTGAAGCCCAAGGCCAGCAAGCCGGAACTACCACTACCAAGGCTGAAGGCAGCAATATGAACCAAAACCAAACCGGACAACCCTTGTGCTCTAAAACCGGACAACTCTATTTGTTGCCAACAGCGCTGGCTGGACAACTTGTTGAGGTTATACAAATCGGGAGCCAATCGGACATTGAAGCCGGTTGGAAAGGGGTATGTGTCTTTATGTCGATTCACAACAGCCTGCCAGGCAGGCGTATGTCAATGCGATTCAATAGTGATTCCAGCCTTGCATGTGTGCTTGCCGCCATGCTTCTGGCCGGGTCGATCAGTATGCTGCCAGCTCAGGCGCATGCCGAGACCAATCTGAATGCGGCTGCCAGAATATCCTTCGATAACAACGTCAACGGTTCACCCGACTCACCAAGCAAGGCGAATCAACTTAGCGACAGCTACGAAACATTGAGTGCATCCGGGGTGTATTTCACGCCGCTGGATAAAGCGCAGACCTGGTATTTTATCGGGCAGCTCGGTGCGCTTACCACCATTTACAATAAGTACAACAACCTCGACAGCTCCATGCTGGTGGGCAGTGCCGGGCTCTACAAGCAGCTTTCCTCCACCTGGTCCATTCAGGGTACAGGGCGTGGTTTCAGCCGCATCACCAAGCAGGTTGATCGTAATTCCAATGGCGTGGGCGCATCCCTTGAGCTAAAGAAACAGCTGACCAAAACCATTTGGCTCAAGGGTGTTGGCGACTACGAGGTCAGCACAGCCAATCTCAAAGCCTACAGTTACACAGGCATCACCTGGGGTGCGAATCTCGGCTATTTGCCGTTTAAAGACACCTTTCTGAATCTCGGCTATAGCCATAACAGCCGCAAATTCAAGACTGCCCAGCTTTTCAAAACAAAGTCGCAAACGCTGTATGCCGAACTGTCGCAGCGCTTGTCGAAAAACTGGTATTTGACTGGAGGAGTTGCCGGTATGAAGAGCAAGTCGAACTACGCCGGAACAGCTTATACTAATTACATTGAATCGATTGGTTTGAGCTTCAGCTACTAAAATAAAGATTCCCAAACGCCATCAGGAAGGAGATAGATATGAAAATCAAATTTGCAGTATTAAGTGTGGCCTGTGCCTTTTTCTTCGTCAGCGCTGCCTCAGCGGCGGATCAGGACGAATCTATGGGCGGAAGCTCCGGCGCAGCTGAGCAGTCAGCATCCGATCAGGGAGTAGGTGGCTTTGGTAGCGGTACGGGTATGGGTGCCGGGGGCAGCCTGGCTAGTCCCAGCAGTGTCGGGGGTGGTGTGGGCTCAACCACCGGCAACAGTGGCGCCGGCGCGCAATCCTTCGGTGGCGGTTTCACCCAACAGCAGGCACCCGGTTCTCTCCTTGCTCCAGCGGCGCCAGCGGCAGCGGGTGGAGCTGGTGGAGGCGGAGGCGCAGCAGGCGGAGGCGCAGCAGGCGGAGGCGCAGCAGGTGGAGGCGCAGCAGGTGGAGGCGCAGCAGGTGGAGCTCCAGTGACGACGCTGGTTCCATGATTCTATAAAAGTTATCTGTGCCTGCGTGTGACAGCCGGAATATGCGTTATTGAATAGATACCTCACCAACGATTGAGGAGAAGCAGAATGGACCATCATGATGAGGATTCACCAGGCAACGAAGGAAATAAATCACAGCTGTCACCCCTGATGCGAGCCCTTGTCGCAGGCCTGGGTATGACGGTATGGAGCTCGATTGCCATAGCCGGAAGCGTACCGCTTCCCGATATCAAGGTTGTTGTGAGGAAGCATAGCGGTGGCATTGCGCACGTAACGAGAACAAACAAGGACGGGATTTATAAATTCACCGGCCTGATGCCGGGAAAATACGACCTGACGATTGTCGGCAAGCGCGTTCAGGCAATCACGGTTGATGAAAAACGAACCATCGCTGGCATGTTGCGGCGCAATGAAGACGGCTCGATCACCTATACCTTCGATACAGCCCTCGGGCCTCCCGATATCAGCACGGGTACTTTTGGCACCGGCACGATTGGTCCTGAGGACTGCAATGACCCTGTTTGTGCAACGACGACCACAACGACAAGTACCACAGGTACGGAAACCTTCCACGACAGTACCAAGCACACCGATACGGATACCTCGACGCTCACTCATGACATACTTACTCATGGCCCAGACACCATCGGGACCACGGGCACTGAAACCTTCCACGACAGTACCAAGCACACCGATACGGATACCTCGACGCTCACTCATGACATACTTACTCATGGCCCAGACACCATCGGGACCACGGGCACTGAAACCGCGACTACCAACCCAACACTTACCAACCCAACGGATACGCAAACAACGGCCATCACCACGGGCCCTGACACCTGCGCCAAAATGATTGGAGGTACTTGTGGAACTCAGACGGGAACTACGCAGACTGATTCCACGGACACCATCACGCGCACCATCGGCACCGACACAACCGGCACGCATACCATCGGCACCACGACCAACGTCACCAAGGCCACCAGCGTGCAGACCCATGCGGTTTTATTGACAAGTCCTCACACAACGACCACCAACATCACGACTGCTACGACGAGTGGGCCAGAGACCAAGGCCACCAGCGTGCAGACCCATGCGGTTTTATTGACAAGTCCTCACACAACGACCACCAATACCACAGCTTCTACAACGGTTGGTCCAGCGACCAAGGCTACCAGCGTGCAGACCACAGCAATCCTTTTGACGAGCGCTCACACAGCGATCACCAGCACCACAGCTGCTTCGACGACAGGCCCGGAGACAAAGGCCACCAGTTTGCAGACCCATGCGGTTCTGCTGACCAGTGCTCACACAACGACCACCAGCACCACAGCATCTATAACGGTTGGCCCATCAACCAAGGCCACCAGCATGCAGACCACTGCGATTCTTTTGACGAGCCCTGATACAACAAGCCCTCGCACGGCTGGGACTGATACCAAGGCCACAAGCACGACGGTTACTGGCACGACAGCAGGTACGCACCACACGGCTGTCCTGTTAACGACTGGATCAAGTCATACGACAGGCCTGATGCAGACGGCGAGCCATGCAACCAAGGCGACCAGCATGCAGACCAATGCGGTCCTTCTGACGAGTCCTGATACAACGAGTGCTCGCACGCTGGGGGCTGATACAAAAGCCACCAGCACGACGGATAGCAATGCGGTGGGCATGACAGGTACGAATGCGACCGGCACAACAGGCACGGCCACCAGCACGGATACAACAGGCGACAACGCAGTGGGAGTCAGTATTACAGGCACAACAACGGGCAGCACAGCGGCTGCCACGGGCACTCGCACTTCCGGTGTGATCGGGACCGCTTCCGCCACCAAGGGAGCCCCCGATAAAGCGGATGCAAAAGCAGATCATGAATCTCAAAAAGGGGGTGATAGCGGCTTTGGAGGCTTCGGGTCCGGTGTTGCTACCAATTCAGGCCCCGCATCTGGCACCGGCTTCGGAGGTTTCGGCAGCGGGCCTGGCCCCATGAGTCCGCCGATGGGTGGACCCATGGGCCCTCCGGTCGCTGGTCCGCCGGTAGGTGGACCGGCTGGCCCTGGTCCAATGGGTGGTCCGGGCGGAGCTGGCCCCATGGGTCCGATGGGGCCAATGGGTCCCGGTGGCCCCGGCAGGCCCGGCGGCGCTGCCGGACCTTAATCGGATTCACTTCGGGTTTGTCTTGTGGATGCAGAAACGAGGGCAGGGGGCTTCGGCTGTCGGTGTCGCCTGAGCGTTGGGGAGCCTGAAAGCTGCCCATCAATGAAAAAATTGGATAGACATGCATGAAAGCACTATATGTTGGCAAACTTGAATTTATCGGGGACGAACTGCTGCCCATGCTGGAACAGGCCGGCTATGAGGTGGACAGCGGCAATCCCGATCCCACACAACATTACGATCTGGTGGTGGACAATGCATCCACCTCGGCTGGCGCAGTGCGCGCCCTTGTTGCCGGCATTGGCCAAAGCAAGGCGCACTACATCCTGATTTCCAGCAGTCGGGTGTATCCGGGCTTTTTCCGCCTGCGGCCATGGTGCGAGGATGAAGTGGATGTCTGTATTGATCTGTTTCAGTCCCTACCTCCTGCTGTGCTTGCTGCCAGAGCGACAGAAAGGGAGTTGCGGCTGTTGGCGCGAGGGCGTTTTCCCATCACGATTTTGCGGCCGGCTGGCGTGGATGGAGAAAATGCGCCGAATGGCATCACCCACTGGTTTGCTGACCGCATTCTGGATGGGGGGCTGATTGTTCTCCCGGATGGTGATCTGCCGACATACCGGCATGTTTCCTCCACCGATCTGGCACGCGCGATTGTCACGGTGGCAGGGCGGGATGAAGCCTTCGATTGCGCGCTCAATGTAGCCAGTCAGGCCGTGCTGGGTTATTGGGGACATGCGGCCATGGTGCGCGACGGGCTTGGCGTGCCCTTGCGCTATGGCTATGTGCCAGCATGGTGCTGGCGGGCGGCCGGACTTTCCCTGCCAATGGGCGAACTGGCTTCATCCTCATTCATTGAGCCATCGCCGATACTGCATCGTCTGGGTTGGCGCCCCGGCGATACCCTGGAATTTGTCACCAACCTTGCTCGTTACTGCGCCGAACACAGGCAGCCTGGCGACAAGGCTGTGATTGAACGTGAACGGCGTGTGCTCAATGAGGCAGGGGGGGTGCCGCTGTACACCCCGGCAATTGAATCCCAGCCCGTGCCGCCGCACAAAACCCGGCAGTGGGCATTGCGCGGCTTTGGCGGCCGGCCGGCCAGCCTGAGCCTTGAGCGCATCGAGCATGTTTCATCCTTCCCTTCACCCACTGTCAAGGTATGCGCACTGACGCTGACCGCTCCGGAGGAACGCTTTCTGCGCGGCGAATATCCGCAATATGGCGAACGCATCATTGGTCACAACGCATTGCTGCAAGTGGTTCAACCTGGGGCCTCCGGACTTGATTTCGGTACCATGATGGTGCCGCTTTCGACTCTTCCCTGCGATGATCCCGAGTGCCCCTTCTGCATGCATCGCCAGCATGCGGTGCTGGGCATCACCTGCAACGGCTATGGCATGGGCATCTGCACCACGCCGCCCTCCCATCTGATTCCCGCGCCGGAGGAGTTGGGCATGGCTGTCTTGCTCGCCGACCCTTTGGCAACCCTGCTGCATGCACTTTCAGTCCCGCTTGCCAACGATCAGGGAGCGGTATGGATTGCCGGACGCACTTTTGAAGCCGCACTTGTTGCATGGCTGGCACAGGATGCAGGCCGCCCGGTTGTGCATGTGGATCGCCGCGTATGGGCTCATGCCGAGTTCCGCACACAGGCTGTCGGGGAGGCGCTGAAGCAGGTGCGCGAAGGCACACTCAGCGCACCAACCCTGGCTGTCGATTTTACCGGCTGCGGCGATGTGACCTGGCCGATGAGTCACGCCCTGGCGGCAGGCTCCTCGCTTTATGTCCGTCGCCGTCCGCTGGGCATTCCAAACAGCATTCACTGGCACGAAATGTATGCCGCCGCACCGGTTCGGGCGCGGCTGGAAGAAGCCATCAGCAGACTGGAACAATGGTCCACATTCAGGAATCTGGAAGACCGTGTTGGCCCGGCCGTGCCGCTGGATATCTATTGGGATGCCTTGCTGCCGTCGCCCTTTTCCCTGCCCTGGCTGGAGGATCAAACATGAAAGCCCTTTTGCTTGGCGGTAACCGCTATGTTGGCGTTGAAATTACCTGGCACATGCTGCGCGCAGGGTATGCGGTCACCGTTCTGGCCTTCGATTCCCCGCCGGCCGATATCCGCCCGCACATCCGCTGGCTGGTAGCCGATCGCAACAATCAGGCGGCGCTGACCAGTCTTTTTGCCCATGAATATTTCGATGTGGTGATTGATAACATTGCCTACGAGCCGCAGCAGGTCGCCAGTTTAACCGGAGCCCTGCAAGGCAGGGCAGGGCGTTATGTGCTGACCAGCACCACCGACACCTATCCGCACAATTTTCCGCGCTATTACGCCGAGGACCAGACGGAGGTGCGCGAATATGACCTGACCGACATTCCCTTGTCCGATCAATACAACTACGGCAAACGCTCCTGCGAGGCCGTGCTGAAGAAATCCGGCATTCCATGGACAGCACTGCGCCCCTGCATGGTGACCGGCCCGCGCGATAATCTGAATGGCGCGCCGGGGGGGCGGCGAATCGACTGGTTCGAGGAATCTGCGCGCAGCCATTTTTGGCCGCAGCGTGTGCTCGATGGCGGACCTTTGCTGCTTAGTCTGGAAGACGAATCGATTTTTAAAATGATCTGGATCGGCGATCTGGCTCGGGCCTACACCCATGTGCTCTCGCATCCGGAAACCATCGGGCAAGCCTACAATGTGACCGGTGATGAAATCTGGACCAATGAACGTCTGGTGCGTGCGCATGCAGCCGCAGCAGGCATAACACCGGAAATAGTGCGGGTGCCGCATGCGCTTTTTGAACAGGCCGGGCTGGATTATTCGCCCGTCTTCGGCACCTCCGCCAACTGGACGGTTGCCGATAATGCCAAGCTCAAGGCAAGCGGCTGGAAACCGACCCCCGCCGAACAGTGGCTGCCCTTTTTGCTCGAAGCCAACGCGCCGCCCAATTCCCGAACCTGGTATCACACCCGCATTCAGGAAATTGCGCTGGCCCGTCATGTGCAGCGCAAACAGGCCCGCGAAAGTCTGCTGCCTGCCGCCATGGAACAGCAGCCAATCATGCCGGATTTTGACCCAATGCTTTCAGATTCCCCTCTTGCCGGACATCATGAAGCCGAGGCAAGCCTCATGTGGCAACAACGGGTGATGCAGCAGGTCTCTGGCAATGTTCCCCTGCCGGAATTTTACAAGACCTTCCGTGGTGCGACCGTCAGTGGCATCGGGGTCGGAACCTGGATGGGCGATACCTCAAGCGCCACCGATGTGCGATATATTGAAACACTCGTGCATGCCGCCAGCCGCGGCATCAATGTATTCGATACCGCCATCAATTATCGTCATATGCAGGCCGAACGCTGCGTGGGCAGCGCAGTGCAGCAACTGGTGAAAAGTGGTATTCCGCGGCAGGCCCTGCTGGTGGCCAGCAAGGGCGGCTACATCACCCATGATGCTGCAGATGCACGCAACCCAAATGATTATCTGCGTCAGGAATATCTGGACTCCGGCCTGATTTCCGAGGAGGAAATGGCGCGCAGCCATGCCATCAATCCGCAATTCATCCGCCAGCAGATCGGACAAAGCCTGAGTAATCTGAATCTCGAAAGCGTGGATATCTATTATCTGCACAACCCGGAAGACGCCTTGGCAGCGCTCGGAGAAAAGGCTTTCTATAAGTTGTTGACGGAAACTTTTGCCGCTCTTGAGGAATTCGTGGCTGCCGGAAAGATAGGCTGCTATGGACTGGCCACATGGCACGCTTTCCGTGTTCCCAAAGACGATCCTCGCCATATGTCTATGGCTAAAGCCATCAAGGCAGCCCGCGATGCGGCAGGCAGCGGGCAGCATCATTTCGAGGTGATCCAATTACCCTTCAATATCAGGGATAATCAGGCGCTGATGCTGCCAACCCAGCGGGTCGGCCGCGTTCTCCTGCCCGCGCTCAAGGCCGCCGAAAAATTGGGGCTGTATGTGATGAGCAGCGCCAGCGTGTTGCAGGGCGAAGGCATCGCCGATGCCGAAGCGCCGCGCCTGCTGGCGGCCGCCCCCGGATATACCCTGATCACGGCAGCGCTTCAGGTGGGCCGAAGCACGCCGGGGATCGGTACGGCACTGGTCGGCATGCGCCGCATGCACAGCGTCGAGGAAGCCTTGGCTGTAGCGCACATGCCGGTTTTGCAGGATTGAACGATACTCGCTGTGGGGTTGGCACTGATTTCATTGAGTTCGGTGGCCGTGATTTCCACGAACAGGAAACAGTAAAAATGCGTGCATTGTCCTTGGGTCGCTCAATGTTGGTGCTCTTTCAATTTAAACTTGCTTCACGGCTTTGCTCTCGCAGGCATGGCCGATGTGCGTGCTTTGTTTCAGGTCCACATGTGCGCTTGTTTCGGGTAAGCTTTGCCGGGGTAGTTCGCGAACTTGACCCAGACGGCTGCATCACCATAATGCCGCGACCTTTTGCTATGCTTTGACAGGCGGAGTAGGGCGGTTGTACCTGCGTGCAATAGCCCCAATAACTGGTATGTTGTGCCGGTTGTGAACACAGGAGATTGATATGGCAGTTCCAAAGAGAAAAACCAGTGTATCCAAGCGCAAGATGCGCCGTGCCCACGATGCAGTTGGCGTTCCAGCTATGAGTGAATGCCCTAATTGCGGTGAAGTGATGCGTCCGCATCATGCCTGCGGTCATTGCGGCTTCTACAAAGGTCGCGAGGTTGTGGCGACCGGCGAGGTCTGACAACACCTTGCTACATGCTGCTTTGCTGCATGACTATGCACCCCTTAAAAAACGGGATGAGCGATGAGCCGCATTCTCGTTGACGGTCATGGCGGGGATGATGCCCCCGGCATTGTCATCGACGCACTTGACCGCATTCATAAGGAATATGGCGACAAACTGACGCTTGGCATCGTGGGTCAACCCGATGTTCTTCAGCCTGCATTGCAGGAGGCAGGACTTTCTGATGCCGTGCAGCTTGTTGCTGCCAGTGAAATTGTTGATATGTGTGAGCCTCCGGCCAACGCTTTGCGGCGCAAGAAGGACTCATCCATTCATGTCGGCGCACGCATGGTACGCGACGGTGAGTGGGATGCCCTGGTCAGCGCCGGTAATACCGGTGCCCTGATGGCTATTTCCAAGTTTATTCTTAAAACCCTCCCTGGTGTGGACCGTCCGGCTATTGCCTCGATGATTCCATCCGAGGGCGGCAGAACCCTGCTGCTTGATGCCGGCGCTAATGTGGATAGTTCCTCTGAGCATCTCACCCAGTTTGCCATCATGGGCTCCTGCTATATGCAGGCTGCCGAAGGCCTTGAATCGCCGCGCGTTGGTGTGCTTAATATCGGTTCCGAAGATATCAAGGGAACGGATGTGGTGAAGATGGCCGGGGCAAGTATCTCCGAACTGGATCTGAATTATATCGGCAATGTCGAAGGTACCGACCTGTTTCTCGATACCGTGGATGTTGTGGTTTGCGATGGCTTTGTCGGCAATGTGGCTTTAAAGACCATGGAGGGTGTGGCTCATTTCCTGATGGGCAACCTCAAACGCGAGCTGACCGGTAGCCTGATGGCCAAGACCGGTATGTTGCTGGCCTACAGTGGCATGCAGCGACTCAAAGCACGTATTAATCCGTCCGAATACAATGGTGCGCCATTGCTGGGCCTGAATGGCATTGTTGTAAAAAGCCACGGTTCGGCAGATGCGCTGGGGTTTTCCCGGGCTATCGAGATTGCGCACCGCGAGGTTGAGTCTCAGCTCGGAACGCGTATCGTTGAATCCATGAATAAATGGCTGGAACGTTGAGCATGCCGCGCATCCATATCATCGGGGTCGGCGGTTATCTGCCGGAACGGGTGATGACCAATAAAGATCTCGAAGCCATTGTCGATACAGACGATCAATGGATTTTCGAACGTACCGGTATTCGCCAGCGCCATATCATCAGCGAAGGGGAACACACCTCCGATTTGGCTGCAGCAGCTGCCAGACAGGCACTGGATGATGCCGGTCTGACCATTGCCGATATTGATGCGTTGATTGTGGCAACCACCACGCCTGACATGATTTTCCCGTCCACAGCCAGCATCGTGCAATCCAAGCTGGGTGCTTCCGGGTTTCCGGCATGGGATATTCAAGCTGTATGTTCCGGGTTTGTTTATGGTCTGGCGCATGCCGACGCGATGATGCGTGGCGGTATGTTCCGCCGTGTGCTGCTTATCGGTGCGGAATCGATGTCGCGCATCATGGACTGGACTGATCGTTCAACATGTGTGCTGTTCGGCGATGGCGCCGGCGCCGTGGTGCTGGAAGCTCGCGATGCCGGTGATGAGCCGCAGGGCGGTATTATTGGTTCCGTACTCAAGGCCGATGGTTCCTATCGACCACTGTTGATGGCCCGCCACCCGCATCCAGGGGCCAGCCCCGATATGCCGGATATGGCTGTGGATGCCGCCGGTGTGGCTGCGGTTGAGATGCAGGGTAATGAAGTGTTTCGCAATGCGGTGAACAAGCTTGGCGAGGTGGTAGGAGATGTGCTCGCGCATTGTCACATGCAACCATCCGATGTCGACTTGCTGATACCGCATCAGGCGAACATCCGAATCATCAATGCTACGGCGAAAAAGTTAAAGCTGGGTACCGAGAACATTGCCATTACCGTGGAAAAACATGCCAACACCTCGGCCGCAAGTGTGCCGCTGGCATTGAATACCTATTACCGCGAAGGTAAGATCCGGAAAGGGCAGGTATTGCTTCTGGAGGCATTTGGCGCTGGTTTTGTCTGGGGTGCCAATCTGCTTCGCTGGAGTAAAGATTAAGCATGATCACATCTTGGACTGAGGGGAAGAAGCGTTGAGCGTAAACAACGGTTCCACTTTTGCTTTTTTATTTCCGGGTCAGGGCTCACAGTCTGTGGGTATGCTGGGCGATCTCCTGGCTACCGAGGCCGTTGTGGCGCAGTCCTTTGACGAGGCATCCGAGGCTTTGGGTTACGATATGCGCTCTTTGGTTGCCAACAATCCTGATGGAAAGCTGGATCAGACCGAATACACCCAGCCGGCGCTGTTGACTGCGTCCACAGCGCTCTTGCGCTTGTGGCGTGAGCGTGGCGGAGCAGACGCATCTTGTGCCGCCGGGCATAGCTTGGGCGAATATTCGGCGCTGGTTGCGGCGGGTAGCATTTCTTTTTCCGATGCCGTTAAGTTGGTGGCATTTCGCGGTCGGGCTATGACTGCGGCTGTTCCGGCAGGCGTTGGCCTGATGGCAGCTATTCTCGGCCTGGATGATGCAGCAATTGAATCCCTGTGTGCTGAGGCCAGTAATGCTGACACCAAGGTGTGGGCTGCTAATTATAACTGTTCAGGGCAACTGGTTGTCGCCGGTCATGTCGCTGCCGTTGAACGTCTGATTGAGCTGGCTAAAAGCGCCGGCGCCAAGCGCGCCATGCCTTTGCAGGTCAGCGCACCGTCACATACCCCTTTGATGCAGCCGGCTGCCGATCAGTTGCAACAGCGCCTTGCCGATATAAGCATCAGCCAGCCGTCCATGCCGGTATGGAGCAATGCCTTGGCTGCTCCCCTGAAAGATGCGACCGCCATTCGTGAGGCACTGGTGAATCAGTTGATTTCTCCGGTACGCTGGAGCGAAACAATCAGCAAGATGTATGCGCAGGGCGTGAATCAGGCTGTGGAAATGGGGCCTGGAAAGGTTCTGGCTGGCATTGTGCGTCGCGTGGAGCGTGATATGAGTGTTTCTGCGACGGATAGTACCGATGCCATGCAAAAGGCTATTGAAACTGTGTCAGGAGAAGCCGAATGAGCGACACACAGAATCGGGTTGCACTGGTTACCGGTGCCAGCAGAGGCATTGGTTATGCCATTGCCGACAAGTTGGCTGCAGATGGTTTTTCGCTGGCTATTTGTGGTACACGGGATGAAACCATCCGTCAGGCAGCAGATAAACTCGCCGCAGCACATGGTGTTGAAGTTCTTCCTGCAGTCGTCAATGTGGCAGACAGGGATGCCATTCAGGGATTTGTCGCTGATGTGGTAAAGCATTTCGGACGCCTCGACGTACTGGTCAACAACGCCGGCATCACTCGGGACAATCTCTCGATGCGCATGAAGGCTGAAGAATGGCAGGAAGTGCTGGATACCAATCTGGGTTCAGTCTTTCATGCCTCGCAAGCGGCTATTCGACCGATGATGAAAGGGCGCTTCGGGCGCATCATCAATATTTCCTCGGTAGTTGCTTCCATGGGTAATCCCGGACAAATGAATTATTGTGCCAGCAAGGGCGGTGTTGATGCCATGACCCGTTCGCTGGCACGTGAAATCGGCTCGCGCGGCATTACAGTCAACGCTATTGCACCGGGCTTTATCGCCACGGATATGACAGCCGAGCTGGGTGACGATGCACATGCCAAGTTAAGCGAGCAGATACCGCTCGGGCGGCTTGGTTCAGCTGAAGATATTGCTCATGCCGTAGCCTTTCTGGCAGGAGATGGTGCCGCCTATATCACGGGTCAGGTGCTGCATGTAAACGGTGGAATGTATATGTAAGTTCGGCATGCGCAGCGTGGCCGAACAGGAAACGAATGCCTCGACTTGCAAAACGACTTGTGCAAGTCTCAGGGCTATGATAGAAGCCGGAATCTTTATTTAGGGAGATATAAATGTCCGCAGAAATTGAAGCAAAAGTAATAAAAATCGTTGCCGATCAGCTGAATGTTGATGAGGGCGAAATCAGTTCAGATTCTTCCTTTGTGGACGATCTGGGCGCCGATTCGCTGGATACGGTTGAGCTCGTGATGGCCTTCGAAGAGGAGTTCGGTATCGAGATTCCTGACGATGATGCCGAGAAGATTCAGTCGGTACAAAACGCCATCGACTATATCGCTGCTAAAGCAGAATAAATTCTCATGACAAGACGCGTTGTCGTCACCGGTATCGGCCTGGTTACTCCGCTCGGTACAGGGACGCAAACCTCATGGTCTGGAATTGTGGAGGGGAAATCCGGTATTCGCCGGATTTCCTACTTCGATGCCGAAGCCACAGGTATGGCCTGCACCATTGCCGGCGAAGTGCCTGACTTTGATATCGAAAATTATGTGAACCGCAAAGATGCCCGCAAGATGGATACCTTTATCCATTACGGCATTGCTGCGGCCACAATGGCACTGGAGCAGTCGGGTCTGGAGATTACCGAAGCCAATGCCGAGCGTGTTGGTGTGATGATCGGCTCCGGCATCGGTGGTATGCCGGCAATCGAGCGCACCATGCGGGCTTATGAAGCCGGTGGAGCACGTAAGATTTCTCCATTCTTCATTCCGATGACCATTATCAATATGGCTTCGGGCTGGGTATCCATGCTGACCGGAGCCAAAGGCCCGAATTCCGCTACGGTGACGGCCTGTGCTACGGCAACACATGCTATTGGTGATGCCTTTGAAATCATTGCACGCGGCGATGCCGATGCGATGATTGCCGGGGGAACCGAGGCCTGTGTCTGCGAACTGGCAGTGGGTGGCTTTTCTGCAGCCCGTGCGCTTTCCACACGTAACGATGAGCCTACAAAAGCTTCACGTCCGTGGGATAAGGACCGGGATGGCTTTGTGATGGGTGAGGGCGCAGGTGTCTTGATGCTTGAGTCACTCGATTCAGCCAAGGCACGCGGAGCGGTGATTCTTGCCGAGGTTGTTGGTTACGGTATGTCCGGTGATGCTTATCATATGACCTCTCCGGCACCGGAAGGTGAGGGTGGTGCTCGTTGTATGAAGATGGCCCTTGCGACTGCAGGCATCAACACTGATGAAGTGGATTATATCAATGCACATGGCACATCCACACCGGCTGGTGATATCTGTGAAACTCAGGGTATCAAGTCTGTGTTTGGTGAGCATGCCAAAAAGCTGATGGTGTCTTCCACCAAGTCCATGACCGGACATCTTCTGGGTGCGGCTGGTGGTATTGAGGCAGCTTTCTCTGTGCTGGCTTTGCATCACGGTGTCGTACCGCCGACCATCAATCTTGATAACCCTGATGAAGGTTGCGACCTTGATTATGTGCCGCATCATGCGCGTGAAGCGGATATCCGTGTTGCTATCTCCAATTCTTTCGGTTTTGGCGGTACCAACGCATCGCTGGTTTTGCGCAAGTTCGTTTAGGCTAAAGGGTATTCCCCGCGTGCGTTTTCGCACTGTTTCACAAAAAGGTCGTAAGTGTAGTGCTTACGACCTTTTTTCATGCTTTCCGGAGAAGTTTTCAGCCATTCTGGAGGATCCTGATGGCTCCGGCGCTCAGCATCTGGTATCGCGCAGCGGCCAAAGACATATGCTGGATGCGAACGGTCAGCAGGCTGGCGGGAATTTCTTCGCCATTTGGGAGCGGGAGATAAACGAGCGCAGGTCTTACGCATCACCATGCATCGCCCATTTGTTTTACGCCGCATATGAAGCTGCCGATTTGATTGAGGATTTGCCGGAGCCGGCAAGCAAGCCGCCTGTATGTATCCTGTGGACATTGCATCCCGACTGGTCGTTTTGTTTTGCAGGCGAGTCTGTTCATCTGGCTGCTAAAACCGAGGAGTTGCTGGATGAATTGCAGCACATGCTGGATGACGCCCCTCTATCCAGCTGCGAAGAATCGAGCGATGTTGCACCTGGTATAAACCTTACTGCCATACAGGTGACCGATGGCACGCAATACAAGAAGCAGGTTGAGCAGGTGAAGGAATTGATCGCTGCCGGCGATATTTTTCAGGCCAATATTGCCCGCTTCTGGTCATTGCCGTTTGCCACTGAAGGCCTGGAAGCGCTGTACAAGCGTCTTCGCCAGGTAAATACCGCGCCATTTTCCTGTTTTCTCAGGGTGGAAAGTGAAAGTGATGAGATGCATATCCTCTCCGCCTCACCCGAGCGTCTTTTTCGAATTTCTGTTGATGGGTTGGTTGATACACGGCCCATTGCAGGCACGAGGCGACGCGGAGAGGGGGAGATGGATACGCTGCTGCGTGATGAAATGCTGCTCTCGGACAAGGAAAGGGCAGAGCACATCATGCTGGTCGACCTTGAGCGCAACGATCTGGGGCGTGTGTGTGTACCCGGCAGCGTGGAAGTGAACGAGGTCATGGTCGTTGAGGGCTATGCCACGGTTCAGCATATTGTATCCAACGTGCGGGGTCGCTTGCGTGACGGGCTCGGTTTGGTGGATGTGTTTCGCGCTATGTTTCCGGGAGGAACGATCACCGGTTGCCCCAAGGTGCACTGCATGGAAATCATTCATGGCTTGGAAGGGCGGGCAAGGGGGCCTTATACCGGCGGTGTCGGTTTTTCTTCCTGGGATGGGGCTGCGGATATGAATATCCTGATAAGGTCCTTTTGGCACCACGAAGGAAGGCTAAACTGGGCGGCAGGGGCTGGTATCGTGGCGGATTCCGATCCTGATGCCGAGTTGACGGAAACCGGGCACAAGGCAGAGGGGATGATGCGGGCGCTGGAAATTCAGGGCTGATGAGTATCTTCCGGATTTATAAATGAAACATTCTGACAGGCTTGGTCCGAACCGCTTTTTTCGCTGGCTGGGTCGTATGTATTGTCGTCACTGGCAACGATTGGAAGGGGAGATGTTCAGCTTGCCCGAGGGCCCCTTGATTCTGGTCGGCAACCATCGTGCCGGTGTTGATCCATTGCTGGTGCAGGCTGCGGTGGATCGGCCGCTTTGTTTTTTGATGGCGCGCGAGTATTACCAGTCGATGTGGTATGCGCGCTGGTTTTTCGATGCCTTCGGGGTTATTCCGGTTAATCCCGGAGGGGCCAATCGGCATTCGCTGGCTGCGGCGATTGCCGCGGTTCGCGAAGGTAACTCAATTTGCCTGTTTCCCGAAGGTGCGGCAAATCCGGATATTCCGCTAAAACGCGTGCTGCCCGGGGCTGTGCTTATTGCCATGGAAACGGGCGCACCGATCATGCCCTTCCGAATCGGTGGAACATGGCCTTTTGACCATGTGCACCTGTCGCATTCCTTTCTGCGCCGGGGAAGAGGGAAGGTGCGTTTTGGCGCTCCCTTTTCAGTTCCACATGCCAAGGGTGACAGGGAGGTTATTCGTTTAACAACGGCCCTGATGCAGCAGGCCTTAAAGCTTCTTAGATAGGGTTATTCCCGGCCCATGCGCATGGCGAAGTCCTCCGGATTGACAGCATTGGCCAGCGCTTCTTCATATTCGACAAGGTCATCTTCCACGAGTTTCTGCAGGTGTAGATCGAAGGTTTGGCTGCCGTATAGCGCATGACCCTCTTCCATGGCACGTGGAATCTCACGCCAACGATCAACATCAAGCATGAAATGTTTGATCACCGAATTGCGAACCATGATTTCCAGCGCCACGATGCGGCCCTTGCCATTTTTCAGGGGTAAGAGTTTTTGTACAATAATAGCACGCACATTTTCAGCCAGACGCTTGCGTACAGTCGCATGCTCATCCTGAGTGAATGCAGCCATAATGCGCTGCATGGCTCCGGTTGCCGTTGTGGCATGCACAGTCGCCATGACGAGGTGGCCGGTTTCGGCTGCCTGCAGGGCAGATTGAACGACGGCTCTGTCACGCGCCTCGCCGACGACAATGATATCCGGTGCCTCACGCAAGGCATCGCTCATGCCTTGGGCAAAGGTTCCCACATCGCGCCCGATTTCCCGCTGGGATACAGTTCCCTGTTGTTCATTGCTGTAACCGAACTCGATCGGATCCTCAATGGTGACAGCATGTATCGCTCTGTGCCGAACAATGTGATCAAGCATGGCTGCCAGCGTTGTGCTTTTTCCCGAACCTGTAGCTCCACCCATAAAAATCAGGCCATTGCGGTATTCGGCAATCTTGCGCACCACTTCCGGCAGGCGCAAATCTCCAAAGCTTGGAATTTTTATGGGGATGATACGAGCAACCAGACCAAAATTATTCTGGGTTCGCATCACATGAATACGAAAGCGTGCTGTATTTCCCAGATGGTAATGAAAATCAAGATGCTGTAAGGATTCCACATCAACGGCACTGTCCAGACTGCTGCTAAGGTGATGGATCATTTCAATGACCTGATCACGGTCGGGGGGTGAATAACGCTCGGCAGAGATGGTGACAATACTGCCGTGGAGTCGCATACGAATGCGATCGCCGGTGCGAATGATCAGGTCCGAGGCGTTGTTTTTACAGGCAATTTTGAGCAGCTCATCAATGGAAGGCGCCTCAGCCATAATTATCTCCTGTTGCTAAATCTTCAATCCCGAGTCACCGCTTCCGGAAAGTTTGTCCAGCGAACTTCCTCCAGATTCTTCACCACTGTCCTCAAGTTTGGCCATCTTGATTTTCAGACGCAGGTCATTCACGGCATCGGCGTTACGCAAGGCCTCATCCTCAGCGATGATGCCGTCACGCCAAAGCTTCAGAAGATGCTGGTCGAAGGTCTGCATGCCATAGGTTCCACCATCGGCCATGGCTTCCTTGATGCCCGAAATATCACCCTTCTTGATCAGGTCGCTGATGCGCGGGGAGTTGATCATAATTTCGATAGCCGGAGCGCGTTTACCATCCAGCGTGCGTACCAGTCGTTGCGACAAAATGGCACGAATATTCATGGCCAGATTGAGCACAACCTGATCATGCATTTCACGCGGGAAGAAGTTAAGGACACGTTCAAGCCCCTGATTTGCATTGTTGGCATGCAAGGTGGCCAGGCAGAGATGCCCGGTCTCGGCAAATTCAAGCCCATGCTCCATCGTTTTTCGGTCGCGGATTTCACCGATCAGAATCACATCAGGTGCCTGACGCAGGGTATTCTTCAAAGCATTCTCAAATTCCAGTGTGTCAGTGCCTACCTCACGCTGGGTAATAACACTTTTCTTATGTTCGTGCACAAATTCGATAGGGTCCTCAACCGTGATGATGTGCCCGGCCTGATTGCTATTGCGCCAATCGATCATGCCGGCAAGCGAGGTTGATTTGCCGCTGCCTGTGCCGCCGACCATGATGATCATGCCGTTCTTGGCCATGATAATGTCCTTGAAGGACTGCGGCAGACCAAGGCTGTCGATGGTGGGGATGGTGGTTTTGATCTGGCGAATCACCATGCCGACGTTGCCGCGCTGACGGAAAATATTGACCCGGAACCGGCCCATTTCGGGATAAGAAAGGGCGAGGTTCATCTCAAGCAGCTCAGCAAATGCAGCACGCTGCTTTTCATTCATCGTTGAATTGGCCAGCTGTTCGCACTGAATCGGGTTGAGTGGTTCCTGCTTAAGCGGATAAACCACGCCCTCAATGCGGTAGGCGGGGGGGAGACCGGCAGCAATGTACAGGTCAGATGAATCCTTCTTGACCATGACCATCAGCAATTGTTTGATACTTAAAGCCTGTCCAGGTGGGTTGCTGCTCATATTCGTTTCTCCTCCTATTACTGTTCGCCGAATAGCTTACGGTTGCTGCATTTCTCAAGAGCGGCCTGCTGGGTAATCTTGCGAGCCTTAAGCAGCTGTTGAAGGTTTTGATCCAGCGTCTGCATACCATCGCGCTGTGAAGTTTGCAGTACCGAAACCATCTGAGGAATCTTATTTTCACGAATCAAATTACGTATGGCAGCGGTGCCAAGCATGATTTCATGCGCCGCGACACGACCATTGCCATCAGCAGTTTTAAGCAGACTCTGTGAAATAACTGCCTGTAGAGATTCAGAAAGCATCGAGCGAACCATTGCTTGTTCGGCAGATGGAAAGACGTCGATAATACGATCAATTGTCTTCGGCGCAGAGGAGGTGTGCAGGGTGCCGAATACCATGTGGCCCGTTTCAGCAGCAGTCAGGGCAAGGCGGATTGTTTCAAGATCGCGCATTTCACCAACCAGAATAACATCGGGATCTTCACGCAGGGCGCTACGCAATGCGTTATCAAAGGATTTCGTATGCGGCCCAAGTTCGCGCTGGGATATAAGGCAACTTTTAGAGCGGTGAACGAATTCGATTGGGTCCTCAATGGTCAGGATATGGCCTTTTTCAATCTCGTTGCGATGATTAATCATGGCGGCAAGGGTTGTGGATTTACCTGACCCTGTCGGACCGGTAACCAGACAAATACCCCTGGGTTTCATGATAATCTCCTTGAAAATGTCAGGTGCCTGAAGTGTCTCAAGAGACAGCACTTCACTGGGGATGACTCGGAAAACAGCAGCCATGCCGCGATTCTGCCAATAGGAATTAACACGAAAGCGGGCCAGGTCGCCAAGCGCAAATGAAAAGTCCAGTTCCAGGTTCTCTTCAAAATGCTTTCTCTGATCATCGGTCATGATGTCATACACCATGGATTGAACGGTGCGTGCATCAATTTCGGGAACCTTGATGCGGGTCATGTCACCATGAATACGAATCATGGGTGGCTCGCCCGCTGATATATGCAAATCGGATGCCTTGTTCTTTACCGTGAAGGCAAGCAGCTCGGATATGTCCATTCCTGTTTCTCCCTTGGCTGTTCTGACTTAACTGGCAGGATAGGCCAAGAGGCAATACCTATGCAAGCGACTAGGGGCCTCCCAGGTCATTTATCTATAGAGTCGCATAATGTATATTATGTAAAGTTATACGGAGGCGATATGCCAGAACGGATTAGCAATAAGGATAACTATTACGATAAGTTGAAAGAGTTAATGAATATTCTTCGACAAGAGTGCCCATGGGATGCAGAACAGACACTGGAGTCATTAAGGACTTACACGCTTGAAGAAGTTCACGAAGTGTTCGAGGCCATTGAAGCAGCCGTTGAGCGTGACCAGTGGCAAGCACTCAAGCATGAGCTCGGTGACCTTATGCTGCAGGTTTTATTTTATGCGCAGATCGCCAGTGAAAATAAGCAGTTCGATCTTGATGATGTTGCACAGTCTCTGATTGATAAAATGATATACCGGCACCCGCATGTCTTTGCACAGGCAGCTCACGATGATCTGGCACGCCAGTGGGAGTCCCTGAAGGATGCGGAACATGAAGGGCGCAGTAGCCTGATGGATGAAATGCCCCCTCTCCCTGCCCTTGCTCTGGCGCATAAGATGCAGCGTAGAGCATCCCGGGTGGGTTTTGATTGGGCTGAGGCCAGCGATGTCATTGAAAAAATGCATGAAGAGCTTGGGGAATTTGAACTTGAAGTCAGACAGAAGGCGTCTCACGCGCGTTTGCAGGACGAATTCGGTGATGTGTTGTTCACACTGGTGAACCTGGGACGCAAGCTGGATATCGATGCTGAGCTGGCACTGATGCATACCAATCGAAAATTTTCAGGCCGCTTTCGCGTTATGGAACATTTAGCACAGGAACGTTCCCTGAAACTTGATGATATGTCCCTAGATGATATGGAGATTCTTTACGCCGAGGCAAAGTTGAAGCATTCAATGACTGATCCACAGACCATTCAGCCTCAGTGATTTATTCGCCGGCTGGTTCTGATGTACCAAGTCTGCGCACAATAAGTTCGGATAGGGTGCAGCCCTCACGCTCTGCCCAGTAACTGAGCATACCCCATGCATTACGTGACAGGGTCACGGAAACCATATCGTCGACCCTTGCCCGGCGGCGTGCGGCGCGGATGGCATTTTTCAGTTGCGTCCACAGGGCTTCGTCCAACCATGTCTCACACCATGCATTGAGCTCAGCGGCCGTTTCTTCTCGTTCTGCGAGGTTCTGGTGCGCCTTATAGGTTTGATGAGTGCCAAGCCATGCTGGATTGGCCAGTTTGCTTTCTACCCAGCGGCGGGCAAAACTGCTGTCAGCTGGTGTGATGCGGTATTTCGGTCTGGCCATTTGAGACCCCTATTCACTTTGTTTACGTGACAGGGTAACGTTTATTGTGGCTTGCTACAAATGGCCACAGCCTTTCTTACTGTGTCGGCAAGGCCGTTGGATGCTTTGTTTTGGGCCAGAATAGCAGCAATTGCTGCAGCCAGTCGGCAACCACTGCCATGAGAATTGGATTCGCTCCAGGCCAAGCGTGGATGTTCAATGGATGTCAGATTACCATCGGGCTCGCACAGGACGTCGATCAGCGTCTCCCCTGCTCCATGTCCACCCTTTAGCAGTACTGCACAACCGAATGACTGGACGAGTTCACGGCAATCGGCGCGTGCGTCACTCACCGGGCGTCCGAGCAATACCGCCGCTTCATCAAGGTTGGGGGTAAGTAGTGTGGTCATTGGTAGTAATGCTTTAACAAGCGTTTCAACGGCCGGAGCATCGAGCAGACGGCGTCCGCTGCTGGCCAGCATCACCGGATCGATAATCAGCGTTCCCTGCTTGTGCCGCTGTTGCAGGGCTGCTGCAACGACAGCAATGTGTTCTGCATCCAGCAACATGCCGGTTTTGACCGCGGCCACGTCGTAATAATCGAATACGGTGTGCAGTTCGGCATCAAGCTGGGCGAGTGATACAGGCTCAATTCGCGTAATTTGGCGTGGGTTTTGCGCGGTGAGCGCGGTAATGGCCGAGCAGCCTGTTACCCCAAGTTCAGAAAATACCCGCAGGTCAGCCTGAATGCCGGCACCGCCGCAGGAATCGGATCCTCCGATACTCAGACAGACGGGGCGTTGTTCCATGCTTCCACCATGTTGCGGGCACGCTGTTCGATGTTTTCTGCCGCGAATAACGAGGAAATCACCGCAGCACAATCTGCGCCGGCGTCGCGTACCGTCGGTAGCGCCTCCAGCGTGAGGCCTCCTATGGCGCAAATGTTTGCTGCAGGGAAAATCTGCCTGGCCTTGGCCAACCTGGCTAATCCGATCGGCACAACATCCTGTTTGCTTGTGGTCGGAAAGATTGCGCCGAAGGATACATAATCGGTCCCTTCTTTGAGCACAAACTGAGCAAAGGCGGCATCGCCCTGACAGGAAACACCAATCAGCAGCTTATTCCCGTGCTCGGCGCGAATTGCGGCGATGCTCTGCATATCGCTGCGTCCCAAATGCACGCCATCTGCCTCGCTTTCTCCGGCGAGTTGTAGTGAATCGTTAACGAAGAGCCGTGCACCGTGATCCTGCGTTAATTTACGCAGGGCTTTCGCTCTTTTTAGGGCTTCTTTGAATCCCATGCCCTTATCACGCAACTGCAGCGTTTTAACCCCACCTGACAAGGCGGCATCAGCCTTAATCAGCAAGTCGGCTGTATCCAGGCCCTCGGGAAGAATGCCGTAAATGCCGTGGATTCTTCGGGATAAATCGGTCATTTAAGCAGGGTTAGCAGCTCGGTGAAATTCGTAAGGCGCATGACCTTACCCTCAAACTCTTCCGGCAGCGCCTGATAACCGTGCTCGCAGTAACAGACCTTCAGGCATTCTGCGTTGAAGCCTGCCTCGATATCAAAGCGGGTGTCACCAACCATCACTGTATCGGCAGTGGCTACGCCCATCACGCGGCAGCACTCCACCAGCATGTCCGGCGCGGGCTTCTTGGCAAAGCCATCCTCCGGCGACAGGGCAAGCGACAGATAGGAAGTCAGTCCCAGTGCATCGAGCACCTTAATGCGCGCCTTGGCCGGCTTGGCTGTTACGCAGCACATCGGAATGCCTTTTGCTTTCAACGTATCCAGCACTTCCATGACACCGGGAAACGGTCCGCCAAAGTCGGCCGGATGCTGCTCATAGATATCGGCAAAGGCATGGTACAAAGCCATGGTATCGGGGTCATCCATCGGCTTGCCGAGCACATTGGAAGCCAGTTTCTGTGCACCGCCACCGACATGCGGCTTGGTTTCTTCCAGCGAAAGCTCGAAATCGTAGCCGAGGGATTTTAACGCGCGGTTGGTGTTAGCCCGGATATCCGGCAGTGCATCCACCAGTGTGCCATCAAGATCGAAGATAAATGCCTTGGGTGTATTCATGCTTTTTCCTTTATGGTTCTTATAGTTGTGTTTAATTCTTCGCGTACACTTTCATCCAGTTCTGTGGCCAGCATGGTGGAAAAAACATGCAATAAGTCAGCCGCATCGCTGCTGTCACTCAATCTGCCAAGAGCCCATATGGCATGACCACGAACCACTGCTGAAGCATCCTGCGCCAACGGCCACAGCAATGCTCTCAGGGCGCGATTACCGCTGTTTCCTGCGGCAATACAACAATTGCGCACAAAACAGTCACGGCCAAGACGCTTAACCGGGCTTTTTACAAAGCGTGCGCGGAAGGCCGTGTCATCCAGCGACAGCAGACTAGCAAGTTCCGGCAGACAATTCTCCCCTCGGGGTGCAAGGAAATCCCTATCGGGCGTTCCGGTTTCATGATTCCAGGGGCAAACCATCTGACAGTCATCACAACCGTATATGCGATTGCCCATCAGTGGTCTTAGATGATGCGCTATAAAGCCCTTATATTCGATGGTCAGATAGGAGATACACAAACGCGCATCCACAACAAATGGGGCGACAATGGCGCGGGTCGGGCAGACATCAATGCAGGCCGTGCAGCTTCCACAGTGAAAGCTCGCCTTCTCGTCCGTCTCGATTTCAGCGGTGGTAAACAGTTCGCCAAGGAAGAACCAGGATCCCAGCTGTCGGTTCAGGGTCAGTGAATGCTTGCCTTGCCAGCCGAGCCCCGCGTTCTCCGCCAGTGCATGTTCCAGCACTGGAGCCGTATCGACATACACCCGCTGCTCATGTGGCCCCAGAAGCGCATCCAGATCGCGTGCCAGCGCTTTCAGGCGCTTCTTCATCACTTCGTGGTAGTCGTCGCCTTGTGCATAGGAGGAAATGACACCGTGATCCTGCAGCGCTGCCGCCTCATCCAGCGAATACGCTGGCTGCGAGTAGCGCATTGCCACGCTAATGACCGTACGCACGCCCTGCAGCATGGATTCAGGCTTTTGTCGCCGCAGAATACGGCTCTCCTCGGCCATCCATGCCATATCGCCCTGCATGCCTTGCTCCAGCCAGTCATCCAGTGCTGAACAGTGCTTTGCATTCATTTCCGGCTGTGAGAAATGGCAGCGCTCGAAGCCGTGCTGCAGAGCTGTCTTGCGAATGCTGTCAGCCAAATTCTCTTGCATACATGTACTCTGACCTAGGCTTGCAGGCTTGTCATTTGCTTGGGGTTTATGGCGTAAGCTCAGCCAAGCGGGCTTCCAGATTGTCCTCAACGCATTGCAGGCTTAAATGGATTGTTTCATCAGGTAGCAGATCCAAAGCGCGCTCAGGCCATTCGATGAGACATATCCACGGTGACTGGAAATACTCGCGCACGCCGATGGCTTCCAACTCATCCGCGCCTTCCAGACGATACCAGTCCATATGGGCAATACGGCAGCCCCTGCCCTCGTATTCCTGAATAATCGTATAGGTTGGGCTGGGCAAGGCTTCATCCATTACGCCCAGAGCACGCATGACGGCGCGCGCCACCACGCTTTTACCGGTACCCAGATCTCCACTAAGAGCCAAGACATCGCCCGGCTTAAGCCGGGCCGAAAACTCCTTTGCAAAATCAAGGGTTTCCGCCTCGTTGTTCAGGCGTTTATGCATAGATAATGGAAGAAGTGATTACTGAGGTTGGCGGCGGGCCAGGGCGCGAATCACATCGTGCTGAGTAATCACACCCTCAATATTGTCGCCATTTACCACCGGCAGGCAATGCACATCGCCATCATGCATCAGGGCGGCAATATCATTGAGCCCTGCATCAATGCTGACAGTCGTTGCAGGGCCGCCAGTCATCAGATCGCCCGCCGTGAGCGCCTGCATGCGTTCGAGTTCGCGCTCAAAGCGCCCTTCACCCAGAGGAATCACCATATCAAAGATGGCGATGGCCGTTGGCACATGCAGTCTGGCTTGCTGATCGATCAGGTCGGATTCAGTAATAACGCCAAGCAGGCGTTTATCTTCATTCACCACCAATAAGCCGCTAATGCCTTCATCGGCAAAACGCCGCGCGATTTCGCTCAGCGGCGTATCCAGATCGCAATATGCGGGTTTGGCATTCATGATGTCGCGCGCCTTTAGCATTTGCCTGTCTCCTCGGGTGCTTTGAATGAATTCTATTGCGATTATAGCTCAGGCTTTGTGATAAATCTCGCTACCCTGGCGATGAAATTCTTCGGCCTGTTCCTGCATCCCGACTTCCAGCGCTTTGTTCGTATCCAGGCCATGCTCCCTGGCATAGTCACGTACGTCCTGAGTGATCTTCATCGAGCAGAATTTCGGACCGCACATCGAGCAGAAATGGGCAACCTTGGCGGAATCCTTGGGCAGTGTCTCGTCATGAAAAGAACGAGCGGTATCCGGATCAAGACTCAGATTGAACTGATCTTCCCAGCGAAACTCAAAGCGTGCCTTGGAAAGCGCATCGTCACGCTGTTGCGCGCCCGGATGCCCCTTGGCCAGATCTGCTGCATGCGCGGCGATTTTATAGGTAATAACACCGGCCTTCACGTCATCGCGATTCGGTAGTCCCAGATGCTCTTTCGGTGTGACATAGCAAAGCATGGCACAGCCGTACCAACCGATTTGGGCGGCACCGATGCCGGAGGTGATGTGGTCATAACCCGGGGCAATATCGGTGGTCAGCGGGCCAAGCGTATAGAATGGTGCCTCATCGCAGTGCTTGAGCTGCTGCTCCATGTTTTCCTTAATCATATGCATTGGCACATGGCCGGGGCCTTCGATCATCGTCTGCACATCATGCTTCCAGGCGATCTTGGTCAACTCGCCCAAGGTTCTTAGTTCGCCGAACTGTGCTTCATCGTTGGCATCGGCAATCGCACCGGGGCGCAGGCCATCTCCGAGCGAGAAGGAGACGTCATAGGCCTTCATGATTTCACAGATGTCTTCAAAATGGGTGTACAGGAAGTTCTCTTCATGATGTGCCAGACACCATTTGGCCATGATAGCCCCGCCGCGCGATACAATGCCGGCCAGACGTTTGGCAGTCAGCGGTACATAGCGCAGCAGCACGCCGGCATGAATGGTGAAGTAGTCCACGCCCTGCTCGGCCTGTTCGATCAGGGTGTCGCGGAAAATCTCCCAGGTCAGTTCCTCGGCAACGCCATCCACTTTTTCCAGCGCCTGATAGATAGGCACAGTGCCGATCGGCACAGCGGCATTACGGATGATCCATTCGCGCGTTTCGTGAATGTTCTTGCCGGTGGACAGATCCATAATGGTGTCCGAACCCCAACGGGTGGCCCAGGTCATCTTCTCGACCTCTTCCTCAATGCTGGAGGTTACAGCTGAATTACCGATGTTACCGTTGATTTTCACAAGGAAATTCCGGCCGATAATCACTGGCTCCAGTTCCGGATGGTTGATGTTGGCCGGAATAATCGCCCGTCCTCTTGCTACCTCGGAACGCACAAATTCCGGGGTGATGACCGGTGGGATAGCGGCGCCGAAGCTTTGCCCCGGATGCTGGCGAGTGATCTCGCGCAGGTGTTCGCGGCGCTGATTTTCACGGATGGCAACGAATTCCATTTCCGGCGTAATAATGCCGGCGCGCGCGTAATGCATCTGCGAGACATTGGCCCCTGCCTTGGCACGACGTGGTCGCCGCACATGTGAAAAGCGCAATGTTTCAAGTTCAGCATCATCGCGTCGTTCACGGCCATAATTGGAACTCAGATCGTCAAGCTCTTCGGTGTCGCCGCGTTCTTCAATCCATGCGGCGCGAATAGCAGGCAGCCCCTTATCAAGATCGATAGCGATTTCCGGATCGGTGTAAGGACCGGAGGTGTCATAGACCAGAATCGGCAAATTCTCCTCCACGCCTGTGGAGGTTTGTGTAGGAGAAAGTCTGATCTGACGCATCGGCACCCGGATGTCGGGGCGCGAGCCTTCAATATAAACCTTGGTCGAGTTGGGAAACGGCTGGCGCGCGTCTGCTACGCGTTCTGCTGCCGCCAATTCTGCGCTGGACTGTTTGCTGCTCATGGTGCCTCCGACTTGTTTGCTGGGCGCAACTATATCCGAGCAGGCCAGTCGGGTATAGCTTTACGCCATGTTTATTCCATCTCTTTCGTCGCAATCCGCAGAGCAATTGCTACAAGGGCATATTGTTGCCGAGCGTAGTTGCTGGAGCGTTCTCAAGGCATCCGGGGATGGTTTGCGCGACTATCTACAGGGACAGATTACGCAGGATATCACCCGCCTCAAGCCTGAACAGGCCATTCATGCATGTTTATTGACGCCGCAGGGCAAGGCGATCACTGAGTTGTATATCTGCCAGGGCAAGGGCGATGAGCTGATTATCCTTACTCCAGCGCATGTAGCAGTAGAAACCGTTGCGCGTCTGCGTCGTTTTTCCCTGGGTTATCAATTGCGTATCGGCGTCGTTGAGGACTTTGGTGTTTTTTCGCTGCAGGGAGCTCACGCTGGCGCGGCCCTTGCCAAGCTAGGCCTTGCTGAGACACATGATGATACCTGGCTCGCCTGCAGTCGGGATGAGCAGGGAGAAACATTTGCCATGCTCATACCCCGGGAGCCGCGCGGTTTCTGGCTGATCGGCAGGAAACAAACCCTTGTCGCGCAATTGCCTGTGCAGATTGCTGAAGAACAATGCGAGGCCATGCGCATTGTTCATGGCCTGCCCCGTTTCGGTGTAGAATGGGATGCGAGCCTGCATCCGCTCAATGCCAACCTGATTGAATTCGACAGTGTATCCTTCGATAAAGGTTGCTATGTCGGGCAGGAAGTGACCAGTCGCATGCGTTGGCGGGGTGGCATCAAAAAGAAGCTGTATCGCGTGCAGTTACCCGAGACAAGGCAGAATGCATCGCCCTCTCTCCCCTGCCCTGTGCTGCATACAAACCTGCGTATCGGCGAGATACGTTCACTGGCCTTTGATGCCGATGGTCAATGTTTTGGTATTGCCTTGCTGCCTATCGAGTCGGTGAATGAAGTGACGCCATTGCATCTTGAAAACGGAGAATCCATAAGTGTTATCGAGCCATGTCATGCCTGATTCGGATACGAGCCTTACTTCCAGGGGACAAAAAACCGCCTTCATCTGGTATCACGCTGATGCGCAACTGATTGATGTTTTGCAGACATGGGTGGGGCAAATGGGTCAAACACTGAACATTCCATCAAGGCTCATGGTGCGTAGTCAGCCGGAGCGAACAACCTTTATGGAGATTTACGAAGCCTCGGGAAGCATAGGGCTGGAAGATATTCTTGAGAGCATCGAGAGAAATGCAGCAAAGCAACCCTGGTTCGCCCAGCTGCAAAGCTCGAGAAAGGCTGAAATCTTTGTCGAGGTTCAAGCGCAAGCAACACCCTCAGCATCGTAAATCATTGCTCTTTCCGGCAGATGCATTCATTGCCCCAGACTTCTAGGATGGCCCCATGAGACGCTATCTGCTCAAGCGACTGGCCGGCATGATTCCGCTGCTGTTCGGCATCACCATCATTTCCTTCGGCATCATGCATGTGGCGCCGGGCGAGCCGGTGGTCATCGGGCAAGAATTCAATCCCAAGGTGTCGGCAGAGGATATCAATCGCCTGCGTACCTACTACGGACTCGATAAACCGCTGTACGAGCAATACTGGAACTGGCTCCAGCGACTGGCTGTGCTTGATTTCGGCGAGTCTTTTGCCTCCGATCACCGCCCTGTTCTGGACAAGGTGCTGGAGCGCCTGCCCATTACTATCTGGATCAATGTGCTGGCCATGGCCTTTATCTTCGCCATCGCCATTCCCATAGGCGTGCTTTCAGCTGTCAAACGCGATTCATGGTTCGATCGGGGTATGACGGTATTTGTGTTCATCGGCTTTGCCATTCCATCCTTCTGGCTTGGCCTGTTGCTGATGATGGCCTTTGGCGTACAACTTTCCTGGCTACCCATTTCCGGTATCCATGACTACGACTGGAAACAGATGGGCTTCTGGCAACAGCAATGGGATCTGGCGCAGCATCTGCTGCTGCCTGTCTTTGTTTCGGCTATTGGCGGTCTGGCCGGCATGAGCCGATTCATGCGCTCGGGTATGCTGGAGGTGATTCGTTCCGACTACATCACCACGGCCCGCGCCATGGGCCTGCCGGAAAATACAATTCGTTATCGCCATGCCCTGAAAAATGCCATGCTGCCTATTATCACCCTGCTCGGTCTTTCTGTGCCCGGCCTGATTGGCGGTTCGGTCATCGTTGAGCAGTTGTTTTCCATTCCCGGTATGGGGCTGTTGTTTTACGGTGCGGTGTTGGCGCGTGATTATCCCCTGGTCATGGGGATTACTGTGATTGGCGCGGTACTGACCCTGCTGGGCAATCTGCTGGCTGATGTGGCCTATGCATGGGCCGACCCGCGTATCCGGCATGGTGGCAAATGAAGCGCCCGCTGATGCTGGCCGGCGGAGCCATTGTGGGAACGGTTGCTATTCTCGCCGTTCTTGCCCCTTGGATTTCCCCCTTCGATCCCAACCTCATCAATGTGAAATGGATACTCCTGCCCCCTTCGCTTGAGCACTGGTGTGGCACCGACACACTCGGGCGCGATGTCCTGTCGCGCATGCTCTACGGGGCACGCGTATCGCTGGCCGTGGGATTTGTGGCCGTGGGTATTGCCATCGCCATCGGCGTCATGCTCGGTGCACTGGCCGGTTACGCCGGAGGTCGGGCCGATGCCATCGTCATGCGCGCCACGGACATGGTGTTGTGCTTTCCCACCTTCTTCCTGATTCTGGCCGTTATTGCTTTTCTTGAGCCGAGTATCTGGAACATCATGATTGTCATCGGCTTAACCTCGTGGATGGGCGTGGCGCGACTGGTGCGCGCCGAACTGTTGTCGCTGCGCAAGCGTGAGTTCGTCATGGCGGCCGAAAGTCTGGGGGTACCCGCCATGCGACTTGTCTGGCGCTACCTGCTGCCCAATGCGATGGGTCCGATACTGGTGTCTGCAGTGCTGGGCATAGCCGGTGCGGTGTTGATCGAATCCGGCCTGTCATTTCTGGGCCTCGGCGTGCAGCCACCGGATGCTTCGTGGGGCAATATTCTGACCGAGGGCAAGGACAACATTCAGATAGCCTGGTGGCTGTCCTTCTATCCCGGACTGGCCATCCTGATCACCGTGCTCGGCTACAATCTGCTTGGCGAGGGTCTGCGCGATGCCCTGGACCCCCGCCTGAGGGATCAGCATTGAATCCTGATATGGATGCGCACTACATGAGCCTTGCTCTGCAACAGGCTGAAATCGCAAGGGAAAATGGTGAGGTTCCTGTGGGCGCCGTACTGCTGTTGGGGGACGGTTCGCTGCACGCCGCACACAATGCGCCGATCAGCCTGCATGATGCCTCGGCGCATGCCGAGATGCGTGCTATCCGTGCTGCCTGTAAGGCCAGCAACAACTATCGTCTGGCCGGCAGTACGCTGTACGTCACGCTTGAGCCCTGCACGATGTGTGCTGGGGTGATCGTGCATGCGCGCATCAGTCGCGTGGTGTACGGGGCCACAGACCCCAAGACGGGTGCAGTTGAATCTCTCTACAATATCCTCTCTGACAAGCGACTTAACCATCAGCCGGAAATAAGCGGCGGGTTCATGGCCGATCAGTGTGGAGCCTTGTTGAAAGACTTCTTCCGCAGTCGTCGAACAGGTAAAGCGGTTTCCTGATATGAGCGAATCCCTGCACATCGTCTGCCCGCATTGCGATGCCGTGAACCGTATTGCTACAAGCAACCTGGGAAAATCGGCCAATTGCGGAAAATGCCACAAGGCTCT
This sequence comes from Zetaproteobacteria bacterium CG1_02_55_237, assembly GCA_001871195.1. GTDB lineage: Bacteria > Pseudomonadota > Zetaproteobacteria > Mariprofundales > Mariprofundaceae > UBA1543. The sequence continues at coordinate 30,574 of MNXA01000023.1, forward strand.
GTTTACCGCCCAACCGATTGAGCTCGATGCCGCACGTTTCGAACGGCATTTGGTGCGCAGTGATATTCCGCTACTGGTTGATTTCTGGGCTCCGTGGTGCGGTCCGTGCAAAATGATGGCACCCTGGTTTGTTGAGGCAGCGATTCAACTCGAACCGGGGATGCGGCTGATCAAGGTGAATACCGAGGCTGAGCAGATGCTCGGGGCGCGTTTCAACATCCGAAGTATTCCCACCATGGCGTTGTTCAAAAGCGGCAAGGAGGTCAGTCGCGTCTCCGGTGCCATGGGCTCTGCAGATATTGTGCGCTGGGTGAAGAGCCAGCTCTAGCGGGATTCCCCGGCCATATTTGCAGCCATGCGGACCACGCCGGCAGCCGGGTCCATATCACCCAGCAAAGCACGCAATTCGGCAAAATCCCTTCGCTGCATCGAGCTGGCCTCTGTACCGTCCAGTAGTTCTTCGACTCCGCTAACGATGGCTTCCGTACTGGCCTGCTCCTGAATCAATTCAGGCATGGCGGTTCTACCCAATAAAAGATTGGCAAGCCCGATGTGTTCCAGCTTCACCACGCGCCGTGCCATAAACACCGTAAACGGCGAAGTGCGGTAGACCAGCACTGTCGGGATGTCCCAAAGAGCCAGTTCCAGGGTTGCCGTGCCGGATACGGCAATGGCTGCATCGGCATACAGCCGGTAGTCGTTCTGCATGCGCTGAATCAGGTGAACTCCGCCCTGTTCGGACAGCGGAGCAAGCAATGTTTCATCCACCCCCGGTGCCAGTGGAATAATGGCGCAAAGCTCTGGATACAGGCTGTGCAACTGTTTCCACGCGGCGGCCAGCAGCGGCACATGATGGGTCAGTTCCGATGGTCTGCTGCCCGGCAGAATGGCCAGCAGCTCCACATTATCCTGCAGGCCGGCGTGCCTGATGAACTCTTCCCTGCTCCAGCCATCGAAGCTTGTTGCGGCACTCGGATTGCCGACGTATTCAGCCTTGATATCGTGCTTTTCAAACCATTCGGGTTCAAAAGGCAGGATACTGGCCAGCCTGTCCTGCGAAGCACGTAGTTTTTTGGCTCGCCATGAGCCCCATGCCCAGAGCTTCGGGGCAATGTATTGCAGCACCGGAATGCCCATCTGCCGTATGCGACGACCGATATTGATATGGAAGCCCGGGAAATCGACAAGAATCACGACATCGACAGGGTTGGTGGCAAGATATTCAAGTACCCGACGCCGAACCTTCTGAATGCGCGGCAGGGATTTCAGCACATCCACCACGCCCATGACATTGAGCTCGTGCATGCCGGCAATTTCACGGCAGCCGGCCTGCCGCATGGCAGGTCCTGCAATGCCACTGATATCTGCCTGCGGGTACTGCTCCAGCAAGGCTTCAATCACAGCTGCAGCATGCATGTCGCCGGAAGCCTCACCGGCAGAAATGAATATCTTCTTCATGGCAGACCTTGCTCAGGCTGCTTCAGGACGGCAACCGTAGACACTGATGCGATAACGTTTGGCGATTTCGGCTATCCTGTGGCGCTCAATCATCAGGGTGATGCCGGCATCAACCGCCAGGGTGCGGCAGCCCGAAGCATGCATCGTTTCCAGCGTATCCGGGCCGAAGGCCGGGACGTCAAAACGCAGGTCCTGCTGCGGCTTGGCTACCTTAACCACCGTAGCCTTGCCATTGCCAAGCGCACCTCCCCTCCGAATTGCTTCGTCGGTACCTTCGATAGCCTCCACGGCCAGCACGGCGCCCTGCTGAACGACAACTGTTTGACCGATATCAAGTGCAGCTATGCCTGCTGCCTGCGTGTAACCGAATCGGATATCCTTGATGCTATCGGCAGAGGGCTTCGGCCCGAATAAATGTCCCTCTCCGGCCAGCATTTCGCCGGCAAACTCAACCTGCGGGCGCACCTCGATGCCGGCCTTGGCCAGCAGGCCGACAATGGCATGCATAATAGTATCGTCGCGGCGGTCGGGCAGTAGGGCCAGTGCCTTGATGGCGGTCAGGTCGGGCCTGAAATTACGAAATAAATGAAGTTTCTGCACCTTGCCGGCAAAGATAACGGAATCAACCCCGGCTGCTTTAAATGTCTTGATCATGCCGCCAAGCTGGCCGACATGCAGCCAGCATGTGGAGGCGGAAAAGGTCTCAATTTCCGCAGAGGTTTCCTCGCGGGCCGCCACGGTATGCACCTCTATCCCCTGCTTTTGCAGGGTCTCAGCCAGTTCAATCGGGAAAGCACCGTAACCTGCAACCAGACCAAGTCTGGCTGGCAGGGACCTATTCGTCGTTGTCATCTCGCCTGTGCATGACAAGACCGCGCTCAGCCTGACGCACAAAATCAAGCAGTTCACGAGTGACAGGGGCATCATCCAGCTCCTGCTCGGCCCGGCTGATCTTGTCGGCCATCTTATCTGTGCCTTGCAGAAGGATGCGATACGCCTTTTTAAGGCGTGCTATATCCTCAAGAGAAAATTTACGCCGCTTCAGGCCGACGATATTCAGGCCGACAAGTCCCGGTCGGTAGCCGCCCGCAGTCAGACAAAATGGCGGTATATCTTTTGTGATTCCGCTCATGCCACCGATCATGGAAAAGCGTCCGATGCGCACGAATTGATGGATGGCGGACATGCCGCCGATAATAGCCCCGTCGTTGATGGTGATATGCCCTGCCAGCGTGGCGCAATTGGCCATCACTACTTCGTTGCCGACATGACAATCATGGGCAATGTGTACATAAGCCATGAGCAGATTGTTGTTGCCCAAGCTGGTGTTCATTCCGCCACCTTCGGTGCCGCAGTTAACGGTCACGTTTTCGCGAAAGGTGTTGTTGTCCCCAATCTGCACCGTCGAAGGCTCACCATGAAACTTCAGGTCCTGCGGCTCCATGCCGATGGCAGCGAAGGGAAAGAAACGGTTCCCCTTGCCGATGCTTGTACGGCCGCCGATCACCACATGCGACATCAGTTCCGAATCGTCACCAAGGCTGACATGCTCGCCGATGACGCAGTACGGGCCAATTTTTACATTCTCGCCAATATTGGCCCCGTCAGCGATAACAGCTGTCGGATGGATCATTCTCATACTTCATCCCGCGGCATCAAGGTGGCCATCAGCTCACCTTCGCAGACCAATTGTCCGTCCACCAGCGCCTCACCGTGAAATTTCCACATCAGTCCCCGACGGCGCAGCACGGTCAGATTGAACACAATCTGATCACCTGGACGAACCGGGCGACGGAAACGCACCTTATCGATGCCAGTGAAATAAACCAGATACTCGCGATCCCTTGGGATGGACTGGAAAGCCAGAATGCCGCCAACCTGGGCCATGGCCTCGACCATCATCACGCCCGGCATGACCGGATGATCCGGGAAGTGGCCCATAAACTGAGGCTCATTGTAGGTCACGTTTTTGATGGCGCTGATCGATTTTTCCACTTCAAAACTCAACACCCTGTCCACCAGCAGAAAGGGGAAACGGTGAGGAAGCAGCTTCATAATATCATCAATATTCATCAGTCCGGACACAATTCGATCCTCCGTTATTGTCGTTTATTTGAAACCAAGAGCGGAAAGTTTACTCCATAGAGCAGGCAGGCGCGGCAACATGGCCGAGACCTTAAGCCAGACCCTGTGGGGCATCACCGGAATTCCGGCATAGGTGCCACCCGCTTCCAGATTTCCGGCAACACCGCTTTTTGCAGCTATCTTGCAACCGTCACCAATCACAATATGCCCTGCTGTGCCAACCTGTCCGCCAAACTGGCAGCCTTGGCCAACCGTTGTGGAACCGGAAATCCCTACCTGACTTGCCATGATACTGAAGGCCCCGATCTCCACGTTGTGGCCGATCTGGATAAGATTATCCAGCTTCACGCCACGGTGAATAATGGTGTCGCCAATCGCACCACGATCAATGCAGGTGTTGGCGCCGATTTCGACATCATCTTCCAGAATAACCCGGCCGATCTGGGGAATTTTCAGATGTTCGCGACCACTCCAGGCGTAGCCGAAGCCATCGGACCCAATCACCGCGCCTGACTGAACAATCACCCTGTCGCCAAGCACACACGATGCACCGATGGTAGACCTCGAATGCAAAAGGCAGTTCGCCCCCAACTGCGCGCCATCTTCAATCACGCAGCCAGCGCCAACTCTGCTGCCAGAAGCGATAGATACATTTGCGCCGATGACTGCCTGTGCACCAACATCAACATCCTCTGCCAATTGGGCGGTGGCATCGATTACTGCTGCGGCGTGGCGCTGGCCAGAGGCTTGCGTATCAGGATAGAAGTGCTTTTGCAGGATGGCAAAAGCAAGATAAGGGTCTTTGACACGAATCAGGGGGCGGGATGCTTCAGGGAGCATATTTTCAGCCAGCAGAATCACCCCTGCCTTTGAGGAGGAAAAGTCTTTGACGTACTTCCTGTTGGCAAGAAATGAAGCATGCTCCATATCTGCCTGAGCTAGGGTTTGGACACCGCTAATCAGTGCGTCGCTTGAAGCATGGAGCAGCTCTCCCGACACCAATCGGGCGGCATCACCAAGGGACAGTGCCCTGCTGCTCATGGTTTATTTGCTTTCGTCGAGCAGTTTGGTTACCTCGGCCGTTACGTCATGCACGGGTTTGACATAAAGCACCGAAGGTTTGGTCAGGATATAGTCATAGCCCTTTTGGACCGCGAACTCCTGAATCTTCTCCCCGAACTTGGTGTAAACACCCTGCAATAAACGGTTTTTCTCCAGCTCCATGGCGCGCTGGGCGTCCTGCAGTTTGCGCTGAAAATCAGTTTTCAGATCATCCACTTCCTGCTGTTTCTGGGAAAGCTTTTCCGGTGACATGGCCATGGACTGGTTCAGCAGGTCCTTGTCCATCTGGTTGATTTTGTCGCGCAGCCCTTCCAGTTCCTTCTGCTTATTATTCTTGATGCTCTCAAGGTGTTGCAGGCCGTCGCGGAATTTTGCGGTGTTCTCAATGGCGCTCTTCACATCGACAAACACCACTTTGAGCTCGGCTGCGCTAACCCCGGACGTTGCCAGAAGACTTAGTGCCATCATTCCAGGGATTAACATGCGAATCTTCATATATACTCCTTTGCAGATATTCATCATTAAAATGCAGTTCCTAAAGCAAATTCGAATTTCTTGCGCAGATCACCCTGACGGTCTCGCAGCACAAAACCCCATGATACCCCAATCGGCCCTACCGGGGAAAGCCATTCAATTCCTAAACCTGTTGCAATGCGTGTTTTGGCAAAGCTAAGGTTCTGGTTGAAATCGGCAACCTCTCCGGCATCGGCAAAAGCAACACCACGGAAACCTGAAGTGCGCATATAAGGTAGCGGAAAAAACAGGTTCAGGTTAGCCGTAGCCGATTTATTACCACCCAGCAGGTCATTGGTCAACGGATCGCGAATGGAGATACCTGCCGAGTCAAAGCCGCGTACTGATCCGATACCACCCAGAGAAAAACGACGGTTGATGGGAACGTTCCGACCACCATAACCTTTGATATATGAAATATTCGCTCCGGGATTAAGCACAAAGCCCTCACCCAAGTCAAAATAGGAACGGGCCTCAGCAGATGTGGTGATAAACCGATTTTTTCCACCCAAACCGGCAGCACCCATACTACCGGTAATGACCGAGCCACTGCTAGGGGTGAGAGAGCTATTACGGGTATCCCAGGTCAGGCCTTGGGATAACTCACCAGTAGTTTGTTTGCCAACCTGAGAAAGCAACACGGCTGAGGCCGGAAGAAGAACATCGAAAATGGTCGTCTGGGTGAACTGATAAGCCAGATTGTAGGTCAGGCTCTCTATAATCGGCACACCAAAACCAACCCCGCCGCCGTAGCTGTTTTCTTTATATGAAGTGATGGTTTGCAAGCGGGACTGGCGCTTGAAAGCGTTCATCGAGGCGCTCAAATCTTCACCGAGAAAATAAGGATCGGTAATGCTGGCATCAAAATTCTGTGTTTTGGCACCGATGTCACCGGACAGGCTGGTGGCATAACCCTTGCCCAGAAAGTTATTCTGCTTGAGGGAGCTGCGGAAAAAAATCTTTTCAAGTTGTGAGTAGCCGACACCAAAAGTCCATGAGCCCGTCGATTTTTCATTCAGCCCGAGCTTTAGATCCACCTTGTCGGGAGAGCTTCCCCTCGGCATGGAAACACGCACATCGTCAAAAAACCCAAGTCGCCCGATGCGCTTTTTACTGGTTTCAAGATTGCTGCTGGAGAAACGGGCACCCTCCAGTTGGCGCATTTCGCGTCGCACGACTTTGTCTTCGGTCTTCAGATTGCCGGTTATTTCGATGCGCTCCACATAGACCTCGCGGCCTTTTTCAACATCCAGTGTTATATCCACCCTTTTCTGTTCAGGGAAACGCTGGAACAGTGGGGTTACGGTGGCAAACGCATAGCCTTCATCACCGACACGGGTGGTAATATCATTGATGCTGTTGCGCAGTTTTTCCAGCGAGTAAAGTTCACCTTCCTTAAGCTGCATCAACGCCATCAGCGTTTCCCGGTCAGGCACCAGATCGCCCGATACATTGATGGCACTTACCTGATACTGCGGACCTTCATGGATGGAAAACGTGACATAGAACCAGTGCTTGTCAGGGGAAAGGGCAAGCAGTGTGGATTCAACCCTGGCATCGAGAAAACCTTTGTTCATATAGTGCTGTAGTAACATCTGCCTATCGGCATCCAGACGTTTACGATCAAATACGTCGGTATCCTTGAACCAGGCAGCAAGGTCGGTCGTACGCGAGGCAATGGCCTCGGCGAGCTCAGTATCATCAAATGCTTCATTGCCAATAAAGTGAATGCGTTTGATGCGGGTCACCTCACCTTCAATGATCTTCATGGTCAGATCAATACGTCCGTCCTCACGCATTTTCTGAATCGGCTGTATATCCACCTGATAATAGCCCTTCTTCAGGTAAGCTTTGCGCAGCGAGGTAATATCGGCATGCAGCTCTGGGTTGTTGAAAATATGACCTGCTTTGAGCTTCGTACGCTGCTTAACGTCCTTTTCCTTAAGCTCATTCATGCCGTCAAATTCAAGTGTGGCAATCACTGGATTTTCAACCACGCGAATGGTCAGGTGCCGCCCGTCAGCCTTAACCACGCCGAGTACCTGAACATCCTTGAAAAAACCAGTTGCATACAGCTTGCGTACATCGCGACTGATGCGTTTGCGATCCAGCTTCTGTCCCACCTTGGTCACCATGCGCTCCAGAATTGCATCGCTTTCGACTGCCTTGTTTCCGGAGACATCAATGCTGGCAATGATATCGGGAGCTGAGCCGTCTGCCTGTGAAGCCGTCATTGCTTCTTCGGCAAGTCCCTGCCCTATGCTGCAAAACAGCACGATAAGCATCGCAAGTGTTATATATGAAGTTTTCTTCAACACGCCAAACATGCAGTGATTACCCCTTCAACCAGCGTGAAATATCGTTATAGAAGGCAAAAATCATCAATGCGGCAATCAGGACAATGCCGACAATTTGCGTGCGTTCCATAACCTTGGGCGATAATGGTGCACCACGCAGCTTTTCGATGCCCAGATAAACCAGATGTCCACCATCCAGCACAGGAATCGGTAACAGGTTCAATACGCCCAGATTGACCGATATCAGCGCCAGAAAGGAGATGAAGGCAATAATACCCAGCTCGGCTGTTTTACCTGCAATCTGTGCAATGGCAATCGGCCCGCCAAGATTTTCCGGTGAAATGGCTGCGGTCAGCATCTTACCCAGCACTTCAAGCGTCATGGAGGTCATTTCCCAGGTGCGCACAAAACCGTACTGGATGCCTTCCACCGCTCCCATATGATAAATCTCAGGCGGCAATGCCGAACGGGCCGTCATTTTGGCACCGATACGCCCATGTCCGCTGTTATCTGCCTGTGGTGCTATATCAAGATTTACCACCACTTCGCCGCGTTGCACGCTCACCGAAATCGTCTTGCCTGCCTGCGCACGAATCTCGTCGATGAAACCTGAAATGCCGGATACCGGATTTCCCTCGATGTCGAGAATGACGTCGTCCGCCTTCAGGCCGCCCATATCCGCAGGCGAATCCTTCACGACTTCAGCCACCACAACCTGCGTGCCCGGACCCATACCGATGGTGTCCGCAGCGACGTTAACGAGCAAAGGATCGCGCTCCGGCAGCGGAACATTCAGATCAACATTGCGCTCGCTGCCACCACGGTCGACAAGCAATGAAAGATTTCCACCGACCCGTGTCTTGGCGATCTCCTCTACCTGCTGCCATGAATGCACTGTTGTGCCATTGGCAGCCACAATGCGATCCTGTTCCAGCAAGCCTGCCTGCTCGGCAATTGAGGCAGGGGCAATCTGACCAATGACCGGCGGCAATACCGACTGGCCACCCCAGCCAATGACCATATAAGCCACGATAGCAAAGAGAAAATTAAACAGCGGACCAGCCACGGCAATCGAGGCGCGTTTCCAGACAGGTTGCACATCAAAGGCGCGCTTCTTGTCAGCCTCAGATAACTCCACCTTGGTTTCCTCGCCCTGTTCATCAGGGTTTTCGCCGAGCATCTTGACGTAACCACCCAGCGGAATGGCGGCAATCACATACAGCACTTCCTGATCGCGGCTGCGCCATTTCAACAGCGCCGGACCGAAACCGATAGAGAATTTTTCAACCTTGACTCCAAGCTTGCGGGCAACAATAAAGTGCCCGAATTCATGCACGGCAATCAGCAAGGCAATGGCAACAACAAAGGCTGCCACGGTATGCAGGGTTTCGATCAAATTATCCTCCGAATTTCTGGATAATGGATTCCGCTTTGACACGACTTTCGCGGTCGCGGGACCATACCTCATCCAGTGTCTGAACGGAAACATCTTCGCAGCCCTGCATGACCTGTTCAACCAGACTCACAATGTCCATAAAGCCGATGCGCCGGTCGCGAAAAGCCTGATTGGCCACTTCATTGGCTGCATTGAAGGCAATAGCCAGCGAATCGGCACCGGCAAGCACAGCCTTCACAAGTCGCATAGCTGGAAAACGCGCCTCATCCACAGCCTGGAAATCAAGCCGCCCATGTGCAGCCAGATCAAGAAAGGGAATACCGGAGGCAAGCCGCGGAGCCATTTGCAGGGCATAGGCGATGGGTCCGCGCATATCGGGTTCGGCCAACTGGGCAACCACCGAACCATCCGTATATTCCACCATGCCGTGCACGACGCTCTGCGGATGGATAACGGCAGACAGCTTGTCGGGGGCAACACCGAATAACCAGCGCGCCTCAATCAGTTCCAGTGCCTTATTCATCATGGTTGCCGAATCCACACTGATCTTGGCGCCCATATCCCAGTTGGGATGGGCTATCGCCTGTTCCGGTGTGATATCACGCATCGTCGAGACATCCCGGTCACGGAACGGGCCCCCGGAGGCAGTCAGGATAATGCGCCGTATCGAGCCTTTGTCGTGTCCGACCAGACACTGATGCACGGCTGCATGCTCTGAATCCACAGGTACCACATCCGCTCCGCTTTCGGCAGCCTCCTGCATAAATAGACGACCGGCGGTAACCAGACATTCCTTGTTGGCCAGCGCCACCCTCTTTCCAGCGCGTACAGCAGCCAGGGCTGCAGGTAATCCAACTGAGCCGACCATGGCCGCCAGTACGATATCAACCGATGCATCCGTTGCCGTGGCAATGGCTGCATCCATATCACAACCGAGTCGGGTTCCTGTCGGCAGCTTGTCTTTCAAAGCAGAAGCAGCCTGTGCGTCGGTCATCACCACCCATGCAGGCTTAAGCGCATGGGCCAGTTCAAGCATGCGACCATGATTGCGATGTCCAACCAGCGCATGCACGGCAAACTGGTCGGCATGGCGAAGCACCACATCGGCCGTGCTGGCACCGATAGAGCCTGTTGCCCCGAGGATGGTGATGCGCTTCAAAGCCCTATCCCCAGGATCAGAGACATATACAGAACGCCGGCTACGGCAACAGCAGGCACGAGTGCATCAACGCGGTCGAGCAAGCCACCATGTCCAGGAAGAAGATTGCCGCTGTCTTTGACACCAACCGCCCGCTTGATGGCGGACTCGCCAAGGTCGCCCAGAATGGCAGTCAGCACCAGTGCCAGGCCAATTGCCAGAGCGGCAGGCAGGCCGAGCCCGGCATATGTCACCCATATCCAGCCTGCAACTGCGATGCCGCACAAGGCACCGGCAACCGCGCCCTCAATGGTTTTCCCCGGACTGATCGGTGCGCACAGTTTGTGCCTGCCAAAGGCTCTGCCGGCAAAATAGGCGCCGATATCCGCCGCCCACACAGCAACGAAGGCACCAAGCATAAAGGCATGGCCGGATGGCTGCTGATGCAGCATGCCGAGCACCCAAACGAAAATCAGAAGCCAGACCATCAGCCAGTAAGCCAGTCCAAAGCGGAAGGTTTGCTCAGCAATCGGCGTATCTGTAGCTGATCGAGCGCTCAGCATGAACACACCCATCCAGACAACCCCCAGCAACAAAATCGCCGCTATGGCTTGCTGTGTCAGTAAAACCATAGCAAAGGCAGCTGCTCCGCTGAGCACAAATATTACGCGTCCCGGTAGTGCCAGCATGACGATCAGCTCAAACAACGCCGCCACGCCCAATAAGCCGAGCAGGGCTTCAAACCACGGCGTCGGCGAAAACATCAACCACCAGACGGCCAGTGGAGCAAGAATCGATGCGGTCAGCACCCGCTTGAGGAGTTCGCTCATGTCTTCTTACCGGATTGCTCGGGCAATTGCTCACTGATAAGTCCAAAACGCCTTTCGCGACGCGCATAATCATCGAGAGCTGCAAGGAAATCGGCTTGCTCGAAATCGGGCCAGTAACGCTGGCTGAAATACAGCTCGCTATAGGCCGCATCCCACAGTAGAAAATTGGATATGCGATACTCTCCGCCTGTACGGATCAACAGATCAACAGGAAGTAGATCATCGCACCATAAAAAATGTCTGAATGTTGCGACATCCATAGAGGCCAATGCGGCTTGGGGGTCATCCTGTGAAGAAGCCCATTCGCACAGTTTTTTTGCACCAGCCAGCATCTCCTGCTGTCCGCCGTAATTAAGGCATAAAACCAGATCAATATGCGTATTTCCTGCAGTTTCCCGGCAGGCCCGCTCAATGGCCCGCTGTGCTTTATCGGGTAGCGCACTGATGTCGCCCAGGGCCAGGACTCGCACCCCCTGCTTTTGCATAGCGGGAATTTCACGTGGCAGCAACGTGGCCAGCATGGACATCAGGCCGCGCACTTCCATTTTGGGACGTGACCAGTTTTCAGTGGAGAATGCGAACAGGGAAATCTGTTTCACGCCCGCATCCGCAGCCCATTCGACGATCTGTCTAGCCTTCGCAGCTCCGCGACGATGCCCCTCAAGGCGCGGCAGACCCTTGGCTTTGGCCCAACGGCCATTGCCATCCATCACAACAGCGACATGGCGCGGCAGCATCGGTTTGTTCGTCATCGGATGTTGGATTCCGCCATCAGGCGATAGGGAGCCCACATTAGACGGTAAGGATGTCCTGCTCTTTGCGCTCCAGCACATGCTCAACTTCGGCAATGTACTGATCCGTCAAATGCTGGATTTTATCTTGCTGGCGCTTGCTTTCGTCTTCGGGAAGAGCGTCGTCCTTGACCTGTTTCTTCACATCTTCATTGGCATCGCGTCGCACGTTGCGTATGGCAACACGGGCTTTTTCGCCAATCTGTTTGACCTGTTTCACAAATTCCTTGCGCCGGTCTTCGGTCAATTCAGGCAAGGTCAGGCGGATGATCACGCCGTCATTACTTGGTGTCAGGCCCAGATCAGAGGCAAGAATTGCTTTCTCCACTGCACCCAGCATGGTTTTTTCCCAAGGTGCAATGACAATGGTACGCGGTTCCGGTACTGAAAGATTAGCCACCTGGCCGAGCGGCACATCGCTGCCGTAATAGGCCACGCGAATGTGATCAAGAATTGAAGCATTGGCACGACCGGTGCGAATCCGGCTAAGCTCTTCCTTCAAAACGCCGATGGTTTTTTTCATGCGTGATTCAATATCGTTCATCATTATTCCTCCCCTACTCCCGTACCAGTGTGCCGACCTGCTCACCCTGCACAGCACGCAATAGATTCCCGGGAGTATTCACATCAAACACAATGATTGGCATATCGTTGTCGCGGCACAGAGACAGGGCCGTGGCATCCATAACACCCAGTTTAAGCGTCAGGGCATCGGTAAAGGAAACCGTGTCGTAACGATGCGCCGTTTTGTCTTTCTTCGGATCTGCAGAATAAACACCATCCACCTTGGTGCCTTTGAGTACGACATCCGCACCAATTTCCATGGCACGCAGGCTGGCTGCTGTATCGGTGGTGAAATATGGATTGCCTGTACCCGCGGCAAAAATAACGATGCGCTCCTTCTCCAGATGGCGAATGGCGCGTCTGCGGATATAGGGCTCGGCGACTTCACGCACATGCAGTGCTGAAACCACACGTACATATGCACCGTTACGCTCGATGGCATCCTGCAAACCAATGGCATTCATGATAGTTGCCATCATGCCCATATAATCAGCACTGGCCCGGTCCATACCGCGCGCTGTGCCGGTCATGCCGCGGAAGATATTACCGCCGCCGATCACCACAGCCAGTTGTACACCGGATTTGTGAACCTCGATCAACTCAAGAGCAATCCGTTCGATGGTCTCCGGATCGATACCGTAGTCGGTGTTTCCCATCAACACCTCGCCGGAAAGTTTGAGCAGCACCCGCTTATACGGGTGCTGCTCTCTTTTCTGTATCGTCGAGGTGATATCCGGAGTGTCAGCCATTGATCTGAGCAGCCACCTCTGCGGCAAAATCGCTCTCTTTCTTCTCGATGCCTTCACCAAGCTGGAAGCGATGCATGACCACAACCTCGGCATCCGCCTGCACGGCCTGCACAGCCTTACCGACTGTCAGATCACCGTTCATGACGTACTCCTGCTCCAGCAGACAGACCTCGGAGTAGAACTTGCTCATCTGACCACTGACAATCTTGTCGATGATGTTGGCTGGCTTACCGGAACCGGCAGCACGCTCAGTCAGTACTGCACGCTCACGTTCGACAGCGTCTTCCGACACCTGATTGCGGTTGATGTACTGCGGATTTACGGCAGCCACATGCATGGCCACGCCGCGTCCCAAGTCTTGCAACTCTGCGCTGTTACCACCGGAAATACCGATGAGCACGCCGATCTTGCCGGCGCCGTGCACATAAGCAGAAACCACACCGCCCTTCACCTGAGCCAGCTCATAGCGACGGATCGCCATGTTCTCACCGATGGTGGCAATCAGCTTGGTCAGTGTTTCCTGTACGGTTGCGCCATTGAGATCAAGAGCCTTCAGGGCCTCCACATCCGCCGGTTTCTTCGCCAGGGCAAGCTCGGCAACAGCATTCACAAAGGATGTGAACGTATCGTTTTTGCTGGAGAAATCAGTTTCTGCATTCACCTCAATAACGATGCCGGTGTCGCCCTCGGACAGGGCTACAACCATGCCTTCAGCAGCCACGCGGCCGGCCTTCTTGGAAGCAGCAGCAAGGCCATGTGTGCGCAGGTAATCGACAGAAGCATCAATATCGCCATCGCATGCAGCCAGAGCCTTTTTGCAGTCCATCATCCCTGCTCCGCTCATTTCTCTAAGTTTCTTTACATCAGCAGCCGTAATCTGGGCCATTTATTCCTCCATCCAGGATCAATTAAGTATGTATTGGCTTACTTTGCTGCAGCCTCTGTTTCGTCGTCGTCCTTGGCAGCGAGCTCCTCCAGAGGAACGTCGTCAACCAGACCGGTGGCTTCAATTTCAGACTCATCAGCATTCTCAAGACGCCATGATTCGCCGCCTTCAAGCAGCGCATCGGCCATCTTGCTGCAGAACAGGCGAATGGCGCGGATTGCATCGTCATTGCCCGGAATGATGTAGTCGACACCTGAGGGATCGCAGTTCGAATCGACAACAGCCACGACCGGAATACCAAGGCGCTTGGCTTCAGCAACAGCCAGGGCTTCCTTGCGCAGGTCGATAACGAACAGGCAGTCCGGCAGGGCCAGCATATCGCGGATACCGCCGAGCGAGCGCTCCAGCTTCTCCAGCTTGCGCTCCAGATCCAGAGCTTCCTTCTTGGTCAGCAGATCAAGCACGCCCTCTTCTTTCTGGCGCTGCAGATCCTTCATCTTGCGCACCGACTGCTGCACGGTGGCGAAGTTGGTCAGGGTGCCGCCCAACCAGCGGTGATTCACATAGTACTGTCCGGCGCGTGCGGACTCTTCGCGGACCGCATCGCGGGCCTGGCGCTTGGTGCCGACAAACAGCACGCGACCGCCGGCTCCAGCCAGTTCGCGCATGAACTGATAGCCTTCGTTGGCCATCTTCAGGGTTTTTTGCAGATCGATAATATGGATGCCGTTACGCTGGCCGAAAATGTACGGTGCCATTTTGGGATGCCAGCGGCGGGTTTGGTGGCCGAAATGAACACCGGCCTCAAGCAGTTGCTTCATGGTAAATTGAGACATTACGTCTACCTCCGATTGTTTGTTCCCTCCACCGCCCGGTACCGGTTAAAACTGCGACCGACACAATCGTTATGTGGGGCGGTGTGTGAAGTGGCGCGCTTTCTACCCAAACAACCCTTTAGAAGCAAGTAAAAAATGCTATCGTGTCGGCAGCACATAACCTGTCCTCATCAGTAGCTCATAAGTTGTCCGGTCTGAAGATTACCCGAGAGGTAATCAGAGATGAGACGAACGACAGTGTTACAGGAGGTCAGGAAGATGAGATTTGATGAGGCATATGGTGGTTGGCAGAGAGGCCAGTTGACCCAGGAAGAGGCGGGACGACTGCTCGGCATGAGCGAGCGTAACTTCCGGCGTTATGTAGAGCGTTATCAGGGGGAAGGCGAAGCTGGGTTGATGGACAAGCGTTTGACGCAAGCATCCAGCCGGTGTGCCCCGGTGGACGAGGTGTTGCGACTCACCGA
>MNXA01000032.1 GCA_001871195.1 Zetaproteobacteria bacterium CG1_02_55_237
CGTCAAACGCTTGTCCATCAACCCAGCTTCGCCTTCCCCCTGATAACGCTCTACATAACGCCGGAAGTTACGCTCGCTCATGCCGAGCAGTCGTCCCGCCTCTTCCTGGGTCAACTGGCCTCTCTGCCAACCACCATATGCCTCATCAAATCTCATCTTCCTGACCTCCTGTAACACTGTCGTTCGTCTCATCTCTGATTACCTCTCGGGTAATCTTCAGACCGGACAACTTATGAGCTACTGATGAGGACAGGTTATGTGCTGCCGACAGCCAGCCATGGCCGCGCTTGCCGCAACCTAGGAAGATACTTATGATGCGCCGCCTGACGACGCGGACATGAATCGGGATGTAGCTCAGCCTGGTAGAGCACTGTCTTCGGGAGGCAGGGGCCGGAGGTTCAAATCCTCTCATCCCGACCATTTCCTGTTCGCCCAGCCAGAAGCTGTTGGTTTATTGCAACAGCATAAGCGTGAAGCCCCCGACTTCACCCTTATTAATCACACAGCATCCGCAACACCTTACTCCGTGAACAATTCCTTCTCGATCAGTGCCCGCAATTCATCCACGCCCCGCTTACTCAAGGTGGATGTCGGCAGAGGCGAAAGCATGCCCCCCATGGCCTGCGTCATTTCCTGCAGGCGCTTGCTGCGCGCATTGCCTGTCAGCTTGTCGGACTTGGTTGCTATCGGCAGCCAGCGCACTCCCTGCTCGTTCAGCCACTCGATCAACTGCAAGTCGGAACCCTTCGGTCCATGCCGGATATCCATCAGGGTCAAAACCAGCTGCGGCTTGTGCTCCCCGCTCAGATAGTGCTCAATCAATTTTTGCCAGTGGGCCTGATCGCCCTTGGAGGCACGGGCAAAACCATAGCCCGGCAGATCAACGAGCAACATGGCGCCATCCACCTCAAAAAGATTCAGCAGGCGGGTGCAACCGGGCGCCTTGGAGGTCTTGACCATTCCCTTCCTGCCGAACAGGGCATTCAGCAGACTCGACTTGCCGACATTGGAATGACCGGCCACAGCGATCTGTGGCAGCTCAATAAGCGGAAACTGCCGATCATCGGCAACCGACTGAATAAAACTGGTGTTTTCCCATGTGATTTTCATGTCGCGAGACTGGCTGCTTTGTAGATGACCTTCAAGGGCAAGCTGTGGCGTGACATGGACATGGCGAGCCCCTAGAGTTGCCTAAATTATGTGCACCTCTGCCGACACCCCATCGATGACCCCCCTGCTACCCGGTTTTCATATCGGCCCGCATCGCGTTGATATGCCGCTGGCGCTGGCGCCAATGGCCGGCATTACCGACCTGCCCTTCCGGCGCATATGCAAACGCTTCGGCGCCGGCATTACCGTTACTGAAATGATTGCATCGCGCGCCGTGGAATTTGGCCGGGAACGCACGGAACGCATGGCCGAAATCGGAACGGATGAACATCCGGTCGGCATCCAGATTGCCGGCTCCGACACCGGCTATATCGAGGATGCCGCACGCTGGGCGGAGCAACATGGCGCAGACTTCATCGACATCAATATGGGCTGCCCGGTCAAGAAAATATGCAAACAGGTGGCAGGCTCCGCCCTGCTCAAGGACGAGCCGCGCGTCGCCCGCATCCTTGCCGCAGCCATTGCGGCAGTGAAGGTCCCGGTGACACTCAAGATTCGTACCGGCTGGGATGCGCATTCAAAAAATGTGGTGCAGATCGCCCGCATTGCCGAAGAAGCAGGTGTTGCAATGCTGACCATTCACGGGCGAACGAGGGCCCAGATGTTCAACGGTGAAGCCAACTGGGAAGATATCGGCCTGGCCAAACAGGCTGTTTCCATTCCGGTGATAGGCAACGGCGATGTTGTGGATGCCGCTTCAGCGCTGGAAATGCTGCGCATCTCCGGCTGCGACGGCGTGATGGTCGGTCGCGCTGCACAGGGCAATCCCTGGATTTTCGCCGAGATTCGCGCCGCCCTGTTAGGGCAGCCGGTAAGCCCGGAAGCCCTGGCCCATGAACGTTGGCCTGTTGTGCTTGAGCACCTGCTTGCCCTGCATGCGCATCATGGAGAACGCACTGCCGGCCAGTTGGCCCGCAAGCATGTTGCCTGGTACAGCAAGGGGTGTTCCGGTTCCGCCGAGTTTCGCAGGGACTTCCAGCGCCTCACCGAGTGGCAGGCGCAGCTGGAAGCCGCCGAGATATTTTTCACCCATCATGAAACACA
This sequence comes from Zetaproteobacteria bacterium CG1_02_55_237, assembly GCA_001871195.1. Taxonomy (GTDB): domain Bacteria; phylum Pseudomonadota; class Zetaproteobacteria; order Mariprofundales; family Mariprofundaceae; genus UBA1543. The sequence continues at coordinate 2,215 of MNXA01000032.1, forward strand.
GGCGGAGCTTCTGCATGCCGCATAATTCCACTGCGCCCTGCGATATCCCGCTTCCCATGCTCATGCTTAACGCCGAAGGTATGATCGAATCGGCCAATATCGAAGCCCAATCCAGACTTAATATTTCCGAAAAAGCACTGCGCGGTCAGCATATCGGCAAACTCTTCGGCCCGGAATCAGAGGTCAATGGTATCATCCAGCACCTGATCGAGAGCGGGCAGCCCCTTTCCGATCACGGTCTTTACCTGCGAACCAGCGGAGAGCCTTGCGCCTTGCATATGGGCGCCTTTGCCGATGGCTATGTGATGATCATGGTCCCCGAAGCCAATCGACAGGAACATGATCTGCATGCCAAGCGTCAGGAAATGGCCGAAGCCGTCGCCCGTATCGCTCTCGAAGTGGCCCATGAGGTGAAAAATCCTCTTGCCGCCCTGCGCGGTGCGGCCCAATGGCTGGCCGAACAGCCGATTAGCGATGAGCAGCTCGAAGCCACGACCATGATTCTTGGCGAGGTCGATCGTATTCGCCAACGCATCGATGATTTTCTGCAACTTGGGCCACGTGCCGATATCGGCATGGAACAGGTGAATATCCACCAGTTGATCGATGAAGTATGCAGCCCCGTCAGTGGCATCACCGTGCGCCGTGTTTTCGACCCGGGACTGCCCCCGGTGCAGGCGCATGCGAATCGCTTGCGCCAAGCCATTGAAAACCTGTGGCGCAATGCCCTGGAGGCAGGGGCAAAAAATATTGAGTGGCAAACCCGCATCAATCCGACCGTTCGCCTGCACGGGTATAAAGGGTCGGTCCTTGAAGTGCGCATCAGCAATGACGGGACAGCGATTCCGGAAACCCTGCTTGATCAGATATTTGAACCCTTCGTCACCGCCGGCAAGAAACGCGGCAGCGGCCTGGGCCTGGCACTGGTGCAGCGGGTTATGCTGGAGCACAAAGGTCAGGTTACCGTAAAATCTGATGGTGGTCGGACGGCATTCATCCTTCGCCTGCCGCTGGTGCAATACTGATGCGTACACTTGTTATCGATGACGATGCCGGCATCCGCTGGGTGCTGAACAAGGTGTTGAAAGAAGAAGGCTTTGAGGTCATTCAGGCAGACAGCATTGCTGCTGCCGAGGCAGCCCTGCATACCGGCCCGTTTTCGCTGGTATTCCTTGATATTTATCTGCCTGATGGCAACGGCATGGAGGCACTGAAAAGCGGCATGTTTTCAGCACCCGTGGTTCTGCTGACTGCCGAATCAACCTTCGGCAATGCAGCACAGGCCTACCGTATCGGGGCCATGGAATACCTTCCCAAGCCATTTGATTTGGAAGAGGTTCGCTCGCTGGCCCGGCGCATCAAGCCCACGGAAGTGGTAGCTGCACCGGTGGCGGAAAAAGACAACGACATGTTCATCGGACGCAGCCCGGCCATGCAAAACCTTTTCCGTACACTCGGCCGGGTAGCCGCTTCCGAACTGACCGTACTGATTACCGGTGAATCCGGCACGGGAAAGGAACTGGTCGCGCAGGTTCTGCATCGCCAGAGCCGGCGTGCCGATAAGCCGTTTGTCCCCATCAATACAGCAGCCATTCCGGCCGACCTTCTGGAAGCAGAGTTGTTCGGCCATGAAAAAGGCGCCTTTACAGGCGCAGACCGGGAGCGCGTTGGTCATTTTGAAAAGGCTAATGGTGGCACCTTATTTCTCGATGAAATCGGCGATATGCCCTCCTCCTTGCAGGTTAAGCTGTTGCGCGTGCTTGAAGAGGGCGTCATTCAACGCGTGGGCGGGCGTGAAGACAGGCGGATCAATGTTCGCCTGCTTGCCGCCACACACCAGAACCTGTTGCAGAAAATTGAGGCCGGCACCTTTCGCGAGGACCTTTTCTATCGGCTGAATGTCATACCGGTACACATCCCTCCCCTTCGGGACCGAAGGGACGATGTTCCACAGCTTGCAACATTCATGCTTGATGCAGCAGGGAAAGAACTTGGTATGCATCCCCCTATTTTGCTTGATGAAGCCATCGGACTGCTACAGTCCTACGACTGGCCGGGCAATGTGCGGGAACTGAAGAATGTAATGCGCAGACTGGCTCTGCTAACACCCGGGGCGGCTATTACATTGTCCGATGTGGCGCTGGCACTGGGCAATCAGAGCAATCGCAACGAAGATGAGGAAACACTGTCCGATGCTGTGAACCGTTGCATGCGCAACTATCTAAATCATCTTGGTCATGCTCAACCGGAAGATATGTACAAGCATCTGATGGCGGAGGTCGAACCGCCTTTATTGATGCTGGTAATGGCACACTGCAAGGGCAACCAGATCAAGGCGGCGGAAACCCTTGGCTTAAACAGGAATACTGTACGCAAACTGCTGCGCCAGTATCACATCGATCCGCAGTACTTTAAGGATTGAGTTCACCATGACACACCACGACACCCGCTTTGAGGATATAGAAACCAAAATATCCTTTCAGGAGCATCTGCTTGAAAATCTGAATGAGGCCCTCACCAGCCAGCAGCGGCAACTGGATGATCTGAAGCGGCAGATGACGAAGATGACCCAGATGCTGGAGTCACCCCAGAATCAGCAAATCAGCAACCCGGATGAAGAGGCTCCGCCACCGCATTATTAGCAGCACAGCTCCCTGTTAAAACATTTCTATTGCGGCTTCCAGATACCGTCTTCGCTGAAGATGGCCGTAATATTGGCAAATGGCGTCACATCGAATGCAGGATTGTTGGCCGGCACATCAGGGGCAGCAATGCGCACATGGTGGGATACCCCGGCAGCATCCACGCCATCCATCATGAGCACCTCATCATCATCCCTTTCTTCAATGGGTATATCCGCGCCGCTTTCGCAAGCGGCATCAAAGGTGCTTGACGGCGCAGCCACGTAAAACGGCACGCCATGCTCGCGCGCAGCCAGTGATAGCATGTAACTGCCTATTTTATTTGCCACATCGCCATTAGCCGCGATTCGATCCGCACCGATCACAACAGCATCCACCATGCCGCGCCGCATCATCCAGGCGGCCGCTGAATCGGCCTGAATGCGGCAGGCAACCCCTTCCTGATGCAGCTCCCAGGCCGTTAATCTGGCCCCCTGCAGGCGAGGACGGGTTTCATCCACCCAAACAAACGGCGATTCCCCGGCCCGTGCCAGGTGATAGATGCCCGAGGTGGCTGTTCCCCAGTCCACCGTAGCCAGCCAGCCGGCGTTGCAATGGGTCTGGATACGCCGCTCACCGACAGCCAGGTATTCGGCCATATGCGCCCCCATGCGCTCGTTGGCCAGCACCTCAGCATCGGCATAGGCCTGTGCCGCCTCAATCATGGATGCGTCTGAAGCACCCTGCTCGGCCAAAACCAGCATCGCATCACAGGCATGAAACAGATTCACGGCTGTTGGCCTTGTGGCCCGGAAGCGAGGTATCCAGTGCGAGAAAAACGCTTTCTTATCAAGGCAATAGGCGAGTGCCAAACCATGTGCTGCAATCGCGCCGATGGCCGGGGCACCGCGCACCTGCATGCTCTCAATAGCCACGGCAACTTCCTCGGGCTTATTGCTGATCACCTGTTCAAAACGATGCGGCAAGAGACGCTGCTCGATCCACTGCACAGCCGGTATGCTCCGGCCGCTCTCTACATACCAGTTAACCGAACGGAAGACCTTTCCTGCAACCTTCACGCACGCAACCTCGCCAGCACCCCGTCCAACTCTTCCGGCCGTGAATATTTAATGCGTAGCTCTCCGCTGCCGTTCTTTCGACAAACAAGCTCAACCGTCAAACCGAGGCGGCGCGTCAACTCATCCTGCAGTGCTGCCACATCAACATCCATCGCACGACTGGTCGTCGGCGTTGCCATGGAGGACTGGGCTTTTTTCGCATGCGCCTCCATCTGGCGCGCACTCCAACCTTGTGCAACACATTGTTCTGCAAGCGGCCCGGCCAAGGTCTCCGGCAAGCCGATCAGCGGGCGGGCATGGCCCATATCCAACACGCGCTCTTCAATCATTTTCTGAATCTTTTCAGGCAGTTGCAAAAGACGAAGCAGGTTGGTTACCTGTGTTCGCGAGCGACCGATACGCTCGGCAACCTGCTGCTGTGTACAGCCGAATTCAGCCATCATGACCTGGTAGGCTCGTGCCGATTCAATCGCCGTCAAATTATCACGCTGTTCATTTTCAACAATGGCAAGTTCAAGCGCCTGCAGATCATCAACATCGCGTACGACGGCGGGAATATCCTGCAAGCCGGCAGCTTGCGATGCCCGCCAGCGCCTCTCCCCTGCAATCAATTCATAGCCGTCGCCACTAGGTCGAAGCAGAACAGGCGCCAGCACCCCATCCCTGCGTACGGAATCGGTCAGGCTGGCCAATTCCTCCTGCGAGAAGCGCTTCCTCGGCTGGAATCTGTTGGGTCGAATTCTGGAAATTGGAATTCGACTGGACTCCGCCATCATTTCAGGACTTGATATGTCGCTAATCAAGGCACCCAAGCCTTTTCCAAGCCCTCGTTTTTTCTGCATATTATCCATTGCCACCCCTATCCTCGCCGCATCATTTCCTGCGCCACCTGCAAATAAGCCTGAGCGCCGGAAGAGCGTAAATCATGGTACATTACCGGCACCCCGAAGCTGGGCGCCTCCGAGAGACGTACATTCCGGGGAATGGATGCCTCGTAAACCTGCGAACCAAAATAATTTCTAACCTCTTCCTCTACCTGAACACTTAGATTGTTTCTACGATCCACCATGGTCAACAAGATGCCATCCATGTTCAGATGTGGATTAAGATTCCCTCGCACGCGACGGATCGTATCCATGAGCTGCGTAAGCCCCTCCATCGCATAAAACTCCGCCTGCAAGGTAACCAGCACCCTGTCCGCCGCTGTAAAGGCATTAAGCGTAATCAGATTCAGTGCAGGGGGGCAATCAATGAACACATAATCGAAGGGCTTCCCGGTGTAATTCGACAGCGCGCGATCAAGCACCCTCTCCCGACCTGCCACGCCGACCAGCTCAACCTCCGCTCCTGCCAGATCCATGCTTGCAGGAACAAGCATCAATCCTTCGCAGGAGGTAGGCAAGATAGCCTCCTCAAGCGGCGTGCTATTAATGAGAATCTCATAACTACCCTGATTTACTTCCCTTTTATCAATTCCCAGGCCTGTTGTGGCATTGCCCTGCGGATCCACATCGATCAACAAAACATGTTTGTCGAGCGCGGCAAGCGATGCGGCAAGGTTAATACTTGTCGTCGTCTTTCCCACGCCGCCTTTCTGATTGGCGACTGCAGTCACCCGCTTCATAGCATCATGTTTCACGTGAAACCCCTTGTTTTCGATAGCAATGAATACGCTGCTGAATACCCTCAAACATCACATCAGCAACCGACTCAACAACCCAGCCGGGAACCGGCCATGCACCCATTGTCGCCGGCACAGGCAATACAGCCAGCCCATCTGGGGCCATGCTCTCCTCAACCATCGGCAGCAATGAATCCGGGCGCGAAACAGCACGCGCCACACAAACATCCGCGGCAATACCCTTTAAATCACGCACATCACAGTCGTGCACCTCTGCATCCAGCTTGAGCAAACGAACAATGTGCCGGAGAAATTCAGCCCTTTTCTTCCGCCGCTCGACTAACACACCATGCAATCCAGGCTTGCTAATCAAAATCGGTATCCCCGGCACACCCATGCCACTTCCAACATCAAGCAGGATCCCGTCATCAGGAATCCATTCGCACATCGCTACCGAGGGGCCAATAAAACGGCGGGAAAATTCCTCGGCATCATGAATCGCAGTGAGATTAAGCGCCTTGGCAAACCTCAGGGTTTCATCGACATAACGCTGCAAATCAGTCGACACGGGCCACATTGCCCTTTTGCAAATGCATCATCAGACTGGTAATCGCTGCAGGCGTAATTCCTGACAGGCGCGCAGCCTGCCCAAGATTCTGTGGCCGCATTTTGCTTAAGCGCTGACGGCACTCCATACTCAAGCCGGCAACGGCATTGTAATCCAGCCCGTCCGGAATTAGCCGCCTCTCAAGTTGCTGAAAGCGGGCAACCTCCACATCTTGCTTTTGCATATAACCGTCATAATGAATGATGGCCTTCAAGCTCGCCCTATCGCGCTCGCTCAAATCTTCCATGGTCGACAGCAGCGTCATAGCGCGCTCCGCATCAACATCCCGGCGATGTGTGTAAGCGGTAAAGGCCATGCCGTTTTCGGGAACAGGCAGATGTGCCGCTTCAAGCCGTTCTCGCCACGCCCGGCCATGACCGACAAGCAGGGCGCGCGCTTCCGCCTCGGCTTTCCGCAAGCGGCTTTGCCTTGCTTCGAAATCTCTTTTCCGCGCGTCATCGCAAAGCCCCAGGCGTATCGCCATTTCTGCCAGGCGCATATCAGCATTATCCTCTCGCAAATGCAGGCGAAATTCTGCTCGCGCCGTAAACATGCGATATGGTTCGGTTATTCCCTTGTTCACCAAATCATCCACCATCACGCCCATATAGGCTTCTGAGCGATCTGGAACCCATGACTCCCAACCACAGGCCAGGGCTGCAGCATTAATGCCTGCTATCAAACCCTGAGCTGCAGCCTCCTCATAACCCGTGGTTCCGTTAATCTGGCCGGCATGAAAAAGGCCAGCAACTTTTTTGCACTCCAGGGTTTGCTTTAATTCTGTAGGATCTACGTAATCATACTCGATGGCATAGCCAGGTCGTATCATGATGACAGACTCAAGGCCGGGTATGGCCCGCAAAAAAGCCCATTGCACATCAATCGGCAGAGACGTGGAGATACCGTTGGGATAAATCTCCTCGTGATCCCTGCCTTCCGGCTCCAGGAATATCTGATGGCTATCCTTATCAGCGAATCGCACAACCTTGTCTTCGATGCTTGGGCAATAACGTGGCCCTGTACCCTTAATGTCGCCCGAATACATGGGTGAGCGGTGCAAGTTTTCCCTGATGATATCGTGAGCGCGGGTTGTGGTACGTGTGAGGTGACAAGGCACCTGATCAGCAATAAGGGGCCCGCTGCTGGATGAAAATGGAATCGCATCCTGATCGCCAGCCTGAATATCCAGGCCATCCCAACAAATGCTGCGGCCATCAAGGCGGGGGGGCGTTCCTGTCTTCAGGCGGCCGATCTTCAGCTCCTGACGGTACAACTCATCCGTTAACCCATCAATCGACGCGTCGCCTGCCCTGCCAGCCGGAATCTTTGTATCACCGACATGAATCAGCCCGCCAAGGAAGGTTCCCGTGGTAAGAATGACCGTTCCAGCCGAATGCTCAACGCCAAACTCATCAACAGCGCCAGCCACCCGGCCCTGATCAAAAAGAAGCTCGCGAATACTCCCCTGATGCAACATAACGGGAGAATCTGCCAACACCTGCCGCATCCGAATGTGATACAGGCGGCGATCACATTGTGCGCGGGTAGCCTGGACTGCCGGACCCTTGCCGCGGTTCAACAACCGGTATTGCAGCGCAGAGGCATCGGCGACAAACCCCATGGCTCCGCCCATCGCATCAATCTCCCGAACCATATGCCCCTTTCCCACGCCACCAATGGCAGGATTACAGGACATTTTTGCAATGGTATCCAAATTCTGGGTGATCAAACGAACCCGCGCACCACGCCGTGCGGCAGCCAATGCCGCCTCGCAACCAGCATGGCCGGCACCAATGACCAAAACGTCCACCGGACCATCGGGATGTTTCACGTGAAACGTGTTCGTATCTATTTTCATGGAATGCTCAAGACTAGGGGTTCAATCTACGGACAGCAAACAAAAGGGAGGCCGAAGCCTCCCTTTTAATAAAGAATGATCAATCAGCCTTTGCGGGCTTTTTCCATCATGTCATGAATGATCGGTGCAAGGATCAACTCCATGGCAAACAGCATCTTGCCAGCAGGTACAACCAGCGTGTTACGGCGAGACATAAAAGAATCCTTCAGCATTGATGACAGCCACGGGAAGTCGATTCCAAGCTGCTCGGGCTTGCGGATGCGAATCACTACCACGCTCTCATCCGGCGTTGGGATATCACGCGCCACGAACGGGTTGGATGTGTCCACCAATGGCACTCGCTGGAAATTAATGTCCGTATTGGTGTACTGCGGCGTCATAAAGTGCACATAGTCATGCATGCGGGAAAGAATATTATCTACCACAGCTTCCGGTGAGTAACCGCGCATGGCCGTGTCACGATGAATTTTTTGAATCCACTCCAGGTTGACCACAGGCACGATACCCATCAGCAGATCGCAATATGGACGAACCTCTTCCACTCCACCGTGCAGACCTTCATAGAACAACAGATCAGAACCCTCGCCGATATCCCGCCACGGCGTGAAACGCCCTGCATCCACGCCATAAAGCTTGGCTTCTTCATCATCATGCACATAGGTACGAGCCTTACCCACGCCTTTCTCGCCATAAGCGCGGAACAAATCAGCAATCTTGTCGAACAGATTGGCCTCGTCGGAGAAATGGCTTAAGCGTTTACCGGCAGCTTCGAATGCTTTGGATTGCTCGCGAAACTCATAACGATCAAACTTATGGAAACAATCGCCTTCAACAATGGCTGGCGTTACTTTCTCACGACGGAAAATGTGTTCCAAGGCAACCTTGCCGGTGCTGGTGCCGGCCCCCGAAGAACCGGTCACCGAGATTACTGGATGTTTTGCAGACATATACCCCTCCAAATTTTCTTAATAAGAACGGGTGGTTACGTGGCAACAAGCATGCCATCCCTGTCTTTCAGGCAGCCATCCATTTCTTGCGGACACGGATTATGCCGCACAATAGGGGTCGGCTTCAAGGGGCCAACCGGTACCCACCCCTATTTACCGATACAAAACTGAGAAAAAATACGATCCAGAATATGCTCAACGTCCCCGATGCCAAGAATTTCGCCCATACAGGACCACGCCTGCCGCCACTCAAGAGCAATCAAATCAAGTGACATCGCATCCCCCAACATTTCTTCCCCGCTTATCAGATGGTTTCGGGCACGCTCAAGCTGCTGACGATGTCTTCGGCTGGTAATCAGGAGACCTTCTTCATCCGCCGGAATTTCCCCCAATAGCTCTGCCAGATGGCTCAATAAGGATTCTACCCCTTCTCCACTATGTGCAGAAATCATGCAGTAGCGCTCAGGAAACCCATGTGCACCATCGACAAGATCGCACTTGTTCATCACATAGGTATCGGCATCGGCGACCACATGCCATGAATCCGGATTCGATGCATCGGCCATCACAATGGTGATGTCTGCGCATTGTGCTGCTGCCCGGGCGCGTTTAACACCCTCCTGCTCAATCATATCATTGCTTTCACGCAGGCCAGCAGTGTCCAACAGGCGAACAGGAATGCCATGCAGTTCGAAATCCACCTCTAGCACATCGCGTGTTGTGCCGGGTTGAGGACTGATGATCGCCCGATCCCTTCCGGACAGGCGGTTCAGTAGCGTTGACTTACCAACATTGGGGGCGCCAATAATAGCCACCGTCGCCCCTTGAAAAAGCCGCTCCCCGAAATCTGATGTGGCCAACGCTTTATCAATGGGTTTTAGCACCGTTTCTTCAAGCCCTGCGCGCAATTGCTCAAATAACAGGGCTGGAATCTCTTCTTCGGGGAAATCGAGGCATGCCTCCACATGGGCAAGCAGACCGGTCAATTCATCCATCAAGCCATTGATCAGGCGCCCGAACTCGCCTTGCAGATGCCGCTGGGCCTGGCGTGCTGCACGCAAAGTTGCGGCATCGATACATGCGGCAACAGCCTCGGCCTGTTCAAGATGCAGCTTTCCATTCTCCACCGCGCGTCGGGTAAACTCACCGGGCGCAGCCAGTCTGGCTCCGAGAGCTATCACCTGTTCCAGCAAGGCGCGCAACAACACCGGACTGCCATGCGCCTGTAATTCGATCACATCTTCACCGGTATAGGATGCCGGAGCAGGAAAATACAGAAGTAACCCGTTATCCAGCACACTCCCATCGGAAGTAAAAAAGGACCGGTGCTGCGCATGTCTGGCAGCAAAGGTTTTTGTCGTGCGGCAAAGTTTTCTGACAATACTTTCGGCACCCGCTCCGGAGAGACGGATAATGCCGACGCCACCCCTGCCTGCAGGGGTGGCGATAGCGGCTATCGTATCCATAGCTAAGATGGCTTAAAGGGCGTTCTTAACCTTCAGGATGTACCACTGCTGGGCAATGGACAGGATGTTGTTGACCAGCCAGTAGAGCACCAGACCCGAGGGGAAGAAGAGGAACATGAAGGTGAAGATAACCGGCAGAAATTTCATGATTTTAGCCTGCATCGGATCCATCGGCGCTGGATTCAGGCGCTGCTGGATAATCATGGATGCACCCATCACGATGGGAAGAACATAATACGGATCCATCGCGGATAGATCAGTGATCCAGCCATAAAACGGCGCCTGACGCAGCTCGATGGAAACCAGCAGAGATTTATACAGGGCAAAAAACACGGGTATCTGGATCACAATCGGCAGACATCCGCCCATCGGATTCACCTTATGTTTCTTATACAGACCCATCATTTCCTGGCCCATTTTCTGCCGGTCATCACCATGCAGGTCGCGTACACGCTGCATTTCAGGCTGCAGCTTGCGCATATCCGCCATCGACTCGTATGCCTTCTGTGTTGGCCAGTAGAAAAGGGTCTTGATCATCAATACCAGCACAATGATGCATAGACCATAATTGCCGAGGTAGCCGTGCAGCCAGAGCAACAGGGAATGCAGTGGCTTGGCAATAACGGCAAACCAGCCGTAATCCACACTGCGCTCCAGACCCGCGCCAAACTGCTTCAGAATAGGTGTCGCCTTGGGGCCAATGTAGATATCCGTGCTGAACACCGTGCCAAGCGCATTTCGATCACCTGCAGACAGCACACCAGCCTGATAGGTTTTTCCATCGCCCTTGAAGTAGTAGTCGTAGACCCTTTCCGGATCGCCCACAATCGCAGCAATGAAGTAGTGCTCCATCACGCCTGTCCATCCGCCCCGCGCCTTCTGTTTGACCGGACTCTTTTCATCCAGGTCGTCATAGCTATTTTCAACCAGCTTGTCTTCAAACAGGGAAATCGGACCGACATACTGATAGATATTACTCGAATCCCTGTTCGGGTTGCGCGACACAACCTGACGGAACATTTCATACTCTTCGCTGCCGCTGACCTCATCGATCACCTTAACCGCATAGCTCCCGGGCTTAAGCGAGATACTACGTATCCATTGGTTGCCGTCGGCCAGGGTGGCCTTCAAGCGCAGCGTAGCTTCATCCTTGGTCTGGGTTTGCGCATCGATCGTAAAGGCGGGTAGAGCCTGACCCAGAAGGCCGGAATTGATGTATAAGGGGCGCTCAGTGGCAATATCCAGAATGGACACCGGCGCAGATCCCGGCTCAATCGTCTGGTGATATTGCGTGGCAGTCGCTGAAATAATGGCGCCCTGTGCATTCAACTTCAGGATCAGCACATCATTGTGCAGCAGCGCCAGCGCCTGATTTCCTGCGTCTTCAACCGGCGCTGGCGCCGCCCGCGATGACAGACTGATGTCCGGGACACTACTCGTCGCCTGCAGGGGTTGCGCTACACCACTCTCAGGCACAGCCGTCGCTTCCAGCGACATCCCGGCCTGTTGATCCACGGCTTCCTCAGTGGGAAACAGGGCCTGCCATGAAACCAGTACCAGCATGGATAAGACAAACGCCATGATCATATTGCGCTGTTCCATTATTGTTGCTCCTTCATTCTATCCGCAATGGGTTGTTCCAAACGATACTCGGGAACGGGGTCATAGCCCCCTTTGGCAAAGGGGTGGCACCGTAGCAGTCGCCGCATGGCAAGGCCAGAGCCACGCAGCCAGCCGTGCTTATCCAATGCCTCAACAGCATAACTGGAACATGTCGGGTAATGGATACAACGTGCGGCCATAAAGGGGGAAATAGCATACTGGTAGGTGCGGACCATGGCGATCAAAAGACGCTTCATAAAATATTCCGCCGTAATTTGCCACTAAGGGATTCAAGGGCCCGCTGTAAATCTTCGCGTGGATGTTTCATACGTGCTTCAGGACAGACAGGAATGGCCAAAACATCCACCCCCAGACTGCGAACGGGACTGGAGCGAAAACACTCGCGCCACAAACGTTTAAGCCTGTTGCGTTGAACTGCATTGCCATATTTCCTGGAAACAGCGAGGCCGATCCGGGCATGATGTAAGCCATTGGTAGCGTAAACCAGGCGAACCCCGCCACTAACCAGCTTCATTCCGCCCCGCAAAGATGCAAAATCGGCCTTTGTTCGAAGCCGATTAGATGCAGAAAATGTAGATATCCCAGACCCCGAAAAACGGGCCTTAAGCGCTAAGGCGCTTGCGACCCTTGGCGCGACGGCGCTTGATAATGGCACGGCCGGAGCGCGTAGCCATACGAGCACGGAAACCATGGTTTCGTGCGCGGCGAATTCGACTGGGTTTAAACGTAAAACTCATGGACTACTCCTTAAAAGGGTGGCGAATAGTAAAGTTGCATCCCTCACTGTCAAGATAAACCATTCAGCCCTTCTCCTACCCCTGTGTTCTAACATTTTAACATGCGTTTTTTCATCTGACATGCCTAATGACCTTTGATATCTTATTTCGTAGTCTTGCCCAATGACTGAACAACAGCAACGCATTGACTGGCAGCGCATTCTTGAAGAACTGGCTGAAGAGGTTCCTTCCGCCCGCTTTGATGCCTGGATTCGCCCGGTTCGATCGTCCGTAAAGGGGCGTACCCTGACCTTGTCTGTGCCCAGTCGTTTTTTTCTGGATAATCTCCGCGATCATCATGAGAAAGCCATCCGCAAAAAGGTAGGTCAGTATTTCGGTGACGATGTGTTGATTGAATTCTCGGTTGACCCTGAATTGGCTGTTGAATCCCAGGTGGTCGCCAACCCCAGTGAAACCCGCAGCGGACATGTCGATGGATTTATCGATCATCGTTTTACTTTTGCAAATTTTGTGGTCGGCCCAAGCAATGAATTCTGCCATGCCGCCTGTCGTGCTGTGGCAGATAACCCGGGGTCCATTTATAATCCGCTCTATATCTATGGCGGTGTTGGTCTTGGCAAAACACATTTGATCAATGCTGTCGCCAATGAACTGCTTAACCAGAACCACTTCAAAATTGCCTACCGGACAAGCGAGCGGTTTACCAACGAACTCATTTCCGCCATTCGTAACGGCACCACCCAACAATTCCGTGACCGCTATCGTCAGGTGGATGTGCTCATTGTGGATGATGTACAGTTTATTGCCGGTAAAGCCAGTACGCAGGAAGAGTTTTTTCACACCTTCAATGCCTTATATGAGATTCAGAAACAGATTATCCTTACATCAGATCGGCCACCACGGGAAATGAACCACCTGCAGGAACGTCTGAAATCACGCTTTGGTTGCGGACTGGTTGCTGATATCCAGCCACCATCTCTGGAAACCCGTCAGGCCATTCTTAACAGTAAAGCGGAACTTGCCGGTATTGAACTTCCTGATGATGTTACTTCCCTTCTGGCCAGTCGAATCACCAGTAATGTCCGTGAACTGGAAGGAGCACTGACTCGCCTGACAGCACACGCCACCCTTACCGGTCGAATTATTGATATGGAATTTGCCCGCCGCGTCTTGCGTGATTTGCTGCATGAGGAGGTGCGGGCTGTTTCGGTTGAGGATATCCAGAAACATGTGGCCAATTACTACAATATACGGTTGCTGGATATGCGCTCCCAAAAGCGCACGCGCAATGTCGCCTTTCCGCGCCAGGTGGCTATGTATTGTTGCAAGCAGTTAACCTCACTCTCTTTGCCGGAGATTGGTGAAGCATTCGGTGGACGGGATCACACCACGGTTCTTTATGCCGTTCGTAAAATCGATGAAATGATGAAAGAGAATGAGAGTATGGAGGTTGAGGTTGAGCGCATGATGCAGATGCTGCGCAATTAAAAATCAGGTTTGCGGAAACTTTCTGTATAGTCATCTGAAGACCTGTGTATAGATTGTGGGTTGCTGGCATTTTCCGCTGATTGTTTCTTCTGGTATGATTCCTGAACATTATTTCACATCCTTCATGCCAGATTCATCCACAGCTAAATGATTAGCTAAGATGTTGGAATAAAAAGAAAAATAAAGTTCTTCACATTATACACAGGTTCTATGATGATGACGAAATATTTGATATAAAATGGATTTATAAAAAAGGAGAACCTTCATGCACGTTTTACTCTCCCGTCAGGATATGTTGCAGGCGGTGCAACGCTGTCAAAATATTGTTGAACGGCGACACACCATTCCTATCTTGTCGAATATTCTTTTGCATGCAGATGATAATACATTGCATTTTTCAGCCACTGATCTGGAGGTTGGTATTCAGACCTCAAGTTCTGCTACGGTCAAAAAATCAGGTAGTGTTACCGTATCGGCACGCAAGTTGTTTGAGGTGATTAAAGAGCTGGATACTGAAGCCGATGTTGAGTTGGAGGTTGCTGATGGGTTTGTTGCTTTAAAGAGCGGGCGATCCAGATTCCGTCTGGCAACATTGGCAGCTGAAGAGTTCCCCGAAATGCAGCATGATGAAGAGGGAATCAACATTGAGCTTGATGGTGCCGATCTGGCTGCGATGATCGCTGCAACAAGTTTTGCCATGTCTAGTGACGAAACCAGAAAATACCTTACCGGCACATTGTTTGAGGTTGATAAACAGGGGCATCTCTGTCTGGCTGCAACAGATGGCCATCGTCTGGCCCTTACACGCGTTCGCCTGCAACAAAACGCCCGCGCGGGTCAGTGTATTGTTCCACGCAAGGCTGTGAGCGAGATCCGTAAGTTGAGCGAGGAAGTGGCTGGTCAGGTTACCTTGCGCATGGGTGATCGTCAGGTTTCCCTGTTGGCCGGAGACCATCATCTCAGTTCCAAGCTGATTGATGCACGTTTTCCTAATTACGGGGATGTCATTCCAAAGAGTAATCCGCACGCAGCAGTTGTTGAGCGTCTTGCGCTTGATCAGGTGTTGCGGCGCACCATGATTGTCGCCAATGAGTTTACCCACGATGTTCGCCTACAGATCAATGGCGGGGAAATGCAGGTATCGGCCCATAATACCGAGCAGGAGAAGGCCAATGAGTCCATCGCCATTGAATACAGTGGTCCGGATATCGAAATTGGCTTTAATGCCCGCTATATCAGGGATGTTCTTGGTGCCCTGAAGAGCGATGTTGTGACAATAAGCCTGAAAGACGGTCTTTCACCGGTGCTTATCAAACAGGACATGGATTCGGCAGAGTATTATGTGATTATGCCGATGCGTATCTGATATTACCGTCAGGGAAACGTATGGCATGAATGGCTCCGCACTGCGCTTGGGAGAGGTCCGTGCTGAAAATCTTCGCTGTCATGAACAGGTTGCCTGGCAGTGTGAAGCGGGCATTAATCTGTTAACTGGCGAGAACGGCAGCGGTAAAACAACCTTGCTTGAAGCTGTGTTTCTGATGGGCCACGGGCGTTCCTTTCGCCAGGCGCGCGACCCCTTTCTGGCCCGACACGGTAGCAAGGGATTTACCATTCACGGCACCTGGACGCGTTATGGTCCGGTGAATGTGGGGGTAGGCGGCGGATCGTCAGGGGTAAAAATTTACCTGCAGGGTCGCCAGTTGCTGCGGCGTAGCGATTTGACCGAAGCTCTTCCGGTTCTGGTGGAGTCCCCGCAGTCCGCCCGACTGATGGATGGTATCCCTGCCGAACGACGGCGTTGGCTCGATCAGATGATGTTGTACTGCCGTCCGGATGTGCTGCGTCACTGTCAGGCCTATCTGCGTTGTATGATGCAGCGTAGCCGATTGATTCGACGGCGGGCGCCGGGAAGCGAGATTGAGGTTTGGGAACACCAGATGGTCATGCATGGTGGTGCTCTGTTGCAGGTACGCGATGGGTTGGTGCAGGCGCTGAATCAGGAACTGATTACCGAGGATGGTTTGAGTGAAACCCGCTTAACGCTGAATATGCATAGTTCAGCGCCGGAACCAGTCGCCGAATGGGAAGCGAAGTTACGCGAGCAGCGAATGCAGGGACAGCATGTATTGCGCATTGGCCCGCATTGCGATCGTTTGCAGATATGTTTCGGTAAACAGGATATCCGTGCTGTGGGCTCGCGCGGCCAGCAAAAACTTGCCGGCGTTGCCTTGAGACTGGCGGAATGCAGGCTTAGGATGCAGCATCGTGGGCTGATCCCGGTTTTATTGCTGGATGACTGTTTCGAGGCGCTTGACCCTTATCGCAGGGATCGCCTCATTGACCGTTTGCTGGGCCATTCCGGTCAGGTACTGATGACCGGTCCCTTGGGTACAAGTAGCGGGCAGGATGAAAAAATCCATTGCACGACATTACAGTCCACGCAGAAAAATCAGTTTAGAGGGCAGGCGCAAGATTCCTGTCGAATGGAGGAAGCGGCATGAGTGAAGCCGACGAGAAAAAATATGGTGCCGATAGTATCCAGGTGCTGCGCGGATTAGATGCGGTGCGCAAGCGGCCGGGTATGTACATCGGCGATACCGATGACGGTACAGGCCTGCACCATATGGTTTTCGAGGTGGTGGATAATGCCATCGATGAGGCTCTGGGCGGGTATTGCGATAAGGTTGAGGTCATCCTGCATTCCGATGATTCGGTAACCGTGCGCGACAATGGGCGCGGTATTCCGGTGGATATCCATTCCGAGGAAGGTGTATCTGCCGCCGAAGTGATCATGACCGTGCTGCACGCCGGCGGTAAATTTAACAATAATTCCTACAAGGTGTCCGGCGGCCTGCACGGCGTGGGTGTATCTGTGGTGAATGCCCTGTCCGAATCGCTGGAGTTGGTGGTGCGACGTGGTGGCAAGGTGCATTTCCAACGCTACCTGGAAGGTGTGCCTGAAGCGCCGCTGAAGGTTATCGGCGATGCCAAGGGTTCCGGCACCGAGGTGCGTTTTCTGGCCAGTCTCAAGGTATTTGCGTTTCGCAACTACACGATTGATATTCTGGCCACCCGCCTGCGCGAGCTTTCCTTCCTCAACAGCGGCGTACGTATCGAGTTGTACGACGAACGCAACGACAAGCGGCAGGTCTTCGAATATATCGGCGGCATCACTGCCTTTGTGCAGCATCTGAATCGCACCCGTAATGCGCTGCACAACGACTGCATCACGGTGATCGGCGAGCGCGATGCTGTGACCGTTGAGGTTTCCATGCAGTGGACGGATGCCTATCAGGAAAACGTTTACTGCTATACCAACAATATCCCGCAGAAGGATGGTGGCGCACATCTGGCCGGCTTCCGTGCGGCCCTGACCCGCTGCGTGAACAACTACGCGACCAACAACGATATCCTGAAGAAACACAAGGTGGCGCTTTCCGGTGAGGATTGTCGCGAAGGTCTGACAGCTGTGTTGTCGGTCAAGGTGCCTGATCCGAAGTTCTCCTCGCAGACCAAGGAAAAGCTGGTTTCCAGCGAGGTTCGCGCGGTGGTTGAGTCCGTGGTGAATGAAAAATTCTCCGAATGGATGGAGGAGAACCCGAAGGAAGCCAAACGTGTTGTTGGCAAGGTGGTTGAGGCTGCGGTAGCCCGTGAGGCGGCCCGCAAAGCGCGTGAGCTCACGCGGCGTAAGGGAGCGCTCGATATTTCCAACCTGCCCGGCAAGCTGGCCGACTGTCAGGAAAAGGATCCCGCCTCCTGCGAAATCTATCTTGTCGAGGGCGATTCAGCAGGCGGTTCGGCCAAACAGGGGCGTGATCGCAAGTTTCAGGCAATTCTGCCGCTCAAGGGCAAGATTTTGAATGTAGAGCGGGCACGCTTCGACAAGATGCTGTCTAATCAGGAAATCGGCACAATGATTACCGCCTTCGGCACCGGTATCGGGCCCGAAGATTTTGATCTGGCCAAACTGCGTTATCACCGCATCATCATCATGACCGATGCCGACGTGGATGGTTCGCATATCCTTACCCTGCTGCTGACCTTCTTCTATCGTCAGATGAAGGAACTGGTTGAGCGTGGTCATCTGTATATCGCGCAGCCACCTTTGTACCGGGTGACGCGCGGCCGGCAGAGCCGGTATATCTCGGACGACAATGGTCTGTTTGAGTTTCTGCTGGAGCACGGCAGCCAGGGCATGAACTATTTTTCAGCCAAGGGCGACAAGCCGCTGAGCGGCGAGCGCCTGTCCACACTGGTGCGCGGTATTCACAAGCTTGAGGGCTTGCGCCGTCGCCTGTCGCAGCGCGTGGATGTGCCGGTTCTCAGGCTGTTGCTGGAGTGCGGCAAACTGGAGCGCTCGGTATTTCGTCATCAGGATCAGCTGGATGCACGTATGCAGGAAGTGGCCGAGGCATTCGCCAAGGATTGTCGCCCGGATGAAAGCATTGAGTACCATCTACACGAGGATAGCGATCAGGGCAGCTGGCAGGTGGAGTTCCGGCGCAGGGATCATGGCCGCACCATGCACTCGTGGCTGGATATGGATCTGGTCGGCACCGGTGAGTACAAAGAGGCGCAGACCCTTTGTGCCAGCGTGCAGAAGCTGGTTGGCAAAGACGCGTATTTCGAGCGCGAGGGCAAGCAATGGCCGGTTTTGCATTACGAGGACATTGCTGCAGTAATCGAGGCGGAGGGCCGCAAGGGCCTAGGCATCCAGCGCTATAAAGGTCTGGGTGAAATGGATCCCGAACAGCTGTGGGAAACCACCATGGATCCGGCGGTTCGCGTATTGCTGCGTGTAACACTGGATGATGCCATTGCCGCTGATGAAACCTTTGCCACATTGATGGGTGACGCGGTGGAGCCGCGCCGCAAATTCATTCAGGACAATGCCCTGAAGGTGAGGAATCTCGATGTCTGATGCAGCCGCCTCCGGAACAAAAAAGCCGTCGCTGACCTATGCCGATGCCGGCGTGAATATCGATGCCGGCAATGCCTTTGTCGGGCGCATCAAAGAGGCTGTGGCCTCAACCACGCGCCCCGAGGTGATTGGCGGGCTGGGTGGTTTCGGCGGGCTGTTTGCCGCCAACTTCAAGCACATGCAGGAACCCGTGCTGGTCTCCTCCACTGATGGTGTCGGTACCAAATTGCTTCTTTTACAGAAACACAATCGTCCGCATGCCGCCGGCATTGATGCCGTGGCCATGTGTGTGAATGATATTGCCGCGCAGGCTGCAGAGCCGTTGTTCTTCCTCGATTATCTGGCCACAGGCAAGCTTGAGGGCGAAACCCTGGCCGGTGTGGTCGAGGGCATTGCCGAAGCCTGTCGCATCTGCGAGTGCTCGCTGATCGGTGGCGAAACCGCCGAAATGCCGGGCATGTATGCACCCGGCCATTACGATATCGGTGGCTTTTCCGTGGGTGTTGTTGATCGTCCGAGGATTGTCGATGGTTCCACCATTCGCGATGGCGATGTGATGCTCGGTCTGGCCTCCAACGGGGCACATTCCAATGGCTATTCCCTTGTCCGCAAACTGATTGAAACAGGCAAGGCTGATCTGGAAAACGATGTACTTTCCGATGGCACCCGCGCTGTGGATGGTGTGCTTGCACCCACCCGTCTCTATGTCCCTGCGGTCAAGGCGATGCTTGCGGCCAACATCGAGGTGCATGGCTATTCGCACATCACCGGCGGCGGTATGTTCGACAACATCGAGCGTCTTCTCCCGGATGGTTTAGCCGCCACGGTGGATATCTCATCCTGGCCGGTGCCACCGGTATTCGAATACCTGCTGTCCTTTGCCGATGTCGCCCGCAACGAGCGTTATCGCACCTTCAATATGGGCATCGGCTTTGCCGTTATCCTCTCCTCTTCCGAAGCCGACAAGGCTGAAGCTGTTCTCAAGCAAGCCGGTGAAACCGTTTATCGCATCGGCCATATCCATAAGCAAACAGGAGACGCCGTTACATTGATTGGCTGACGCCCTTCGCGTCTGTTCTTAATATTTGGGGCAAAGCTGTTGAGTCGCTTGCTGAAACAGGTTCGGGATTTGAACAAGGACGTTGCTTATGAGTAATAATGCAATCGCCGTAATGGCATCGGGCAAGGGCAGTAATCTGCGCGTCATTCTTGATGCGGTGGCGGCTGGCACCTGTCCGG
This sequence comes from Zetaproteobacteria bacterium CG1_02_55_237, assembly GCA_001871195.1. Lineage (GTDB taxonomy): Bacteria > Pseudomonadota > Zetaproteobacteria > Mariprofundales > Mariprofundaceae > UBA1543. The sequence continues at coordinate 22,425 of MNXA01000032.1, forward strand.
TTGAAGTAAAACTGGTGATATCGGACAAGGCTGATGCGCAGGCGCTGAATATTGCGCGCGCGGCCGGCGTGCCACAGGTGCTGCATCTCGATCCGAAGGCGTATGCCGACAGAGCATCGTTTGATGTTGATTGCGCCGAGGTGATTGATGCCGCCGGGTGCCAGTGGATTGTTCTGGCCGGCTACATGCGGATTCTGTCCAGCTCCTTTGTGCGCCATTTTCGCGGGCGCATGATCAATATTCATCCATCGATTCTTCCAGCCTTTCCGGGTGCGAAGGCCGTGGAGGCTGCACTGGGCTATGGTGTAAAGGCATCTGGCTGCACGGTGCATCTGGTTGATGAAATTCTAGATGGCGGGCCGATTCTGGCACAGGCTGTGGTGCCGGTTCTTGATGGCGATACGCTTGAGAGTTTGCATGCGCGTATTCAGGTTGAAGAACACAGGCTGTATCCAGCGACCCTGGCGCGTATGGTGACGACCGGGTTCGACATTGATGGCAGACGCGTGATCTGGCGTACATAATGCCGATGCGCTGACGGCAGACTCTCCTGCCGCAGCTACGCCCAAGCTTTACCAAAACCCTTATTACACTTAGCTTCGGCGGCTGTTCATTTTTTTATGCGACAAACAGTTTAGGGACTGCAGGCCAGACCTGTCGGCCCAAGGAAGGATTCATCATGTTTCAGAGTATTTTCGGCATGTTCTCCCGCGATATCGCGATTGATCTGGGTACGGCCAACACGCTCATTTATGTGCGCGGCGAGGGCATTGTTCTCGACGAGCCATCGGTGGTTGCACTGCATGAGGGCGGACCGGGCAAGAGCCGTCGCGTGCTTGCCGTCGGCCATGATGCCAAGCGCATGCTGGGCCGTACGCCGGGCTCCATTCAGGCCATTCGTCCGCTAAAGGATGGCGTGATCGCCGATTTCGTGGTCACTGAGGAAATGCTCAAGCAGTTCATCCGCAAGGTGCACAAGCGCAGCTGGGGTATCGCACCGCGTATCGTCATTTGCGTGCCCTATGGCTCCACACCTGTGGAGCGCAAGGCCATTCGCGACTCCGGCCTGACTGCCGGCGCACGCGAGGTTTATCTGATTGAAGAACCGATGGCAGCAGCTATTGGTGCCGGTCTGCCGGTGACCGAGGCTTCCGGCTCGATGGTTGTTGATATCGGTGGTGGCACCTCGGAAATCGCCGTGATCAGTTACGGCGGTATTGTCTATTCGCGTTCAGTTCGCGTGGGCGGCGACAAGATAGACGAAGCAATCATCAATCACCTGCGCCGCAAGTACAGCCTGCTGATCGGTTCCTCCACAGCAGAAAACATCAAAATCGGCCTGGGTAGTGCGTATCCGCAGGAAGAGCGCCGCGAAATGGATGTGAAGGGACGCGATCTGATCAACGGCGTGCCGAAGAACCTTTCCCTCGACGATTCGGAAATCCTTGAAGCCATCACCGAGCCGGTGAATGCGGTGATTGAGGGTATTCGCGTATGTCTTGAGCGCACTCCGCCGGAGCTTGCCGCCGATATCGTCGACAAGGGCATTATGCTGACTGGCGGCGGCGCATTGCTGGTTGGTCTCGACCAGCTGGTCCGTGAGGAAACAGGTCTGCCGGTAACGGTAGCGGAAAATCCCCTGCACTGTGTTGTGCTCGGCACTGGCCGGGTGCTCGAAGAGCTGGATCGCATGCGGGACGTTCTTTTCGAGGAATAAGCGGTGTCGCGTCGCTGGTTGGGCGTTCGCCCCTGGATTTGGCTGGCGACATTGTTTGTTCTGTTACTTTTTGTCCAGCAAAGCCCGCTCGGCCAGCAGATCGGCCCCCGGGCCAATCTGTTTTTTGCTCCCCTGGTAAGCGCCTTACAGGCTCCGGCGATTTGGTGGCAGGACATCAGCCAGTGGTTCATCGGGCGCGATCAATTGCAAAGCGAGGTGCTCGACCTGCGCAAGCGCGTCCAGCAGCAGTCCTTTGTTGAGCAGGAGCGCGATGCCTTGCGTGCCGAAAACATGCAATTGCGCAGCCTGCTCGTTCTGCCGGAGCTGCCGGACTATATCTGGCATGCAGCCAAGGTTCTCGGGCGTAGCCCGGATAAAATGAGCCAACGCCTGATGCTCAAGGCACAGACCCAAATTCATGCCGACGATGCTGTGGCATCCAGTGAAGGGCTTGTCGGCGTCGTTGATTCCGTCTCCGGCCATCTGGCCGTGGTGCGCACCATCCTTGATGCTTCGCTGGCCGTGCCGGCGACGCAGCCCGGCAGCGGACTGGCAGTGCTGGTGCGCGGTCAGGGTGAGCGCTTGCTGGTTGATTTTGTTCCTGTGGAGCAAGCACCACCGGTGGGCAGCGTGCTGATGACAAGCGGTTCCGGTGGCATATTTCCCCCCGGCATTCCTGTGGCGCGTATCGTGTCAATTCGCCCCGTTGCCGGCAGCGTGTTCGCCGAGGTGGAGGCCGAGCCGACGGCACACTGGCGGCGTGATGCCTGGCTGAGCATTGCTTCGCAACAGCATCCCTGATGCATTCTCCTCTTCCGCTTCTATTGCTGGCACTGGCGATAACCGGGCTGGCCCTAAGTCTGGCGAGCGGTGGCATGCTGCAGCCGGATTGGTCTTTGGCTATCCTGCTTGGTGCTTTACTCGCCCGTCGAGGCACATGGCCGTGGGTTTTGCCAGCGTTGCTGTTGCACGATCTGGCCCTTTACTGGACGCCGTGGGGCGTGTTTCCGCTTGCCTGTCTGCTGCCGATCCTGTTGCAGCGGATGGATGCCCAGCTTGGCCCGGGACTTCCGCAACGCATGGGCATGCTGCTCCTGGTGAGCATGCCCATGCTGTTTTATGGCGCCGGCCTGATGCAATGGTCACTTACCCTTCTGCTATGCATCCCTGTCTGGCATTCCCTGGCTTATATGTATGACCGCCAGATCGCTTGAGCTGCGCAGTCGCTTCGAGCGGCGCATCTTCTTCCTGCAAGGGGCGGCAGCACTGCTGCTGCTGTTGCTTTTCGTCCGCTTGGCCGATCTGCAGTGGTTGCAGCACGAAGGTTTTCTGCTGCAGGCCGAGCGCAACCGCATCAATGTTGTGCCCATTCTGCCCACGCGCGGTGAAATAACGGATCGCAACGGCGTGGGGCTGGCACTCAATCTTGTGTCCTACAACCTGACCCTGATTCCCGAACGAGTTGAGAATATGGATGCTGCCTTGAACGAGATTCAAGCCTTGATGCATTGGCCTGATGAACGCATGCAATCCCTACGCAAGCGCATCAAGCGAAGCCGTGACGATAGGCCGGTGCTGCTGGCCGATAAACTGGACTGGGGCGCTGTGGCGCAGATAGCCGCCCGTCTGCATCACCTGCCAGGAGTTGATGTGCAGGCAGGGACACATCGCTATTACCCCTATGGGCCGGTGACTTCGCATGTTGTCGGCTATGTGTCGCTGGCGCGTATCGATGATGTGAAGGCCGGAGTACTGTCCACGGAAAAGGTCGGTCGCCGCGGTGTGGAGTATGCCTATGAAGAAAGGCTGCACGGCAGTCTTGGCTCGCAGTATGAGGAAGTGGATGCACACGGGCGACGCATCAGCGCTTTTAAACGCGTGCCTTCCAGAATGGGTGAGCGCTTGCAATTGAGCCTGGATGTCCGGCTGCAACAGGCCGCTTCCGAGGCGCTTGGGGATCGCACGGGTGCTGTGGTGGTGCTTGATGTGAAGTCCGGTGAGGTGTTGGCTCTGCTCAGCAAGCCGGGTTTTGAGCCCAACCGGTTCATTTCCGGTCTGGAAACCGAACAGTGGCAGGAATGGGTCAACGACCCACAGCATCCCTTGATCAATCGCGCCATCCAGGCGGCCTACCCCCCGGCCTCGACCTTCAAGCTGCTGGTCGGCCTTGCCGCCTTGCAGGCGGGCACGCCGCTGGCGCATAAATCCACGCAGTGTCCCGGTTATGTGGAACTGGGCGATCGTAAATACCGCTGCTGGAAGCGGAGAGGACATGATCAGGTTGATCTGCACAAGGCCGTGGTGGAATCGTGTGATGTGTATTTCTATGAGCTGGGCGACCAGTTGGGCATGCCGGGTATCAGCGAGGCGGCGCTGGAGTGGGGCTTTGGCGAAGCGACCGGCATTGATATCGGTCCGGAGGCGGTAGGGACGGTTCCCCTGACAGGTTCACGGCGCGGGGCGCAGCGCTGGTATCGCGGCGACACAATGATTACTGCTATCGGGCAGGGTTCGATCACTGCCACACCCATGCAGTTGGCGCGCTTTGTTGCCGCGATTGCCAACGGAGGAAGCCTGCTGCGCCCGATTCTGCTGGCGGGACAGCCTGCCGAAATCGAGCGCCAGATTGATGTGAAGCCGGAACAGCTGCAGGAAATTCGCAGTGCCATGCGCGATGTGGTGGCCTCTGTGCATGGCACTGCTCACAGCGCCATGGGACGCCTGGCATGGACTTCGGCCGGCAAGACCGGCACGGCACAGGTGGTCGGTGAGGCGCAGGATGATGAGGTCGTGGCCAGTGACAAGCCGCAGCTGCGCAAACATAAGGACCACGCCTGGTTTGTCGGCTATGCCCCCTATGAAAATCCGCGCATTGCGTTTGCTGTATTCGTCGAACACGGCGGCCACGGCGGCAGTGCTGCTGCACCGGTGGCCGCTGCCGTGGTTCGCGCCATGACGAAGGCCTCCTCAGCGGACGAGGTTTGGGAAGAAGCCACGAGCCCGGCCTTGTACGAGGGGGATTGATGAAGTCCTGGTTACCAAGGCTGGACTGGATGTTACTGCTCATCATGGCCTGTCTTGCCGGCATCGGTTTGATGACTTTGTATGCTGCCGTGCATCAGGGCGGGATTGGTCTGTGGCAGCGACAAGTCGTGTACTGGCTAATGGGTATGGGCATATTTTTTATCGTCTGCCTGATACCGGTCCGCCTGCTTGCCCTGATGACATGGCCAGCCTATCTCACCGCCCTGCTCGCCCTGATGCTGGTGCCGGTTCTGGGCGATGTGCAAATGGGCGCGCGCCGCTGGCTTGATCTCGGTGTGGTTAATTTCCAGCCTTCGGAACTGATGAAGTGGGCCCTGATGCTGTTGATGGCACACTGGTTTGCCTCGCGACACGCCGCTTCGTTCAGGGATCTGTTGATGGCCATGTTGTTTGCCGTGGTTCCTGCCGGCCTGATCATCATTCAGCCGGATCTGGGCACAAGCCTGCTGTTGTTGCTATCGGCGACCGCGATGGTGTTTGCCGCCGGCCTGCCTTGGCGCTGGGCTTTTTATGGCATAGTCGGTGGCCTGATTTCGCTGCCAGTGCTGTGGTATAATATGCATACCTATCAGAAGCAGCGCGTGCTCAGCTTCCTGCATCCGGAGGCCGATCCGCTTGGTGCCGGCTACCATGTGATTCAGTCATCCATTGCCATCGGGTCGGGCGGCCTCTTTGGCAAGGGCTATCTTCAGGGCACGCAGGCGCGGCTGCATTTTCTTCCCGAGCAGCATACCGATTTCATTTTTGCTGTGCTGGCCGAGGAGGGTGGATTGATTGCCTCCAGCCTGCTCTTGTTGCTCTACGCCTTTTTGATCAGCCGTATCGTGATGATTTCAGCGCGTGCAGCCACCCGTTTCGGAGCCATGTTGTGTATCGGCATTGCGGCAATATTCGGGCTATACGTGCTTATCAACATTGGCATGGTCAGTGGCGTGATGCCGGTGGTGGGTGTTCCCCTGCCCTTTGTCAGCTATGGTGGATCGGCACTGATTACCATGCTGGCTGCCCTTGGCATGGTCATGCGCGTGCATATCGAATCGCGCGACAAGCTTCCCTGGCAGCGATTGGGCAGCCCGTTCGCCTAACCGTTCTCCGGTTTAGGCCCTAATTAAGTGGCCAGACCAGTACCGGCTTGCGTGCAGCCTGGGTCTCATCGAGGCGGCGCCGGAAGGGGATCAAGGGTGCTGCATGCAAGGCCTCGGTGTCGCCCGCCTCGCAGGCTGCGGCAATCTCCAGCATCGCATCGCAGAAGGTGTCGAGGGTTTCACGGGCCTCGGTTTCGGTCGGCTCAATCAGCATCGCACCATGCACAATCAGCGGGAAATACACGGTCATCGGATGCATGCCCAGATCGATCAGGCGCTTGGCGATATCCAGCGTCTTCACACCATGCTTCTCCTGCAAGGCATCGGTTAGCAGGCATTCATGCTTGCACAGGCCGGGGAACGGTACGTGATAGGCATCCTTCAGGCGATTCAATACATAGTTGGCATTGAGCACTGCATCCTCGGCAATGCGGTGCAGGTGATTGCGGCCGAAGGCTGCAATATAGGCTGCCGCGCGCAGCAGCACGCCGACCTGTCCGATGGAGCCGAATATCGCGCCGATACTTTTTGCATCCTTACGCACTACCCGGAAGGTGTTGTCATGCCGCTCAATGCGCGGCACCGGCAGGAAAGGAGCCAATGCATCGTTCACCGCCACTGGACCCGCGCCCGGACCACCGCCGCCGTGCGGTGTGGAGAAGGTTTTATGAACATTGATATGCAGGCAGTCGATGCCCATATCGCCCGGACGGGCCAGGCCGACCAGCGCATTCAGATTTGCTCCGTCGCCATAAACCATGCCTCCGGCCGCATGTACCAGCTCGCAGATTTCGGCGATGTCCGATTCAAACATGCCGGTGGTGTTCGGGTTGGTCAGCATCAGGGCGGCGACATCGTCATCCAGATGTGCCTTGAGCACCTCCAGATCGATACGCCCGTCGGCCCCCGATTTAATTTCCACAGTCTCCAGACCGGCCAGCACGGCCGAGGCCGGATTGGTGCCGTGCGCCGAATCCGGCACCAGCACCTTGCGTCGCGTCGTGTCTCCGCGTGCATCGTGGTAGGCGCGAATGACCATCATGCCGGCCAGTTCGCCATGTGCACCGGCTGCCGGTTGCAGGGTGACGTGTGGCAATCCGGATATCTCACCCAACCATTGCTGTAATTCAAAGAGCAGGGCAAGCACACCCTGCACCGAGTCGTCCGGCTGTTCGGGATGCAGGCCAGCCAGCCCCGGCAGGCGAACGACCTGTTCATTGACGCGCGGGTTGTACTTCATGGTGCACGAACCAAGCGGGTAAAAACCGGTTTCAATGCCGTGGTTCCACTGCGACAGGCGCACGAAATGGCGCACGGCCTCGGGCTCCGAAAGACCTGGAATCAGGGCCGGGGTTTGACGTGCAAAAGCAGCAAGCTCGGGACAGGCATCGCCTGCAATGCCGGGCAGGGCAATCGAGGTTGCATCCTCATGGGCATGCTCGAAGAGCAGTGCCTCTTCATGTTGCAGGCCGGAGGCGGCTGAGTAAGTCGTTGGGCTCATCGGGCTGCCTCCAGCATCTTCATATAATCGGCAACGTCCTGCGCTCCGATCATTTCTGTGGTGGCGACCAGCAGATGCTTGTTTCCATGGGTTTTATCATATTGGGCATCCATCTGCTCCAGCGGAATGCCGGCAAAGATGTCCTGTGCACGGCCAGCGGCCAGCACGCGATCACGCGCTGCCTGATCGGCAAAGGACAGTACTGTTTCGTTGTAATGCGCACCGCCTGCTGCTGTCACACCGGCAGGCAGGGATGAGACAAGGGCTTGCAGGGCGGCGGCCGAATGGCGTGCCACTTCTTTCAGACCCGCATCGCCCATCAGTGTCATATAGCAGGCGTTGGCCGTGCACATCAGGCCCTGATTGGAACAGATGTTGGAGGTCGCCTTCTCGCGACGGATATGCTGCTCGCGGGTTGAAAGGGTAAGCACAAAGCCGCGTTTGCCGTCCACATCGTTGGTCATGCCACACAGGCGTCCCGGCATCTGGCGTACATATTTCTCACGGCAGGCGAACAGACCGATATGCGGTCCGCCAAAGCCCATCGGAATGCCCAGAGCCTGACCGGAACCGCAAACAATGTCGGCGCCGTAGGAGCCGGGTGGTTCAATTAGGCCGAAAGCAGAGGCATCCGAGAAGCACACTACGAGCAGTGCCTTATGCGCATCGCAGGCGGCGCGCAGCGGGGCAAGATCATGTACCGAGCCGAAGAAGTCGGGGTACTGAACCACGACGGCAGCAGTGGCATCGTCAACCCCGGCAGCCAGCGCCGCGACATCGGTCCTGAAACCGGCAGCGGCGATTTCGACATAGTCGAATTCCTGCTGCGAGAGATAGTTGCGCGTGACTTCCCTGTATGCGGGGTTCACGGATGCCGCCATCACGATGCGCGATTTGCGTGTGATGCGTTTGGCCATCAAGGCTGCTTCGGCAACGGCGGTTGCCGCGTCGTACATCGAGGCATTGGCTACCTCCATGCCGAGCAGGCGGGCGACCATGGTCTGGAACTCGAACAGGGTCTGCAGTGTCCCCTGGGCGATTTCCGGCTGGTACGGGGTATAGGCGGTCAAAACCTCGCCGCGCGAAATGATGTAATCCACAACAGCCGGAACGAAGTGATGATAGGTGCCGCCACCCAGAAAACAGCGCGTGGAGCCTGCATGCCGGTTGGACTCCGCAGCGCGCGTGAACTTGCGCACGATATCCGCCTCGGCAAGCGCATCAGGCAGATCAAGCGCGCCGGGTGCAAGATGGAATCCGGCGGGAATGTCGGCAAACAGCTGACGCACATCATCAAGGCCCATGCTCTGCAGCATGGACTGACGGTCGGCATCGGTATGGGGTAGAAATCTCACATTTGTTCCTTTATCTCACAGCAGGGCGGCCAAGACCCTGGACATCAAGGCCTGCGGCCCTTGTGGAGAGTAGATTATTCTTTCAGAAAGGTGGCGTAAGCCTCGGCATCCAGTAGTTCGCCGCTGCCGCCGTTGATCTTCACACGGACAATCCAGCCGGCACCGTAGGAGTCGGTATTGATCTTCTCCGGCTCCCCTTCCAGCGCCTCATTCACCTCGATGATCTCGCCGCCCACAGGGGCATACACATCGGAAACCGCCTTGACCGACTCGACCACGGCAAATGCATCGCCGGGAGCAAGCTCGCGCCCGATTTCCGGCAGCTCAACAAACACGATGTCGCCGAGAGCCTCCTGGGCATGATCGCTGATGCCGAAGGTCGCTGTGTCGCCTTCGATGCGCACCCACTCGTGCTCTTTGGTATATTTCAGATCTGCAGGAATCGTCATATCAGTCTCCAGTCATCAGGTGCGATGAACGCCTGTTTCCCCTATTTTCTTACATTGCTGCGCACGAACGGTGTCGTTGCGCGCAGGGCTGCCACGGCCTTGCCGCGAATCTCGACGGCCAGCTCACCCTGTGCCGCATGTTCCGGTTTCACATAGGCCAGCGCAACCCCGCCGGCCATCGGCGAATGCATGCCGGAGGTTACTTCACCACTCACCTCTCCATCCACCAGCACCGGATAATGTTCGCGCGGAATACCCCTTTCGCTGAGCTTCAGGGCAATTAGCACCTGCTTTGCACCCTCGGCCTTGCGCGCAACAACGGCATCTCTGCCAAGGAAGTCGCCTTTGTCGAGTTTGGTAATCCACATCAGCTTCGCTTCGACCGGTGTTACCGCATCGGAAATCTCATGGCCGTACAGTGCATAACCCATCTCGGTACGCAGCATATCGCGCGCGGCAAGACCAATCGGCACAGCCCCGGCAGCTAGCAAGGCGTTCCATATCACGCTTGCCGCCGCGTTGGGCAGATACAATTCAAAGCCATCCTCACCGGTATAGCCGGTGCGCGACACAATGGCCTGCGCATCCCCTAAACGGCATTCGGCAAAGCGGTAATAGCCGACAGCTTCCAGATCAACATTGCACAGAGGCTGCAAAAGCTTTTGTGCCGCAGCGCCTTGCAGGGCAAGCAGCGTGGTGTCGTCGGATTCATCAAGCACAGCCACATCGAAGTCGGACGCACAGGTTTGCAGGTGTGCCACATCCTTGTGCCGGTTGGCGGCGTTGATGCACAGATAGTATTTGTTATCAGCAATGCGGTAGGTGGTGATGTCATCGATGAAGGTGCCGGCCTCATTCAGCAGGGCTGAATACTGCACCTGACCATCCACCAGTTTGCTTACATCGTTGCTTGTCACATATTGCAGGAAATCCAGCGCCTGTGGACCCGTGACCCTCACCTGCCCCATATGCGAAATATCGAACAGGCCGGCGGCGCCCTCGCGCACAGCGGTGTATTCCTTTAAAGCGCCGTCGGGATATTGCACCGGCATATCGAAACCGGCGAAGGGCACCATCTTGCCGCCCAGACGAATGTGTTCCGCATGCAGGGGTGTGTGTGCCAATCCGGTCATAGCGTATCTCCAAGGTGTTCGCGGAATGCCTGCACGGTATTGGCCAGCAGCATGGTAATGGTCATCGGACCAACCCCACCCGGCACAGGCGTAATCCAGCCGGCGCGTTCCGCCGCCGCAGCATAGCCCACGTCGCCTGTCAGTGTGCCGTCATTCAATCGGTTGATGCCGACATCGATGACCACCGCGCCCGGTTTGATCCATTCGCCCTTCACCAGACCCGGCTTGCCGGCTGCGGCCACCACGATATCGGCGCGCTCGATATGCGCCTGCAAATCGCGGGTGAACTTATGCGCCACGGTTACCGTGGCTCCGGCCAATAGCAGCTCAAGCGCCATCGGTCGGCCGACGATATTGGACGCGCCAACAATCACCACTTCCTGCCCGTGCAGATCCAGACCCGTTTCCTCAAGCAGCTTCATGCAGCCGTAGGGCGTGCAGGAACGCAGGCTCGGAATACGCGCCGCCAGTCGTCCGACATTGTAGGGATGAAAGCCATCGACATCCTTGCCCGGATCAATGGCCTCAATCACCGTCTCGGAATCGATCTGTGCCGGCAAGGGCATCTGCACGAGAATGCCATCCACCTTCGGGTTGGCGTTTAGCTCGGCAATCAGGCCGAGCAGATGCTGCTGCGTGGTGCTGGCCGGAAGGGTCTGGGAGAAGGCTGCAGATTCGATGCCGGTATCCACGCAGGCCTTCTTTTTATTGCGCACGTAAACCTCGGAAGCGGCATCCTCACCGACCAGAATGACGGCCAGCCCGGGGGCGCGGCCATGCTTGCTGATCAATGCGGCGACTTCGTCGGCCATCGTGCTGCGTATGCGTGCGGCGACGGCTTTGCCGTCCAGAATGCGTGCTGTCATAGCATGGGGCCTGTTAAAACTAAATTCGGGCGCAGCGACGAGGTCATTTTTTCGAGCCTGCAAGGCATGGTGAACGCGATGTGCTTGTTGCACATGAGTGAACCATAACGCAGCAGGACGGGAAAATGGTCCGTCCCGAAGGGCTTCGCCCGAAATGGGGTCATGCAGCGTTGCTCGTCATTCATTTGGATTCACCAAACTTCACTCCTCGCGCCTTGCCTGGCTCCATTTCGGGCAGAAGCGCTTCACTCGAATTTAGTTTTAACAGACCCTAATTCTTGCAGGAAGGACCATCCTGCACAATGATGTCCCGCATGCGAATCGGCATTGACCTTGGCGGCACAAAAACCGAACTGATTGCACTCGATGATACAGGCAGGGAATGCCTGCGCTTGCGCCGGGCAACACCCGCCGGCGATTACTCGGCAACCCTTTCATTGATGACTAACATGGTGGCCCAGGCGGAAAAAGAGATCGGCATGCGGGCCACGGTCGGTATCGGCACGCCAGGGGCGATTGCCGGAAACAGCGGGCGCATGCAGAACTGCAACTCCACCTGTCTGAACGGCAAGCCGCTGCGTGAGGATATGGAGGCCTTGCTTGGCCGCGAGGTACGGCTGGCCAATGATGCCAACTGCTTTGCTCTGTCGGAGGCCGTGGATGGAGCAGGCTGTGGAGCAGAGGTCGTGTTCGGTGTCATCCTTGGCACCGGTGTGGGTGCCGGCATTGTGGTGCATGGCAAGCCGCTGAATGGTGCCAATGGCATCGGCGGTGAGTGGGGCCATAATCCGCTTCCTGCCCCTCGGGATGACGAACGTCCCGGACCAATTTGCTACTGCGGGCGGCATGGTTGTGTGGAAACCTGGCTTTCAGGCCCTGCCATGGCCGCTGACCATAAGCTCTTGAACGGCGATACCTTGAGTGCCAAAGATATTGCCGGACTTGCTGCGGCAGGCGATGCCGACTGCGCCGCAACACTGGCTCGCTACACAGAACGACTGGCACGGGCACTGGCCGGGGTTATCAATATCCTCGATCCGAATGTGATTGTGCTCGGCGGCGGGCTATCACATATCGCCAGCCTGTATGCGCAGGTGCCGGACTTGTGGCGGCAGCATGTTTTCTCTGCCACCATCAACACACGCCTGCTGCCGCCTGCGCACGGTGATGCCTCCGGGGTGCGCGGTGCCGCTTGGTTATGGGAGAAGAAATGAAACTCTTACACCTTGGATTGATTGTTGCCGACCTGCAAAAAGCAGCGGCGTTTTACGAGGGGGTGCTCGGATTAAAACGCGCCGAGCGCCCTGCTCTCGGCTTTGAAGGCATCTTTTATGCGCTGGATGGCGAGAGGCAGATTCATCTGATGCGACTGGATAATCCTTATGATGGCTGCAAACTGCCGGCGCATGGTGGCCGCGACCGGCATGTAGCGCTGGGTGTGGCCGACATCGATGCCATAAGGCTGCGACTGGATGCTGCAGGAATCAGCTACTCGATGAGTAAATCCGGTCGCGCTGCCCTTTTCTGCCGTGACCCGGACGGCAACGCTATCGAGCTCTGCCAAATGGCTGGGGATTGAATGTCAGAAATGGATTGGAAACAGGAGATTGGCGTGCTGCTTGGGCGCTGCCGCATCGGCTTTCTTGCCACGCAGGGAGATGCCAGCCCGGAATCCTCGATGGCGCCCTTCGCCCTGTATCATGGTTGCGTACTGCTGCATCTCTCCAGGCTTGCCCGACACACGGCCAATATTGCTGCGCATCCAACAGTCGGGTTCATGATTTGCACCCCGGAAACGACGATGGACTCAGCTCTGGCACTACCGCGCCTGAGTCTGCAGGGAAGCATGATTCCCGTGCCTGCCGAAGAACTTGCGCCAGCAAGACAGGCCTATCTTCATAACATTGCCGATGCCGAACCCCTGTTCGGTTTCGCCGATTTCCGCCTGTATCGCCTTGATCCGACACACATTCACTGGGTCGGTGGCTTCGGCTCGGCACGCAGCATATCCCCGGCCTTATGGCATGAAATCACTGCGTCAGCCGGAGAAAGCTGAGGGATGTTTGCGCGCATGGGACGCCCCCCTGGCGGCGAGCCCCATGTTTTCCTTGCTTTGTCCGTCTTATTTCCTAAAATCCCGACCCCCTGAGCCGGGTTCCGGCACAGGTTTGCATACGCAGGAGGATTTATCGTGAGCCAGAGTGGAAGCTATACAAGCCGCAAAAGACCGCTGATTGCCGGCAATTGGAAGATGAACGGCATACTCGTAGAAGCACAGCAGTTTGTTGCCGAACTGGGCGAGAATCCGGCTCCTGATCATATCGAAGTGGCGTTGATGCCACCCTACACCCTGTTGCATCCGCTTTCCGAATCATTGCGCCAGAAGGGCATCCAGTTGGGTGCGCAGAATGTTTATTACGAACCGAAGGGTGCCTTCACGGGCTCGATTTCACCGATGATGTTGCGCGATGCCGGCTGTCATTATGTGATTCTGGCGCACTCCGAGCGCCGCGACATCATGGGTGAAGCCAATCAGCAGATTGGTAAAAAACTGGAAGCAGCCTGGGCCGCCGGACTTGAGCCGATCCTGTGTATCGGTGAGCATCTGGAAGAACGTCAGGACGGCGAGACCAATGCTGTGCTGCGCCGTCAGCTGGCAGTGCTTGAAGATGCCCCCGAGGGCGCTCCCCTGACCGTGGCTTATGAGCCTGTCTGGGCAATCGGCACGGGCTTGACCGCTTCCCCTGAGCAAGTCACCGAAACGCATGCCTTCATCCACGAGGAGTTGACCCGCCTGGGTCACGATTGCCGTGTGTTGTATGGCGGCAGCGTCAAGCCGGATAACACCGCAGAGCTGATGTCCTGCCCCGGCGTTGAGGGAGCGCTGGTTGGCGGCGCAAGCCTGCAGGCCGCATCCTTCATGCAAATCGTACAGGCTGCCGCCGATGTGGCTGCAGGAGCATAAGAATGACTATCCTGTTTGTTTCCCTGCATATACTGGCGGCTGTTGTGCTGATCGGCCTGGTGCTGATTCATCGCGGCGAAGGCGCTAATATGGGCGTGTCTTTCGGCGGTGGCGGTGCGCAGACGCTGTTTGGCAGCCGTGGTTCCGGCTCTTTTCTGGGCAAGCTGACCGGTGCTGTTGCCGGCGTATTCATGCTTACCAGCCTGACGCTGGCCTTCTTTTCGCAGCAGCAGGTTAAGTCGGTTGTCGACCACACAGTGGTTGAGCAGCCTGCACAGCAGGAAAATCTGCCTGCTGCTGATGGGCCTGGTGGTTTTGATCCATCTAAGCTGAAAGGCAATGGTGACGCGGACGGTCTTCCGATCGCCAACTAACCTCTTCCTCAGAGGTAAGGGATAACGGCAGCAGGCGCCGCTAAAGCCTGCAACATAAAAGCCTGAGTGGTGAAATTGGTAGACACGCCATCTTGAGGGGGTGGTGGGGTAACCCGTGCTGGTTCGAGTCCAGTCTCAGGCACCATATCAAGGTTCGATAAGAACCAGAGAAAGCCTGTAAGCCTAGTGTTTGCAGGCTTTTTTCTTGCATCTTCGCTTTCACGGCACCCGCCGTGGAAATACTGCCTCAAAAGGCGGCAAGGCGGAGGGCTAAAGTGCATTCCCGGCCCCATCGCGTGGTGGCACCCGAAGGCGCGGGCGGGTAGCGTTGGCCTTATAAATACAGGGAGATAGACCTTTCCGTGACCTTTCAGGATTTGATTCTCACATTGCAACGATACTGGGCCGCGCAGGGATGCGTGTTGCAGCAGCCCTACGACTCATCGATGGGTGCAGGCACCTTTCATCCGGCGACCTTTTTGCGCGTGCTCGACGACAAGGCATGGAGCACCGCTTATGTGCAGCCCTGCCGTAGGCCGACCGACGGGCGCTACGGCGAAAACCCGAATCGCATGCAGCACTACTACCAGTTTCAGGTGATTCTCAAGCCTGCACCGGCCAACATCCTCGATCTGTATCTCGATTCGCTGCGCACCATCGGCATCGATCCTGAGGTGCATGACATCCGCTTTGTCGAGGACGACTGGGAATCCCCCACCCTCGGCGCCTGGGGCCTAGGCTGGGAAGTCTGGCTCAACGGCATGGAAATCACCCAGTTCACTTACTTCCAGCAGGTTGGCTCGGTTGAACTCTCGCGCACACCGGGCGAAATCACCTACGGACTTGAGCGTCTGGCGATGTATCTGCAGGGCGTGGAAAATGTGTTCGACCTGACCTGGGTGGAGGCGCCCGATGGTTCGAAGGTGAGCTACGGCGAGGTGTTCCTGCGCAATGAGGTGGAGTTCTCCACCTATAACTTCGAGGCAGCCGACACGAGCTGGCTGCATGAGCAGTTCGATCATGCCGAGGGCGAGTGCATGCGGTTGACGGAAAACAAGCTCGTGCTGCCGGCCTACGAGGAAGTGATGAAGGCATCGCATGCCTTCAATCTGCTCGATGCGCGCGGCGCAATCTCGGTGGCCGAGCGGCAACGCTTTATCGGCCGGGTGCGCGGCCTTGCCCGCACAGTTGCCCGTGCCTATGCGGGGGTGGACGAATGAAGCTTGTTCCGACCGCATCCAGGCCGTCCATGGCCTTGATGCTCCACGGCATTGAAAAAGTGCGATTTTTCAATGCCTCACAAATCAGCATGCTGATTTGCTCACCCATCCATGGGTTCGGTCTGAGCCAAAGAGGTCAGCATGTCTGAGTCATTGCCTTTACTTATAGAAATCGGTGTAGAGGAAATCCCGGCCGGCGTTGCACCGCGTATGGGCGAGGCGCTGAAAGAGGCTGTTGAGAAGTTGTTGGCTGATGCCAACGTCGCACCTGAAAATGTACGCCTTGGTATCAGCCCGCGTCGCCTGCTGCTGCATGCTGCTGCATGCCCTGTGATGCAGGCCGACCGTGAGGAAACCATCTGGGGACCGCCGGAGCGCGTCGCCTTCACCGACGGTAAGGCAACCGGAGCCGGCATCGGCTTCGCCAAAAAGAGCGGCTTGTCGCTGGATGATTTTGAACTTGCCGACAAGGGCGACGGCAAAGGTCTGTACATGAAGGCCGTGCAATCTGTGAAGGGCCAGCCTGTGGCCGACATGCTTGCCGCAGCCTTGCCCGGCATTCTGCGCAAATTACCCAGCCCCAAGCAGATGCAGTGGCAGGACGGCGAGAATCGCAGCGATGCCTTTATCCGCCCGGTGCGCTGGATTGTCGCCCTGCTCGGCGATGCGGTGATCCCTTTCTCCTTTGCCGGTATTGAAAGCGGCAGGGAAAGCTGCGGCCATCGTGTGCATGGCAGCAAAGGCGAGATTGATGTTGTCGATCCATTCGGCTGGCTGGCAAAGCAGTCGGTTAGCGCAGATCGAAGTGCCCGCCTGAACGATATCAATGAGCAACTACATGCAGCAGCAAAAGCAGCCAAGGTCGAGCTGGTTGAGGATGCAGGTCTGCTTGAAGAAGTGGCTGATCTGACCGAATGGCCGCATGTGATTACCGGCCGTTACGGCGAGGATTTCCTGCGCCTTCCGGCCGAGGTAAGCCGTATTGAGCTCAAGCATCACCAGCGCTGTTTCTCGACCCGTGATGCTGAAGGTGCGGCCAGCAATGTCTTCTTTGCCGTGGCCAATATCGCATCGAAAGATCCGGCAGCTGTAGCCAAGGGCAACGAGCGTGTGGTTAATGCACGCCTGGCCGATGCCGCCTTCTATTTCGACCGCGATCCGCAGGAAACCCTTGAGGCTCGCGTCGAAAGATTATCTCAGGTTGTCTTTCAGGACGGGCTGGGCATGGTCGGCGATCAGGTGCGCCGTTTGCGCGGCTTCGTTCTTGATAATGCCAAGGCGCTCGGTGTGTCCGCTGATGACGCACAGCGCGCCGCCTATCTGTGCAAATCCGATCTGACCACGGGCCTGGTCGGCGAATTCCCCGAACTGCAGGGCTATATGGGCGGCATTTATGCCCGCATGATCGGTGAGAACGAGGCCGTGGCCGCAGCCATTGCTGGGCATTATGCACCGGCCGGCGCGGATGATGATCTGCCTGAGAGCAGCATCGCGCGAGCCATCGGTATTGCCGAGCGCGCCGACAAACTGCTTGGCTACTTCCATCTTGGTCGCATCCCCACCGCCAGTGCTGACCCATTCGGCTTGCGCCGCGCTGCCATCGGCCTGATTCGTCTGCTGTCGGACTCATCTATGCCGGTGGACATCACCTTGAGTCGGGTGCTGGAAGATGCTGCCAAGCAGTGGAATCAGCAGCGCGTCACCATTGCCATCAGCGGAGAGACAAAGGCTGCTGTACTGAAGTTTATCGAAGAGCGCTGGCTGGGCATGCATTCTGCTTCCTACACGCGCAATGCGCTGGAAGCGGCGATTAGCTGCAGCCGTGAACGTCCGATGCAACAGACCGTTGCGGTGGCCGAACTGTTGGCCGGTTTTGCCGATTCCGAAGCAGGACAGGCCGTGGCCGCTGCCAATAAGCGCATCGCCAATATCCTGAAGAAGGCAGGCAGCACTGGAACGGATGTGAAGCTGGTGCATCTGCTTGAGCCGGCCGAGAAGGCGCTTTACGAAGCTCTTGTCGCAGCAGAGAAAAACTTCCCCGAAGCAGCCGAAGATCAGCTCAATGTGCTGGCAACGTTGCGCGAACCGGTGGATCGTTTCTTCGACGATGTCATGGTGATGGCGGAGGATGATGCTGTGCGTCTCAACCGTCTGGCGCTGCTTAACCGCTTGCGCCAACTCTTCCTCAAACTGGCGGATATTTCCCGGCTTTGATTGCCCTGCCGGATGCCGACACGCTGATGGGCCTGCTGGCCGCTTGGCTCCTGCTTGGCGGAGCGGCGATGTGGGCATGGCGTGAGAAGCTTGATCTGGGCAAGCGCATGCTGCTGGCCAGTCTGCGCGGGCTTGTGCAGCTGCTCGTGTTGGCTTTTATCCTGCACTGGATTTTCGATATCCGTTCTCACTGGGCGCAGGCCCTGCTGATCTTGGGTTTCTGCATTCTGGCGGCAAGAACATCCGCCGCACATCACAGTACACCCAGGCAGGCATGGCTGGCGGCCAGTATCGGACTGGCTGCGGCTTGCATTGTTACCCTGCCTTGGCTGGCAGTGAGCGGTGCCATCGATGCCGACACTCGCACCTTGATTCCGCTGGGCAGCATGTTGGCCGCCAACGGCATGAACACGATTTCCCTGATGTTCAACCGCATGGGCGACAACGGTGGTGCGCTTGCCGGCTTGCGTCAGGCGATGATTCCACCGGTAGACACGCTGCGCGTCGCGGGGCTGGTGCATATGCCGGGTATCTTTGTCGGTATGGTGCTGGCCGGTGCCGCACCCATGGCGGCAGCCAGTGCGCAGCTTGTAGTACTTTACATGATCGTCGCCTCAAGTTTTACTGCGTGTATGGTGAGTTTTCTGATGCTCAATCATCTGAGCAAGGCACAGGCATAGTGATATGCGGCTGAAACGTATCGAGCTGGCAGGCTTCAAATCCTTTGTCGATCCGGTGAAGGTGGAGCTCGCCGAGGGCATTACTGCCATCATCGGCCCCAACGGCTGCGGTAAATCGAACATCGTCGATGCCATTCGCTGGGTGTTGGGCGAACACTCGGCGCGCCAGTTGCGCGGTGGGGTGATGGACGATCTGATCTTTCAGGGTTCGGATACCCGCCCGCCGGTCGGCGTATGCGATGTGGAGCTGACCTTCGCCGTGCAGCAGGGAAAATTACCCAGCCCGTATCACGAAATGGAAGAGATCAGCATCCGCCGTCGTCTGACCCGCGAAGGCGGTTCGGATGCCTTCATCAACGGCAAGATGGTGCGCCTCAAGGATGTGGTCGATTTGTTCCTCGACACAGGGATCTCCACCCGCGCTTACGCCATCATCGAACAGGGCTCGATCTCGCGCATGGTTTCGGCCAAGCCTGAAGAGCGTCGTGCCATGCTCGAAGAGGCTGCAGGTGTGATGAAATACCGCCATCGCCGCCGTGAGGCGGAGCGTCGCATGCAGGATACGCGCGCCAATCTGGAGAGGGTGATGGACCTGCTGGAAGAGGTGCGCACCCAGTGCCGCAGCCTGAAAGCGCAGGCCGGGCGTGCCGAACGTTTCAGAAACCTGCAAAACGAATGGGAAGATACCAAGGCGCTGTCGTTGGGCATTCGCCTGCGTCAACATCGCCGGCGCTACGAGAAGGAAGCTGCGGAGCTTAAGTCTGCGCTGCTGGCGGAAGAGGAAATCACCCGCCTGCACGCGGCAGGCGAGCTGCAACTGGACGAGGCGCGGCAGAAGCTGGTGGCGCATGAAGAAGTGGCCCAGAACGTTCAGGACAGGCTGCGCGCTGCCGAGCAGCAGCGCGCCGAGATGCAACGTCAGGCGGAGCGCCTGGCCGGCGAGCGTCGACTGCTCGAAGAGCGACGCAAGAGCACTCAGCAACGACACGATGAAAGCCTGAAGCGTAGTGAGGCACTGGCCGCCGAACTGGCTGCATTACAACAGCGCATTGTGGAGCAGAGTGACGCGCCGCTGGTTGAAGGGCTGGAGAACGCCGAGCGCGAGGTAGCAGCAGCACAGCACAGGCACGAGGCCGAGCGCGCCGAGCGTGACCGCCTGCTGGGCGAATTCGAGCGCCTGCGCAGTCAGCATAGCGATGCTGAACGGCGGCGCGAGCAGGCAGAGATCAATCTTGGACGATTGCAGGAGCGGCAACATTTGCTCAGCGGTCGTGAGACTGAAATCAGGCAACAGCTGGACGCAGCCAGGGTTCAGGCTGCAGAACTTGATGCGGCGGTGCAGGCTGATGAGGCACATGTCCGGGCCGCTGGAGAAAGCCTTGATAAGGCGCAGCAGGAACTCGACGACATCCGCCAGCAGCGCAATGCGCTGGAAGAGGAGCTCAATGCCCGGCACGGTGAGGCACGGCGCCTCAATGGCGATATCGAGGCCTTAAAAGGCCGCGCCGAGGCAGGCGGTATTGATGCCGATGTGAAACGGCAATGGCGTGAAATCGGCGCGGTATGGGTGGATGAATCGCTGCAGGTGGCGGAAGGGCTCGACCTTGCCGTGACCGCCGCACTGCGCGGTCAGGATGGCGATGCGCAGCTGCCGGGTGGCGCAAGCATCGATTCCCTGCGTCAGAATCTGAGCGAGAGCCGCGAACTGCCGGCCGCTTTTCATGCCGGCAGCGCGCAGGAAGACATCCGGGGAAGTCTGGCGACCGCCCTCGGTCTGGATGCAGGCCATCCCTTATTCGCCATGTTTGCCGGCGTTCTGTTGCTCGATGATATTGCCGCTGCACCCGCAGCCCTGGATCAGGAAGCGCGCGCCTTTGCCGCAGTCAGCCGCGATGGCTGGCGCATGGAGCGCGGCGGCTGGCTGGTGCCACCGGCGCATCAATCCGGCGCTCGTCGCCTGGCAGCACAGCGCGATCTACGCGAAAAAACGACACAGCTGAAAAATGCTGCGGCCGCCCTGACCGTTGCAGAGCAACAGTTTGCCGATTGCGAGGGCCGGCTCGCCGGGCAACAACAGGCATGGCAGCAGGCTCATCTTGCAGCCACGCAGGCACAAAGCGACAGCCAGTCGCGGCAGGCTGAGAGTGCACGCACGCATGCTGAAATCGAAGCGCTTGAAACCCACCTGCAACGCCTGCAAGGCGAATATCAGGAGCTGGCGCAGCAACGTGAGCTCCTGAAGGCGCAGGCCAGCGCTGAGGCCGCCCCCGATCCTGCACAACTTAATCAGGCGGAGCAGATGCTGGCCCAAAAGGGAGAGGCCGAGCAGGCCGCCCGCCAGCAGCTTGATCAGTTGCGCAACAGTCGGGCCGAAGCCGCTCAGACCCTGGCCCTGCACCGGCAGGCCAGCGATAACCTGCACCGCGAGCGCAACCGCCTGCAGCAGGAAGCCGATGCTCTGGCCGCGCGTATCAACCAGGATCAGGGTGCTTTGCACGGTCTGGCCGGGGAAATCGAACAGGCAGCGCAGCATGTGCAGATGGATGAGCAATTACGTACGGCGGCCGACGCCGTGGAAGGCATGCACCGCGAGCTCAACGAGGTGCGCCAGCAGGGACACGAGTTGCAGCAGGCAGCGCTTGAGGTTGAGCGACAGGAGCATCGCTTGCGTGCCCAGCTGCAGGACAGGAGCAATCAGCGGCAGCAGCGTGAAGTGGCGCTGGCTTCAGAAACTGCCCGCCTTGAGGATATGGAGCAGGAAATCGTGCAGCGCTGCCGACAGACAGGCGATGCCCTGATCGGCAAGCTGGAGTCCATGCAGGAAGAAGTTGATGAAGGGGCCACCCTGGCCCGCGCCGCGGAGCTTGAAGAGCGCATGAATCGTTTCGGACCGGTCAACCTGCTGGCCATCGACGAATATGAGCAGGCCGCCGAACGCGAGCAGTTTTTGACCACCCAGGCTGCAGATCTGGACAGCAGCTTGAGCACGCTTACCGAAACCATTGCGCGAATCGACCGCACCACGCGGCAACGTTTCAAGGAAACCTTCGATCAGACCAACGCCTACTTCAAACAGCTATTCCCGCGTCTGTTTGGCGGCGGTCGGGCGGAGCTGCGTCTGGATTCGGAAGACCTGCAAACCGCGGGTGTGGAAATCATTGCCCAACCGCCGGGTAAACGCCTGCAGGATCTGGATCTGCTGTCCGGTGGCGAAAAGGCACTGACCGCAGTGGCACTGGTCTTCTCCATCTTTCGTATCAAGCCGGCCCCATTCTGCATCCTCGATGAGGTGGATGCGCCGCTGGATGATGCCAATGTCGGTCGCTTTGGCGAGATGGTCCAGGAGTTCTGCTCCGACGTGCAGTTTCTCAATATTACGCACAACAAGGTCAGTATGCAGATGGCAGGGCGTATCATAGGCGTTTCGATGCCTGAGCCCGGTGTATCACGTATCGTTGGCGTGGACCTTGAGGCCATGGAGTCGGCCGGGCAACCGGGTATCTGAATTAGGGAACGTTCGCCCGAAGGGGGCGACAGAAGTTAAGCTTTTTCTGAAAGCTCGTCCGAGTAGGACACCATGGTGTTGCCGCCTTTATTCTTGGCCTGATACATGGCGGCATCGGATTTGGCGATGAGTGTATCAATATCATCTCCATCGTCTGGAAAAAGGCTGATGCCGATGCTGCCGCCGACGGACATGTTGTGCCCATCCATTGCAATATCCTGAGACAGAACATCGATCACTTTTCCTGCTACAAGCTCAGCATCGCTGTTTTTATGAATCTCTGTCAGAACAAGGGTGAATTCATCTCCGCCAATGCGTGCGGCCGTATCCACTTCACGGACGCAGGCGCGTAAACGATTTGCCACTTCCCTTAAGGCGAAGTCTCCAGCCTCGTGGCCAAGCGTATCGTTGACCAGTTTGAAGCGATCCAGATCGATAAATAGCAAAGCAAGCTTGTGATGTCCTCGGCGGGCCTGAGCCAGAGCCTGTTCGAATCGATCCATGAACATGGCGCGATTCGGCAGCTTGGTTAGCATATCGAAATACGCCATTTGCTGGAGTTTCTCTGCTGTTGAGTGTCGTTCAATGGCGATGCCGGTCAGGTGACCCGCCCAATGCAACAAATCGAGCTCCTTTTTTTCCGGTTTCCGAGATGTTTTGAAATACAGCGCAAAGGTGCCCAGCACCTCTGATGCAGAATCGCGAAAAGGCATGGACCAGCAGGCACGCAAGCCGTGTGATATGGCCAGAGCTTTGAAGTCGGCCCACAGGGGGTCGCGTGCGATGTCCTCGACAATGACTGTGTCGTTTCTATACACAGCCGTACCGCACGACCCGACAGAGGGGCCAATGGTAACGCCGTTGATGGCGCCGACATATTCATCCGGCAGGTTGGGAGAAGAAGCACTGTGCAGATGTTTGCCTGCTTCATCCAGCAGCAGAATGGAGCTGATGGCCAAAGGAATTTCCTTTTCAATGGCTATATTGATGGCATGCAGTACCGTGGAAAGAGGAAAGCTGGTTGCCAGCATTTCAAGAATGTCATTGCTTCTTCGCATCAGATCTTCACTTTCTTTTCGGGCGCCAATCTCCTGTTTCATATCGGCAAGCAGATCGACATTCGTGAAGCGCAGCCGGAATGATTCGGTCACAACTTTATTCAGGTTTCGTGCGATAAAGACAAGCGATAATGTATATAAGGAAAGGAGCAGGCTCATGGCGGAGGCAATGGGCGTGTTCTGCATGAAAAGCCAGATAACAGCCGGCAGCCCGGCGGGAATGCAGAACATCACATAGGCAGGCAAGATGGCCGAGAGGGTTTGGGTAGATCCGGCCATCACACCGCCTATGACGAAGCACACCAGCAACTGATAACCAATAGAATCAGATGGCATCAGCCATACACCGGCAGATCCCCATACCAGACCGGCGAGGGTCGAGCCGATGATAAATTTTACCAGCCAAGCCTGTGTACCGGCATCTTCCGGCTGCGTCTTTTTATACATGGAAGCAAGCCGTAAGCGGCTGACGGACAGGATCAGCAGAACACTTGCCCATAGCATGAGGATGGTATGGGAGGTGACTCCCCACAGGGCATAGACAAGAATCGAAGCGACAGCCAGAGCACTGAAAATACTTTCCGGCAACCCCTGATATAGCAGGCGAACCTGTTCAGCACGAATTTTGTTTTGTTGGATGTCTTCAGGCTTGAATGATGACGAGGAAGGGGTTGGCGTGTTCACTTATGCTGTTCCCTCCTTGTTTGCTCAAAGAAGCATTATTGTAGAATAGAGGTCGACAATATGAAGTCAATTTATCATGACGAATACGATTTACCGCCTTTGCAAGGCAGCTGCATATACGGAAGGATGCGGACATGCTGATTTCCCTGATTGCCGCCATGGATGAAGAACGACTGATTGGCGCAAGCAACAGCCTGCCCTGGCGCTTGCCGGCCGATATGCAGTGGTTTCGCAGGCAAACCATGGGCAAGCCTATTCTGATGGGCCGCAACACCTTTGCATCCATCGGCAAGCCGCTTCCCGGCAGGCAGAATATTGTACTCAGCCGCAACCATGCCCTGCATATTGAGGGATGCAGCATCATTCACAGTCTCGATGAATTGAAGAAAGCAGCAGGTGGAGCCGACGAAGTGATGGTGATCGGTGGCGCTGAGGTGTACGGCCTTATCCTGCCATTGGCTGATCGTATGTATCTGACCACCATTGCGGCGACCTTCGAGGGAGATGCATGGTTTCCCGACTTCAACGATGCGGAATGGCGCGAGGTATTACGGGAGGAGTATGCGGCCGATGATTTGAATGCGTGGCCCTACTGCTTCCGCATCCTCGAACGCATCAGCTGCGAGAAGACATCATGAAGATTCTACGCAACTGGGCAACCGGGCAAGGCGATCCTTTACTGCATGGCGGTGCTGTCACCCTTGGTAACTTCGATGGCGTACACATGGGGCATGAGCAGGTGCTGGCCGAAACCCGTGGTCATGCGCTGGCCGTGCTAGGGCCTGCCATCGCCGTCACTTTCGAGCCGCATCCGCGCGCGGTGCTGTTTCCCGGCGAAGCGCCGCGCCGCCTGTGCCATCTGCACGAACGTCTTGAGCTCTTGGAAGCCGCAGGCATAGATGCCGTGCTGCTGCTGCATTTCAACCGCGAATTGTCGAAGTGCTCGGCGGGAGATTTCGTGCGCCGCCTGCATGATGCGCTGCACTTTAAGCATATGCATGTCGGCTACGATTTCGCCTTCGGACATAAGCGCGAAGGGCATGCCGACGAATTGCGCCGCATGGGTGAAGACAAAAACATGCGTTTCACCGTTAGCGAGGCAGCCGCTTTCGAGATGCACGATGCCGTGGTCTCCTCCAGTCGCATTCGCTCGGCCATTGAGGCGGCGGATTTCGGGCTGGCTGGCGAGCTGCTTGGCCGCCCCTACAGCATCTCCGGCCACGTCGGCAAGGGCGATCAGCGTGGTCGCAAGCTCGGTTTTCCAACCGCGAATATTGATGTGAAGGACCTTGCCCATCCGCCGGCCGGCATCTATGCCGTGCATGCCTCAAGCGGTGCAAGACACTGGAAAGCCGCCGCCTATCTCGGTTATCGCCCGACCTTTGCCGGGCGCACGCTGATCCTTGAAACACATCTCTTCGATGATGCGCCGGATTTGTATAAGCATCGACTGAAGGTGGATTTCGTTAAGCGTATCCGCGAAGACCGTGCCTTCACCGGTCCCGACGATCTGGCCCGGCAGATTGCCAAAGACTGTCAGGCGGCGCGCAAGATTCTTTCCTGAAACATCCATGGCGAAAGCCATGCTGGTAGATTTCAGCCAAGGGCATATAAACATGGGCTGGAACTTTTCCGGCGTGCATGGCTTCCTTTGGCAATGACCGCTATCCTTGCCCGCCAAATTCTGTTGTGTGCGTTCATATTGGAGCTTTGCCGTGTCTGAAGAGAATAAATTCGACTACAAATCGACGGTGTTTCTGCCGACCACTGATTTCCCCATGCGCGGCAACCTGCCGCAGGCCGAGCCGCAACGCCTGGCAAAGTGGGAAGAGCAGGGCCTTTATGCCGCCATTCGCGCCGCGCGTAAGGGCGCGCCGAAGTTTGTGCTTCACGATGGCCCTCCCTATGCCAACGGCAGCATTCATATCGGTCATGCGGTGAACAAGGTATTGAAGGATATCGTGGTGCGCTCGCGTTCCATGATGGGCTTTGATGCCCCCTATGTGCCGGGCTGGGACTGTCATGGCCTGCCGATCGAGCTGAAGGTTGAAGAAGGTTTCAAGAAAAAGAAGCGCAGCAAGGAAGACATCAGCGACTCGGAATTCCGCGCCGAGTGCCGCAGTTATGCCAAGGGCCAGATCGACGTGCAGCGTGAAGAATTCATGCGTCTCGGTGTGATCGGCGACTGGGCTAATCCGTACATCACCATGGATTACCATTTCGAGGCCAATACGGTGCGGGAGATTGGTAAATTCCTGGCCAATGGCGGTCTGTACAAGGGAGCCAAGCCTGTGCATTGGTGTGTCTCCTGTGCCACGGCTCTGGCCGAGGCCGAGGTGGAATACGAGGACCACACCTCGCACTCCATCTATGTGAAGTTCGCTGCAGGCGAGGATTTGACGGATGTCGATCCAGCCCTGTCGGGAGATGTCTCCATCGTCATCTGGACGACGACACCGTGGACCATTCCGGCCAATCTGGCCGTTTCCGTTGGACCGAATATTGAATACGCCGCAGTGAAAATCACCAATGCCGGTGAGAATAGCAATCTGCAGGCCGGTGAAATTCTGATTCTGGCCGAGGAACTGCGTGCCGGCACGATGAGCGCTATCGGCGGTGAGGGCGAGGTGATTGCCCGTTTCAATGGTGCAACATTGGATAATCGTCGTTTTCGCCATCCCTATCTGGATCAGGACGCCCCGATTCTGGTGGGCGACCATGTCACACTCGACGCCGGTACAGGCTCTGTACATACGGCTCCGGGACATGGTCAGGAAGACTACGAAATCGGCATGAAATATGGCTTGAAGGCTTTCAATCCGGTTGGTGATACCGGGGTGTTTGAAGAAGGCACGCCGGTGGTCGAAGGGCGCCACGTTTATCAGGCCAATGCCATTATGGTTGAGCACCTGCAAAGCTGCGGAGCTCTGCTTGAAACCAGTCAGGTCAAACACTCCTACCCGCATTGCTGGCGTTGCCACAAGCCGCTGATCTTCCGCGCAACACCGCAGTGGTTTATTTCAATGGACAACAACGGATTGCGCGACAAGGCGCTGGCCGAGATCGGCAAGACGACCTTCGTGCCTGAGTGGGGTGCAAAACGCATCCGCGGTATGGTCGAGCAGCGCCCGGACTGGTGCGTTTCACGCCAGCGCAACTGGGGCGTTCCGATTACCGCTATCCGTTGCAGCTCCTGCGGATCACACAAGGTCACGACACCTCAAGTGCTGGAAGGCATCGCCAAACAAGTTGAGAAGGGTGGTGCGGATGTGTGGTTTGCGCATGATGTGACAGCCTTTCTACCTGAGGGTTCCAGTTGTCCCGATTGCGGCCATAAGGGTTTTGAGAAAGAGACCGACATCCTTGATGTCTGGTTCGATTCCGGCTCTACGCATGCCTGTGTTCTGGAACAGCGCGCCGAGCTTGGCTCACCGGCTGATCTTTATCTTGAAGGTTCCGATCAGCATCGCGGCTGGTTCCAGTCATCGCTGTTGGAGAGTGTGGGCACGCGCGGCGTTGCGCCATTCAAGGGCGTGCTGACGCACGGCTTTGTGGTGGATGCCAGTGGCAACAAGATGTCCAAATCGCGCGGCAATGTGATTGCGCCGCAGAAGATTATCCAGCAATCGGGCGCCGATATCCTGCGCCTGTGGGTGGCGGCCGCCGATTATTCGGCCGATATCCGCATCTCCGATGATATCATCAAGCAGCTGGCGGAAAGTTATCGTCGTATCCGCAACACGATTCGCTTTCTGCTCGGTAATGTGCACGGCTTCGATCCGAAACGGGATGCTGTGGCACCTGCTGACCGCACGCCGCTGGATCAGTGGGCCAGTCATCGCCTCTCGCAGGTGGAGCATGCGGTGCACAAGGCTTATGAGGGCTATCAGTTTCACCGCATCCATCAGGAGATACACAACTTCTGTTCGGTCGATCTAGGCGGTTTCTATCTTGATGTCATCAAGGACCGTTTGTATTGCGATGCCCCGGATTCAGCTCGCCGCAAATCCGCTCGCGCCACGCTGTTTGATATTGCCGATACCCTGATAAGGCTGATTGCGCCGATTCTCCCATTTACCGCTGAGGAGGCATGGGAATTTGTGCCGCAAACCGATTCGACCAGCATCCACCTGCAAACATTCCACCCGGTGGCTGATCTGAAGATCGACGATGCTGCCTGGGAGCGTTTCTTTGCTCTGCGCGAACAGGTGAATACTGCACTGGATCAGGCCAAGAAGGATAAAATTGTCGGATCATCCATTGCCGCTACGGTTACCGTGCCGGGGCTGGATGCCGAATTCTCCAAGGCCGCGGGTGAGAGCTACGAACAGCTGTTCATCGTTGCCAAAATTGAGCCCGGCGATGTGTTGAATGTCCGTGCAGCCTCCGGGATAAAATGCCCGCGCTGCTGGAACGTTGCAGCGCCCGCCCATGCAAAGCACGACGTACACAACGAACTGTGCCCGCGCTGCTTTGATGTTGTGACCGGCGCGTGAGGAATAATCTGTGACCAAGAGCCGCACATGGCAGCAGCTTACCCTGTTTGCCCTGCTGCTCGCGGCAGACCAGCTGAGCAAATGGTGGATCGAGCAACAGCTGCCCTTCTTTCATCAGACGGTGATTGCTGGTTGTTTCGATCTGGTGCGGGCGCATAATTTCGGCGTGGCCTTCTCGCTGTTTGCCGACTGGTCCAACCAGTGGCGAACCACACTGTTGCTCGGCGTTACCATCGGTATTGCGGGAGCCGTGTCGCTGTGGTGGTGGCAGGAGCGGCATCGTGCCGGCATCACTTCATGGCTGCTGATCCTGATTCTGACAGGTGCCGCCGGTAATATCTGGGACCGTATTCAGTTCGGTTATGTGGTGGATTTCGTGGACTGGTATGTGACATGGAATGGAGCCACCTACCACTGGCCGGCCTTTAATATTGCCGATGCCTGCATCTCGGTTTCCGTTGTTGTTTTGCTGTTGGTAAGCCTGAAGAAGGGATAGCGCTTAAAAGGTCTGGCTCCCCTCTGTGCGTCAGGTCATCTGCGTATCAATACTTGATGCCGGTTCTTTTCAAGCGAATAGCCTTGGTAACGATCTCCAGCATTAGGTCAAGGTCACACGGTTTCGCCAGCTCAAAATCCACAAGACCTTCCTTCACTGCGTCCTTTTCAGTCTGAGGATTCCACCCGGTCAGAAGCAGCACAGGTATTGTGGAATCGATTTCCTTGATATGGCTGGCCAACGCCAGCCCCGATATCCCCGGCATTTCCAGATCAGTAATGACAATGTCATAAGCACCCGTATTAAAAAGTTCCAGCGCCTCTTTGCCACCAGAAGCCAGGCTCACTCGATGGTTGTATTGGGTAAGAAGGTCGAAAAATATATCGCGGATAGCTTCCTCATCATCGACAAGTAAAATATTTGCGGCCTCAAGATTACCGTCAACAGGGGTCACCCGCGCTTTTATTTTGAGTTTTTCCGCGCCTGACTGAATGGGTAGCAGGATAGTAAATGTAGACCCTTCTCCTTCGACGCTCTCCAGCTGAATTCTTCCTCCATGCTTGGAAACCATATTGTAGGACAGGCTCATGCCAAGTCCTGTGCCCTGATGAGCCTTGGTCGTAAAGAAGGGGTCAAAAATCTGGGCCATGACCTCTTCGGACATTCCTTTCCCGCTGTCGGAGAGAATCACTGAAACCATGTTTCCGGCGACTGCTGTTTTAATATCTATCTCTCCACCTTTTGGCATGGCATCAATGGAGTTATGAATAAGATTTGTAAAAACCTCGCGTAGCTCGGATGCATTGCCAGTCACAAACGGCAATTGAGCGAGCGATGTCCTTACGTTGATTGTAATGCCTTTGGCCTGGGCTTCGTCTTTCCATTTGCTCTTGGTAAAATCTATCACGTCCATGATAACCTTGTTGATATCAACCGTTGATAAGCAAGGGGGTGCTTTTCTCAGTCGGATAGAATCCTGCAGTCGTTTGGTTATCTCAGAACCATCCAGAGCTGCCTTTTCAATGATATTCAACCCATTCTCCAGCAAGTCAGGCTTATCCAGATGGCGTTGTAACAGCTGGCTTCTTCCCAGGATAACCCCCAGGATATTATTGAAGTTGTGCGCCACACCGCTTACAACCTCTCCCAGAACCTTCAATTTCTCAGCCCGGATCAGCTGCTGCTCCAGTCTGTTTATTTCCGTAACGTCCCTTAACATAATCATTACGGCAGGCTGATCCCTGTACTGGATTTCCTCTGTCCGGATTTCAACATCGACATGCTTCTCATCCTTTCGAATAAGGGAAAGCGCATAAGGCAGTTGATGCCTTGCAGATAATTGTTTTGCTATGAAGGCTCTGAAGGCGTATTTATCTTTATGGAGCAGGAAATCAATGAACTTTTTACCAATAGTTTCTTCTTCCTCATACCCCATGAGTTTGTTACAGGCGGGATTAATAAAGGTGATCTTTTCATCCTGGACCACTAAAATAGGATAAGTGGCATTCATCACCAGGGTTTTGTATGTCTCCATTTCAAGCAATTCCCGATCCAGCTGGGCAAACCTCTCCCCCGAATTATTCAATAAATAGGCCAGAAAAAGTTTTTCGGTTTTGTCTGAGTTTGTGATGATTTTGGCGCCTACCGTGTACATTCCAGCAGGCTCTTTTTTACACCACATGATCTCTACCTGTAATTTGAAATCCCTTAACTGTCCATCACCAGCCATCGTCGAATGCTTTTCAGGAGCGATGATGTCCAGGTCGGTTATGGAGCCTTTTTGCAGTTTTTTCCCACTGATGAATTGTATGCCCGACACAGAAATATCGTTGATTTGAGCTTTGAAGTTTTCATGCAGACAGTCCAGGCGAAGATGGAGTCGACTGTTTCTCCTTTTATCTGACGCCATCTCAAGCCCCCTTGCACGCGCACTATTCTCAACGAACAGTATACGCACATAACAGGCCAAAAGGCCGCAACTATCTCGGGCTTCGACTCAGATAGTCCGCATAGCTAAGACGGATACCATTCTCCAGTCCTGTTTGCACCTTCCAGCCCAAGGCATGGATACGCCCGACATCCAGTAGCTTGCGCGGTGTGCCGTCCGGCTTGCTTGCATCCCAGACAATCTCACCATCAAAACCGACGATGCCCTGAATCAGCTCGGCCAGCTGTTTGATGGTGACATCCTCGCCGACACCGACATTCAGCGCCATCTCGCCACTGTATTCTTTTAGCAGGAACAGACAGGCACGGGCCAGGTCATCGACATACATAAATTCACGAAATGGAGAGCCACTGCCCCAGAGCATGACTGCGGGCTTGCGCCCGGCAGTCATTGTGAACCCATTATCGCTACGCCTTATTGCCAGCATATGCAGGATATCGTCGGGAATGTTGCCGAAGAGCTGTTCGTCGCGCTGCATCGCAGTTAAATCTCCGGTCGAGGCCAGACGCGCCAGATGGAACTTGCGGATCAGGGCCGGAAGCACATGCGAGTTTTGCAGGTCATAGTGGTCGTTGGGACCGTACATATTGGTCGGCATCGCACTGATGGCATCGAAGCCGTATTGCCGACGATAGGCCTGACACATTTTAAGCCCTGCAATTTTGGCAATGGCATACCATTCGTTGGTCGGTTCCAGCGCACCATCCAGCAGGTATTCCTCACGGATTGGCTGCGGCGCCATTTTCGGATAGATACAGGATGAGCCCAGGAACAACAGCTTTTTCGCACCATGGCGATAGGCTGCATCAATGACATTCATCTCAATCTGTAGGTTATCGCGGATAAAATCGGCCGGATAGGTGTTATTGGCATGGATGCCACCAACCTTGGCGGCAGACAGAATCACATACTCAGGGCGTTCCGCAGCATAAAAAGCTTCCACAGCCTGCTGGTTGCAAAGGTCCAGTTCAGCTGATGTGCGCAGTAGAAGATTGTCGAAGCCCTCATTCTTAAGGTGGCGCACCAGTGCCGAACCGACCAGGCCGCGATGTCCGGCCACGTGAATGCGAGAGCGCTGCTGCATGGGCCTACTCGTTGTGGCTGAGCGTGGTGTAGCCCTCGCTCTTGCACAGCTCGTCGCGTTCGGCCTCGCGCAGGTCTGCACGAACCATCTCACTGACCAGTTCGGCAAAACCCACCTTCGGCTCCCAGCCCAGTTGCCGCTTTGCCTTGCTTGGATCACCAAGCAGGGTTTCCACCTCGGCAGGACGGAAATAACGAGGGTCCACACGAACAATCACGCGACCGTGCTGATCCGTACCGGTTTCGTTTACGCCCTCGCCCTGCCAGGTCATCGTGATACCCAGTTCGGCAGCGGCGCAATCAACAAACTCGCGCACCGAATGCTGCTCGCCGGTGGCGATGACATAATCCTCCGGCTCTTCCTGCTGCAGCATCAGCCACTGCATCTGCACATAATCGCGGGCATGTCCCCAGTCGCGCAGCGAATCCATATTACCCAGAAAAAGGCAATCCTGCAGGCCAAGCTTGATGCGTGACATGGCGCGAGTGATCTTGCGGGTGACAAATGTTTCGCCGCGAATCGGCGACTCATGGTTGAACAGGATGCCGTTGCAGGCATACATGCCATAGGCCTCGCGGTAATTCACGGTAATCCAGTAGGCATACATTTTGGCCACGGCATAAGGAGAGCGCGGATGAAACGGGGTGGTTTCCGACTGCGGAATTTCGCGCACCTTGCCGTACAGCTCGGAGGTGGAGGCCTGATAAAAACGCGTCTTCTTCTCAAGACCCAGAATGCGCATGCCTTCCAGCAGGCGCAAAGCACCGAGGGCATCGGAATCGGCCGTGTATTCCGGCTCTTCGAAGGACACCGCTACGTGGCTTTGTGCCGCCAGATTGTAGATTTCATCAGGCTGCACCTGCTGCATGATACGAATCAGGCTTGAGGAATCCGTCATGTCGCCATGATGCAGGATGAAGCGCGGGTCCTTTTCGTGCGGATCCTGATAAAGATGGTCGATACGATCGGTGTTGAACAAGGAGGTGCGCCGCTTGATGCCGTGTACCTCGTAGCCTTTATCAAGCAGAAACTCCGCCAGATAGGCTCCGTCCTGCCCTGTTACACCGGTAATCAATGCCTTCTTTCTCATGCTCACTCCGTCCGTCCATAGGAATCGTCAAAACGTTCGATATCGTCCTCACCCACATACTCGCCCACCTGTATCTCGACGATTTGCAGCGGGATCTTCCCCTTGTTTGCCAGTCGGTGGCGCATGCCAATCGGGATATAGGTGCTTTCGTTTTTGGAAACAGTAAATGTTTCATCGTCCCGGGTCACTGTTGCGGTACCCGATACGACTACCCAATGCTCGGAGCGATGCTGATGCCGTTGCAGGCTCAGGCTATGCCCGGGCGTTACCTCGATACGCTTCATCTTGTAGCCCAAACCGCCATCCTCAAGAACGGTGTAGCTGCCCCATGGGCGGCGTACGGTCAGATGCTCGATATGCTCGCGGCTGCCGCGTGCCTGCAGCTGATCGACAACCTCGCGCACCCGCTGGCTGTCGCCACGTTTGCTTAAAAGAATGGCATCCGCCGTTTCCACGACGATCACATCCTCTAGCCCGATTGCAGCCAGCAGGCGGTCCCTGCTGCGCAACAGCGAGCCTTTGCAATCGATGCTAATAACATCGCCGCTAAGTACATTGCCCTGTTCGTCCTGCGGAGATATCTCGTACACAGCATCCCAGCTGCCGACATCCGACCATTCAATGTCGCAGGGCAGCAGGCTGACCTGGCTTGAGCGCTCCAGCACACCATAATCAATCGATATATTCGGCATGCGTGCAAATTCCTGCCGCACCACATCCTGCCAGGGTTGACCGCCCTGCCATGCCGCGCGCATCTCGGTCAGCACGGCATCAAGTTCCGGGATCCATTTTTTTATTTCCTGCAGAATCACCGAGGCTCGCCAGACAAACATCCCCGAGTTCCAATAATAATTACCCTGTCGAAGGAAACCTTCGGCTGTGGCCACATCAGGCTTCTCGGTAAAGCGTTTGACCGGTTTTGCCGTCGCTTCCGTTTCTTCGACCTCGATATAGCCAAAACCGGTATCCGGCCGCTCGGGTCGAATGCCGAATGTCACCAGTTTTCCATTTTCTGCTTCGCCCACAGCCTCGGCCAGGCGTTCGCGGAAGGCTTGTGGGCGTTTGATAATATGGTCGGCCGGGAGAATCACCATCACCGGATCTTCCCCTGTCTGATCCATCAGCAGGGCGGCGGCCAGTGCGATGGCTGGAGCGGTATTACGACCGACTGGTTCGAGAATCTGTTTGTACGCAGCCAGTTCAGCATAAGCCTCCCCGACCGAGTGCGCTTCTCCGGTTACTACCCATACATCATCATTGCCGATCATGGGCTGCAGACGTTTAATCGTTGCCTCGAGCAGAGAGGTTTCGCCCTCGATCTTAAGAAACTGCTTGGGTAAATGCTGCCTTGAGAGTGGCCACAGGCGGCTGCCGGAGCCTCCGGCCAGCACAACAGCCTTGATAGAAGAACTCATTTCTTTTCCCCCCTGAGCCACTGATGGGTCTCAAGCCAGGCTATCACCCGATCCACACTCGCTTCAATCGGCTCACTTCCTGTCGGTACAACGATCTCGGCATGCTCGGGCGCCTCATAGGGCGAGGAGATACCGGTAAAGGCGGGAATCTCTCCAGCTCTTGCCTTGGCATACAGCCCCTTCACATCGCGGCCCTCACAAATCTCCAGCGGCGTATTGCAATACACCTCAATGAAATCATTGCCCAGAAGCTCTCTGGCTTGCGCGCGGTCGCCGCGAAACGGTGAAATAAAGGCGGTTAACGTCAGCACCCCGGCCTGTACGAACAAACCAGCCACTTCGGCGACGCGGCGGATATTCTCAACCCGGTCGGCATCACTGAAACCCAGATCGCTGCACAGTCCGTGGCGTACATTATCGCCATCGATGACATAGGTGCGCACGCCCATGGCATGCAGGCGCTGCTCCACGGCATGTGCCAGCGTTGACTTCCCTGCTCCGGAAAGGCCGGTGAACCACAGCACTCCGGCGCGATGTCCGGCCTGTGTCTCGCGCATGTCACGCGTCACATGACTCTGATGCCAGACAACGTTGGAGCTTTTTTTCTCGTGCTTCCCCATCCCTACACCTTTTTCCAACTTGTACCCGATGGACTATCCTCAAGCACGATGCCTTCGGCGGCAAGTTCGTTGCGGATCGCATCGGCACGGGCGAAATCGCGCGCCTTTTTGGCTTCAAGGCGTTCGGCAATCAACGGTTCAATTCGCGCCGCCAAATCGCCAGCGCCACTTTCATCCAAACCCTTGAACCAGGCCTCGGCATCGTTCTGCACAATCCCCAGCAGACTGCACATGACTTCAAACTCACCTGCCAGTTGCTGCAATGCCGAGGCATCGGTTGCATCAAGTGCCTTGTTGATATGTTTTGAACAGTCGAACAATACGGCAAGCGCAACCGGTGTATTGAAGTCATCATTCATGGCATCGGCAAAACGTGCGGGAACGGTACCTTTCCCGGCAACGGTCATGTTGATAGCCGCCAGTCGTTTTTGTGTCTCGTATAAACGATCCAGCCCGGATTTGGCGACATCGAGGGCGGCATCCGAAAAATCGAGTGGTGAGCGGTAATGGGTGCCGAGCATGAACATGCGCAGCACTTCGGGGTGATAGCGCTCGGTTACTTCGCGGATGGTAAAGAAATTACCCAGTGATTTGGACATCTTCTCGGCGTTGATATTCACAAAACCGTTATGCAGCCAGTAGCGCGCAAAACCGCCACCGTTGGCTGCCCTTGCCTGGGCGATCTCATTTTCGTGATGCGGAAATTTCAGGTCCATACCGCCACCGTGGATGTCGAAGGTATCGCCCAGATGGCCGCAGCTCATCGCCGAACATTCGATATGCCAGCCCGGTCTACCCTGGCCCCACGGGGAAGCCCAGGCCGGTTCGCCCGGTTTGGCCATTTTCCACAGCACGAAATCAAGCGGATCGCGTTTCTGCTCATCGACATCCACGCGGCTGCCTGATTCCAGATCATCGATATTCTTACCGGAGAGCTGTCCGTAGTT
This sequence comes from Zetaproteobacteria bacterium CG1_02_55_237, assembly GCA_001871195.1. Taxonomy (GTDB): domain Bacteria; phylum Pseudomonadota; class Zetaproteobacteria; order Mariprofundales; family Mariprofundaceae; genus UBA1543. The sequence continues at coordinate 58,372 of MNXA01000032.1, forward strand.
CTCAAACTGGCGCACCGCATAAAGCACATCGCCGGAGTTTGATACATAGGCAAAGCCGCGTTCAATCAGGCTTTCAATCATGGCGATCATGTCCTGCATATGGCCGGTGGCTTTCGGCTCGTGTGTCGGACGCAGGCATCCCAAAGCATCGGCATCGGCATGGAAGGCATCAATCATTTCACCGGTCAAAGTATCGATGGCAATGCCGCGTTCAGCAGCGCGTTTGATAATCTTGTCATCCACATCGGTAAAATTGCGGACATAGTTCACTTCGAAGCCCAGCTGTATCAGCCAGCGGTAAATCACGTCGAACATCACCATCACGCGCGCATGGCCGACATGGCAGTAGTCGTACACCGTTACACCGCAGACATACATGCCGATTTTCCCGGCATGCAGCGGCTCAAAAGCCTGCTTGCTGCGTGTCAGTGTGTTGTAAACCCTCAGATCTGTTTTTTGCGTCATGCCCTGATCTTCTCCCTGATATCGCTGAGCCGGCTGCGCACGCCTGCATCACCCAGATACGCCACCACCCCGCTCATTTCCGGGCCATGGGTGGCGCCGGAAAGCGCCACGCGCAGCGGCATGAAAAGTTTTTTTCCGGAGCACCCTGTAGCCTGTTTCACAGCATCGGCCCAGGCCTTCCAGCCACTACTGCCGTTCTCATCCCAAGCCTGCTGTGCGGCGATATAAAAGGCCTCGCCCGCGGTCTTTGCTTCGGTCAGACCATCATCCGGCAGGTCGGCGTGCGCATCAAGCAGACGGCGGAAAGTCAGTGCATCCTCAATGCGTTGCACATTGCCTTGCACCAGCGCTGTGAATGTCGTATCGGCCTGCGGCAGCAACGGCTGCAAAAGATTGCAAAGCTCTTCGACTGGCAGCCCATGCAGCAAACGCGTATGCCAGCGCCACAATGCCTCGTCCTGCCAGCGTACCGCTGAGGTGGACAGGTGAGTCGCCTCAAAATGCTCAAGCAATGCAGCAAGATCGGCATCTTCAGGCATGTTCGGATGGCCCAGACGGGTCATGGCCTGCACCAGCGCCTGCGGCAGAAGGCCCGCATCGCGCATCTCGGCCACGCTGTGACTGCCGCTGCGTTTGGACAGCTTGCCACCGTCTTCTCCAAGCAGCAGTCCGTGGTGCAGGTAGAGCGGCGGCTGGTAGCCAAGCTTGTGCAACAGCCAGACCTGATAGGCTGAATTGGTCAGATGATCGTCGCCGCGCAACACATGCGTGATGCCGTCCAGTGCATCATCCACCGCGTTGGGCAGGAGAAAGGTAAAGCTGCCATCGGAGCGCACCACGACCGGGTCATCGAGATCGGTGCAGGCAAACTTCACTTCACCGCGCAGCGCATCGGATACCGTCACTTCACCTTCCGGGTCGTGTACTGCCAGTCGCCAGACATGCGCCTCGGATTCCATGCGGCTGATTGATTCCCAGTCACTCAGCTCGCGACAGCGTCCTGTATAGCGCGGCGGCAGGCCGCGCGAGGCAGCCAGCTTGCGATCCAGTGACAATTGGTGTTCCGAACAGAAACAGGGATACGCTAACCCCTGAGCCGCCAGATTCTGCAGGGCCTCGCGATGCTGATCTGCATGCGCCGACTGGAATTTTGGCTCGCCATCCCACCCCAGACCCAGCCATGTCATATCCTGCTGGATGGCACGGATGAACTCGTCTTGGGAGCGATCGGCATCGGTGTCCTCAAAGCGCAACAGGAAACGCCCGGCATGGCGGCGTGCATACAGCCAGTTAAGCAGCGCGGTGCGCACATTACCCAGATGCAGCAGGCCCGTCGGGCTTGGCGCAAAGCGGGTTACAACCATCGATTCACTGTTCACGGCTTCGCCTGTTCTCCCTTGTTCTCCATCTGCCCGGAATTGCCTTTATCCTGAGGTACAATCAGCATGTATTCATCCGGATAGACATAGCCCAGCTCACGATGCACCAATTCCTCCAGCGCCTTCGGATCCTTGCGCAGACGCAGGATATCCCCGGCCAGTTTTTCGCGTTGCTGCTGCATTGCACCCATCTGCTCCTGCAAACGCAACACCTCGGCATGCTCGGCGCGATACACCAGATAGCCATGCTTCGACCAGATGAGATCCCATGCCATATAAACGAGCAGGGCCAGGGACAAGCCCCAGCCCAGCCAACGCAAGGACTTCTTCAGGGCTTAAGCCTTGGGAAAAGCATTCCGCCCGGCATAAACGGCCTGCGAACCGAGCTCCTCTTCGATGCGCAGCAACTGGTTGTACTTGGCCATGCGATCTGAACGCGAAGCCGAACCCGCCTTGATCTGTCCACAGGACAGCGCTACGGCCAGATCGGCAATGGTGGCATCCACGGTTTCACCTGAGCGATGGCTCATCATGCAGTGATAACCGGCGGCATGCGCCATGTTCACGGCAGCAATGGTTTCGGAAAGCGTGCCGATCTGGTTTACCTTAACCAGCAGCGCATTGGCGACACCCTTCTCGATGCCTTCTTTCAGAATGGCCGGGTTGGTGACGAAAAGATCGTCGCCGACCAGCTGCACATGGTCGCCCAGACGGTCGGTCAGCAGCTTCCAGCCGTCCCAGTCGCCTTCATCAAGGCCATCCTCAACCGAAACAATCGGGTACTGGCGGCACAATGAGTCGATCAGATCGACCATGCCGGCGGAATCAAGTTTGCGTCCACCCTCGCCGTTGAGGACATACTTGCCGTCGCGGTAGAACTCGGAAGCTGCCATGTCGGAACAGAGGAATACATCCTTGCCTGCTTTCAGGCCGGCGTTTTCGATGGCTTCAAGAATCACGGTGATGCCTTCTTCATTGGAGCCCAGATTCGGTGCAAAACCACCCTCATCGCCCACAGCCGTGATATGCCCGCCCTTCTTCAGCACAGCCTTGAGCGCATGGAACACCTCGGCCCCCATCTCAATAGCCTGAGCAAATGAGGTGGCTCCGGCCGGAGCAATCATGTATTCCTGAAAATCGATGCTGTTGTCGGCATGCGACCCGCCGTTGATGACGTTCATGCAAGGTACCGGCAAGAGATGCACATCGTCGCCGCCCAGATGGCGGAAAAGAGGCTGACCATTGGCCACAGCCTGCGCCTTGGCTACAGCCATCGACACGCCGAGAATGGCGTTGGCGCCCAGACGCCCTTTGTTCGGCGTGCCGTCCAGGGCAATCAACACATTGTCCACGCCCTGCTGATCGGCGCCATTGAGCCCGATAACAGCCTTGGCGATTTCTCCGTTTACATGGGCAACGGCGTTTCTTACACCCTTACCGCCCAGGCGCTTTCCGCCGTCGCGTAGCTCAACGGCTTCACGTGATCCAGTGGATGCGCCGCTGGGAACAGCCGCGCGCCCGAAGGCACCTGAGGCCAGCGTCACATCGACTTCGACGGTAGGATTGCCGCGCGAATCAAAAATCTCGCGACCATGGATTTTTACTATTTCTGTCACTTACTTGCTCCTTGTAGGACTTAATGCCCACCCATTTTGTAGTTAGAAAGCTGTTATTTGCCGGAAAGCTACAGGATACACCGGGTTCACAACACCAGTGGCTGGCCGGCCGCCCTTGCGGCTATAGTTTTTTTACAACCTCATCGATTTGCTTCAATGTGGTCAGCAGGCCCTCCAGATCGGCCAGCGGCAATGAATTCGGCCCGTCGGACAGCGCTTTGTCCGGATCGGGATGTACTTCCATGAATACTGCGGCGACGCCGGTGGCCACGGCAGCGCGCGACAAGCCAGGCACAAATTCGCGATTGCCTCCTGTTGCGCCGCCCAGTCCGCCCGGCTGCTGCACCGAATGCGTGGCATCAAACACCAGCGGTGCGCCATATTCGCGCATCACCAGCAAGGAGCGCATATCGGAGACCAGATTGTTGTAGCCGAAGCTGGCACCGCGTTCGCAAAGCATGATATTCGCGTTGCCTGTCGCCAGCGCCTTATCGAGCACATGGCGCATATCCCAAGGGGCGAGAAACTGGCCCTTTTTGATGTTCACCGGTTTGCCGCAGCGGGCAACGGCATCAATAAAGTCGGTCTGTCGGCACAGAAAAGCCGGGGTTTGCAGCACATCGGCAACCTCTGCCACGGATGCAGCCTGCTCAGGTGTGTGTACATCGGTAATCACGGGCAGGCCGAGCTCATCCTTCACTCGGCTCAGGATACGCAGCCCTTCATCCATGCCCGGGCCGCGAAAGCCGTCCTTGCTGGTCCGGTTGGCCTTGTCGAAACTGGATTTGAAGATCAAAGGCACGCCGCAGCGCTTGGCAATGGCCGCGATGGCCGCCGCTGTTTGCAGCGTGAAATCCTCGCCCTCGATGACGCAGGGACCGGCGAACAAAACCAAAGGCCTGTCCTGGGCGATCTCGAAATCGGCGATGCGGATGCGGTGTGTGTTCATTTTCAGCTCCCTGAGAACTTCCGCGCTGCGCCGATAAAGCCGGCAAACAATGGATGCGGCGCATACGGCCGCGACAGAAATTCGGGATGGAACTGGCAGGCCACAAACCACGGGTGATCGCGCACCTCGATGATCTCGACCAGCGAGTTATCAGGCAGTGTGCCGGCAATGATCAGCCCGGCCTGCTCCAGCTGCGCGCGATAGGTGTTGTTGAATTCATAGCGGTGTCTGTGGCGTTCACGAATCTCGGTTTTGCCGTAAGCTGCGTACGTGCTTGTTCCCTCGATGACCTTGCAGGGATAGCCGCCCAGACGCATGGTACCGCCGAGGTCATCATCGCTCGTGCGATGTATTTTCTCGCCTTCCTGCTCCCACTCGGTCATCAGGGCAATCACCGGATGCTCGGACTGCTCGTTAAACTCGCTGCTGGTTGCATGCTCGATGCCGGCCACATGGCGTGCGAATTCGACCACTGCCATTTGCATGCCGAGGCAGATACCAAGATAGGGCACGCTGTTCTCGCGCGCGAAGCGGATCGCGGCAATCTTGCCTTCCGTTCCGCGTTCGCCGAAACCGCCCGGAACCAGAATACCGTGTGCGCCGCGCAGGCAGTCTGTGCCATCAAGCTCCAGCGATTCTGCATCGATGTAATCAATCTTCACCTTGCAGTCGTGCGCCATTCCACCGTGGAACAGTGACTCGTTGACCGATTTGTAGGCATCAGCCAGCTCGACATACTTGCCCACCATGGCGATGTGCACCTCGTGCCGCGCATTGCGAATGCGATGGCAGATATTCACCCACAAACTGAGATCGGGGTTATCGTTCGGCAGACCGAAGTGTTCCAGCATGGTGGTGCCAAGGCCGCCCTCGCAAAGCGTTAACGGCACTGCATAGATGGTGTCCACATCCGGCGCCTCGATCACAGCTTCCTTATCCACATTGCAGAATAGCGCAATCTTGTCTTTCTGAGATTGCGGAATCGGCGTCTCGGTGCGGCATAGCAGCACATCCGGCTGGATGCCGATCTCGCGCAGCTTCTGTACCGAGTGCTGCGTCGGTTTGGTTTTTATTTCTCCGGCCGAGGCGATATATGGCACCAGCGTCAGATGCATATAGGCCGTGCGCTTGCGGCCCAGATCGAAACGCAACTGGCGAATCGCTTCGAGGAATGGCTGCGATTCGATGTCGCCGACCGTGCCGCCGATTTCAACAATAGCGATATCCGGAGAGTCGGCAGTAAGCGAGAGAATGGCGTCCTTGATGGCATTGGTGATGTGAGGAATTACCTGCACCGTGGCACCAAGATAATCGCCACGTCGTTCACGGCGAATTACCGATTCATAAATCCTGCCGGTGGTGAAATTGGAACGCTTGGACATGGTGGCATGCGAGAAACGCTCGTAGTGGCCCAGATCAAGGTCGGTTTCTGCACCGTCGTCGGTGACAAATACCTCACCATGCTGAAACGGACTCATCGTACCGGGATCGACATTGATGTACGGATCCAGCTTCTGCATGGTCACGGAAAGGCCGCGAGCCTCAAAGAGCGCTGCCAGCGATGCAGCAGCAATGCCCTTGCCAAGCGAGGAAACAACCCCACCGGTGACGAAAACGAAACGTGTATTTGGCTTAGTCATGACGGGCGGGGAAGCTAACCGAACAGCGTGGCATCTGCCACATCAAGAAGAGGGTTTTTTTCATGAGCAATATTCACATCAATCCACCCAGCGGCGGGCGTTGCGGAACATGCGCAGCCACGGCCCGTCCTCACCCCAGGTTTTCTCACCATGATTGTCGGGATGCCATGAGTATTGCACGGTGCGGAACAGGCGTTCCGGGTGCGGCATCATGATGCTGAATCGGCCATTTTCAGTGGTGAAACCGGTCAAGCCGTCCACAGAGCCGTTCGGGTTGTGCGGATAGGTCAATGCCGGTGCACCATCTGGCCCAAGGAAACGCAGGCAGGCCGTCGCATTCTGCTGTTGCGCAGCTGTGTCGAACACAGCCCGGCCCTCGCCGTGCGCCACCACCAGCGGCAGCTTTGAACCGGCCATATCGCGCATAAACAGGGATGGCGATGCCAGCACCTCGACCTGCAACAGCCTTGCTTCAAACTGTTCAGACCTGTTGCGTTCGAAACGTGGCCAGTGCTCGGCCCCCGGAATCAGCGATTTTAGTGCGCTCATCATCTGACAACCGTTGCATACGCCCAGCGCAAACGAATCGGAGCGCTGGAAAAAGGCCTCGAATTCATCGCGGGCGCGCCCATTGTACAGAACCGAATTGGCCCAGCCGCGGCCGGCACCGAGCACATCGCCAAAGGAGAATCCGCCGCAGGCAGCCAGACCAAGAAAGCCATCGAGTTGCACGCGGCCATCGATGATGTCGGACATATGCACATCGACACTGTCGAAGCCGGCGCGATCAAAGGCTGCCGCCATTTCGATCTGCCCGTTGACCCCCTGCTCGCGCAGAATCGCCATGCGTGGGCGGACGCCGCCGATATAAGGGGCGCAGATATCTTCCGCCGGATCAAAGCTCAGTTCAGTATGCAGCCCTGCATCATTCTTGTCGGCAAGCGCATCGAAGCCTTCGCGGGCACAATCCGGGTTGTCCCGGATTTCCTGCATGCGGTAGCTGGTTTCGGCCCAGGTCTGATGCAAGGTCTGCACATGGGTATCAATCAGGCCACCGCTGTGCCCGCGCATGAACACAAGACCGTCCTTGCGCGGATGCCCGATGATATGCGCCACATGCGCCAGACCGGATATGGCCAGATGCGCCAGTACCTTTTCGCGCTGGTTGCGTCGAATCTGAATCACTGCGCCCAGCTCTTCGGCAAACAGAATGCCGGCTTCATCATGCCCCAGGGCTTCAAGATGAATGGTCAGGCCGCAGCGGCCGGCAAAGGCCATTTCGCATAACGTGGCAAACAGCCCGCCGTCGGAACGGTCGTGATAGGCCAGCAGCAGGCCCTCACGAGTCAGATGGCGGATACCGTTGAAGAATGCCTTGAGTAGTTCTGCATCGTCCACATCAGGGGTGATCTCGCCGGTGGCGCTGAACACTTGGGCCAGAGCTGAACCACCAAGACGGTGCTGCCCCTTGCCCAGATCAAGAAGAATCAGATCGGTATCGCCCTGATCCATGCGCAGCTCAGGGGTAAGGGTGCGGCGTGCATCCGTTACCGGCGCAAAAGCGGAAATATTCAGCGATACCGGTGAAATCATTTCGCGTCGCTCCGAACCCTTAGGGCCGCTGGATTGCCAGACGCTTTTCATGGACAGCGAATCCTTGCCGACCGGAATCGAGATGCCGAGCGCAGGGCAAAGCTCAAGGCCGATGGCGCGCACGCTGTCGAACAGTCGTGCATCCTCACCTGCATGTCCGCAGGCCGCCATCCAGTTGGCCGACAGCTTCACATCGCCCAGTTTCTCAATGTCGGCAGCGGCAATATTGGTCAATGCCTCGCCAACTGCCATGCGCGCGGCAGCCGGCGCATTGAGCACGGCAATCGGGGTGCGCTCGCCCATAGCCATGGCCTCGCCCGCAAAGCCCGCAAAATCGCGCAGGGTGACCGCACAATCGGCTACCGGCACCTGCCATTTTCCGACCATCTGGTCGCGCGCCACCAGTCCCGTTACCGAGCGGTCACCGATGGTGATGAGAAACTCTTTGCCGGCCACAGCAGGCAGGCGCAAGACGCGTAAGGCTGCCTCGCCAATATCAACTCTTGCGGCATGCAACGGGGCGCTAACTGCGGCAATGCGTTTGACGTCGCGGCGCATTTTAGGCGGCTTACCTAGCAGGACATCAAGAGGCAGATCCACGGGCTTGTTGCTGAATTCAGGATCTTCGACCAGTAATTGCCGGTCATCTGTTGTTTCGCCGAGCACGGCAAACGGGCAGCGCTCGCGCTCGCAGATGGTATGGAAGCGATGCAGGTCATCCTTGCTGATGGCCAGCACATAGCGTTCCTGCGCCTCGTTGCACCATATCTGCATCGGGCTCATGCCCGGTTCCATATTGTGCACGGCGCGCAGATCGATCCAGCCGCCACGCCCGGCATCGTTGATTAATTCCGGCACCGCGTTGGACAGGCCGCCGGCACCGATATCATGGATGAACAGGATCGGGTTTTGCTTGCCCATCTGCCAGCAGCGATCCAGCACCTCCTGGCAACGGCGCTCCATTTCCGGGTTGCCGCGCTGCACCGAATCGAAGTCCAAGGATTCTACATTCGCGCCTGCATCCATACTCGATGCTGCACCGCCGCCAAGGCCGATCAGCATGGCCGGCCCGCCCAGCTGAATCACCAGTGAGCCTTCGGGAACCTCGCTCTTGTGGATATGCCGGGCATCGATATTGCCCACGCCACCGGCTATCATGATCGGCTTGTGGTAGCCGTACAGGGTTCCGTTAGCACCTTCGCCGACCTGTTGTTCATAACTGCGGAAGTAGCCGCACAGGTTCGGACGGCCGAACTCGTTGTTGAAGGCGGCTGCACCGATAGGTCCTTCAAGCATGATATCAAGTGCTGATGCAATACGGCCGGGCTTGCCGAAATCCCGTTCCCATGGCTGTTCGAAATCAGGGATGCGCAGATTGGAGACCGTAAAACCGCATAGTCCGGCCTTCGGCTTGCTGCCGATGCCGGTTGCTCCCTCGTCGCGAATCTCGCCGCCCGAGCCAGTGGCGGCTCCCGGAAATGGCGCAATGGCTGTCGGGTGATTGTGCGTCTCCACTTTCATCAGGATATGCGTCAGATCGTTATGTGCCTTGTAGTCCCCGATTGCATCGGGGTAAAAGCGTGCCGTCATGCCTCCCTCAATCACCGAGGAATTGTCGCTGTATGCAACCAAGGTGCCTTCCGGGCTGGTTTTGTGCGTGTGCCGGATCATGGCGAACAGGCTTGTATCCTGGTCCTCACCATCGATGACCCATTCGGCGTTAAAAATCTTGTGGCGGCAATGCTCGGAATTGGCCTGCGCGAACATCATCAGTTCGGCATCCGAGGGATTGCGCTGTATGGCTGTGAAATGGGCCAGCAGGTAATCGATTTCATCGTCGGCCAGGGCCAGCCCCAAGGTCTTGTTGGCTCCAGCCAGCGCTTCCCTGCCGCCACTTTGAATATCGACATGCGCCAGAGGGGCGGGTGCCTGATGCGAAAAAAGATGAACAAGAGAAGCGCTGTCGGTTAGAACCGATTCGGTCATACGGTCATGGAGACACTCGGCTATCAGGGCTCGGTGAGCAGCTGTCGCCCCCTGGACGCGATAGACAAGACCACGTTCAAGCCGGACAAGAGCGGACAGGCCGCAATGGCCGGCGATATCGGTCGCCTTGGATGACCAGGGGCTGATGGTGCCGATGCGTGGTGTGATGATGAACAGCTCATCACTGGCCTGCGCAGTGAAGCTCCGCTCTTCATGTCCTAATATCGTTGCCAGTCGCGCGCTGTCGTCCTCAGTCCATTGGGCATCTACCTCGGCGATATGCAGATAAAAGGCTTCGGGATGTAGATTGTTTAGATTATAGGCGGCGAACTGTTGTAACAGCTTGGCGCGGCGGAAATCGGACAGGGCCGGCTGGCCTTGCAGGGTAAGAATACGGGTGGGTGAGGAGGCGGCAGACATGCGCATCATCCTAGCCTGGAATTTTATCGAAACCAGTCCGCGACGAATTATGTGTTTTATTGGCGGGACATGCGTCGGACGAGTTCCTGAGTGGAAACCACGCGGTCGATAAACAGGATGCCATCGAGATGATCAATTTCATGCTGGATAACCCGAGCTTCGAAGCCTGAGGATTCAATTTCGTGTGTGACGCCAGCCCCATCCTGAAACTGCACGCGCACCGATTTGGCTCGCTGCACCATGCCCACCCAGTCTGGCACCGACAGGCAGCCCTCGCGGCCAAGCACCTTTTCGCTGGATTTTTTAACCACGACCGGGTTGGTCATGTATAATAAGCCATGGTTGCGACAGGGGTGACGCGCCAAGGAGCAGTCAACCACGATCATGCGGTTGTTGATGCCCAGTTGCGGTGCCGCAACACCCACCCCGCCGGGGCCGGCACGCATGGCCGCATCAAGCCGCGCAAATGTTTTTTGAAGTTCCGCATCAAATGCTGTGACCGTTTCAGCCATCCTGCGCAGGCGTTCGTCGGGCAGGGTAAGAATGGATGCAGGTGAGGCATGCATGGCTTAAAGGTTCAATCAGGCCCTAGAGCACATCCTCATCCATTACATGCACTTCGATATCCACATCGAGTTTATCCGCCACTTTGGCCAGGCGCTCGCGCAGGGCCGGTATGGAATCGCCTGCAGCCACTTCCAGCGCCATCATGTATTGCGTATTGCCATCCTGATACTGCCGACTGCGTGTCGACAGATCGACCACCGAGGCATCAAGGGAGGCCAGCGCATCGGTCACTGTATGCACAATGCCGGGCTGGTCCGATCCGTTGACCGTTACCACGCAATCCGGCTCGGGCGCGCTAAGTGCAAATTCCTCATCCGATAATTCAGTTGATTGTACATGCAGCCCTGTTTTCTGCTCCAGATGTGCCATGGCGGCCTTGAGTTCACCCAGCTTGGCTGTGCTGCCCAGCGAGACAATCAGCATCATGGCAAAGCGACCGCGTAGCGCAGTCATCGATGAATCCTCGATATTGGTGTCCAGCTCCAGCAGGGCTTCGGAAACATCGCGAACAATGCCCGGCCTGTCGTGGCCGGAAATGGATAACAATACAGAACTCATAATGCCTCTCTCATGGTGCGGAATGACGGGCGCGGGGCACGTCTGAAGCAGTAATGTACAGCACGGCAGGGGTCAATCAAACCATCCTAGACGGTGAACGATACACCGCAGCCGCATTCGCCTTTTTTGTTCGGGTTGCGAAAGACAAAGGCGGAAGACAGGAAGTCCTGTTCGAAATCAATCACCAGCCCGCTCAGCGCCCGCGCATAGGATTCAGCATCCACAAACAGAGAAAAACCATCAAACGCCAGTACATGATCGCCTCTCACAGGTGCATCGCAGAAATTCACCACATATTCTAGCCCGGAGCAGCCGGACTCACGCAGGCTCAGGCGGATGCCGGCCACGCCCTTGTCGGCGGTTTGCTGCCGCATGCGTTGAACCGCAGCATCGGTGAGCTGGATGTCGGCCTGATTCACTGTTTCCTGTTGCATCATGTCTCCTGATTATTTTGTTTAGGCTGCGCCGGCCATGCTGCGCAGGCGTTGGCGGATGCGGCCCAGTTCGGCGACCAAAGCCGTCGCATCCTGTTCCGTATTCGATGGGCCGAAACTCACGCGAAGACTGCTGCGCGCCTGTTCCTGCGATGCGCCCATGGCTAGCAACACATGCGAAGGCTCGCGCTTGCCTGAGGAGCAGGCGGAGCCTGAGGCCACGGCAAAGCCGGCCAGATCGAGTTGCATCAAAAGCGTTTCACCATCCAGTCCCGGGATGCAGAACATGCTGGTGTTCGGCGTGCGCTCGGCACCTTGTCCAAAAATCACCACATCACGCATTTGCGCGGTCAGTGCTGTCTCGAAATCGTCGCGCATCCGGGAAAGCGATGTAAAATTCATTCCGCCGAGTGCAGCTGTAAAGCCGGCGATGCCCGGTACATTCTCGGTTCCGGAGCGGCGTTTGCGCTCCTGTCCGCCACCCGGTGCAATCTCCTGCAGGCTCATGCCGCGCCGTACAATCAATGCGCCAACGCCGCGCGGGCCGCCGATCTTGTGTGCCGAAAGGGAAATGAAATCCGCCTGCCAGTCGCGCAGGGATACCTTCGCCTTGCCCAGTACCTGCACTGCATCGACCATAAATGCGATGTCGCGTTCCCGGCAAAGCGCGCCGATTTTCGCAATCGGCTGCACCACGCCCGTTTCATTATTGGCAGCCATAACGGCTACGAGTCGGGTGTCGTCACGCAAGGCATCCAACACATCATCCGCCGATATCGCACCGCTGCGCGAAGGTCGCAGGCGCGTGACCTGCCAGCCGGCTTCTTCCAGGCGTGCCACAGGTTGTAATACGGCAGGATGCTCAATGGCCGTGGTGATGATATGTCCGGTTTTTTGCGTGGCGCAGTAACCGCTTATAGCCAGATTGTTGGCCTCGGTGCCGCCGGAGGTGAATACCACCGAACCGCTTTCAGAGCCCACATGTGCAGCCAGTGCATCACGGGCATCGTCGAGCACGCGCCGCGCATTACGCCCGGCCCAGTGCAGGCTGGAAGGATTGCCGTAAGCCTGCTGCGCCGCCTCTACCTGCGCCTCTAGCGCAGCCTCAAGCGGTGGGCAGGTGGCATTGTAATCAAGATACCGCTGCAACCCGTTTATCCACCATCATGATCGGCTGCGGCGTTGGCGCATATTGCTCCACCGGGGCCAGGGTTACGCCATCCAGCGAAACCTTCTTGTCACAGACATCCTGCAAGGTCACCACATCAAGGAAACGATAGATATGCATGCCCAGCGCATCCCACAATTCATGGGTGTCACAACGGTTGCCGCGATGGCAGCCGCGCAGCGCATTCACGCAGCGCGTTGCCTTGATCTGCTCATCCACGGCGCGAATGACATCCGAGACGGTGATTTCTGCAGCCGGCCTGTTGAGCAGGTAACCGCCACCTGGCCCGCGTACACTTTTCACTAGGCCACCTTCACGCAGGCGGCGAAACAGCTGCTCCAGATAGGAAAGGGAAATAAACTGCCGATCGGAAATGGCGGCCAGATTTACCGGCCCTGCTTCCTCATTCTTGCTTAAATCAATCATTGCGGACACTGCGTAGCGGCCCTTGCTGGTTAAGCGCATATCAAACCTCCGGTTGGGAATAACCCCATGCGAGGGTGGGATATTATAATCCCGACCAATTCAGTCAAGTATAAGGTTTGGAAGGTGACATGCCATGCCATGCGGAACGATAATCAGTTCGCCTGCTTTGGCTAATGCCTGCTGATGTCTCGCCAGCATGTCCTCACCGACATTGTCGCCATCGTTGATCACAATCCAGCGGGGCGGGCGACCCATGCGATTCAACTTGTCGATTGTCAGCAGGGCATGATTGATGCCACCGAGGCGGGCGCGGACAACGAGCAATATTTCACAATCCGGCATATCGTTTAACCAGTCGGCAACCAGATAATCATCCGTCAGCGGAACCATCAGGCCGCCAACACCCTCAATCAGGCTGATGTCATATCCTTTTGATCGTTCTTTACACCACCCAAGCAGTGCCTGCGGATCAATACTTTGACCTTCTTCGGCCGCAGCCTGCGATGGAGCTAGTGCAGCGCCAAAATTATATAGATTGATGTTCGCCGCTGTGGAGTCCGGCAGGCACTGAGCCTTGAGCAGGGCTGCTACATCCGGGCTGATCGCAGCACCTTCGCGGCCGCTGGCAACAGGTTTCAGGCCGATCACCTTATTGCCGGCTGAAATCAAAGCGCGCAGCAAGGATGCCGTGACATAGGTTTTGCCGGCATCGGTATCGGTAGCAGTAATGAATATCCTACGCATGATGTTCAATCGGGATGATGTCGCCCTTGGGCTTGAATGGTTCCACAGCGTGCCAGGCCTGGGCATATAGCACCTCGAAGGTGGCGCGAATGCGGCCGTCCGCTTCGCTGTGGTGCGCTGCATAATGCTCGTCGAGATGGCGCAGCAGCCGACGGCCGTACAGTCCCGCCGGGCGGTTCTTGATGGCGCTGGAGGTGGCGCCCAAACCCTTCAACTCGCGCACCAGCGCCATTGGGTTCGGATAAGTCAGGGTAAACAGATCGGTGTCGGTGACCGGTAATTCCACAGAAAGCTTCATCAGCGCATCGCCGAGACTGGTGACATCGGGAAAGGGCAGGACCAGCCCGGCGTGTTCATGTGAAAAATCGGCCAGCGACTGGCGTAACTCGCCCAGTGTGCGTCGCCCGAAGGTGGATAGCAGCATCAGCCCGCCGGGAGCCAGTACGCGGCGCATCTCGGCCAGCATCAGCTCGGGATCGCTCACCCACTGCATGGCCAGATTCGAGGCAACCAGATCGAAAGAGGCATCGGCAAAGGGGAGTCTGGCTGCATCGGCACGCGCAAAGCTGGTTCGTGCCCCCCATGGCATGCGGCGCGGATGCTTGTCCTGCGCGGCAAGCACCATGCCGTGTGCGATATCGACAGCAGTCAGGTGCGCCCGTTTGAAACGCTGGTGCAACAAGCGGGTGAAATAGCCGGTGCCGCAGCCGATATCCAGCACGCGCTGCGGGCGAATTTTGCTGAATTCGAGATGCCCCAGCAGTCGGTCGGCCACTTCGCGCTGCAACACTGCGTGCGCATCGTAACTGTCTGCCGAACGCCCGAAGGACCGCCCTACCTGAGTTGTGTTGATATGTTGTTCTGACACCATTCCTCCAGCAATTCGTTAAACATCAGCGGCTGCGTTAAATGCGGCGCATGTCCGGCCTGCATGATCCGGAGCGTGGCGGCAGGCAATTGCGCGGCAAGATAATGTGCTGCCCCAACAGGGGTCACGGTATCGGCCGCACCATGCACAACCAGAGCCGGCAGCGATATCCCGGGAAGATCGGTACGCAAGTCCAGTTCATCGAGCAGCTGCAGGCCACAGTGCAGCCCGTCTGGCGAAGCGGGATGGCGACGGTCGATGGCCGTGCGCACGATACCCAAATACTGTTTTCGGTCCAATGCATCGCCCTGCAACATCAGGGCAAAGAATCGATCCAGCAGGCGCGGCGCATCCGTCTTAAGGCTATCGCGAAAGCGCTCAAACACTTCATCGGTGCAACCATATTCCCAATCCGGACGCAGACGGAAGCGGGGCGTTGTCGACAACAGCACCAGACCGGCCAGCCTTGCGGCATGGGTCGTGGCCAGACGCTGGCCCAGCATGCCGCCCAGGGACCAGCCGACAAAAACCACCGGTTCGCTGGGAAGCTTGGCAAGCAGCGCGTCTTCCCAAGTTTCAAGAGCTGCATCCGGTGCGCCGCCATGCCCCGGAAGATTCACTGCCAGCACGTGATGGCGCTCTCCGAAATAATCCATTTGCGCATGCCATGTTTGCGCCGACTGACCCCAGCCGTGTACAAAAACCAGTGTGGGTGACTTCAAGTGGCGACCTTAGCCAGGGCTTGAACCAGTGCCTCGATATCTTCACTGCGGTGCGCAGCCGATAGGGTGATGCGCAGTCGCGCCGTTCCCTCAGGCACAGTCGGGGGACGAATGGCCGGCACAAAATAGCCAAGATTCAGCAAGGCCTCAGCAGCGTGCAGCGCGGCAGCCTCCTCGCCCAGTAGCAAGGGTTGAATGGGCGTAGCTGATGGCATCAGGACCAGTCCCTGTGCTGCCGCCAGATCGCGGAAGAGGGCGATATTGGCGTGCAGTTGCTGCACCAGATCGCCCCGTTGCAGCACATGCAGCGCCGTCAGGCTTGCCGCGCAGATAGCAGGGGGAAGCGCTGTGGAATAGGTCATGGTGCGCAGGCTCTGACGCAGACCCTCAATCATTTCCGTCGTGCCGAGAATGAAAGCGCCGTAGGAGCCCAGAGCCTTGCCGCAGGTGCCGACCTCGACCAGCCGACCATGTCCGGCCAAATTATTTTCCGAGCTCAGGCCGCGCCCATATTTCCCCAGCACACCGAAACCATGCGCATCATCGAGTAGCAGCAGGGTGTCATATTGCTCGGCCAGCGCCAGTAGGGCTGTCACATCGGCACTATCGCCATCCATGCTGAATACGCCGTCGGAAACGATGATCCTCCGACCGGCAGGCGATGCCTGCAGCAAGCGCTCCAGCTGTTGCACTTCCAGATGTGCAAAGCGCTGCACCTTGGCAGCAGAAAGCCGAGCCCCATCCACCAGCGAGGCATGATTTAATCTGTCGCAGAATAATGTGCTGTGCCGGTCGGCCAGGGCCTGTAGCAGGCCGATATTGGCCAGCATACCGGAGCCGACAAGCAGCGCCGCTTCAAAACCCTTCCATGCGGCCAGTTCCGATTCCAGCCGATGCATCAGTGGATCATCGCCGCTGATCAGTCGTGAGGCTCCGCTGCCTGCGCCGTGTTTTGCAACCGCATCCGCAGCAGCACTGCACACCTCGGGGTGAAAGCTCATGCCGAGATAATCATTGCCGGCAAAGTTTAATAACTGCCTGCCCTGAACTGTGATATGCATACCCTGTCGCTCACCGCTGTTGAAAGAGCGGCGGCGCACATCAGGCGGCGGGGTGAACCAATTGCGACTATCCAGCATATCATGCATGCTGGGTTGCATGGCGACGCTGTCAACTGGGTTGTATAGCTGGGTTAACTTATGCCGGAACATGTTGTTTCCTCCGGCTTGCGTCTTCTGCCACTCGCCGCTCGCCGGTCAGGCTGGTTGCTGCGAACGATGCGCGACAGACATCCGCATCTGGTCACACCAGCATTGCCTGCATTGCGGTCGCGTGCTGCCGGAGCACATAGCCCCCGGCCCCTGCGGCAAATGCCTGCGCCGGGCGCCGCAGCAACTCAGGACGGAGAGCCTGTTTATCTATCGTGAAGGGCCGGTGCGTAACGCCATCCTCGACTGGAAGCTGCAAGGCCGCGATGCCGGCATGCTTTGGTTGCTTGATGCTGCTGCGCCCCGTCTGCAAACCGTTTTTAACCCGCAAAGCCTGCTGCTGCCCGTTCCCATGCCAATATCCCGCATGCGGCGCGCCGGTCGTCACCATGCTGCCGATTTGTGCCGTGCCATTGCTGAGCGCACAGGGGCAAGCCTTGACTGGCAGTTGTTACGCCGCAGCGGGGCGCAGCAACGGCAGTCCAGCTTAAGCGGTCGGGCGCGCTGGAAAAATCTGTGTAATGCTTTCACGGTGGATTACGACCACTGGGCCGAAATCATCGCTGGGCCGGCGAGTGAGCTCGTGTCGGATATGCAGGTGTGGGTGGTGGATGACATCATGACCACAGGCGCTACGATGCACTACGCTTGCCGTGCCCTGCGTCGTTCCGGGATTCGGGCCGGTGCATTCTCATTGACGCGTCTGGCGGATCGTGATTAAGAAATATGTAAGGAGGCAGCATGCCGACCATTGAAATGTATACCAGTTCCTGGTGTCCCTATTGCGTGAGGGCCAAGGCCCTGTTGAGCAAGAAAGGGCTGGATGTTGTTGAGTACAATATTGAAAAGGATCCTGAACTGCGTCGCGAGATGTTGCAGCGTAGCAACGGTGCCCGCACCGTGCCGCAGATATTTATCAATGATCGCCATGTTATTGGCGGCTGCGATGGCCTGTATGCGCTGGAGCGGCGCAACGAGCTGGACAGCTGGCTTAAGGAAGGCGTCGCTTAACTAGCCTCAGGTGATCCCGGCCGCCTCGCGCCAGGCCACCACCAGCCGGAAGGTTTCATTGCTTACCGGGGTGTCCATACTGCGCAGAATGTCGCTCAGTGAGGTATATTCATCGGCTTCCTCGATGGCGGCTGTTACATCGTCAAACTTCTCGCCAAGCACTTCGCGCACATTGATGTCGTAGCCGGCCTTTACCAGTGCGACAAAATGTTTCAAGACCGTCTCGGCGCTAATGCCCTGCTTGGTGCCAATGGCTGCCGCATCCTCGCCACTCTTATACAACTGCCAGGTGAACATCTGTGCATCGTTGGGTGGCGGTCCTGTAACCCGCAGCTTCTGGACTTTTTCGGCGGCTGCCGCAGCGGCCTGTTCACCCTCATTCACAGCGCCGTGTTGCAGAAGAAGCTTGAGAAATGAATCGCCATAGGTCAGCAGCTTGCGTTGACCCATGCCGTCGATGGTCGACAAATCATCCAGTGATTGTGGACGCTTATGGCTCATCTCGGCCAGCGTGGCGTCGTTCATCAGCACATGTGGAGCCACACCTTCCTTCTCCGCCATCTCCCGGCGCAAATCGCTGAGCTCGACGAAAACCGGATCGGCGCGATTTACTGCCGGCCGCTTCAGACCGCGATGCACCCCTTGGTGGTAGTGAGCCAGCATCAGGTGCTTGCGCTTTTCCAGCTTGGGCACCTCGGAGGTCAGTTTCAGTGCCGAACGATGGCTGATATCCGGGTTGCAATAGCCCTGATGAGTAAGCTGGCGCAGGATCGATGTCCACTCGTCAGCCGTCATATCCGTTCCGGCACCATAGCTCTTTAATTTATCGTGGCCGCGTTCAATGATGCGTGCCGCTGTGGAGCCGCGCAGCACATCAATGACGTATCCCTTGCTGTAATTTTCCTCCAGTTCGCGGATGCACTGGATGGCCAGCAGCGCCGGCTTGATAGCGTCATAGGTTGTGGGCGGATCAAGGCAGACATCACAGTTGCCGCAGGGTGTTTTCAGCTGTTCACCGAAATAGCCGAGTAAAACCCGGCGCCTGCAGGTCAGTGCTTCGGAGAAGCCGATCATGCTGTTCAGCTTGTGGATCTCGATACGCTTCTGTTCCTTGCTCTCGACGTTATCTATAAGTCGGCGAACCAGATTCACGTCGCCGGAGCTGTACAGCAGCAGGGCTTCGGATTCCATGCCGTCACGACCGGCGCGGCCGGTTTCCTGATAATAGCTTTCCACGCTCTTTGGCATGTCGTGGTGCACGACATAGCGCACATTCGGCTTGTCGACCCCCATGCCGAAGGCAATGGTGGCGACGATCACGCGAATGCGGTCATGCAGAAAATCGTCCTGCACCTGTTCGCGCCTCCGGCCCGGCATACCTGCATGGTAGGCCATGGCGCGGATGCCATGACGTTGCAGATGCACGGCCACTTCCTCAACCCGCTTGCGAGACATGCAATAGATGATGCCCGATTCACCCTTCCAGTCATCGAGAAAATCAAGCAACTGACGCATCGGCTTGCGTTTTTCAGCAACCAGATAGCGAATGTTCGGGCGATCAAAGCTGGAAATGAATTTGTTCGCATTTTCGATCTGCAGGCATTGCAGGATGTCTTTGCGGGTGTGCTCGTCGGCCGTAGCGGTCAGGGCGAGAATCGGTACACCGGGGAATTCCTCACGCAGGCGACCGAGCTTTTCATACTCGGGACGAAAATCATGCCCCCACTGCGATACGCAATGCGCCTCATCAATGGCAAAAAGAGCCAGATCAATGTCATGCAGGATTTTCGTGAAAGTCGCGGAAAGCAGGCGCTCGGGTGCCACATAGAGCATCTCCAGCTTGCCGGCCTTCAGTCGCTCCAGGACCGAAGCAGCTTCGGCAACCTTCAGGGAGGAATTGTAATAGGCCGCTTCAACACCGCAGCGCACCAGCGCATCCACCTGATCCTTCATCAGGGAAATCAGCGGCGAAACAATAATACCGGTGCCCTTGCGTACGATGGAAGGAATTTGATAGCACATCGACTTGCCGCCACCGGTCGGCATCAACACAAAGGCATCGCCGCCATTCAGGATGGCTTCGACGACATCTTTCTGTACCGAGCGAAAAGCACTATAGCCGAAGGTATTCTTAAGAATGCCTTCAGCCTTTTTCATTGCGTTGTTTATCTGTTCCATGGGTATCCTGCCTGTAAAAACCCATTCATATTACATGAGCCCTGTTTCAAATCAAGCCAACATGCCTGTTGTGCATGCATGGGAATCTTTCGCCATTGGCGGCAAGAGGCAGCCTGATGCATACTCCAGCCTGTGAATTCACTGACTGGAAAACGCATTCTACTCACGCGCGCCGCCGATCAATGCGAGGCCATCGCAGAGTTGATAGCGCAGCGCGGTGCCAAGACCCTGTGTTTCCCCTGTCTGGCAGTGCAGTGTCTTTCTGAAAATATCCGCCATGGGCTGTCAGCCCTGCCAGAAAATACTGCCATCCTGCTGAGCAGCGTGAACGGTGTCAGCTGTGCCGCCAAGGCGCTGGGCGATGATTTCGTTCCTCTGTTTAGTCGACATCAGGTCATTGCCGTGGGCAGCCAGACAGCGGCGGCCCT
The DNA here is from genome assembly GCA_001871195.1 of Zetaproteobacteria bacterium CG1_02_55_237. Classification (GTDB taxonomy): domain Bacteria; phylum Pseudomonadota; class Zetaproteobacteria; order Mariprofundales; family Mariprofundaceae; genus UBA1543. The sequence goes on from MNXA01000032.1 coordinate 78,732, forward strand.
GACAGAACGTGGCATCAGTGTCGCATGGATTGCTTCCGAAGCATCTCAGGAAGGACTGATACAGGGTTTTGCCGAGCATGGCCTGCCGGCGAGCGTTTACTTCCTGCGTGCCGAGGAGGGCAGGGATGTGCTGCAACAGGCGCTGCAAAACCAGGGCGCGGAGGTGCACCTGATTCATGCCTATCGCACCATCTGTCCGCAGGGCGATGCCGCGGACACGGCGCAGGCTCTGGAGAGAGGCGAGATCGATGCCGTGCTGCTGGGAAGTTCACGCACCGCCCGGCATTACGTGCAGCGCATCGGTAATGCACAGCTTGCCAATCGTCCGGCCGTAGTCGTCATCAGTGCGCAAGTGGCAGCTGCTGCGGAGGGTGCAGGTTTGAGCGTGCAGGCCGTGGCAAAAGAGGCTAGTTTTGCTGCCATGCTGGATGCATTGGCTGAGTATTTTGAAGAAACCCGGTCCGTAACGGAGGAAAATCGCCCATGAGCTTGCCTGATCTGACCATACGACCGCGCCGACTGCGCCGCACCCCGACGCTACGCCGCATGGTGCGCGAAACATCGCTTTCGGTAGACGATCTGATTTATCCGTTGTTTGTTGACGAAACCATCAGCGAGCCGAAGCCGATTGCCAGCATGCCGGGCGTGTCCCGCATCCCCCTGTCGCATGTCGGCAAGGCCGTGCGCGAGGTTGCCGCAGCCGGCATTCCCGGCGTGATTTTTTTCGGGATTCCGGCAAAGAAGGATGCCATCGGCAGTGAGGCATGGAATGATGAAGGTATCGTGCAGCGTGCCGTACGTGCAGCCAAGGATGCCTCCCCCGACACCTGTGTGATTGCTGACTCCTGCTTCTGCGAATACACCGACCACGGTCATTGCGGCGTGTTGCACGGAGAGGAAGTGGACAACGATGCAACGCTGGAAAATCTGCAGAAGGAAGTGGTTTCCTATGCCCGCTCTGGCGTCGATATCATTGCGCCCTCTGGCATGATGGATGGCATGATTGGCGCCATCCGCACAGCGCTGGACGACAATGGTTTCAGCCACATTCCGGTGATGTCCTATGCCGTCAAATATGCTTCCGGCTACTTCGGGCCTTTCCGTGATGCGGCTGATTCCGCGCCCAGCTTCGGCGACCGTAGCGGCTACCAGATGGACCCGGCCAACCGTCGCGAAGCCATCAAGGAAGCCATGATCGACATTAATGAAGGTGCCGACATGCTCATGGTCAAACCGGGGCTGGCCTATATGGATATCATCGCTGCGGTGAAAGAAGCCACCGACGTGCCGATGGCTGTGTACAATGTCTCCGGCGAATATGCCATGATCAAGGCCGCTGCCGAGAAGGGCTGGATCGACGAGCGTCGTGTGGTACTGGAAACCATGCTGGGCTTTAAACGTGCCGGTGCCGACATGATTCTGACCTATCACGCCATGGATATCGCCCGCTGGCTCAATAATGACTGATAACAACAAACCTGAAGAGAAGGCCGACAATATGTCTGATACGGAACAGCCGCTTGTGGATACCCAAGCTGATGTCCAGGAGGCGATACAGCCTGAAACAAGCCCTGCTGCGCCGCGCAAAAAGAAGCGCCTCGGCCCGTGGTTTTTTCTGTTGTTTATCTTTATCGCTCTGCCCGCAGCCTGGCTGCTTTCTCCACCCGAGATGCGCCAGCAGGCGCTGGATATACTGAAACCCGGTAAGGCACACAAGCCAATGGCGCAGGCAACGCAGCCGCTGGCCGCTGCTGAGCCTCAAAGCGAAACGGCCGCAGCTGACGCAGCATCGGTGATACCGGCCGTGGCGCCAGAACCCGCTGCCCAGCCTCAGGGCGAAACGGATGCAATCGATACTGCAGCGGCGCAAGCGGAACCTGTTGCTGAAGTTGCAGCCACAGCCCCCGAAACGCCGGCAAGCATTCGCGATGTTGAACCTGTGAATAGCGATATGGTCACGCTGACCCCCGATGGGCCGGTTCTGCCGGTACCGGACAACGCAGCCTCTCTGCAGGAAGAAATCAATCGACTGCAAGGTGAGCTGAGCGACGTGCAGGCCGAACGGGAGCAGTTAAAGCAAGAGCTGAAAACGAGCAAGGCGATTGAGCTTCGCGTGTGGCTGAGTCTGCTTGCCAGCCCTGATACTCGACTATCGCACCGCATCGGCATGTGGGGCTACCTTGCTTCACTGCCATCGCTGGATGAATCCGAGCAAGGCAAAGCCCGCGAGATGGGTATGATGCTGCAACATGATCGGACAAAGCTTGCCGCTATGCGCAAACTGCTGAAGCAGCTGGCAGAAACCATCCCCGCTGCGCAGCAGGTCGATATCATTCCCAAGCCGGAAAACCCTTACCTTGCCTGGCTGATCGGTGCTTTCCATTTGCGCCACGCCCCCAGCGTCGCTGAGCAAGAGCACGCCGGCCTGCGTCGACAGTTGCTGGACATGGAGCACGCCCTGAGCATCGAAGACTGGCCGGAGCCACGCGCATGGCGCCGCCTGCTCAGTGCTGTTCGTGATCAGTTGAGCGACACTGCCGATGCTGACCTGTCCGAATCCATGGACGACATCAGGGTAGACATTGATGTATCCCGCAAGGCAGCGGCTGACTGGATGGAGGTTCTCTGATGCGAATTTTTATCATCCTTGTTCTGGCGCTGGCGCTGGCCGCCCTGTTTGCACTATTTCCCGACGTTGCCAACGAAACCTTAAGCGTTCACGCCTTCGGCTGGCTTTTTGAAACCCGGCAGGGGCCATTCATTCTGGTTCTTGTGCTGGCGCTTGCTGTTTACTGGCTGGTGCGCCGCCTAGTGCTGGCCCTGCTGGCTGGTCCGGGTCAGTTATGGCAGGTACTGAAAACCGGTAGGAAGAAGCGCCGGGAAACCTACCTGTACGATGGACTTGCCGAATGGGTGGATATGCGTGGTGAGCGCGGCTGGAAATACTTCCGCAAGGCAAAGGGCTTTCTTCCTGAATGGGCCGATGTCCTGCTCACCCGTCTGCCGATGTCGCCAGCCGATATGCCGCTTCCTGCAGATGACGATGATGCCCTGCTCATAGCCCTTACCGCGCGCATGGCCAGTGATCCGCATGCATCGCCGAGGCCCGATCCGCGTGTTCGTCAGGCGCATCTGGATGCGTGGTTGCAAGCACATCCCGGCGCACCCCTGGCGCAGGAGCGCAAGGCTATCCTGCTAGAGGAAACAGAAAACTGGTCTGGTCTGGTCGCCATGCTCGAGGATATTTGGAAGCGTGGTGGCAACTCGTCCTCGCGTGCTGCGCCGAAACTGGCTGCTGCCTATTTGCATCTGGCCAGGAGTGTTGCTCAAACCACGGATGGACGGGAAAAGAGCCTTGGCTATCTGCGCAAAGCACAACGCCTGCAACCTGCTTCAGGCGAGGTGGTATTGGCACTGGGCCGCGCCTTGCTTGGCGAGGGGGATGCTTCTGCCTGTCGCAAGCTCTGGCTGGCGCATATCGAGCGGCATGACCATGCCGACATTGCCGTCGAGCTGCTTCCCCTGATGCATGAAGATGCCATGAAAACCTATCGCCGTATGGAGAAGAAGCGCGAATCGGAGTTAACACCAGCTCAGGCGCTGCTGCGCGCCGGCATGGCGCATGCGGCGGGGCTTTCCGGTCTGGCTGCGGAACATATGGACAAGTTGCTTGCCAGAAATCCATCACCGCAGGCATGGCGCACACTGGGCGACTGGCGCCTGGAAAGCGGTGACGGGCAGGGTGCTGCCGAGGCTTATCTGCAGGCGCTGAATTTGACAGCGGCACTGCGGACGTCTATATAATAGATACCATAGCAGCTCTCCAGAGCTGCTGGCGGTCACCGACGGGTGGCCGCCTTTTTTCTTTCCCTTGCATCGTAAGCAGTTCTCCCTTGCAATTCGGCGCATGCAAGATCAAACGTGGCAAGCTATTGAGATTCCGGATGAGGGCGGGGCAACGGTCTTCACACTGAGTATTGCAGGGGCAAGGGAAGAGGGCTTTGTGGTTCGAACCCGTGGGAAGCTGCATGCCTATATCAATCGTTGCCCGCATAACGGCAGTACGCTGGATTGGATGCCGGGGCGTTTCTTCTCCGAGGATGGGGAGGTGCTGGTGTGCCAGACGCATGGCGCCCTGTTTGCCCCTGACAGTGGCACCTGTTTGTCCGGCCCCTGTCCGCGTGGCCTCACCCCGCTCCCCCTGCGCGAGGAGGAAGGGCAATTATTTGTTCCCTCCATTCTCGATGCTGTCGAATAGGCGTGAGTCGTTCATTTACCGCCCTCAGCAAGATATGCCGGAGGAAAAGTGAATTTTTAATATGTCGCATAGCATGACTTTTGACATCATGCGGCAAATAAACAGGAGATAAACATGCTCGAAAATATTGATATTGAAGCTTTGCTGAATGACTACGCCTTTCCATGGGGCGTTAATATCTTCATGGCGCTGGCTATCTTTGTCATTGGTCGCTGGATTGCCCGCTTGCTCGTGGGTGTGGTCGCGAGGTTGATGAAGAAGGCCAAAGTGGACCCCATACTGATCGGTTTTGTCACCTCCATTGTTAATGCCGTGTTGCTGCTTTTCATTATCATTGCTGCGCTGGACCGGCTTGGCGTAAATACGACATCCTTCATTGCCCTGATTGGTGCGGCTGGCTTGGCTGTCGGCTTGGCCCTGCAGGGTTCGCTGCAGAATTTTGCTTCGGGCGTCCTGCTTATTATCTTCCGCCCGTTCAAGGTTGGTGATTACATCGAGGCGGGTGGCACAGCAGGTGTCGTTGAGGAAATCGGCATCTTCAGCACTCGTATGAGAACCGGCGACAACCGCGAGATCATCGTGCCCAATGGTGCTATCTACGGCAGTAACATCACCAACTACTCGGCACGCGATACGCGCCGTATCGATATGGTGTTCGGTATCGGTTACGACTCAGACCTGCGTAAGGCACGGGAAATTATTGAAACCATTCTGGCTGCTGACGAGCGCATTCTGAAAGAGCCGGTACCGTTGGTTGCCGTTGGCGAGCTGGCCAGCTCAAGCGTCAATTTCAATGTGCGCCCGTGGGTGGCAAGTGGCGATTATTGGGCTGTTCGTTTCGAACTCAACGAGAAAATCAAACTGGCCTTCGATGATGCCGGTATTTCCATCCCCTATCCGCAGATGGACGTGTACCTGCACAAAAAGGACTAAGTCGATCAGGTATTCTTGCAACGCCCCTGCTTAGGCAGGGGCGTTTTTTATTTCAGGCCCTAGTACGGTATTTCCTGTCCGTCGAAGGCGATAAAGGCTCCCGGCGCATAATCGCGTGCCCGCTCGATTACATCCGCCATGCCGCTTACTGAGTCCTCAACATCAATGAGGCCGGTTTGATGCGTCATATCCGTACGTACCCATCCTGGATGCAGGGTGATTACATGCACACTTGCCGGTGCCAAATCGACAGCCATGGATTTCGACACAATGACCAGCGCAGCCTTGGCGGCACGGTAGGCATAGGTGCCGCCGCTGCTGTTATCACCGCTTGAGCCCATCTTGGAACTGAGGTTGGCAATCACACCGCCGCGCACCATGCGTTTATGTAGGCGCTGCACGACGCGTAGCGGCCCGATGCAATCGACATTGAATACGTCCTGCATGACCGCAGGCCTTACCTTATCCAGCTCCTGACCATCCTTGCCCGGTCCGTAGATGCCGGCGCAATTAATCAACAGATCGATATGTTCAGGCAGTTCTCCCAGCGGCTCATCATCCTCGCCCACATCCCATTGCAGCAGGTGCAGGCCGGAATGCTTGATATCTGCCAGTCCGCCGATATCAGCGCGATGCCCTGCCCATACATCGTGCCCGGTTCCCAGATAGTGCTGCACAAAGCCCAGCCCGAGGCCACGGTTGCCTCCGGTGATCAGTACATTCATCAGTTTCCTCCGTCACACTTTGCTTTGCCAAAGCTGATACACTTGACGCATGAATTCGAGTCCTTCATTGCGCGGCCTGCTACGGCGTATTTCCGGCACATGGACGGATCGCCTGCTGCTGGTCTTTGTGTTGGCCGCTATTGTCTTCGGCTGGATGCATATCCGGCAATTGGCCGGTGGTGGTGAGGTCATGGTGGACATCTATCGCGGTCAAACGCTGCTTGCCGAATATCCGCTGCATAGTGCGAATCCGGTGCATTTCGTTGCTGCTGGCGAGATCGGCGAAACCGATATTCTCATCGCGGATGGTGAGGTTGCCATCAGTGAATCCCCGTGCACGGGCAAACAATGTATTCGCGCCGGTCACAAGCATCGCATCGGCGACATGCTGGTTTGCTTGCCGAATCGCATCCTTGTAAGCATTCGCGGGGATGCGAAAGCCTTCGACGCGATGCTAGAGTAGCCCGATGTCGGCATCCCATCAGCTCAGCGCTGTCTCCCAAACCTGCGCCACTTCCCGCCCGTCTCTTGAAGACTTACACCGCAAGGCGCAATGGATGGCGTTATTGATGCTGGCCGTTGGCATTCATGTACTGGAGTCCGCATTGCCAGGCCTCGGCCCGTGGTTCAAACCGGGACTTGCCAATATTGTTACCCTGATTGCGCTGATCATGCTTGGCCCGAAAGAGGCGCTGATGCTGGCGGTGGCGCGCGTGGTGGTTGGCGCCCTGTTCATCGGCACCTTGTTCACCCCCACCTTTATCATGAGCCTGAGCGGTGCTTTGGCTGCGGCGCTGGTCATGCTGGCCGCATGGCGAAGCATTCCCGGCATTAGTCTTATTGGCATCAGCCTGCTGGGTGCAGTGGCGCACATGCTGGTGCAGTTCGTGACAGTGGAAGCGCTATTCATCCAGCAAACCGCCCTGTTTTATCTGTTGCCGCCCTTCCTGCTCGTTGCCGCCATAACCGGTTGGCTCAATGGTGTTGCTGCGCAATACATCACCGATCACCTGCGCAGCACAAGACCTGCGATGGAAGAAGCCGTACCGGGTGCTGCACATGGCTAATCCTGTTTCTCCCGAGGGACGGCGCTGGAGCGTTTCGTTTGTTGCTTCCATAAGCTGCCATGTGCTGCTTGCCGTGCTCATTACCTGGCAGCATGTCAACAAACCCATTCCGAAACACAGTTTGCCGCAAAGTATGGATGTGGTGCTGCTGAGCCCTGAAAAGAGCAAGGCCACCAAGGCGCCTGAAAAGGCCGAGGCCATCTCCAACAGGAATGCCGAAGGTGGTAGCAGCAAGTCGGAGGATAAATTCACGCGCGCCGCCAAGTCACCCATGCCCGGTGAGCAGCCAAGGCCTTCAAAGCCGGCCGCACCAGAGCAGCCGCGCACCCCGCCGCCACCACCAACCCCGAAGCCGCAGCAGCAGGCACGCACCCTGACCGCCAAGGGACCAATGCTGGAGCCGCCCGAGCCGCCTAAAAAGCCACCAGAGAAGCAGGTGAAGAAACAGCCGCAGCAACCGCCGCGTATTCCGCTGTCCAATCTGATGCCGTCGAGCATGGCCTTGGCCGAGCTGTCGCGTGATTTTGAACGCGAGCGGCGCCTGAAAAAGATGCTGTCGCGCGAGGCGGATATCCCGATCAACACCCGTGAGGCAAGGTATGCGCCGTATGCGCATCAGCTGGTGCGTGCGCTGGAAGAACAGTGGCGACCGGGTCAGGCAAATTACCGCGAGCATGACGAGGATGAGCGTCGTGCTTTGTTGCGCCTGACGATTGAAAAGGACGGTTCCCTTGGTGGTATCGAAATTCTGCGCCCCAGCCCGATCGGGCCGCTCAACGACAGTGCCATTGCCGCTATCCATGCGGCCTCTCCTTTCCGGCCGCTGCCCAGTACATGGGGCCTGGATCGTGTCAGCTTTTACCTGACCTTTGAGGTGCTTGAGGACCGCTTTGTCTTCCATCCCATGTAGCGGGCGCGCCGGCGCCCTGCTCGGCTGGTACGCCTCCCACGCCCGTGACCTTCCCTGGCGGCACACGCAGGATCCATATCCAATCTGGGTATCAGAAATTATGTTGCAGCAGACGCAGGTGGCAACTGTGTTGCCGCGCTTTGCAGCATGGTTCGAGACCTTCCCCGACATTGCCACGCTGGCCCAAGCTGAGCTCGATAGCGTACTCAAGGCATGGGAGGGTTTGGGTTATTACCGCCGTGCCCGCTTTATCCACAGCGCAGCGCAAACCATTGTTGAGCGTCACGGCAGTGTTTTTCCGTGTGATTTCGATGCTCTCCTGAGCCTGCCCGGCATCGGCCGTTCCACCGCTGGTGCCATTGCCTCTTTCTGTTTCGGGATGAATACGCCGGTGCTCGATGGCAATGTGAAGCGGGTGCTCAGGCGCTGGCAGGCGGAACCTGAGGCCTCAGACAAGCGACTCTGGCAGTTGGCCCAGGAGGCCATTGATGCCTCAGGTGAACCCGACACCTGGAATCAGGCGATGATGGAACTGGGCGCCATGCTGTGCATACCGGCTGCTCCGGCCTGTCAGCTTTGCCCCATGCAACAGCATTGCGCATCGGCTTTCGAGGTAAATATAGCCAGCGAAAAAAAGGCGGCCGTTCGAGTTCGCGATGTGCATTGGCAGGTGCATCTGCATGTCGATAAAGCGCAGGGCATCTGGTTGATGCAACGCCCGGACACCGGCATCTGGGCCGGTCTTTGGACACCGCCGATTAGCGAACTGGCAGTGGCACCGGGCACTTCACCTTGTCATATCCATCAACTGACTCACCGCCGCCTGCACCTCTATATGGATGTTTCAGGCAATCCCCCTTCGGGTGACGGGCAATGGGTTGCTGATATCGGGAAATTTGCATTACCCACCGGCATTCATCAGTTGCTTGCCAAGCGCGGAATCACAACTTGAGTTTATGGAGGACATCATGGGTCTGAAGCAGCAAGCATGTAAGCCCTGTCAGGGCGGCGAAGCGCCGCTATCCCTTGAGGCGGCTCAGGCCATGCTCGCCGATGTGTCCGGCTGGGAGCTGAACAGGGAGGCCACCCGCCTGTCGCGCCATTTCAGCTTTGCCGATTTCGTCACGGCCCAGGCCTTTGCCTTGCGTGTTGGCGAATTGGCCGAGCGCGAGGGTCATCATCCGGTATTGAGCTATAGCTGGGGATACTGCGATGTGGTGTTTTACACCCACAAAATCGGTGGCCTGCACGAAAATGATTTCATCATGGCCGCCAAGGTCAACGCCCTGAGTTAGATTTCAAATCCTGCACCACAGAGAGCACAGAGAAAGGCATAAGAACAGATTCTATCTCTGTGCTCTCTGTGGTGAATCTTTTGTTTAGCCTGTTTCTCTAGTCCCCGGTGCAGATGCGTTCCACCAGCTGCTTCACAGTGGGGATGAAGCCATTGGCATAAAATGGGTCCTGAGCAAAACGATAGGCGGCATGGCCGGCAAACATCAGATGTGAGCTTGGATCGGATCCGTGGGCGATGCTTTGCAGGGTTTTCTGGATGCAGAAACTTCTTGGGTCCGCCTTGCGACCGGTCGTTCCTGCTTCGTTGGCAGCCCAGTTGGAAAAGCTGCATTGCGACAGGCAACCCATGCAGGCCAGCTGATCCTCGCGAATCTCCTTGGCTTTTTCCGGACTGACGAACACGAATGTGGAATCAGGGGTCGGCAGGGCTTTGGTGAAGCCTTCCTCCATCCACTCGGCAATGCTCTTGCGATCCTGTTTGGTAACAAACACCTCTTTGTTGCGCACGCCGAAACAGAAGGATTCGACATGATCGCCTGTAGGGTGATCGACAAAGGCAATCTCGCGATCGGCCCGGTCATAGAGCTCGTGCAGGAACTGATTGTAAACTGCCGAGGAGTAAAAGCCGGTCGGCGAGAATTTATTCAGCCGGATATCGCCTTCCTTGAGCTGCATCAGGCGCTTTTTCCAGACATCTGATATAGGGCTTTCCTGAGTCAGCATCGGACGGGTGCCGTACTGAAAGGTGATCGGTCCGATCTCCGAATTATCCAGCCAGTTGGCCCATTCGCGCAGGAACCAAACGCCACCGGCCATGACAATCGGCGTATTCTGCAGGCCGAACTCGTTCATGGTTTTACGTAACTCGGCGACGCGCGGGTAGGGATCGCCCGGTACCAGCGGATCCTCGGAGTTGGACAGGCCGTTGTGTCCGCCGGCCAGCCACGGATCTTCATACACCACCCCGCCCAGCCATTCGGGATGTTTGCGGTAGGAGCGCAGCCACAGGGCACGGAAGGCGCGGGCCGAGGAGATGATGGGGTAATAATAAACCTGATAATGCGCTGCAATCGGGGCCAGGCGGAACGGCATGCCGGCACCGCAGGTGACACCGTGGACGAGGCCTTTCGCCCCCTCCAGGACACCGGTCAGCACATGTTCGGCGCCGCCCATTTCCCAAAGGATGTTGGCATGGATGCGACCCTCGCCCCCTGCTACCTCATGCGCGGCCTTTGCCTGCGAAACCCCGCCGGCAATAGCCTGCGTGACCAGTTCACCAAAGCGTTCTTTGCGGCTGCGCCCGTGGTAAACGGTGCGGGTGATGTTGCCATGCTCATCAACACTGTCGGCATTCACTGCGGAGAAGGTTCCCACCCCGCCGGCGGCTGCCCAGGCGCCGGAGCTTTCGCCGTTGGAGACAGCCACGCCTTTGCCCCCCTCAATTAGCGGAAGCACCTCTTTGCCAGAGATCATTAATGGTTTGAGCGAAATGGACATACTGGTTCCTTGGCGGTTGGTTGCCGCATTGCTAACACTAGCCAACCTGCCGTTAACTGGAAACAGTCAGCCGCATGCCAGTGTATTTTGCGTTATAATGTTGTCAGCACCTGTATGGGGCAATAGTGAGGCAAGGATGATTATCGGCATTCCCAAAGAAATAAAGAATCGCGAACGGCGTATTTCTCTTACGCCGGAGGGGGCTGCCAGCCTGACCGCAGCTGGGCATGAGGTGCACGTAGAGCAGGGAGCAGGCCTGGGTAGCGGCTTTAGCGATGCCGACTACCGTACCGCCGGTGCCCGCATCGTGGCCGATGCGGCGAAGGCTTGGGAGGCCGAACTGGTGGTTAAGGTCAAGGAGCCGCTGGCAGTTGAATATCCCTTCCTAAGCTCGAATCAATGTCTGTTCACCTACCTGCATCTGGCCGCCGTGCCGGAACTTGTGCCTGTTTTATTGCAACAAAAGGTGCGTGCCATTGCTTATGAAACCGTGCAACTGGATAACGGTTCGCTGCCCCTGCTTGCTCCGATGAGCCGCGTGGCGGGGCGCGTGGCCGCACAGATGGGTGCTTACCTGCTGCAGGCGGAGAATGGCACAGGTTTCTCTGGTAAAGGGAAGTTGATGGGTGGGGTGGATGGTGTGCCGCCGGCACGCGTTCTGATTATCGGTGGCGGCAATGCCGGCAGGAGTGCCGCGGATGTAGCCATCGGTATGGGTGCGGATGTGTGCGTGCTCGATGCCAGCCCGGCCTGTGTCGCGGCCTTGCAGGCGAGCTTCGGCGGTCGCTGCAGGGCAGGAACCTTCAGTATGGGGGCAATGCTGGCTGAGCTGGATGATTGTGATCTGCTGATCGGTGCGGCGCTGATTGCCGGCGAACATGCGCCGCAATTACTCGGTAAGGATCAATTGGCGCGCATGCAGGGCGGGGTGTTTGTCGATATCGCTATCGATCAGGGCGGCATCGCCACCACCAGTCGACCGACCAGTTATGCCGAGCCTGTGTATGTTGAGGCGGGGGTACTGCATTGCTGTCTGCCCAATATGCCAGCCTGCGTGCCGCTCAGTGCAACCCGTGCCCTGACCCATGCCACCCTGCCCTATGTACAAATGCTGGCTGATCGTGGCATCGCATCGGCCATGACCGATGCTGCGCTGGCGCGTGGTGTGAACACATGGGACGGTCATATAACCCATGCCGGTGTAGCGCATGCCCTGAATCTTCCATGCGAGAAACTTTCGGAGGTTCTCGGCTAGGAGCTCTCAGCTCTCCGGCTTTGGTACGATCAGCGGCTTTTCGTATTTGAGATCGATCTCGCTGAATGCGGCCAGTGAATCCTTGCGAATATCTTTCCAGAAGGCGCCGTCGATCTTCAGCCAGCGGGCGACCAGACCCTCAGGGATATTTTCTTCTTCCAGCGATTCTCGCAGCAGTTCGCGGCGCAATGTGAGCAACTCCTCCGAAATAAACATGCGGCGATGCGCCAGTTCCAGCGCCATGCCGGGATAGCGAATATCGGCACCGAATTTTTCGGCCATGAATTGGGTTTGGCGCAGCTCGATGGCTGCCTGCTCGTGCCCCTCGAAAAAATGTTTCAGCCACGGATGGATATAAATCTTGTCGTAGAATCGTTTGTGCACGCGCTCCAGCGTTTCAATTCCGCCGAGCTGTTCGAACAGGGTTTTCTTTGCAGGCTTTTCCCTTGTCTGGGGCATATTTATTGCATCCCCGGACATATGCCGCCGCCACAGGCGGGCATCGGCGAGCAGGGGGCGGAACCGCAGGCGGTTTCGGGTGTGCCATGACCCACGGCATGGGCCGAAATCAGTTTGGACAGTTTTTCGCCGCCGCAGGCCGGGCATTGCACAGCCTCGGCCTTGCGCAGCACCAGTGCCTCGAATTCCTTTGAACAGGTCTCGCAGCGGTATTCATAAATCGGCATGACGGTCTCCTTATGAGCGCATGGTATCGCAAAACCGGTGCGGTCTGCATGCCCCTTTATTTACACACAAACAGTGGATAGGCGAAGCGGCTACTGCGTGATTTCGGGGTGGATGGGCGCAGCAGCGTATTGGCCGGGCGGATGATGGTGCTGCCAAAACGGTTGCGCATCCGCTGCATGGTCTGCCACAGCGGCAGATCGTTTGCCTCGCGGGTTTCCGTAACAAACATCTCCGTTTGCGCATTGTCGGCAGGGGCCATCTCTGTGGCCACGATACCGCAGGCATTGCACTCCATGCCCGGTTGCCATAGCCCGTGCAGCAGATGGGTGGCCGCACGTTGCATGACATGCAGATGCTGTGTGGGATGCGGCAGGTTCTCTGTACGCACAATGCGCTCGAAGCTGCCAAGACGCAGCGTCACCGTGAAACGCCGCGCCTGCAGGCCGCGCGCCAGCATATCCATACCCAGTCGGAAGCAGTGATGCGACAGATGCGCACGCACGAGACGGATATCGGTGGTCCGCTGCCCCATGCTTGCCGTGCGCGCCATGCTCTTGGGTAGTGGTGCATGGGTTTCGATGCCGAACAGGCTCTTGCCATTCAGTTCGCGCCACAGGTCCATGCCGCTGCGTCCGAGCAGTCGTTGTACCTGCGCTTCGGGGGCGCGCGCGAACTCCAGCGCTGTGCGCAAGCCGAATTTCTCCAGCAGTGCGGCGCGCTTGGCACCGATGCCGGGAATGTCGCGCGTCGTTTGTCCGCTCATAAATTCAGCGATGTGCCGGCCGGAGACCACCGTCAGGCCGTTGGGCTTATTTGCTTCCGAGGCCATCTTGGCCAGCGTACGCGTTACCGAAACACCGACGGAAACCGTCAGCCCGGTTTCTTCAAGGATAGTCCGCCGCATGGCATCACCCATTTCACCATAACCCATGCGCCAGTAGCTGCGCAGGCCGTCCAGATCGACAAAGCCTTCATCAATCGAATACGCCTCCACCTGCGGTGAATAGCGTCTGAGAATGGCAAACAGTTTGTCTGAGAGAAGCCCGTAGAAACGAAAATCGGCCGGCAGATAGACGGCCTGTGGCATCAGTTTTTTCGCCTCCCACACCGGCATGCCGGTCGTGATTCCCGCTGCCTTGGCATCGTAGGTTTTTGCCACGATGCAGGCATCCTGACTGGATAGAACACAGATCGCCCGCCCCGCCAGATCCGGCCGGCGTAGCCGTTCGCAGGCTGCAAAAAAACAGTCCGCATCGATATGTGCGATTGCTGCCGGCCAGTCGTTGATAATCATGGATGGTGGTTACGAATATTTGCGGAACTGGCCGGTCACAATGCCGAAGATGCTCAGCTCTTGCTCCGGGCGTAGCAGGGAATAATGCGCATTGGCCGGACGTAGCAGATAGCCTTTCTCGTCGCGGTCGAGGTATTTGATGGTGAACTCGCCGTCCATGATGGCCACCACGATCTGTCCGGGTTCGGCCCGCTGGCATTTGCGTACAATCACATAATCCCCCGGCTGGATGCCGGCGCCGATCATCGAATCGCCCTGCACTTCGACCAGTACCGTATCCGAGGGATGCTCAACCAGATAATCATCGATGGAGAGTGCATCGTCGAGCAGCTCGGCAGCAGGGCTGGGAAAGCCTGCCGGAGCCGAGCCGACCAGCGGTCGCCCGAAAAACCGCGATGTCGGTGCCAGCCTGCCGCCAGGCGCGACCTGCAAAAAGCCATCACGTTTGAGCCGGAAAACCAGCTTGGAAACACCCGCCTTGGAACGCATGTCGCAAATGTCAGCAATCTTCGCATACGGCGGCAACGATTTATGGGTCGCATAAAAATCCTGCAGACGGCCTAAGTGGATATGATCGTTGTTGTCTACCATTGCGCAAGCTTAGGTGAACGTTCGTTCACCGTAAAGAGGTAGTAGGTGAATTGGACAAAAGCATTGCAATTCGGGAATCGCATTATAATATTAGCCTAATATAATATAATAACATTCCGTTATCATATGGCGGGAATGTATTCAGGACGGACTCATAACATGAAAATTATTATTGTAGGTGGCGTAGCTGGCGGCGCGACGGCAGCGGCGCGCATTCGTCGTAACGACGAGACCGCAGAAATCATTCTGGTAGAGCGCGGGCAATACATCAGCTTTGCCAATTGCGGTCTTCCCTACCATATCTCGGGCATGATCGAAGAGCGCGAGCAGTTGCTGGTTACTTCAGAATCGGCATTCAAGGCACGTTATCGCGTTGATGTGCGCAGCCGTACCGAGGCCATTGCCATTGATCGCAAGGCCAAGTCCATACGTCTGCGCGATCTGGCCAGCGGCGACGAATACGACGAAGCCTACGACAAGTTGCTGCTTTCACCCGGTGCCGAGCCGATACGCCCCAAGTTGCCGGGTATCGATTCGCCCCGTATTTTCGGCCTGCGCAACATCCCCGATCTGGATCGCATCATGGCCCATCTTGAACAGCATGCGCCGCGCCGTGCCGTGGTGATTGGTGGCGGATTTATCGGTGTCGAGGTTGCTGAGAACCTTCACGAAAAAGGCATCTTCACCACGCTGGTAGAAGCTGCCGATCAGATTCTGACCCCGCTCGATTATGAAATGGCGGCCATCGTCCATGCCCATATGCGCGACAAGAACGTTGAGCTTTACCTGTCGGACAAGGTGGAACAATTCGAGGACAAGGATGACCACACTGTGGTTTATCTTAGCAGCGGACGTCGCCTGCAGGCCGATCTGGTGGTACTGGCTATTGGTGTTCGCCCCGAAAATACGCTGGCCCGTGCCAGCGGACTGGAATTGGGAGAGACCGGTGGCATCAAGGTGAATGCACACCTGCAAACATCCGATGCCGACATCTATGCTGTGGGCGATGCCATTGAGGTAACCCAGTCCATTAGCGGCCGTCAGGCGCTTATTCCGCTGGCCGGACCTGCCAACCGGCAGGGGCGCATGGCTGCGGACAATATGGTGTTCGGTAACACCAGCGAGTATCGCGGCACGCAGGGCACATCCATTCTCAAGGCCTTTGATCTGGCTGCCGCCAGCACGGGCCTGAATGAGAAGCAGCTCAATGCTGCCGGTATTCCTTTTTTAAGCTGCATTACCCACAGCGGTTCGCACGCCAGCTATTATCCCGGTGCCAAGCAGATCAGTCTGAAGCTGCTGTTTACCGAAGAGGGGAATATCCTCGGTGCACAGGCAGTGGGTGCGGATGGCGCCGATAAACGCATAGACGTCATCGCTACCGCCATTCATGGTGGGCTGACGGTGGACGATCTGGCTGAGCTGGAACTGGCCTACGCCCCTCCCTTCGGCTCTGCCAAGGACCCGATCAATATTGCCGGTTATGTGGCCGGCAACATGCTCAACAAGTCCCACGAAATGATGGACTGGAGAACTCTGCACACAGAGTTGCAAGCAGAGGATGATAAGTTGCAACTGATTGATGTGCGCACGGCGGACGAGTTCGGGTTTGGCTCGATCCCGAGCGCCCGCAATATCGATGTGAATCAGTTGCGTGAGCACCTTGATGAACTCGACCGCGACAAGCCTGTTGTCCTCTTCTGCCAGATCGGTCTGCGCGGTTATCTGGCCTATCGTATTCTCAGACAGCACGGCTTCACCAATATCCGCAATCTCTCCGGCGGCTACAAGACCTATTCATGGGCGGTGGATAAACAGGCCAACCCGGACATCTTCGATTATGAGGACATCAAGCGGCGCGATCTGGAGGAAATCGAAGCCGAGCGCAGTGGCAGCTGTGCTGTCAGCGCCGCACTGCTGGCTCCGGGCACCACAGGGGAGTTGCATACCCTGAACGCTGTCGGGCTGCAGTGCCCGGGACCTATCATGAAAACATACAAGGCCATGGATGCCCTCGATGCCGGAGAGCTGCTTGAAGTCACCGCCTCCGATCCGGCATTTGGCCGGGACATCCGTGCCTGGGCCAAGAAGACCGGCAACGATGTGTTGTCGGTGAAGGCTGAAAAGGGTCTTGTGGTTGTTCTGTTGCGCAAGGTTGCGGCAGTGCCAGTCCCCCTCACATCACAGTCGATGGCGGTAAAAGACAAGCTCACCCTGGTGGTATTCTCCGACGACCTCGATAAGGTGATGGCCAGCCTGATTATTGCCAATGGTGCGCTGGCCATGGGTAAACCGGTCAGCCTGTTCTTCACCTTCTGGGGCCTGGATGTGATTCGCCGCGTGGATGCGCCGCATCTTAACAAGCCGATGATGGATCGTATGTTCAGCACCATGCTTCCCCATGATGCGGATCACCTGAATACGATCTCGAAAATGGATATGCATGGCCTGGGTGCCAAAATGATCCGCAAGGTAATGCACGACAAGGGTGTGGAAACCCCGGGCAATCTGCTGCACAGCCTGGTTGAGGGTGGCGCACAGCTTATCGCCTGCCAGATGTCCATGGATGTCATGGGCATTCAGGCAGTGGAACTCATTGATGGCGTCGAAATCGGTGGCGTTGCCGCCTTCCTTGGTGAAGCCGGCGAATCGGGTACCACGTTGTTTATCTAGGCGCTGTTCCCAGGGGCTGAGCTAACGCCCTATAACTTTGTGCCGCCTGACTCGAATGCGAGCAGGCGGCGCTTCCATTCCAGACCACAGGAAAAACCGCCAAGGCCATGCGCTGCAACGACACGATGGCAGGGAATGAGTATGGGCAATGGGTTTGCACCGAGTGCTTGCCCCATGGCGCGTGGGGCTGTGCCCAGCTGTTTGGCGGCCTCGCCATAACTCAGTGTTTCACCCCGCGGAATATTCAATAGGCATTGGCGCATGCTGGCCTGAAAGGGGCTGCGGGCTGCAGCCAGAGGCGGCAGGGCAAGAACCTCTCCGGAGAAATACGCATCAAGCCATTCTCTGATCGGGTCGCTTCCGGTTGGATTGTCAGCCGGCGCATCCAGCAGGTTGACCTCGCGACATACCTCACCATCCCAGCAATAACTTAATTCCCCCAGCGGAGAGGAATAACGAAACGTATCGGCACCCATGCGAAGCAGTTTAGCATGGCGACATGGACTGGGCTTTATTCTCTTCCGCATTGATTTCCGCCACTCTGTTTCCAGGCGGTTCGGAGGCGCTGCTGCTCTATCGCCTGCACGAGGGCGGGCAAGCGATTTCCCTTGTGCTGATTGCCACAGCCGGCAATGTGTTCGGCAGCCTGATTACCTATGCCATGGGCAGACTCGGCAACGAGGCCCTGCACCGTCGCTGGCTGCGTATTTCCGAGGAAAGCGTGGCTCGCGCCGAAGGCTGGTTCAACCGCTTTGGCAAGCCGGCGCTACTGCTCGCTTGGCTGCCTGTGGTCGGCGATCCCTTATGCCTCGTCGCCGGCCTGTTGCGTTGCCATCTCGGTATCTTCCTGCTACTGGTAACCCTCGGCAAACTGGCCCGCTATTCCCTCCTCGCCTGGGCGTTCTTTTAAAGATTTCGGGACCCGCTTGTAGCAGAGCCGGCCCGGACGCATGAACGGCGGGGTCTTGCGCAAAAAGAGGGGGCCTTTATCCCGGTTTGCGCCCGCAGGGCATGTGACCGGGTCGGGAATTCACGGCTACCCGTGGGTGCCCTTTCTTGTTTCTTCTTTGGGCACACAAAGAAGAAGAAAAGCACGACCCTCAGGCGAGAATCTTCAACCAGAGAGGAAGGGTGAACAGGGAAAGAATCGTGGTCAGGGTGACCGCCTCGGCATATAGCGAGGAGTCCAGCTTGAAGCGGTCGCACAATACTAGGCCCAGAACCATGCAGGGCATCGCACCTTCGATGACGGTCGGGGCCAGCAGCTTCTCCGGCATGCCGACGCCAATGCATGCGCCCCAGACAATCAGCGGCATCAGGGCCAACTGAATCACGATCACCGGCAACAGTGCCGGCGCCCGCTTGATCCAACCGGCCTGCCAGCGCAGTGCCATACCGATGGATAACAGCATCAGCGGCACCACGGCTGCACCAAGCACGCCGAGTGATTCATCCACCCATGCCGGCATGGCGATGGCAAACAGGCTGAGCGACAGGCCGCCGATGGCAGCCCACAAGGCCGGAACGCGCACCAGTTCGATCAGCGGATGTGCAGGTTTCTGGCTGCTGCCAAAGTGCCCGGCCAGCATAATGCCGACGGTGAATAGCAGCGGAGTGTTGGCAAACAGATCGTAGGGAATCGCCACCGATTGTGCCCACGGCCCGAAGGTCTGGGTGAGGACCGGCAGGCCAAGATAGGTGACGTTGCCGAAACAGGCGGCAAGCAACAAGGCGCCCGCGGCCTTCTTGCCGCCGACACGTTTGCCGTCACCATAGATCAGCACTGCGACCAGCAAGGACAGCAGCACACCGGCCGATGCCACCACGGGGATACGCAGCACATCCAGATTCACCGGAGTCTGCCACATGACATGTAGCACAAGGGCGGGCAGAAAAACCGAATACACAGCCTTGGCCAGATGGGCGCGTACTGCCTCGGCTTGATTGCTGCCAAGCAACAGCCGCCAGATGAGGCCTGCGGCAATAATCGACGACATGCCGATAAGGATTGCAAACATGGGACAAGGCTAGCGGATTGTTGTACGCAATGTCTCTGCCCCAGTATGTCATATGCCTACCGAACAATGGTTAAAACAGTTAGCCTTTCACATTTGGGGATTTCCCTGAGCGGAAAGGAGTTGTTTAACCCATGCAACCGAAGCAATTCATCAGCGCAAGCCATCGCTGGCTGGTACGTCAGGAAGTGCTCTACCTGAGCCTGTTGGCCATGCTGGTCGGCCTGCTCTCCGGTTATGCGGCATTGCTATTGCGCTTCGGGATCGAATGGGTGGCCACCCTGTGGACCGGTGAAATCGCCTGGGATCGGGCGCTGGACACGATTCCGTGGTACATCTTCCTGCTCGCCCCGACCACTGCCGGCATCATCGTCGGCCTGATCAACACACATCTGATGAGTGCCAGTGAGATGCGCGGCGTGGCCGGTGTACTGGCCGATCTTGTGGAGCGCGGCGGACGGATCAATCGTAAACAGCTGGTCACTGAAACCTTCGGCTCAGCCATCAGCGTGGGCAGCGGTGCCAGCCTCGGCCGCGAGGGCCCCACTGTGGCATTGGGTGCAGTGATTGCCTCGGAAATCGGCCATTACCTCCAGCTTTCCGAGCATCAGGTGCGCACCCTGATCGGCTGTGGTGTGGCAGCCGGTATCGCGGCTTCATTTAACACCCCCATCGCTGGAGTGCTGTTCGCTCTTGAGGTGATTCTTGCCGACTACGCGGTGGCCACGTTTAGCCCGATCGTGATTTCCTCGGTCATTGCCACGGTGATTTCACGCTCCGAACTCGGCAACTTTCCGGCATTCCTGATTCCCGAATATCATCTGGTCAGCACCTGGGAAATCGGCATCTATGTCGGCATCGGCTTGGCTTGCGGTCTTATCGCCGCATCGCTTATCGCCCTGATGGGGCGGCTGCGCATGCTGCTGGTGCGTTTCATCCCGGACCGACGCCTTCGCCCGGTGCTTGCCGGCTTCTGCATCGGCCTGATCGGATTGGTCATTCCTTATGCCATGTCCATCGGCTACGGCACGGTGGGCAATATGTTGCTGGAGAAGGTTGATCCGGTGCTGCTCGGCGTCGGTTTTCCGCTTGGTGTGTTTCTTGCCATTGTGCTGTTCGGCAAGCTTGTGGCCACGGCCCTGAGTTTCGCAGCCGGCTTTCCCGGCGGCCTGCTCGGTCCTGCGCTGTTTCTCGGCGCTGTCGTCGGAGCTCTGTTCGGCGATATCGTGCACAGCATTGCTCCTTCCTTCACCGAAAGCTATGGCGCCTATGCACTGGTCGCCTGCGGGGCGCTGACTGCAGCGGCGCTGCAAGCGCCTATTACCATCATGCTGATGGTCTTCGAATTATCCGCCGACTATCGCATCATGCTGCCGCTGATGGCGGCCTGTATCGTGGCCACATTGGTCAAGCGCTCCTTCGGCCATCAATCCGTTTTCACCGAAGCGCTGGAAGAGCGTGGCATCGAAATGGGCGGTGGTCTGGAGAAGTCATGGATGCGTTCGGTCAAGGTATCGCGCATTCAGTGGCGGCCCATTCCCTCCATTCCCGAACATACCAAGCTGGAAGATCTCAAGCGTATCTATGTGGATTCAGGCAAGGGTTGCGTACAGGTGGTGGATGACAAGGATGAAATGATCGGCCTTATTACCTTTACCGATCTGCAGCCCTGGCTGCTTGATGCCACGATGGACCATGTCGCCATCGCATCCGAGATATGCAACCGCAAGGTGCAGTCTATTTCTGAAGACGACAGCTTGCTTGATGCCATTGCCACCTTCGACCGTGAGGTCTTCGAGCAACTGCCGGTGACTTCCACCGACAATCCGCGCAAGGTGCTCGGTATCCTCTCAAGGCAGTCGGTGTTTTCCACCTACCATCAGCTGATTGTTAAACACGGTGAGCATGGCGAGGCCTGATTTGATCAGTGCAGATGCAGCTTAATCCGGCCCAGCAGGAGGCGGCGGAGGCTGGCGACGGCGCGCAGCTGATTCTGGCCGGCGCAGGTTCCGGCAAGACCCGCACCATCGTGCATCGTATCGCACACCTGATTGCCGAAAGGCGTGTCGCGCCGCACCGCATTCTGGCCGTCACCTTCACCAACAAGGCCGCCGCCGAATTGAAAGCCCGGCTCAACACGCTCATCGGCGATGATGGCGGTGGCGTCACCTCCGGCACCTTTCATGCTATTTCCCTCTCCTTCCTGCGCCGCCATGCCGATGCCCTCGGTTATCCGAAATCCTTTCAGGTGATCGATGCCGATGATCAGAAGGCGTTGATCAAGCGCCTGCTCAAGGCGCGCAACATCAGCAGCGACACCCTGCATCCAGGCTATCTGCTCGGCTGGATTGAGCACTGCAAGCATGCGGCTCTGACCCCAGATGCCGCTCCCGAACAGAACTGGAGCGGCATCGATATGCGCGAGCTCTATGCCGCCTACCAGCAGGAACTGATGCGTCACGAGCGCATGGATTTCTCCGACCTGATTCTCAACTGCGTGCGCCTGCTTGAGGAGCATAAAGATATCGCCGCCCTGCTGTGTGCCCGCTTTGATCATGTGCTGGTTGATGAGTATCAGGATACCAATCCGGCACAGCATCGCTGGTTGCAACTGCTGTGCCGCGGGCACGGCAACCTGACCGTGGTGGGTGATGACGACCAGAGCATCTATGGCTGGCGCGGAGCGGATGTGCGCCACATTCTGGAGTTTGAAAATGTCTGGCCCGGTGCCGGCATTCATCGACTGGAGCACAACTACCGTTCAACCGGCGCGATTCTTGAGTTGGCCAATGCGGTCATTGAGTCCAACAGCGAGCGGCATATCAAGCAACTACGCCCGACCAGAGATGCCGGCGAAACACCGTTCTGGCGGGTTTGTCAGGACGAATACGACGAGGCGCGGCATATCGCTTCCGCCCTGCGTCGCTGGCGGCAGCAGGGGAAATCCTGGCGCTCCATGGCCGTGCTCTATCGTACCGCCCGGCAGTCCCTGCCTATTGAGCAGGTACTCAGCGAGGAAGGGGTGCCGTACCGTGTAGTCGGCGGCGTGGGCTTCTTTGAGCGCATGGAAATCAAGGATGCGCTGGCCTACTGGGCGCTTCTGCACCACTGTGCCGACGGCCTGCACCTGCGCCGTATTTGCAACAAGCCGAAGCGCGGCATCGGTGCGGTTGGTGAACAACAGCTGGCAGATATACTGTCCGCGTCCGGCCTGCGTACCGCCGATTGGCTGGACACGCTTCAAGACGGCGGTCCGGGGCCTGCCGGCAAACTGGCGCCACTGGCACGGCTTGTCGCCGAGCTGCGCGCCGAAGCCATGCAGCAACCGGATATGGGGCTGGGCGAGCTACTTGAAAAAAGCGGCTATCTCGAAAGCCTGAAGGCCATGGGAGAGATTGAGGCGGAGTCGCGGCGCGACAATATTCAGGCTTTGCAGGATTATATCGCCATAGCAACGGCCGAAGGCATGACACCCATCGAGTTTCTCGACCGGGCAGCGCTGCTGCAATCCGGAGAGCGCTTGGCTGCAGACAGGCAGGCAGCGGCAAGCGATGATGACGATGCGCTGTCGCTGATGAGCCTGCACCGAGCTAAAGGCCTGGAGTTCGACTGTGTTGTACTCAGTGGTGTCGAAGAAGGATTGCTGCCGCACCAACGTTCGCTGGATGAAGGGCCGTCGGGTCTCTCCGAGGAGCGGCGTCTACTGTATGTCGGCATCACCCGCGCCCGTGACCATCTGCTCCTCACCTCGGCACGCATGCGTCGCGCCTTCGGCGATCTGATGTTTCCGCAGCCCAGTCGCTTTATCGTTAACATCCCTGAGTCCGTGCTGATGCGCAGCGAGACTGTGTCGACAGCAATACCGAACGATAGCGGCGGATTGGAAATCGGCTGCAGCGTGCGTCATCCGACGTTCGGCGAGGGTGTCATCCTCAGCGTTGAAGGCGCTGGCGATGCCATGCGTGTATCCGTAAACTTCCGCAAGGCTGGGATCAAGCGACTGATGCTGAAATATGCCGCGCTGGAAATGATTTAGGCCAACCACGAGGAGCTCCTTATGTCAGTGACCATCTACCACAATCCCCGCTGTTCCAAGTCGCGCGCCACGCTGGCCCTGCTCAGCGAACGTGGCATTGAGGCGGAGATCATTGAATACCTGCAAAGTCCACCAAGTGCGGAGGAGCTGGATCACATTCTGGTTATGCTGGGTAAATTGCCTGAAGAACTTATGCGGAGCGGCGAGGACGAGTACAAGGCCTATATTGCAGGCAAGGATTTAAGTCGTGCTGAAGCTATCGCTTTGATGGTCGCGCATCCGAAACTGATTGAACGACCCATCGTGGTGAATGGCGATAAGGCTGCAGTCGGCCGGCCGCCGGAAGCCGTGCTGGATATCCTGTAGGATCACGAGGCGATATGACTGATTTCACCCCCCGCAGCATGCTGGTCACCGGCGGTGCCGGTTTTATCGGCAGTAATTTTGCACCCTATATGCTGGCTGCATATAAAGACCTGCGCATCGTCAATCTTGATGCCCTGACCTATGCCGGCTCGCTGGATAATCTGCGTGATCTGCCGGATGCCTCACGGCACACCTTTGTGCAGGGTGATATCTGCGACAAAGAGTTGATTGACCGCTTGCTCCACGAGCACGAAGTTGACTGTATCGTGCACTTCGCTGCCGAATCGCATGTCGACAATTCCATCACCGGCCCCGAGGCCTTTGTGCGCACCAATGTGATGGGTACCTTCACGCTGCTCGATGCCGCCAGGCGCTACTGGTTGAACGAGCGCGGCTGGGGGGCGGATGACTGTCGCTTCCATCATATCTCGACCGATGAGGTGTACGGCACCCTGAAGGCCGACGATCCGGCGTTCTCCGAGACCACACCGTATGCGCCGAACTCGCCGTATTCCGCTTCCAAGGCCGGCTCCGATCATCTGGTTCGCGCCTGGCATCACACCTATGGCATGCCGGTCACCACGACCAACTGCTCGAATAACTATGGCCCGCGCCAGCACGGCGAGAAGTTCATCCCGACGGTGATTCGTAGCTGCCGGGAGGGTAAGCCGATTCCGGTCTATGGCGATGGCAGCAATATCCGCGACTGGCTGTATGTTGACGATCATTGCAGCGGCATCGACGCGGTCATCCGTCGAGGACGGCTGGGCGAGACCTACAACATCGGCGGCATCAATGAGTGGGCCAACATCAACATTGCCAAGCTGATCTGCTCGCTACTGGATGAAATGCAGCCCGCCGATAAGCCCTATGCCGAGCTGATTACCTATGTGAAGGATAGGCCGGGGCACGACTGGCGCTACGCCATCGATGCCACGAAGATGGGCAGTGAACTCAACTGGCAACCGGATGAAACCTTTGAAACGGGTATTCGCAAAACTGTAGCCTGGTACTTGCAAAACAGCTGATCGGGTTTTTTACAATGCAGTGTGAAGGGAGTCGATCCTGTAGTATTGGATTAGCGAGGCCCCTTGCCAATCGACTCGCTGTGTTGGCAACAAATAGAGTTGTCCGGTTTTAGAGCACAAGGGTTGTCCGGTTTGGTTTTGGTTCATATTGCTGCCTTCAGCCTTGGTAGTGGTAGTTCCGGCTTGCTGGCCTTGGGCTTCAGAAGAGGCTGAAACTCGGCGAGTTTTCTTGGCCCGTGGAAGATGGCCATGCTGCCATCGGTATAGCAGTGAACACGCACTCTGGCTTTGACATAATGGTGTCGGTATTCATTGCTGGGGATTTGCAGGGTTCTGCCCTCAAAGCTGACGGTGTTGTCTTTGTTGACTGTGCGTTCGTGCT
>MNXA01000002.1 GCA_001871195.1 Zetaproteobacteria bacterium CG1_02_55_237
CACTGTCGTTCGTCTCATCTCTGATTACCTCTCGGGTAATCTTCAGACCGGACAACTTATGAGCTACTGATGAGGACAGGTTATGTGCTGCCGACACTGAGGGGGCGTCCTGCTTGACATGCACAGTAGCGGGGCGTAGCAATGCCCTCGTTGCCGCTTTCCGGCACATCTTTTTTTCACCACCCCAATGATTGTCCCCCCGCTGTGAGTCATCCATGCGGTTATAAATTTTCGGAGTACCAATACCGTGCCATCTCAAGATTCTGATGTAGTTGTTGCTGATAAAGAAGAAAACAAGGCTGTCGCCGACAAACCGGTGAAGCGCACCCGGCGTCGCAAGGCTGAAGTAGTGGCCGGTGAAGCGCCCAAGCCAGCTGAGGTGGAGATGCAGCCGGCGCCGTATTCCGGTAATGACAATGAGCAGCCACGCTTTGAGGAGCAGCCGCGAGGTGATGAGCAGCCGCGCAGCGATGAGCAGGGGCCACGCCGCAATCAGGGGAATCGTGGCCGTCGTAAGGGCAATGAAAACCGTGAGCCCAGAGATAACAATCAGAACAATCAAAACAATCAGAATCGTGAGGGACGGCCCAACAAGCATCGCAAGGAACGCAGCGAGGCCCCGCTTTCCGATGAGGCCAAGGGCGTGCAGATGAATCTGCGCGAAGTGGCGCAGATGGCACCGCAGGCACTGCTGCAGCTGGGCGACTCCCTCGGTATTGAAAACACTGCCGGCATGCGCAAGGCAGAGCAGGTGTTTGCCATTCTTAAGGCGCATGCGCAGCGCAGCGGCACCCTGTACAGCGAAGGTGTGCTGGAGATTTTACCCGACGGTTATGGCTTTCTGCGTTCCCAGGA
Organism: Zetaproteobacteria bacterium CG1_02_55_237; assembly: GCA_001871195.1. GTDB lineage: Bacteria > Pseudomonadota > Zetaproteobacteria > Mariprofundales > Mariprofundaceae > UBA1543. Next base: position 856 of record MNXA01000002.1, read on the forward strand.
GGCTAATTATCTGGCCGGTCCGGATGATGTTTATGTCTCGGTCAATCTGGTGCGGCGCTTCTCGCTGCGCAAGGGCGATACAGTGGCCGGCGAAATCAAATCGCCGCGCGAGGGTGAACGCTATTTCGCCTTGAAGGATATCGACTGCATCAATGGCGAAGATCCTGCAGTCGCCAAAACCAAGGTGCTGTTTGATAATCTGACCCCGCTATATCCCGATCGTCGACTGACGATGGAGGTTGAGGGTTCGAAAGACGTAATCGGTCGTGTGATCGATATCGTCTCACCCATTGGTTGTGGCCAACGCGCCCTGCTGGTGGCCCCGCCGCGTACCGGCAAAACGATGATGATGCAGTCCATCGCCCATTCCATCGAGGCCAATCATCCGGAAGTCGTGCTCATGGTGCTGCTGATTGATGAGCGTCCGGAAGAAGTGACTGATATGAAGCGTTCGGTGAAGGGCGAGGTGATTTCCTCAACCTTTGATGAGCCGGCCCAGCGCCATGTACAGGTTGCCGAGATGGTGATTGAGAAGGCCAAACGGCAGGTTGAGCACGGCAGGGATGTGGTGATTCTGCTTGATTCCATTACCCGTCTGGCCCGCGCCTACAATACTGTGGTGCCTTCCTCCGGCAAGATTCTTTCCGGTGGTGTGGATTCCAATGCCCTGCATCGTCCGAAGCGCTTTTTCGGCGCGGCACGTAATATCGAGGGTGGCGGTTCGCTGACCATTATCGCCACGGCGCTGGTCGATACCGGCAGCAAGATGGACGAGGTGATCTTCGAGGAGTTCAAGGGTACCGGCAATATGGAGATCAACTTGCATCGCAAGCTGGTCGACAAGCGCGTGTTCCCGGCTATCGACATTGCACCATCCGGCACGCGCAAGGAAGAGTTGCTGGTGGATCGTGAAGTTCTGCACAAGATTTGGGTGCTGCGTAAGATTCTCTCGCCGATGGGAACTGTGGATGCCATGGAATTCCTGCTTGATAAGCTGAACCTGACCAAGAACAACGACGAATTCTTCGACAAGATGAATCAGTAAGGTTTATCAGTAAAACGAACCATTTAGTATCAAAAAGCACAGCCTCCGGGCTGTGCTTTTTGTTTTTAGGCGCCCGTAGGGCGAGGGGCATGGATGCCCCGAGTCAAAGAAGGTCACCCAAGGGTCGCTGCCTTTGACTGCGGGTCCCGTTTAAAGCTGTGTCGGGATGGGTGCTTATCCGGAGGAAATTGCGCAAAAAAAGCGGGCCCTTTTCGCGGTTTGCGCCCTCCGGATAAGTAGCCAGCCCGGGAATTCACAGCTTTCTCACGGGTGCTTTTGATTCGGAGCGTCCATGCTCCTCGGGGCTTCGCCCCGCCCTGCGGGCGCCCAATTCGGCCATCCTGCCGAATTGTCTTGCTTCTTCTTTGAGCATGCAAAGAAGAAGGAAAGAACCACTCATTCTGCATGCGAACCCGAGTAGTTACCTGAAGCTCTTTGCCCATCATTCTTCTTCTTTCTTGCATGGCCAAGAAAGAAGCAAAGAAAGCCACCCACGGGTAGCTGTGAATTCCCGGTCCGATCATTTACTCATCGGGCACAAATCGGGAATAAAGCCCCCTTTATTTGTGCAATTCCCGATGAGCAAGTGACCGGTCCGGCACAGCTACAAGTGGGACCCAGAGTCAAAATCTTGGAAGGATTGGTCGCTGATCAGTCGTGCATGCGGTTGAGGTGGTCAAGCAGCGAGTCGGCGTTCTCGCTGAGCAGCTGAAAGACTTCTTCAAAGCCCTGTTCTCCGCCGTAGTAGGGATCGGGAACATCCGGGGGCCTGTCTTCATTTTCGAACTGACGCATCAACAGGGTGCGCTCCTTCTTTGCGCCAAGAGACAGAAGGTCGTTGTAGTTGGCGCGATCCATGGCGATAAACCAGTCCCATTGATCGATTCGGTTGCGCGTGATCTGGCTGGCACGGTGCGGTCCCAGATCGATATCGTGCCCGGCTGCCGTCTGGTGCATGCGACGATCTGCGCCATTGCCGATATGCCAGTCGCCGGTACCGGCGGATTCAAAGTGAAAACGGTCGCTGAAACCTCGCTCGATGGCACGTTGGCGCACGATGAATTCGGCCAGTGGCGAACGGCAGATGTTGCCGAGGCAGACAAACAGTACGCGGATGGGTTCAGTTTGATTGGACATTTCGTTCCGCCTGTGAAGCAATGAGATAGGCCGGTGTGGCAAATCGGGGCATGCTTGCCGTGTCGCCCAGAGTTTCAGCCCGTGATGCAATCAATTGTGCCATGGCCTGCGCACGCGATATCACCGGTGCCGAGAAGGTCCAGCCGGGTAGTTCGGTTTTACTGGCCCGATGCGCGGTATAGCTTGCCGGCCCGAGCAGTCTGACTTTATCCCAGATCAGGCAGGCATCGGCGCGTATCACGCGATCTCCCTGATAACAGGCGCAGTAGGCAAGGCCGGAGCGCCCATCCTCAACGACAAAAAGCGGGGCATCACCCTCGACCTCCACCTGCATTGCACTGATGGCCAGCGAGGAAAGCTCAATCAGCGGTAGATCCAGCGAGCTGTTGATACCGGCCAGTGTGGCGGCTGCGATGCGCAGGCCGGTGAACGAGCCGGGACCGACACCTGCGGCCAGCATATCCAAATCGGTCCAGTCCAGTCCGGACTCGTCGAGCAGGGATTGCAGCAGCGGCATGATGGCCTGCGAATGCGGCCGGTCATCGGCTCCGTCGGCAGTGAAGGTGTTGCCATCGCGGCGCAACAGACAGGCGCTGGCCGGGCCAAAGGCAATATCCAGAGCCAAGATATTTTTCATGGCCCCAGCCTAGCCGCTATTTGCCAGACAAAAAAGCGGGTAGCAGTGCTGTGCCGTAAAGTCTGAATCCCTCTGTCCAGCATGCGTTTTTTTGCACGGTAAACCCGCACTGAAAAAGCAGTATACCGTTCGGAAGGGGCTGCCTATACTTGGCCGATGTCCGAATTCGCATTGATCATGCTTTCTGCGGTTCTGGTGAACAATTTCGTGCTCACCAAATTCCTCGGCATCTGCCCCTTTCTTGGTGTTTCCCGCAAGCTGGAAACAGCGGTCGGCATGTCGCTGGCCGTGTTGTTTGTCATGACGCTGGCTTCCACCGCCTCATGGCTGGTGCAGCAGTTCATTCTGATTCCCTTCGATCTGATGTATCTGCAAACCATCTTCTTCATCCTGATTATCGCTGTGCTGGTGCAGTTCATCGAGATGCTGATCCATAAATCCAGTCCGGTGCTGTATCAGGCGCTGGGCATTTTCCTGCCGCTGATTACCACCAATTGCGCGGTGCTCGGTGTGGCCCTGTTGAACGTTCAACAGGAGCAGACCTTCATGACTTCTGCCTTGTACGGCTTCGGATCGGCGCTCGGCTTTGCGCTGGTACTGTTGCTTTTTGCCGGCCTGCGCGAGCGTATCGACAAGGCGCCGGTACCGGAGGCATTCAAGGGATCGGCGGTGTCGCTGATTACCGCCGGCCTGATGAGCCTTGCCTTCATGGGATTCTCCGGGCTGGTGAAAGTCTGATTATACAGCCGATTCACGTTGCCTTTGGTCTGATGCCCGCATGAACATTCTTTTTGCAGTCCTCTTGCTTGGTGGCCTAGCCCTGCTTGCCGGCATCGTGCTGGCGATAGCCTCGCGCGTATTCCATATTGAAGGCGATCCGATGATGGAGCGCATCGATGCGGTGTTGCCGCAAACGCAGTGCGGCCAGTGCGGCTATCCGGGTTGCAAGCCCTATGCCACGGCTGTAGCCAGCGGCGAGGTGGATGTGAACAAGTGCGTGCCGGGGGGCGAGCGGGCCATGCTGGCCATTGCCGATCTGATGGGCGTGCCGCCGAAAGAGGTCGAAGAGGAAGCTGCTCCGCCTATGCTGGCTTATATCCGCGAGGACGAGTGCATCGGCTGTACGCTATGCATCAAGGCTTGTCCGGTGGATGCGATTATCGGGGCGCCGAAGCAGTACCATACCGTCGTTGAGAGTCACTGCACCGGCTGCACCCTGTGTGTGGAGCCATGCCCGGTGGACTGCATTGATATGCTGGGCAAGCCAGAGGTTCTGGAGGAATGGACATGGTCGGCACCTGGCAAGTCGCGACTGGTCATTGAGGATTCGGCAGAAGGAGAGACGCATGTCCGGGCTGCTTGACCGTTTCACCACGCTGCTCGGCAAGGGTGCGGCAAAGGGTGCCGCCAGCAGCATCGAGCTTAAGGCGATGATTGGCTCCGGCGGTTTCTCCGGTGGCGTACACCCGAAACAGATGAAGATCACGGCCGGCTCGCCGATTGTGCAGTCCCCATTGCCGCCGCGCCTGATTCTGCCGCTCAAGCAGCATATCGGTCAGATTTGCACGCCAATCGTTGAGGTGGGAGAGCGCGTGCTACGCGGTCAGAAGATTGCCAAATCGCAGGGTTATGTGTCCGCTCCCGTGCATGCACCTACTTCCGGCACGGTGCTGGCCATTGAAGAGCATGCCGTGCCGCACCCTTCGGGCATGGGGCGCCTGTGCATCATCATTGAGCCGGATGGAAAGGACGAAGCCGACGAAAGCCTTCCTCCAATCACCGATTACCGTGCCGAGGACCCTGGCGTTATCCGCGAACGGATTCGCCTGAGCGGTATTGTGGGCCTGGGCGGTGCGGTATTTCCCACCTTCATCAAGATGCTGCGCGATCATCGCCATCCTGTTGAGATGGTGATTCTCAACGGCATCGAGTGCGAGCCCTACCTGACCTGCGATCATCGTTTGATGTTGGAGCATAGCGCAGCCATTGTGCGCGGCCTGGACATTATTATGCATGCCGTAGAGGCGCAGCGCGGAGTGATAGCTATCGAGGACAACAAGCCCGATGCCATCGCAGCGATGCAGCAGGCGCTTGCCGATATAGCCTTTGAGCATATCGAGGTGCGGGTTCTGCCGACGCTTTATCCGCAGGGTAGCGAGAAACAGTTGATTCAGTCGGTGACCGGACGGCAGGTGCCGGCAGGAAAGTTACCGCTGCATATTGGCGTGCTGTGCCAGAATGTCGGCACGACCAGAGCCATCCATGATGCAGTCTGCCTCGGGCAGCCTTTGACCCAGCGCGTGGTGACGGTCAGCGGCGATGCCGTGCCGTCCCCGGCCAATATCAGTGTGCGCATTGGCACCCCGATTCCCTTTGTGCTGGCCCAGTGCGGGCTGGAGGATTTGAGTGGCGTTCGCCTGATTCACGGCGGGCCGATGATGGGCGAGCGCCTGTCGCGGCTGAATGTGCCGCTGGTCAAGTCGACCAACGGCTTGTTGGCCATGCGTCAGGAGGCTCTGTACAGCGAAAATGCCGTGGAGGAACCATGCATCCGCTGCGGTCACTGTGTTACGGTGTGTCCGGTGGGGCTGGTGCCCAATGAGCTGGCCTGGCATTGCCGCAACGATCAGTTCGATCGCGGGCAGGAATACGATTTGTTCGATTGTATCGAATGCGGTTGCTGCAGCTATGTCTGTCCTTCGCATATCCCGCTGGTGCATTACTTCCGCTATGCCAAGGGACAGGTCGCCAAGATAGAGAAAGAGCGCTCCTTTGCCGAATTATCCAAAGCGCGCAGTGAAGCACGCGATAATCGCCTGGCGCATGAGCAGGCCGAGCGGGCAGCGCGTCGTTCGAAGGTGCGCAAGCAGCAGGCCGGCGATGCCGCCGGTGAAGAAGTGTCAGGCGCTGAAACATCGGGCGACGGTAAAGAGGATAAAGCATGAGCCTGCTCATCAGTTCGCCACACGCGCACGGCGGCGATTCGATTCGCGCCAATATGCTGTCGGTGATTATTGCCCTGCTGCCCGCAGCGGGTGTGTCCGTCTACCTGTTCGGTTGGCTGGCGCTGTTTCTCATCGTGCTTTGCATGGTCGGCTGCATGCTTAGCGAGTGGGTTTGTCTGAAGATGATGGGGCGGCCACTTTCGCGACTGGGTGATGGTTCGGCTGCTCTCACCGGCCTGTTGCTGGCTTTAACCCTGCCGGCTGCCGTGCCGTGGTGGATGGCGCTGATTGGTTGTGTGGCGGCGATTGTGCTGGCCAAACAGGTGTATGGCGGGCTGGGGCATAATCCGTTTAATCCGGCGCTGGCAGCACGTGTCGTACTGCTGATTTCCTTCCCGCTGCATATGACGGCCTGGTTGGTGCCGATGCATGCCCCGGTGTTTGCTGCTGTGCTGCCGCTTAATCTCTACGACTTCAGCCAGTGCTGGAATCTGTTCTGGCTCGGTCCTGAGGCCATCGGCAAAGGACTGGATGCCATCACCATGGCAAGCCCGCTGGGCCATGTGAAAACCGAATGGAGTCGCGGCATTGGTGCTGTCGAGGCGCTGCGCAACTACGACTACAGCTATCTTGATGCCTTCCTTGGTCGGGAGGCCGGTAGCCTGGGTGAAACAAGCGCGCTGGCCCTGCTGCTTGGCGGTGTGTATCTGCTGGCCCGGCATACCATCAGCTGGCATATCCCCGTATCGTTTATTGTTACGGTGTATGTGCTTGCTGCGCTGTTCAATGCCGTAAATCCGGATCATTTTGCGCCGCCACTGTTCCATGTGCTGGCCGGTGGTCTGATGCTCGGTGCCTTTTTTATGGCCACCGATCCCGTTTCTTCGCCGGTCACACCGCGCGGTCAGATCGTGTTCGGTATCGGCTGCGGCCTGCTGACCTGGAGTATTCGAACCTTCGGCGGCTATCCCGAGGGCGTGATGTTTTCTATTTTGTTAATGAACTGTGCGGTGCCGCTGATCGATCACTACCTGCGTCCGCGCGTTTATGGCAAGTAGGGGCAAGCAGGTGACCTGTCGATGAGTGCTTCCGAAAAAAAGACGGGCGGCATCAACCGGGATATGGTGATGATGGTGGTTGCGCTGACGCTGGTGACGGCGATTTCGGCAGCGCTGCTCGGACTGACGGATGTGGTGACGCGCGAGCCCATCCTTGAGGCACAGCGTGCTGCTTTGCAGCGCAATCTTGAGCAGGTTTTACCAAAGCATGCCAATGTGCCGATGGATGATGTTATTCGGCTCAGCGACGATGACGCAGCCACACCCTTTTATGTAGCGCGCGATGCAGATGGTGCTCTGCTGGCTTTGGCCTGGGAGGTTGTGGCGCCGGATGGCTATTCGGGTTCCATCCGTATCCTCATGGGTGTGTTGCCGGACGGGGCGCTGCATGCGGTGCGCATCACCGATCATCGCGAAACGCCGGGTCTGGGCGACGGGATCGTGCAAAATCGCAAGTGGATTGATTTCTTTATCGGCAAGTCGCTGGGCAATGTGTCCTGGGCGGTGAAGAAGGACGGCGGTGATTTCGATCAGTTTACCGGTGCGACGATCACGCCGCGTGCTGTGGTTAAGGCGGTGCATCGCGGCCTTGAGTTTTTCGCGGCGCAAAGGGATGCCCTGCTTGCCAGGGCAGCGGGGAAGTAGACGATGGCGGATATGAGCGTTTCTCAGATGAGTAAGGGCGAGATCCTTGCCGATGGCTTCTGGCACAACAACACCATCTTCGCGCAACTGCTCGGTATGTGCCCGTTGCTTGGTGTGACGACCAGTGCGGTCAATGGTTTCTGGATGGGTGCGGCCACCGTGCTGGTACTGCTTGGCTCCAATATTGTCGTGTCCATGATTCGCGGCTTCGTGCCGCGCGATGTGCGCATCCCGGCCTACATCACAGTGATTGCCGCCTTCGTGACCGTGGTCGGCTTGGCCATGAATGCATGGATGCACGATATGTATCTCATCCTCGGCCTGTTTATTCCACTGATCGTGGTTAACTGCGCCATCCTCGGCCGTGCCGAGGCCTTTGCCAGCAAGAACGGCCTGGTTGATTCGGTGCTCGATGCGTTGGGTGTGGGGCTGGGCTTCACCTTTGCCCTGATGCTGTTGGGCAGTGTGCGCGAAATCTTCGGTTACGGCACCTGGTTCGGCTATCCGGTGCTGGGCGAGAACTACCCTGATTTCCTGATGTTCATCCTGCCGCCGGGGGCATTTATTGCGCTGGGCTTTATCCTGGCAGGGGTGAATATCATCAATCGCCGGATGGGCAGCCGCGCGGCCAACGCCGAACCTGCCTGCACACCTGCGGCGCATGTCGTTTCGGAAAAGGCCTAGTAGCTAAGTTGTTGGATTGTTATCTATAGGGCCATGCCGCAGGCATGACCTGAGGACCATGCCCACTGGAAGTTGAAGCCGCCCAGATGGCCGCTGACATCTACCACTTCACCGATAAAATACAGTCCGGGGATGCCGCGTACCTGCATATCCTTTGAAGACAGGGCCGCGGTATCCACACCGCCCAGCGTTACCTCTGCCGTGCGATAACCCTCGGTGCCGGCTGGCTTAAGCCGCCAGTTGTGCAGGGTTGCTGCGATCTTATCCCTGTCAGCCTGTGTCATGTGTTCCAGTTTCATGTCGCGAATCAGGCTGTCGCACAGCAGGCGCACCAGTCGTTTGGGCAGCATCGTTGCCAGTGCTGTGGAAAGTTGCGCCTGTGGGCGTTCGGCCTGCCATGCAGCCAGGTCTCCTTCGATATCCCTGCCTGGCAGCAGATCGATGCTGATGTCATCTCCTGCTTGCCAGATGGATGATATCTGCAGGATGGCGGGGCCTGAGAGGCCGCGGTGGGTGAACAGCATGGCTTCAGTGAAACAGGCACCCCGGCAATGCACCGTGACATCCAGCGATATGCCGGCCAGTTCCTTCAGGGCCTGCATGTCGCTGCCTGTGAAGGCGAAGGGCACAAGTCCTGCGCGCGGCGCTACAACTGGTAGGCCGAACTGCTCGGCCAGCTTCAGGCCGAAAGGGGATGCACCGATCTTGGGTAGCGAAAGCCCGCCACTGGCCACGACCAGTTGCCGGCATTGCAGCTCCCCTCGATTGGTGCTCAGGGCGAAGCCGTCGTCATTGCGTTCTACTGATTGCACCTCGGTATTCATGCGCATTTCCACGCTGCCATCGCGGCAGGAGGTGAGCAGCATGTCGACGATATCGCGCGCCGAATCATCGCAAAATAATTGTCCGTGGCTGCGCTCGTGATAGGCGATGCCGCGCGCCTCGACCATGCTGATGAAATCGGCGGCGGTGAAGCGGGACAGGGCGGATTTGCAGAAATGCGGATTGTTGCTCAGGTAGTTTTCGTGGGATGCGTACAGGTTGGTGAAATTGCAGCGTCCGCCGCCGGAGATAAGAATCTTCTTGCCCGGTTTTTCGGCATGGTCGATCAGCAATATACGGCGACCACGCCCTCCGGCCACGGCAGCACACATCAGGCCGGCGGCACCGGCGCCGATGATGATGGCATCGTAGGGAAGGGCGGTTTCGCTCATGGAGAGGATTGTGTCAGCACAATCGATGCCTGCAAGGGACACCGTCTTGCGTGTCCCGATTTCCTGCTAGAAATTCACAACCAGGGAAATGGCTGTCTCTATATCCGTCTTCTTGATGCCGGTATTCACCTTGCTATTGTGCGCCACCTTGAATGACATCTTGCTTGCCAGATGTGAATTCAAGGCATGTTGCAGGCCGGTAATTGATTCGCTTGACCAGCCGTTCTTGCCGCCTTCACTTGAGAGGTCCTGTGTAAAGGTTGCGGTGTCATTGATCTTCCACTTCACATGCGTTGCCGAGCGCAGAATAGCATCGTTCTTTTTAGTCAGGTCGGTGTATTTGATCTGCTGTAAACCACCACCCACTTCCAGATTCCAGAGCAGATCATCTGTTTTGATCAGATAGTGATCCTACCCACGTTTGGTGGACACCCTGAGATTAGCTACTATCTCTGAAGGGGTGTTATATGGAACGCAAGGAATACAAAAGATACAGCAGGGAATTCAAGCTTGAGGCCGTTCGGTTAGCGGCGATAGGCGAGCGTCCCAAGGCGCAGATCGCACGCGAACTTGGCATTCGGGTGAATCAACTCCGCCAGTGGCGGCTTGATTTTGAGCAGGAGGAACGCACTGGTGCACCGAAGCAGGCTCCAGTTGTCGGTGACGACCTTGGGCGG
>MNXA01000005.1 GCA_001871195.1 Zetaproteobacteria bacterium CG1_02_55_237
CTGTCGTTCGTCTCATCTCTGATTACCTCTCGGGTAATCTTCAGACCGGACAACTTATGAGCTACTGATGAGGACAGGTTATGTGCTGCCGACAAGACCCGATTGGCAGGCTTGCACCCACCCTGACGAAGGGTATATTAAGACCATGTCGACAAGCCAGCCATCCCCCTCTTCCAAGCCCGATTCAGCAGCCTTCCGTCACTACTCGATCATTGATGTCATGATCGGTCAGGTTGACCATGTGCTCAACAACATCTTCTGCGAACAGTCGACAAGCCGGACATATCCTGCAGAGAAATTGCCTTCCGACGAGCTGACAGCTTCCCCGCTCAGCCTGCAGCAAAAGCAGCTGGCTGCAGGCCTCATGCGCGTCAATCATGCAGGAGAGATTTCCGCCCAGGCACTTTATCAGGGGCAAAGCCTGACTGCGCGCGACCCATCGCTGCGCGACAAACTCAGTCAGGCATCCATCGAGGAAAGCGATCACCTGAACTGGTGCCGTCGCAGATTAAAGGAACTGGATGCCGAACCATCCAAACTCGATCCCTTCTGGTATATGGGTTCATTCGCTCTGGGTATGGCCGCAGGCATCGCCGGAGACCGCTGGAATCTGGGCTTCCTCGCCGAAACCGAATATCAGGTTGTACGCCATCTGGATGACCATCTGGCTGCACTTCCTGAAAATGATGCACGCAGCCGTGCTATAGTCTCGCAGATGAAAGAAGATGAGCTTTGTCATGCCCATCTCGCCGAAGACCTCGGCGCAGCCGAGCTTCCCCCGCCGGTCAAGGCACTGATGAAACTCACCTCCAAAATCATGACCAGCGTTGCCGAGCGTCTCTAAGGATTCTTAACCCCAGGGAGCCAATTTTCCCGACTCACCATTTCTGATCTGCCACGGTCATATCCAACCATGACGCAAGAGCCGATGCCATGCTAATATCGGCCGCACATCACTTACAGGAACAATAAGCGCTTCAGAGGTAAAACGATTCATGTCAGGACATTCCAAATGGTCAACCATCAAACACAAGAAGGCAGCAACCGATGCCAAGCGTGGGCAGATTTTCACCCGCTACATCCGTGAAATCACCGTAGCTGCGCGCATGGGTGGCGGCGATATCGATGCCAATCCGCGCCTGCGCTCAGCTGTAGCCGCAGCGCGTGCCGTAAATATGCCGAAGAACAATATCGACCGCGCCATCGAACGCGGTTCCGGCGGCGGTGAAGGCGACAACATCGAGGAAATCCGCTACGAAGGTTATGGGCAGGGAGGTGTTGCCATCCTTGTCGATTGCATGACCGACAACCGCAACCGCTCTGTTTCCGATGTGCGCTCCGCTTTCAGCAAGGGTGGCGGCAATATGGGCGAATCTGGATGCGTATCGTGGATGTTTCACCAGAAGGGCATGTTCATCTTCGATCGCACGGACACGAATGAGGATGCCTTGATGGACGCGGCGCTGGAAGCCGGCGCCGAGGATGTGCAGGACAAGCCGGATGCCGGATGCATTGAGGTCACCTGCGAGCCGACGGATTTCGCGCAGGTACAGGATGCGCTGGAAGCTGCTGGGCTGACGGCTCAGGTTGCCGAGGTGTCGTGGATTCCTGAAAATACGGTTGCTATCGAGGGCGAAGCTGCCGGCAAGCTGCTAGCTCTGATCGAGCGTCTGGAAGATCTTGACGATGTACAGAATGTGTACGCCAATTTCGACATCTCCGATGCCGAAATGGAGCGGCTCAACAGCTGATGCGTATTCTCGGGGTGGACCCCGGATCCCGACGCACCGGCTACGGTGTGGTGGATATCGACGGCAACCGCATCACGCATGTGGCACATGGCGTGATCGCAGTGGGCGATGGTGAATTCATCGCACGCTTGGGTATGCTGTTTACTGATCTCTCTAGTCTTATCGCTGAACACAAGCCCGGCTGCGCCGCCATGGAGGATGTTTTCATGGCACGCAATGCCGCGTCGGCACTGAAGCTTGGGCAGGCCAGAGGCGCATTGATTGCCGCCTGTACGCATGCAGGCCTTGGTGTGACAGCCTACAGCCCCACCGCCGTCAAACAGGCCGTGGTCGGTTTCGGGCGTGCCGAAAAGGGACAGGTGCAACATATGATCCAAATGCTACTCAAGCCGCCCTCCCCTTTGCAGGAGGATGCGGCCGATGCCCTGGCCGTAGCCATCTGCCATGCCAACCATTCCAGAAGCCAGCAGCGTATGGCTGCAGCAATGGGAAGACAGGCATGATCGGCTGGCTGAAAGGCACGGTACGTGAACTCGACCCGGCGGGCTTTCTGGTGCTTGATGTCGGCGGTGTGGGCTACGATGTTGCGGTGAGCATGCAGACCTTATGCACCCTGGAAAATGGTGCCAAGACAGAATTATTCATTCATACCCACGTGCGTGAGGACCAGTTGATGCTGTTCGGCTTCGCCAACCAGCGCGAGCGGGCTGTGTTCCGCCAGTTGACCGGTGTTTCGGGCATCGGAGCCCGCATGGGCATGAATCTACTTTCCGGTATGAGTGTGGAGCAACTGCTGGCAGCCATCGAATCGGCCGACGATGCAGCTATCGCACGCACACCGGGCATCGGCAAGAAAACGGCGCAGCGCCTGATTCTCGAGCTGAAGGGCAAACTCCCCAGCGGAGAATCCGGAGCGGCAAGGCCGGCGGTAAACTCCGTGGCTGCCGATGTGCGCTCGGCCCTTGCCAACCTGGGCTATAAACCGGCACAGATTGATGCCGCCATGAAGCATGTCGAAGACGGCGATCTTGAATCGATGTTCCGTGCCGCCATGAAGGCTGTGGCATGAGCCCGAATGACATGATGCCTACCGATGAGGATCGGCTGCTAAATCCCGGCATTCGCGGCGAAGACGGCTGGGATGCAGCCCTGCGCCCCACAAGGCTTGATGATTATATCGGCCAGAAGAAAAACCGCGCCAATCTCTCCATATTCATCCAGGCGGCCAAAAACCGTCTGGAATCACTTGATCATGTCCTGCTCTATGGCCCGCCGGGTCTGGGTAAAACCACGCTGGCCAATATCATCGCGCATGAAATGGGTGTGCATATCCGCACCACGTCGGGCCCCGTCATTGAGCGCGCCGGTGATCTGGCTGCCATGCTTACCAATCTTGAAGAAGGCGATGTCCTGTTTATTGATGAAATTCATCGCCTCAGCCCGCAGGTCGAGGAAATCCTTTATCCAGCCATGGAAGATTTTCAGCTCGATATCATCATCGGTCAGGGACCTGCTGCCCGCTCGATTAAAATGGACCTGCCGCGCTTTACGCTGGTTGGCGCCACCACGCGCACCGGCCTGATCACCACCCCGCTGCGCGGTCGTTTCGGCGTGGTGGCGCGACTTGAATTCTACACCCCGGAAGAACTGGCACAGATCGTTACCCGCTCGGCCGGCCTGCTGAATATCAGTATCGAGGAAGCCGGGGCTATGGAAATCGCCCGCCGCTCGCGCGGCACGCCGCGCATCGCTAATCGCCTGCTACGCCGGGTACGCGATTTTGCCGAGATCGAACATGATGCCGTCGTCACCCGCGAGGTTGCGCATGCAGCACTGGTCAGGCTGGATGTCGATGAAATAGGTCTGGACTACATGGATACCAAACTACTCATCACACTGATCGACAAATTCAACGGCGGCCCCGCAGGACTCGACACCCTGGCCGCGGCCATTGCCGAGGAGCGGGATAGCATCGAGGATGTCATTGAACCATTTCTCTTGCAGGAGGGCCTGATCAACAGGACACCACGCGGCCGCGTGGCTACAGCACTGGCCTATGCGCATCTGAAGCGTGAACTGCCGGGGGGTAGTTCGCAGGGCCCGGGCTCACAGGGTTCTCTGTTGTGAGTAGCGGACGGCACAGCTTTGAACTGCGCATCTACTACGAGGACACCGATCACGGCGGTGTGGTGTATTACGCCAACTACCTCAAATACATGGAACGGGCGCGCACTGAATTCATGCGCGGCTTCGGCATCAATCTGGATCAGTTGCAGTCCGATGCGGGCATATTGTTTGCCGTGACCGAAGCACATGTACACTATCGCCGTCCGGCACGTTTCAACGATGCACTGAGCGTATACTCGGAGCTCACCCATGCGCGCGGTGCGCGCCTCGGCTTCAGGCAGACAGTGATGCGCGACAACGAGATTCTGGTTGAAGGCAACATCAATCTGGCCTGCATCGACACGCAAGGTCAGGCGCGCCGCATCCCGCAGGATGTGCTGAATAAAATCGGACAGGCCCTTTCCCCGGGCAAGGAAACAAGGAAGCAAACATGAGTAATGATTTATCCATCCTGACCCTGATTATGAATGCCAGCGTTGTTGTGCAGGGCGTACTGGTGCTGCTGCTGGTTTTGTCAGTCACCTCATGGGCCATCATCTTCAACAAGTGGCGCCTATACAGCAAAACCCGCCGCGAGGCCGAAGCCTTCTCCTCCGCCTTCTGGGGAGGCAAGGATATGGACACGGTGCTGGCCGGCATCCCGCAGCGCTACCCGAATAGTGCCCTGCCCAATATCTTTCAGGCCGGCTACCGCGAATTCATGCGCAACAGGCGCGATGCATCGGCAACGGCCAGCGGCGACAAGATTACCGCCGGCGGCGGTCTTGAAGGCATCCGCCGTTCGCTCGATGCCGCTTTGTCGCGCGAACTGGAGCGCATGGCACGCAATCTGGCCTTTCTGGCCACGGTCGGCTCTACCTCACCATTTATCGGCCTGTTCGGCACGGTGTGGGGCATCATGAATGCCTTCCAGAATATTGCCCTGACCAAGAACACCTCCCTGGCTGCGGTTGCACCGGGCATTGCCGAGGCTCTGGTTGCCACTGCTTTCGGTCTGGTTGCTGCCATCCCCGCCGTTGTCGCCTACAACAAGTTCACTTCCGATCTCAAGCGCATGGCCGCAAGCATGGAACAGTTCAGCTCAGAATTCCTGAACATTCTTTCCCGCCACATCAAGGAATAAACCATGTGGGCCGGTAGCAGCAAATGGGACAAGGACACCGAACCGATGGGCGAGATCAATGTCACGCCACTGGTCGATGTCATGCTTGTTCTGCTCATCATCTTCATGGTCACAGCTCCGCTGCTCACTCAGGGTGTGGATGTCGACCTGCCCGACGCTGCTTCGCCACCAATGCAGCAGAATGTTGAACCACTGATTATATCCATCCGCAAGAACGGCGATCTTTTTCTGCAAAAAACGCCCGTTAAACTTGAGCAATTGGCGCCACGCATCAAAGCCATCCGTGAAGAAAAGAAAGACCTGCCGGTCTTTATCCGTGGCGATGCAAAAACCCCCTATGAGCACGTGGCACGTGTTATGAGCTTGCTGTCTTCAGCCGGTATTGAGAAAGTTGGACTTGTCACCGAACCAAACCGCTAATCGCGGTGCTGATGATGCCGATCTGCAGTCGCTGGATGTCCTGTTCGCGATTTGCATGCATGTGCTTATTCTCGTCGTCATTCTCATGCTCGGCCTGTGGAAAAAACCGTTCGAGTTTCATCCGCAAAGCGTGCAGGTCACTATGATTTCGGCGCAACAACTGGACAAGCTGATCAAGCGTGCCCGCCCCCCTGTCCAACCACCGAAGCCAGTCGTTCCACCCAAACCAATCACTCCACCCAAGCCAGCAGTCAAGCCGGCACCCGAAAAGCCACCGGTGCTTAAAGCTCCGCAGGCAAAGCCGAAGCCAGCGGCGAAGGCCAAACCAAGTCAGGCTGCCGACTTCGACCCGTTCAAGCCCATGGAATCCTCAACCGATGTGAAATCATCGGCCCCACGCAACAATGCGCAGGCTGCCGATGTATTTACAGGCCAGCTCTCGGAGCAGGAGATCAACCACTATATCGCTCTGATTCAGGATGCCGTGCAACGCCACTGGAAGGTGCCGACTGCCGGGAGCGACATGCAGGATCCGCTGGTTGAAATGGTACTCAACCCCGGGGGAAGCGTGAATCGTGTGAAAATACTGGAGTCATCCGGCAATGCTGCGCTTGATGCCTCGCTTGTTCGCGCTATCGAGGCTGCCGCACCATTTCAGGTGCCAACCAAACAATTTGAACTGTTTCGTAACAACCGGATTCGTTTCCGGCCCTTGCGATAGCTAAAGGAGTAATAATGCTGTTAGGCTGGTGCACATGGGCAAGCTATTGAAATCATTTACCTATATCGACAACGAACAAAGTCTGGAAGAGGCATGTGCGGCACTGGCGAAAGCTCCAATGCTCTGTGTGGATACCGAATTCCATCGTGAATCCACCTACTTTGCCGAATTTGCCCTGATACAGGTCGCCTCGCGAGAGGTCTGCTACCTCATTGATCCGCTGGCCATCAAGGATCTGGCACCGCTGTGGAAGGTGATACTGGACCCGGCAATTCTCAAGGTATTCCATGCCGCGCGGCAGGATGTGGAGATCATCGTCAACAAAACCGGGCAATTGCCTCTCCCCCTGTTCGACACGCAGGTTGCCGCAGCCCTGCTTGGCTACGGCCTGCAGGTCGGCTTCGGCAATCTGGTGCAGAAGGTCGTGGGCAAGACTCTGCCCAAGGGTGAATCATTCACCAACTGGATGAAGCGACCACTGACCAGCGACCAGCTGACCTATGCCGCCGACGATGTCATTTATCTGATCCCGGTTTATCAGCACCTTAGCGAACAACTACAGGCCACCAAACGCTCCGACTGGCTGGATGAGGAACAGGGCGTACTCTGCGATCCAGATACTTACGCCAATCATGCAGATCAGGTCTTCTGGCGCGTCAAAGGCGCCAATCGCCTCAAGCCACGCCAGCTTGCTGTGCTGCGTGAACTCGCCGCATGGCGTGAAGCAGAGGTGCAGCGCCGGGACATGCCGCGTCGCCGCCTGATTCAGGATGAACCACTCCTCTCTCTGGCGCGAAAAACTGATCTTAAAGAGGAACAACTGGCGCAAATACGTGGCCTGAATAGCGGCATTTCGAAACGTTTCGGTGCCGACATTATTGCCGCATGGCAGCGCGGCTATAACTGCGATAAGGAGACCTGGCCACGCACTCCGCCAGCACCGAATCACAGCGAGGGCACGGAAATGCGCATGGAGCTTCTCATGACGCTGGTACGCCTGCGTTCAGAGGAGGTCGAGATTGCCTCTAATATTCTGGCCAGCCGTTCGGATGTAGCCGCCCTCGCCTCATGGGCCAACCACGGCAAACATCCGGACTGGTCGCAATTACCGGACAACCCCTGCCTGCACGGCTGGCGGGGCAAACTGATTGGCGAGGATCTGATTCGCATGCTGCAGGGAAAGCTCTGCCTGCGGCTGGACCCGGCAACTCGCATGCCTATCGTGGACTGTCCGAAGGGAAGTGATGAATAGGACCTTCAGCATTGATGCACTGGAAGCATCAGGAAAACACGCCTGGCGCCTGCAAAAAGATATGCAGCACTGGCGCAGCTGTACCTATGCCGAAGCGCTGATCGATTCCGATGCCAGACTCGCTACACCCGATGAAGCCGAAAAGCTGAATGGTTGCCGCATGCAGCGCGACAAGGACCTTGGCCTGGTGATGCGCGGCAAGCCGGGCCCTTTTGATTTTCTGCTGCGCGGCATATACACCCACGCCGTCCAGCATCGCCTGACTGCTCCGCCTGTTCCTGAATTGAGCAAGATGCTGGATACCATTGCCGGATTAAAGCCCGGTACGCCATGGCTGCTGTATCTTGATGCAGGCGCAAACTTCTGCGTATTGGACAGCAGTAGCGAACGCATCATCGGCAACCTGAACATCGCCGTGCGCGGCGAGATTGCCTCATCAGCCGCCTATGTCGGACCGCAGGCAGTGCTCGACGAAGCATTGATGGACAGGACATGGCGACAGTTCCTGGGCGGCTGGCTGGATCATCTGCAAAGCGGCAATATGGCCGTCTTCGTGCCTGATGTGGAAAAACTCAAAAGCGAAGCTGACTATCTCGCCCTGATTGCAAAGCAACAGCCCGAGTAAGGCTTGCCGAATTGAAAATCATCAACAGCAATGTGAACGGTATCCGCTCGGCTACCGCCAAAGGGTTCTGGGAATGGTTTGCTGCACAGGATGCGGATGTGCTGTGCCTGCAAGAGCTTAAGGCACAGGACGGGCAGATCCCCCCCGAGGCTTTGCCGGATGGCTACAGCCATTATTTTCATTTCGCAGAAAAGCCCGGTTATTCGGGTGTTGCATTGTATGCGCGATGCAAACCTGATGCTGTGCATATCGGACTGGACGCACTGGATACGCAAACTGACTGGCGCGACATGGATGCAGAGGGCCGCTTCATCATGGCTGATTTCGGCAAGCTTTCGGTGGCCAGCGTTTACTTCCCGTCGGGCTCCAGCGCCAGTGTTCGACAAGCTGTGAAAATGAGCTTTCTGGAGCGCTTTCTGCCCTTGATGCAGCGACTGAAAGCTGATGGGCGGGAACTTATTGTCTGCGGTGATATGAATATCGCGCATCAGCGCATCGATCTGAAGAACTGGCGCGGCAATCAGAACCATTCCGGTTTCCTGCCCGAGGAACGGGCATGGCTATCAAGCTGGCTGGATTGTGGCTTTGTCGATGTTTTCCGGCATCTGAATCCTGAAAGCGAGGCCTATAGCTGGTGGTCAAATCGCGGGCAGGCACGTGCCAAGGATGTTGGCTGGCGCATCGATTATCATATCTGCAGTGAGGGCCTTGCCCAATATGCCTGCACGGCTGGCATACTCGACAGAGAGAAACTTTTTTCCGATCACGCGCCCATTATCGCCGAATTTTCCAGCCTTTAGCTCTACCCCTGCGACCTTCTGCCGGAAGGATTGCGACAGGCCTTGCACTCATAACTGACGGCAATCGCGTAGCGCCCGCGCGTGCCCAGTTGCGCCAGCGTTAAGGAACCTCCCCACACACAGCCGGAATCAAGCCCCAGCACATGCTCCTGATCCAGCACAAGCCCCTTCGCAGCCCAATGACCGTAAATAAGCTTACAATCCCTCTGCCAGGCCAGACGACTAAAATTGAACCACGCCTTGTCGCGCCGGTTACGCGAGTCCCCGGAACTCACCGACCAGTTGAATTGCCCATCGCTGGTACAATAGCGGCTTCGGGTCAGCACTGCTGTTGAAAACACAGGCCGGAGCTTGTCTCCCTTGGGTGGCTCACGATCCGGGAATCTGGTGGCATGCAGCTTCAAACAAAATTTTTTCCACTTCTTACCGCGAAGCTTCTCCTCCACCTCGGCCGCACGTTTCTTCGCCTTCTTCAGACTCCAGTCCGGATGCAGGCCGGCATGCACCATGGCCCAACCAAGTTTGGCATCATGATGAAGCAATGGCCGACAGCGCAACCAATCTATCAAGGCTTCACTATCGGGTGCAGTAAGCACATTGGCCAAGCTGTTGCGCGTGGGAATATTGCCACTGGCAGCCAGCCCCAGCAGGTAGAGGTCATGGTTGCCCAGCACACAAATGCAGGCGTCTCCCAGAGATTTCAGAAAGCGCAGTGTCTCAAGTGATTCCGGACCGCGATTGACGAGGTCACCAACACACCACAAGACATCATGGTCAGGATCGAAATGGACTCTTCTGAGCACACTTTTCAGCGCTCCCAGACATCCCTGAATGTCGCCAACTGCGTAAATAGCCATGCATCAATGATAGCGGCCCGACTGATGAAAAACACCTGCGATACAAGCCGTATGAACAGCTCTATTGAGGCGCTTCCAGCTGCTTCTTTGCCGCTTCCACCCCCGCTTCCAGATCGGGCAGGTCCAGATCTTTCAGGCCGTAAATAACCACCGCTTTGTTCTTGCCCTTCACCTTCACCTCGTCCAGGCGGTCCACCTGCAGATGCCCCAGCCCGGGTTTCGGCTGCACGCCGTTCTCATCGGGTAACAGATGCTTAATTCTTTCGTGTGTGAATTCGGTGATAATAAGATGCGTTGCGTAGTTGCGGGTCAGCGCCTCGACGCGCGCACCTAGATTCACGGCATCACCAATGACGGTGTAATCCATCTTCAGGCTTGCCGAACCGATATTGCCGACCACCATATCTCCGGTATTCAGACCGATACCGATATCCAGCTTGGGATTGCCCTCGGCTTCCCATTTGGCATGCAACTCCTGCAATCTTTTAAGCATATGCAGCGAGCAGCGCACGGCGCGCTCTGCATGATCCGGCTGATCCAAAGGCGCGCCCCAGAAGGCCATAATTTCATCGCCGACGAATTTATCCAATGTACCGTCCCAGTGCATGATGACCTCTGTCATGGCATGCAGAATCTCATTAAGCATGGCCACCACTTCTTCAGGCGTATGCGCTTCGGAAAAGGTGGTAAAGCTGCGCACATCGGAAAACAACACCGTGATGTCCTTGCGCACACCACCCAGTTCGGCCAATTCCGGATGCTCAATCAGCTCATTCACCACCTTCTCGGTGGTATAGTGGGAAAATGTCTCCTTAATCAGACGAGAACGTTTTTCCTCGGTAAAGAAACGGTAGGATTCCAACAGGGAATAAAGAGCAATCAGCGAAGCCAGTGGCACCACGCCGTTGACCCACACGTTGTACTCACGGAACTGAAATTCGGCAAATGCGCCTTCCGCCAGCAACATGCCAATAAAAATAGCCGCACCTGTTAAAGGTCCCCAGCTCGATACAGCCAGCGTGAGCAACAAGGAGAAGACCACAATGGACACAACACCGAGCAGTAGTGTCATCTCCTCGCGCACCATGAAATTACCGTGCAGCAGGTTCTCAACCACGGTGGCCTGCTTCTCTACCCCGGGCATTGTGGAAAAAGGCGTGACATGAACATCGCCTGCACCCAGAGCTGTCAGGCCGATCAGCACCACTTTATCGGCCAACGCCTCCTCAGGTACCTTGCCTTGAATGACATCAATCGCCGACACCCTCGGGATTGTCCCGTCGGGACCGGCAAAATTAATCAGGCCCCGCCCCGAAGAATCGGTCAGAATGGCATGCTCCTCATCACCCAGCAGGATGCGATCACCGAGCATCACCATGATCTCATCTCTATGCAGGCCATAGTAGTTGCGCACCAGCTCAAAACCGAATGAAGGATAATAATTACCATCCAACTGCAACTTCACATACAAGGGCTCCCAGCGAATCGCACCATCAGCCTCGTATTGCGTATAGACATGGGCCAGCGACAAAGCGCCATCGGCAAAGCGGGATAGCGGCGTCAATGCATGCGTGGCAATAATCGGGGTGTAAT
Source organism: Zetaproteobacteria bacterium CG1_02_55_237 (assembly GCA_001871195.1). Lineage (GTDB taxonomy): Bacteria > Pseudomonadota > Zetaproteobacteria > Mariprofundales > Mariprofundaceae > UBA1543. The sequence goes on from MNXA01000005.1 coordinate 11,270, forward strand.
AGTCGGATGGGCGGAGGAGAACAAGGGCATTGCGCGAGAATTTGTCGGGCAGGTGAGTCTCCACCGCAGTAGCAGATTCAACATTAAACCGAGGCGCAAAGGCCAGCACAACATTGCCGGCATCGCGAATCGCTGTTTCCAGAGAAAGATCGGGGTCCACTTCGCGTCCCTGCTGCTCGACAAAGGACAACATCTCGGGGTCCGCCCGTTTTTCCTGCTTCAGATGCTGGTCTATCCGTTCGATAGCCAGCTGTCCCGGCGTAACCTCGGGCAACGGATAAAGGTAGTCGATGCCGATCACTGCCGGCTCGTATTTATCGGTCAGGGCACGTACCAGATCGGCCATCTGGTAGCGCGTCCAAACATTGATACCGAGATTATCCAGTGATTTGTCATCGATGCCGACAATAACCACTTCGTCACCCGGATCGCGCTCTCCGCGCAACAACACACGCACATCGAAGGCGGTTGCCTCAAGGTATTGCACAAACACCGGCGGCCAGAAGGTCAAATAAAGTGAAACACAGGCCACGGAAAACCCGATGAGCAGGTAAGGAGCCCGCTTGCTCAGCCAGCTACGCACACCCACCCCATGTATCGGGATATCAACAGCCTAAGCACTCCACCAACCAGACAAACAAGGGGAAGAATCAAGGGTGAATCCCTCCTCTGGCAGAACATAATCTCCCGAAGCCCGTCATTTTCCTTGGAGCTTAATACAACACAATGCCATTATGTGAGCCCGCAGCGCCAGCTGCGATGGTTCCTTGCGAAGTCAAAAAGCCAGATGCATTCATCGTGAAAAATTCAACAAGGTTTGTTGCCCCTGTTTCCGTGACATAAACCCATTGACCGTTGGGATGAACCGCAGAATAACCCTTAGAAGGACTTGCTGTTGTAAATGGGGAGCCCGAGACATCCGATAACTGCCCAATTGCGCTAACATTCAGGACTGAAACTATATTTTCAGCCCCTCCCCGGCTCCCACCACTGATAACCACCTTGGAACCATCCGGTGTGAAAATAACGGATTGCTGGTTACCCGCAGCATTCACGGTAAATAGCGCAGAGTTTGTGGATGTCTGAGTTACCGACGTCAAACCACCTCCGGCAGCAACTGTGAAGCTTTCTACTTTTCCTAATGTGCCGGCCGCTACAGCCACACCTACGGCCGCATCCAGATCGATGGATGTGGCTGCCGAAGCCGATGTGTAAGGCGATGATGCCAATGGTGTCAATGCGCCGCCTGCTGAGACGCTGAAAGCCCCGACAGTTGATCCAGATGGAGTGACATAAAGAACACTGCCCGCATCATTCAGGCGGATACCGTCAACGCCGGAAGCCATGGTAAGCCCGCCACTGGTGTGAATCGTCGTAAACGGAGAACCGGTCACTGCAGTGAGCGTGCCATTGGCAGCAACGGAAAACACACTGATATTGTTCGTACTATCATTACCGACAAACAGCAATGTTCCCGATTGATTCACCACAACTGAGCCCCCACCACTCATTGTTGCTGTTGGATCATTTGCAAAAGGCGACCCCGGCGCAGCTGTCAGAACACCAGTGGAGGGATTGATACTGAATACGGAAATGGTATCACTGCCCCGGTTGGAGGCAAAAAGCAGGTTCTTCGTCTTTGAAACTGCGATATTATTGACAGCATAAAGACCTGACGAACCGCTACAACTACTACCTGGCAAACATGCCGGGAATGGTGAACCGGCAATCCTTGTAAGAGCACCGGTTGCCTGATTAATCGTAAAACCTGAAACCGTATTGGGGCCGCTGATATTATCATTTACATACACATAGGTAGCAGCGGATGAGGGCGCAACAACATTCACGGTCCGAGCAACCTGAGTTGCCGCATTTCCTGCGGCATCACTAACATCGTAGGTGACACTGTAGGCGCCAATCACTGAGGTGTTCACCGGATTGCTAACAACAATGCTCGCTGTGATCGTGCCATCAATATTATCCGTCGCAGTAGCTCCGGCATCGGCATAGTTCGTTCCTTGCGTTACCTGCACCGGAGTCGTCCCCACCAGTGTAATCACCGGAGGGGTTGCATCGGTCACTTTCACAGGAATCGACACTGTACCGGTCAGACCGCCCTGATCGGTAACCGTTACGGTCAGTCTATCGGTGCCAACAAAGCCACTGGTCGGTGAATATCCCACCAGACCGGAGGCATTAACCCCCGCTGTGCCATTGGCTGGCTGCGTTGTGATGGCATAGGTATGTGTATCGCCTGCGTTTGGATCATTTGGTGCAATCTGAACACTCGCCGCCTGAATCGTTGTAGCGATAATGTCCGGAGACGTCGGTACTGGCGGCACATTGATGAGCGGCGTCATCTGTACCGCAACAGGCACTGCAGCACCTGCTGTAGTATTGGCAAGATTAATCGTCGTCGGCGTGCTCTGATACACCTGAGTACCAGTGCCAAGTGGCCCGCTGAATGCCTTAATGCTTAGCGAGGGTACTGTGCCGACGGGAAGGTTATAGGTGCGCGAAACCAGTACGCCGGGGGTGACATTGAACACATCGTTCACCGCAGTCACACCGGTGCCATTGATGACCACTGCTGCTGATGCAATCCCGCCTGGAGTAATCGCTGCCAGCGCTTCGGGGATCAGAAAATCAATTGAACTTGAGGTGCTCGAGCGTGCGATAAAGTGACTTTCGGAGTGAGGAGCCATTGCCACCTGGCCTGGTACGGCAAAGCTAAGATTTACATGGGCCAGACTGTTCGATGAACTGACACCTATGGAATCGCCGCCACCGCCGCCGCAACCACTTGCCATGGCGATCAGTAACAGAAGTAGCACCCTCATCATCGAAATATCTCTCATATGCAACATCTCATCCTCCAGTTAAAAGATAACCTGAATCGTTACCGGTGCGGTTAATATTGAGGGAGTTGTAGTGGTAATCGGCGGTGTAACGGGAACCACCGGAGCGACATTTACAACAGGTGCTACCGGAGCTGCTGGCGTCGCAGGCGTTGAGCTCACCCCCGGAAGTGTCGGTGTGCCTGTCAATGGCGCGGCATCACCGCCAGCTGACAAGGCCGGAGCCTCAGGCAAGGCAGGCAACGCACTAGCGGACGAGTCAACCTTGGTCTCAACCTTGGCCTTTACCTCAGTCTTGGTTTCAGTCTTGGTTTCAGTCTTTGCCTCAGCCTTGGCCTTGGTCTCAGTCTTGGTTTCAGTCTTACCCTTCTCGGAAGGAGCTCCACCTGCGGGTGCATCATTGAACAGGTTTTGCATCATCGCAGGAGGAATTGTTCTTGGCGGTGTCGGAGCAAATCCGACAGCAACCTGCGTGAACTGGTTGGCATTTATAAGCACGGGAGCACCGATATTCATTCTGTTGTGAACTTCCACCTGTCCGGTTTTGCAGGCAAAATAGCTCAAGGAACCGGACCTCACATTCGATGAGTAATCGGTACCACGCACAGCAGCCACCGCTGTGGGTGTCTCCACCTTGAAATTAAATTCAGTGTCCGCTTTGTCGCGATGCACAATGCTGCGCAATTGGCCACGGAACAGATGAAACATGCCATCCCGCTTCTTTTCAGCGCCACCGGCGAAAACAAAGCGACGAATTTCCATTCTCGAACTTTCGCCCAAATTCAACAGACTGCTATCAACCAAGGTGATCTGCGCCCGCGAATTGCTCTTGGTTCGCACGATATCACCAACACTGACCTCATCCCCAAGCTTAACAGGAATGGTCTTGTCACCTTTTTTTACCAGGACATCCACCCGCCCTTCAATCAGCGTAAAGTGGCCTGCTACTTTAGCCCATGCTTCTGCGCCACCTGTAAACAGAAAGGCAACCGCCATCATAATCATCATCAAATCACGCATACTCATCAGACGTCTCCCTCGCCCATTCCTGGCTCGAAACCAGCCACAACAACCAATAACCCAGACCGCAGCAAGATTCCGGATATCTTGCCGCATATATATTTCACCTTCAGGCTGCGATATAAAAGCATTAGAGGTGCCGATGCTATGATGCAGATCACAGACAACATCAAAATCCCCCCTCGAAGCTGGCTGTGATAATACTCCGCCGATAGTCATACACTGAGATGCTAGATATCGATCGCATGTAGGAATAATTAAGTTTCAGAATGCCGCCCATCTCCGGTTTCCATTCCAGTGAAGGAGAAAGCGTGGTAAGCACGTCATTCCGCTTAATATTGTAAAATGTATTAATATTGCGATATACCTGCCGGTTTTGATCAGCCACTGCTGTTAACTGCACCCGATCCCAAACCGGATAGCTGAAAGACAACGTGGCATGATGCCCAAAATAACTCCAGTTATTGCCACCGGCCTTTTCCACATCAAAAAAATAGGAAGCACTCAGGCTGGCTCCATTCGTCTGCAATACTTGGCTAAGCACCCTGCCCTGCTGCGGCGCATTCCAAACGTAGGTGTAGCCAATCAGAAAATTATTGGCATCGCGGTTTTCGCTCGGATCGAGGCTTATCGGGTCGCCATCCTTGGCAAACGGATAAAACAACTTGCGCTGAAAGCCTACCAGTGTTGTCCCCTTCTGATTATCACCAAAGTCATGTACATAGCCCGGCATGACACCAAAACCGACCATATAGCGCCGGTAATCCACCCCAATTCCATCCGCACTCAGACGCATAAAAGCCTGATCCGTTTTCAAACTAAGGTAAGGGGTGAAATCGACATGATGCGATTGCACATCATAGAAGGTTAATTTCCGGTGCAAGCTTTGACTGAACCCATAGGAGGCGGCAAAACCGATATGATTATCAACCTTTTGGTTATAAACCGCATTCAATGCCGCCGTACTAACATAATCGCGAGATCGTGACACCAGAAGTCCTGCGACATTACTTGCTGGTTGGAGCACCACATTGCTATCGTATTGCTCTCCCAAAGTCACACTTACATTAAAATTCTTCTGAGATGGAAGCGGCTGTCTGAGCATCGCATCCGCCTGCGTGGCTTCATAACTGTCGGGGGCTAATTGTTTTACCTCGCTGAATTTTCTTGCAGAAGCTTGCTGATCCCCCATATTCCTATACGCCATCCCCGTCAGGTACAGCGCCTTGACCTTCATCGCCTCATCCAGCTGCATGGCATGCTCGAACGATTCCACGGCCTGTGCATAGTTACCCTGGGCATATCGGGTCATGCCAAGGAAGTAATGCGCCCGCGCCGAATTGACTCCGCTGGCAATCGCCGTTTCCAGCGCCTTTTCGGCAGACTTGTAATCATGCAGATTGTAAAATGCCTCACCCAGGTAGACACCTAGCTTGGCATCGTCGGGCTGCATGGTGGCCGCCTTTTCCAGGTAGACACGAGCCTTTTCGAACTCAAGCATCTGCATGTAGCTGATGCCCAGATAGAACACTGCCTCGTAATTGTCGGGGTGCTCCTTGTACGCCCTCTGCAGCGTGACAGCAGCCTCCTCGAAACTTTCATCCTTGTATTGTGCCACACCCTGCGACACCAAATTCTCCGCCGCATACAGTGGCTCAGCCCAAGGCAGCAAGACAAGCAAAAACAGCAATCGAAACATAAATATCTTCATCAACCCCTCTCCCAAAATCCCCCTCCCACCTACTTCATCAGCTAAAACCGGTTTTTTGGGGGCCGAAGTGCTTGAATCCCCTTAACAGTTCGCTGTATATCACTTTCATCGAAAAAATAACAGGAACAGCCAGTATCAGCCCGATAAAACCATAGTAATAACCTGCCAGCATCACACCCAGCATAACGGTAAGCGGGTGCAAGCTTGCCGATTTGGCAACCACGCGCGGCATCAGATAGAGGTTGTCCACTGTCTGCGCCACAAAAACAACCAACAGGGCCAGTACCACGGATAAAAAGTCCGGCTGGTCGGACAGCAGCACCACCAGTACAGGTGGAATTTTGGCCAGTGAAATACCGAAGAAAGGAATCAAGTTGAGCAGGCCGACCAACAGACCCAGCACGGGTGCATATTCAATGCCTGCCAGCCAGAAACCTACGGTACAGATCAAAGACATGGAAAGCGCCTGAATGAAGATGCCACGCGCATAATTCTGCAACTGGTTGGTTGCCACGTTATATACCATCCAGCCAAGCTCAAAATATCGATTGGGCAGAGCCTGCATCGCCTCGCTGCGCAGCATGCGATAATCCTTGAGCAGGAAAAAGGTGACAAGCGGCACCAGCAGGAGGGAAAACGCAACATCATTAAAATAGGAACTAACCGAGCTGCTCATTGCTCCGGCACGCATCGTCAGATCATGCACCGCATTCAGAGCCACCTTCTCGGGATCGAAACCGAAGCCCAGATGCGTGCGCACCCAGGTATCCACTTGCAGACACAATCCCAGAATACGTTCGTCCAACTGGCCGGCACGGCTCGAGAATGTCTCAAATTGGTGGCTGATCAGAGGATATAGCAACGCTGTCAGTGTCAGCATAAGAAGCACCACAACCACCATGACGATAGCGACAGCTGTTGATTTCTCAATATCGCGGCGCACCAGGTTATCCACCGTAGGGGAAAGTGCTGCATAAAACATGGCCGACAAAGCAAGCGTGAACAGAATAGGAGAGGCAACAGAAAGAAAAATCCATGCCGCTCCCAGGCCGACAGCAAATACCATCGCCGCCAACGAGGCCGGGTGCATCAGAACGGCCATAACCATTCTATTCATCAATCACCCTGCTTTGTAATCATCTTGTTTTTTTCCATCAAGCGCTGAGCCAGCATCTTGGAAAGGTTCTGCAGCAGTCGGGCCGCCTCTTTAGGCATAATGGCCAGCCACTCCTGCAAATCGGAGCGCAAAAAGAAAACCAGTTCGCAATCCAGTACAGCCACCACCTCGGCTGTGCGCGGCAAATCCGCAGCCAGCGCCACCTCGCCGAACAGGTCACCACGGTGCATGCGTTCCAATTCCACGCCATTGGCTTGAACTGACACCTCGCCGGACAGAATCAATATAGCGCCGGCTCCCGCATTACCCATTCCGATGATCGGCTCTCCCGCACTGTAGCTGCGGGGATGCATGCGCGACACCAGCCAACTGATCGACTTGCGTGGCACCTTTTGAAACAACGGATTCTTCTCGCACAGCGCACACGCATCCTCCACCCATTCAAGCTTGGGCCGGAAAAGTCGTAACCAAATTGCTTCATGTGCCATAAACTCCCCTCATCTAATCAATACAGGTGCTGATTGTAAGGATTCTTCGACCCATTCGCCAGTAGGGTGAACTATTGAGCAGCATCCAGCAAACATGAAGTGATTGAATGCACAATATGATTTTCTGACACAGGCCGTGCAGTGATTCCTTTCATCGAAAATATGCTAAAGACGGTGGAATATGACTGCTTACACCTTCAAGGCTTGATCAGACGCAGACGCAAGCCCTCATGGGCCGCCTCAGCGCGCGAATGCACACCCATTTTTCGATAGATATGCTTGGCGTGCGTCTGCACTGTTGCGACACTGCAATGCAGAATACGCGCTGTTTCCTTATAGCTATAGCCTTGCTGAAACATTTGTAGCACAGCCTTCTCACGAAGCGTCAAACCAGAAAAGGCCACTCCGGCGGCAGATATTTCCGAATTAGCAGAGATTGATACATCCTTAAGCTGTTGAATCGCAGACAGTAATTCCTTGGATTTTATTGGTTTCAGAAAATAATCATCCACCCGCAGGCGAATGGCTTCAACAGCGGTTTCAGCAGTGTGATCGGAGGTTATAATCATCACCGCACACGCCGGCTGCTGAGCTCTGATCAATTCAACAAGATCGAAACCCGATACATCATCCCCGGGATACATCAGATCAATCAAAGTCAGGGAAAAAACCGCATCGCCCAAGGCCTTCCTTGCAGAAGATAAATCGCAAGCGGTGACTACCTCATAGCCCCACCTTTGCAACAACAAAGAAAGATAGTTACGGGTCAAAACATCGTCATCGACCACCAGAACGCGTGCCGCATCCGCCTGCTTCCGACCATGTGAGTACGCGCGTTGCATCAGCATCTCCCCCTTAATCCCGTCCCTTGCGCAGAAAAAACCTTCGATATGCAAGTGGACGAAGCAAGGCCCATTCATCATCAGCGAATAACCATAGTAAGAACCGCACGTCCAATCAACCTTGGCTGGCATTGCCGCGTGTTGCATGAGCACGAACAACAATAAAAAAGGGCCTAGCATTTCTGCTAGACCCTTGATTTAACTGGCGCGCCCGGAGCGATTCGAACGCCCGGCCCTCAGATTCGTAGTCTGATGCTCTATCCAGCTGAGCTACGGGCGCGTGCCTGTTGTTTCGGAAACTACTTCATCGTGTGGCTCATCTTTCTGGCTAATCACCAGTCCACGCAACCATAGTTTCCAGTTTTCCATATCAGGACCGAATAATTCGGGAAACTCCTGATACAGCCATCCACGGTAAATCTGCCGACCTTCCCGGCTGACCTCCACGAATGCGGCGGGATTATACACATTTTTATCGTCAATGTAAGACCCGGACTTCATACGCAAGCCATTGGCCAAACCAAGAAGACGAAAATGCATGTCCTGGAAATCCACTTCCAGCCCGCTTTCAAGCTTTACGGCAAATAGACGCGCCGTATCCTTCTGCAGAAGCACAAGTTCTGCGCTTCCCACAGCAAGCTCAGCCCACTGTGGAAGCATCTGATTGGCCGACGCCCCATGTGGATCATTGGGCGCTGCAAGCGGTAACTGCCAATCAATCTGTGATGTTCTTTCATCGCTACAGCCATTCAGCAACATAGGCGTGGAAACGACAAGCAAAACAAAACACAGGTTTTTAAAATGACCGGCAATCCCGAGTAATGACAACATCATTCAGCAATCCCGGCCAGCAAACTGGCGGAGAGAGAGGGATTCGAACCCTCGATACGGTAACCCGTATAACACCTTAGCAGGGTGCCGCTTTCGACCACTCAGCCATCTCTCCATGCACTTATCTAACACCTCGTGCGAGGCGCGGCGCAGTTTAACAAGAAAAAACACTTTTGCACCCGCCGAACCCAAATTGTTTTGCCACCCAGCCCAACAGGGCCAGCGGCTAATGCCAAATCCAGCTGGCGGAAGGGGTGGGATTACTCGGGCTTTGCCCTCGCCCTGCGGGCCGCCACAAGTGGCGTTCAAATCAGCATGCCGATTTGTCGAACCACAATCGCGGGTTCTCACCCACCCCGCACCTTCTACCAAGCCTTCCGGCAATATATCCAACACTTTCTCAATCACAACTGGCGGAAGGGGTGGGATTCGAACCCACGAAGAGTTGCCCCTTGCCGGTTTTCAAGACCGGTGCCTTCAACCGCTCGGCCACCCTTCCATCATCTGTGTCCCCTCATTCGCTGCTTCGCGAAAAGGTTGCGCAAGATATCACGCAACTTACGGATGACAACGATAACGTCATCCCTTCATCCTACAGTCTTGTGAAGGCGCTTGTGTTTGCCAATAAAGCGATTGCCTCCACAATACGGAACAACAGGCTTGGCTCCGGTTACAGATCGTCGCTACTGGCTTTGAAACGCTTCATCACCGCATATATCTTTTTCGGATAACGCTGACTGCCAAGCGAACCGTTATAGGCAGCCAGCGCCCGCGTCAGGCTATGATAGCGATCCTTGTACATACGAAGAATAGCGCAGCCATAGCGAATATTCGTTTCAATCTCAAACAGATTGTCGGTTTTGCTGCCGAGTTCCTTTTTCCAGAATGGCATCACCTGCATCAAGCCGCGCGCCCCGACATTACTCACCGCAAAATGATCAAACTGTGACTCAACCGCAATCAACGCCAGCACCAGCTCGGGCGAGAGATCGAAGCGCTGGCTATAGATATAAACCCAGCGGGCAATGGTCTCGGCCTCATGCTCATCCGGCACCTGCGGCAGGATAAGCTGCTTCATATCCGTCAACCATACAGTCTCTTCGAAACTCGGCGGCTCAACCTGCTTGACCTGCAAATCATGCCGCAGGCGCTCCTCTTCCTCGGGTTGAAGCTCGATGTTGCCAACTGTCTTCTGGATCATCTGTATGGTTGTCGTGGTCTGCTCCATGCGCTGCTTCTGCTCCTGCGTTCCGGCCAGCCAGAGCGGCAGCGTACCCACAAACCCCAGGATCATGATGCCTGCCAGAATTGCCTTCGGAGGCATGCCTCCGAGACGGGCGCGCAGTTCGTCTGCGTTCAGTGTGCCGCTCCGCGGATGGATTCTGCCAGTCCGACGAGTCTCGCCACGGCTTCCGTCAGCGGTACGCTCTCACGCGCACCACCGCGTGCTCCCAGTTCAACAACCCCTTCCTTCAAACCGCGATCACCAACCACCAGCTGTAGCGGTAAACCGAGCAATTCAGCATCCTTGAATTTCACACCCGGACGTTCATTGCGTTCATCCCACAACACATCGAAACCTGCGGCCTGCAAATCCTTGTACAAGCCGGCGCATGCCTGCTCCACTTCCTCGCCCTTGCCCATGCCGATCAGGGCCACATGGAAGGGCGCCATATCCAGCGGCCAGGCGATACCATTCTCGTCGTTACACTGCTCGACAATCGCTGCCATCAGACGCGACACACCGATCCCGTAGCAACCCATCGTCGCGGTTTCCTCTTTGCCTTCCTGACTGTGGAAGCGCACCTTCATCGGCTCTGTGTACCGCTTGCCCAGCGCGAACACTTGGCCAACCTCAATGCCGCGCGACAGCGCCATCGTTCCGCCGCATTTCGGACAGCTATCCCCTGCCCGCGTTTCACGCAAATCGGCGAATGTAGCTGCTGCCACATCACGAGCCATATCCAGACCACACACATGCACATCGCGCTTATTGCCGCCGGCCACCAACCCTGTTCCGCCGCGCAGGCTTTCATCCACAAACACCTTGCAGGCAAGATTCTGCGGGCCGACAAAACCAGCCACGCCACCAATCGAAACAATGCCGGCTTCGTCCGCCATCTCGATGCTGTCGGCATCAAGTGCATGCAGCAGTTTCACTTCCTGCAACTGATCGTCGCCGCGCACGCAGGCGGCAAGCACCTGTCCATCCATCTCGCCGCCGGTAATGCGATACACCAGCGTTTTAACCAGCAAAGCAGCGTCCACTTTCAAAAACGCTGTCACATCTTCAATACTGCTCGCACCGGGCGTGGCCACGTCAGCCAGCTCGCCCGCCAAACCGCTCGCCGCATCGCGTCCGGAAACAGCCTTCTCGACATTGGCTGCATAATCGCAACCGCCGCAATGTGCGATCAAATCCTCGCCGGAATCGGCCAGCACATGGAATTCGTGCGAATCGTTACCGCCGATGGAGCCGGTATCGGCCTCCACAGCACGGAAGGTCAGGCCAAAACGGCTGAAAATTCTTTGATAAGCCGCAAACATGCTCTGATATTCGCGCGCCAGATCAGCCTCATCGGCATGGAAGGAATATGCGTCCTTCATGATGAACTCTCGCCCGCGCAACAGGCCGAAACGGGGCCGGATTTCGTCACGGAACTTGGCCTGAATCTGATACAGATTCATCGGCAGCTGTTTGTAGGAGCGCAGTTCGCGCGCTACCAGATCGCAAATCACCTCTTCGTGCGTTGGCCCGAGACATGAGGTGTGCTCATGCCGGTCGGTAAAACGCAGCAATTCAGGGCCATACTTCTCCCAACGCCCGGAGGTCTGCCACAGCTCAGCCGGCTGCACCATCGGCATCAGCAATTCCTGGGCACCGGCAGCATTCATTTCCTCACGCACCACAGCCTCGATGCGGCGCATCACGCGCAGGCCGAGCGGCAGAAAATCGTAAACACCCGAGGTGACGCGGCGGATATAACCCGCACGTAGCAAGAGCTTGTGCGAGATAACCTCGGCGTCAGCCGGATCGTCGCGCAGGGTAGGGAAAAAGGACTGGGAATATCGCATGGGTGCGTAGCTTAGCGGCGCAATCGGCGTTCAGGTAGTGGCAGCTGCGCATCTTTGCCCTGCGAGAGCTTAACAGCCGCCTTCTGACGGGCAGGCTTCAGCAACCCAGATCGTTCGACCACTTGTCACCAATTTTTTTAACTTAGCTTTAACCATATACAACGCAACATTCATCTTGCATGTTTGTGGAGGATCAATGGTTTCAGCGATTAAAGCATTTTTAAAGCTCGAATCAGCAAGCGGTATCCTTCTGATTATTGCTGCACTGCTTGCCGTAGCTCTGGCGAACTCTCCATTCTCGAATTACTACGATTTACTGCTTGATACACCCGTAGAGATTCGCGTCGGAGCAATTCAGATTGCCAAACCACTATTGCTCTGGGTCAATGATGGATTGATGGCAGTTTTCTTCTTTGTAGTTGGTCTGGAGTTGAAGCGGGAGATCCTCGAAGGTGAACTTGCCAGCGCACAGGCAATTGCACTTCCTGCATTTGGCGCGCTTGGCGGGATGGTTGCACCTGCTTTAATCTATATTCTCATGAATGGTCACGATCCGGTTGCTCTGAAGGGGTGGGCTATTCCGACCGCTACCGACATCGCATTTGCACTCGCCATTCTAACCCTGCTGGGCAAACGTGTTCCGCTGGCACTGAAGACATTCCTCGTATCGCTGGCAATCTTCGATGACATCGGTGCAATTATCATTATTGCCATTTTCTTCACCAGTAACATCTCGGCCATAAGCCTAATCGTGGGTGCAGTTTGTATCGTAGCGCTGGCATTACTCAACAGGATGAATATCTACAAGCTGACGCCATATCTACTTTTTGGCTTGGTGATGTGGGTGGCTGTGCTGAAATCAGGTGTACATGCCACGCTTGCCGGCGTGCTTCTGGCGATGTTTATTCCTCTGGCCCGTGAACCGAAGAGTGGTCGTTCGCCACTCAAGGACATGGAGCGCGATCTGCATAGCATTGTCGCCTTTGCGATCCTTCCTATCTTTGCCTTTTCCAACTCAGGACTGAATGTAAGTGCGATGGGTATCGAAGAGATATTGCATCCGGCAACAATTGGTATCGCGCTTGGCTTATTTATAGGCAAGCAGCTTGGTGTATTCACCTTTGCCTGGCTGGCGGTAAAAACAGGTCTGGCCAAATTACCAACCAACGTGAACTGGTCAATGATTTATGGCGTTTCTCTGCTTTGCGGTATCGGTTTTACGATGAGTTTATTTATCGGTTCACTCGCTTTCGAAAGCAGTGGAGACAACCTCCTTTTCGATGAACGTCTAGGCATTATTGTGGCATCTACGCTCTCAGCCCTTTGTGGCTACTTCTGGCTTAATAAGGCTTTGAGTAAGGAAATATAAGGCCGACTTACTAACCGGAGGGTGTAAAAAATAGTCTAAAACACTCCTGCTGAATTCTCTCTTGTGGTCAATTCTTGCCGTTCATTGTTGTATTAAAACGATTAAGAAGTAAATCAGGCATCCGCGGAAGGCAGGCCAAGATTCAAACGCCATGCCAGCAGGTACCGGAGGTGATGAGGACAACGCCCCAGATCACCCATCTATCGGATAAACCAAGCCGACCAAGACCGAGATAGGCCAGCGCACCGAACAGGCTGGCCGAAGCATAGATTTCCTTTTTCAGGATGAACGGGACACAAAGCGAACTAATCCTGCCTGATCGACCGCCTGTCCACACTTGGACATTCAAATGTGCCAGTCAATTCAGGTCAAAAGTGATAATTAACGCCTAACCTGAGAGTATCTATTTTCTGCTTGAAAGAGAACGTCCATATACCGCCATCGCTATATACGATGGTCGCATTATGTGCCCCAAAATCCATGTGTTCATATTCAGCGAACAGCGATAGATTTTTCAGTATCATTTGCTCAACACCAGCACCAACAAGCCAACCCGTGTGCGTCACATCAGTGCTTCCAGAGTATCCGGTGCCGCCCAGATTGTTAGGGAAGGCATTCGGATCACCGTCTGAATGGCGTGTTTTCGTCCACGCAAATCCAGCCTTAACATATGGCTGAGTATTAGGTTGAATCAAATAACCGACCCGTCCGGTAAGCGTACCCAACGACTTGATACGATCCTTAAGTATATTTGTTGGTGACGTACCGTTTATATACAGATGGCTCCCGGACATACGAGCATAATCCAGAGAAGTTGCGGCGCCCAGCACCCAATTGGCATATTGGAAATCACAGCCCAACTGACCACCAATCGCACCACCTTTGGCAGTGTCTCCACCAATTGCTTCGTTGTAGGTCAGGATAGCGCCCGGATTGGTTATATTCGATAAAGATGTCCCATCAACCTTGGCCCAACCATAGCCGACATTGACCCCCGCATAGCATCCCTGCCAGTCTGAAATAGTCGCTGCATGTGCCTGACAAATGCCTCCTGTGACCAGCAGACAAGTGATGGCAGCAATTTTTAGCAATGCATTGCTTGTCATGATTTCTCTCCCTCTGTCCATAGACCACAGCTTGATTGGTATGCATTTATAGCAAGTTTTCACGCATTAAGATAGTCAAAAACAGTATTAAAGAGTGATGCAAACTGCTGGTTTCGGCTGAATCTGGCCGTTTTAACCCGATGGGAAGAAAATGCTAGGCCTCGGCGGATGGCAGAGACAGGTTCATGCGCCAGGCGAGCAGGCGGGTGCCGGTGGTGATAAGGACAACGCCCCAGATCACCCATACGTCTGATAGTCCGAGTTGCACGAAGCCAAGATAGGCCAGCGCACCGAACAGGCTGGCAGAGGCATAGATTTCCTTTTTCAGGATGAAGGGAATTTCGGCCACCAGCATGGCGCGCAACACGCCGCCGCCGGTAGCGGTGAGCATAGCGATGAACAGGATACCCACAGGACCGAGACCAGCCTGATCGGCCACCGTAGCGCCAACCAAAGTGAACACCCCCAGACCAACCGCATCGAAGGCAATCAGCCAGTTTTCCTGCTCGTGCAGACGTCGACCCCAGAAAAAGGCCAGCACCCCTACCCCGGCAGCAATCAATAGATAAACCTGATCGGCAAAGGCCGCCGGCGGATGCCTGCCAATCAGCGCATCGCGCATCATGCCACCACCAAGCGCTGTGACGATGGCCAGCACCACGGCACCCATCAGATCGAGCTTCTTGGTCAGGGCGCGCAGCGCACCGGTCAGCGCGAACACCGCCGTACCGAACAGATCAAGCGCATGAATGGCAAATGGCAGCTGAATCGCCGTCCCGCTCAGGCTCATGTGATTTGACCGAGTTTTTCAAGCAAGTGCTTATGAATACCGTCGAAGCCGCCATTGGAGAGGATCAGGATGTCGTCACCCGTCGCCGCATGTTTGGCGAGATAATCGATAATGGCCGCAGCATCGGGCAAGACCTGCGCATGCGGGCCAATGGTGGCACACACGCCCTGCGCATCCAGCACCTCATCAGGGGCAAGGTTGCGGCTGGACGGCTGAGAGAAAATAACACCATCGGCGGCATCGAAACACAGTGGCAGGCGCTTTTCGTGGATGCGCGTACGCATGGTATTGGAGCGTGGTTCAACGATCACCCACAGCTTGCCATCAGACTTCATCGCCGCCTTGGCTGCCGATACGATGCCCGTGATGGCTGTGGGATGGTGGGCAAAATCATCGAAGATGCGAATGCCGCGCGCTGTGCCTGAAAGCGTCATGCGTCGGCGAACGCCGGAGAAGGTTGTGAAAGCCTCGCTGATCTGTGTTAGAGAAACGCCCAAATCACAGGCTGCTGCTGCAACCGCGCAGGCGTTGGCAACATTGTGCACACCGATCATGCCCCATGATGTTTCAATCACAGGCTCGCCATCCCGATAAAGCCGGAAGGCGGTGCCATCATTTTTCAATGCCTCCCAATGCCAGTCGGCAGAGGCGTGACCCAAACGCGCGAAGAAGGTGCACGGCGCCCAACAGCCGCGTGAGAGCACATCGGCCAGATTTTCATCATCGGCATTGACGATGATGTGACCGTTGGCCGGCACGGTACGCAGCAGATGGTGAAACTGTAGTTTGATGGCCTCCAGATTCGGGAAGATATCGGCATGATCGTATTCCAGATTGTTCAGAATCAGGGTGCGCGCATGGTAATGCAGGAACTTGCTTCGCTTGTCGAAAAAAGCGGTGTCGTATTCATCCCCTTCAAGCACCACATGCTCGCCCTCACCCAATCGTGCCCCACCACCGAAATCCTCGGGGATACCGCCAATCATAAAGCCGGGCTTTCTGCCCGCGGTTTGCAGCACATGTGCCATGAGGCTGGCGCTGGTTGTTTTGCCATGCGTGCCGGCCACTACCACGCCATGCCGGCCGGACAGGATGTGATCACCGATGAACTGTGCGCCGGAGGTATAGGGGATGCCGGCATTAAGCACCGCCTCAACCTCGACATTGCCGCGCGAGAGCGCATTACCGATAACGGCCAAATCGGGGACAGGCTCCAAATTCGCCGCATCAAAAGGGGCAATAGCAATACCCAGATCGCGCAGGTAATCCGACATCGGCGGATAGATACCCGCATCCGAGCCGCTAACCCTGTACCCCTGTTCTCTGGCCAGCGCCGCAATCGCCGCCATCGCAGTACCACAAATACCCAGAATATGGATGTGTTTTGACATCGCCGGATTGAACCACAACACCTGCCGCCGACAAAGCATTTTTGCTACGACTGTTTACTTACATCTGAAGCCTCAGTCAGGGAGTGCAGACAGAGGCATGCTGATTGGGCAATATCGCCCCATGAACCTGCACATCCTGCCGCACCTGACCGTTGAAACAGTTCCCGAGCCCAATGCCGCCATCATCTGGCTGCATGGCCTGGGTGCCGACGGGCACGATTTCGAACCGATTGTACCGCAACTGGGATTAAAGCCCGAGGCGCGCATCCGCTTCATTTTCCCACATGCTCCGGCCATGCCGGTGACCATCAACGGTGGTTATGTGATGCCTGCCTGGTATGACATCCGCCAAACCGATCTCGGCATCGAGCACGACGAGGCGGGTATCGCCGCCTCAGCAAAGGCTGTGCAATTGCTTGTTGAGCAACAGCAAATGAATGGCATTGCCGCCTCGCGCATCGTCCTGGCCGGCTTTTCGCAGGGCGCAGCCATGGCTCTGCATGTCGGGCTGGCTCAGGAAGAAGCACTGGGCGGCATCATGGCTCTGTCCGGCTATCTGCTTCTGCCAAACAAACTGAAGACACATCTATGCCGCGAAGCGCTGGGCACGCCATTGTTCATGGCGCATGGCATCAACGATCCGGTTGTCCCCTTCAGCCTCGGTGAAGCCTCGCACGACAGATTGCAAAAGCTGGGCATGGCAGTGGATTGGCACAGCTATCCGATGGCACATCAGGTCTGCCCAAAGGAAATCGCCGCCATCGGCGCATGGCTCAACAAACTTCTTTAGGTTTATGAACGATCAGGTGAGCTTGGCAAGGTGCTCGAATTCTTCGGCTTCGACATAGATTGAGGACGGATAGATCGGACCGATATCCACCATGATCCACACCCCGCCCCGCTGACCCAATTCAACATCCAGCACATCGCCCTCATGCAGCAGCCCGGCAATCTCGGGAGAAAGCACAACGGGCCCGATGCGCTCCTCCTGTGAATCGAAGTGCAGCCAAAGCTGTTCGCCTTCCACTCTGGAAATGCGCGCATGCCCTTCGGCAAAGCGGGAAAAACCGGAACTGCGCGCATGCTCAGGCAACCCGTGTGCGAGTCGCACATAATGAAACAGGAGATGGGCGGCCTTAACCACGCGCACCACATCCGGTTCGGTATCGGCCAGCACGGAGAGAAAACCGATCTGCTGCGCTGCATCCATGCGCCCGCTCTTGTTCAGAAACAACCACCAGTCGCGCATCACTGCGGCAAACTCAACCACAGCACCAACATCCCCACCCAGTTCACGCGGCAGATACCAGCCGAAGAATTCGCGGATATGGGTGGCTTCAAGCTGTTCGAGTTTAAGATCATACACCGACAGGGGCGGCTCGATATCACCGTCCATCAGCTCATTCATGTGCGAATCAAGCTGCTCTTCCCATTCGTCGAGTTGCCAATCGTCGGATTCCACCACCTCTTCATCAAACAGGTCCGAGTAGGCAACCAGATAGTGTGTCAGATGTTCCATGCAGGCCTCGGCAGCCTGTCCATGGTCGGCGCTGTTCGAGTTCTGAGTGCGCACGAAGCCATCCACTGCATCCTGTAATAGCATCAAGCCTCCACTTGCCCGCACAGGGCGTTCTGGCTATGGTCGCGCCCACACCTGATAGGCAGTAAAAGCGCTGTTTTTCGACGGTAAGGCTACGACACTAAGGAGCAAAACCATGCAAATCAATGCCCCAAGTATTCGCAAGGGAATGATACTGGAAGTCGATGGCAATCTTTGGCGCGTCATGAAAACCCAGCATGTGACGCCCGGTAAAGGCGTGGCCTGTATGCAGGTTGAGATGCGCAACATCGAAACCGGAAATAAAACCAACAAGCGCTTCAATTCGACCGAGCGTGTCGAACAGGTCACCCTGTCACAACGCAATATGCAGTTCCTCTACGAGGATACCGGCAAATACCATTTCATGGATCAGGAAACCTACGAACAGATCGAGTTCGATGCTGCCTTTCTGGAAGATATCACCCCCTATCTGCTGCCGGAAACCGAGGTCATCGTCGAATTTCATGACGTGCGGGCACTGAACGTGCGACTTCCACAGACCGTGGTGCTGGAAGTGGTGGAATGCGATGCCACCATCAAAGGTCAGACAGCAACCGGATCCTACAAGCCAGGCAAACTGGAAACCGGTGCGACGATCATGGTGCCACCGTATCTTGAAGCAGGCACGAAGATTAAGGTCAACACTGAGACCGGCGAGTACATGGAAAGGGCCTAGCACCCTGATCCTCGGCTGACAGACCAGATCCTTGATACGCTTCCCGTACATCCCACTCTGCCTGACGCTGCTCTGCTTTTCTGCCCAGGCTGATGCACAGGAACTCTCTCTGAGCAATGTCGTGCAGGCAGTACTGCAACAGAACCCTAATCTCAGCCTAAGCCGAACCGACACTGCCATTGCTGCTGCGGATGAGCAGCGGGTGCAGGGACTTCTGGACACCAGCATCAACGGCAGCATCAGCGGCAGCGACGAACAGATACCGGTAGCCAGCGACTTTCAGGCTGCCGAAAACCGCATACTGCAAATCAATGGCGGGATCAGCCAACCGCTGAGCAATGGCGATACGCTGGGGATACAGGCCAGCTATTCGCGCAGCGGTCAGGCCTTTACTTCACCCCTGGCTGCTCAACTGGCCCGCTTCAACCCGGCCTACCGTTCGCAAATCGATGTCACCTACCGCCATGCCCTGCTGCGCGGTGCCGACCGCCCCGATTATTCGCTGGGCCTCGAATCGGTACAGGCGAAAACAGAGGCAGCCAGCCTAAGCGAGTATATCGTCGCCCGTACGCTGGCCCTGTCGGCACTGAATGCCTTTTTCCGTCTGGCATCGGATGACATCAACGTCACCATCGCCCGGCAGGCTGTCGAGCGTGCCCGTCAGGTGTTGCGCTATCAGAAATACCGGCAGGAATTCGGTCTGATCGAACAGGCCGAGGCCTTGCAGGCCGAGGCACTTCTCGCGGCACGCCAGACCGACCTGCAACGCGCGCATGCGGCACGGCAAATGGATGCAAGCGCCCTAAGTCGCCTGATGCTGCGCAAAACAGGTCAGAATATTTCCCTGACCCTGCCACCACTTTCGGCAAGCGCATCGACTCCCGACATCGACGCGGCTGAAAAAACAGCCCTCGTGCAGCGCCCCGATGTCAGGGCTGTGGATGCCCGCCTGAAAGCAGCCGAGGCCGATCTCGCCGCAGCACAGGATATCGACAGCACGCAACTGGATGTCGTGGCACAGCTCGGCACACGCTCCCTGGATGGCAAACCGGCCCCTGCTGCGGCACAAGGATTCTCGGTAAACGACCGCTTCGCATCCCTGTCGCTGGAGATGCAGGACAGTCTGGGCCGCAACAGCGCGAAAGCAGCCATCCGCAAGGCGGAGCTGGCACGACAGCGCCTGAGCGATCAGCGCCAGCAATCACTGGAACAAATCCGTGATGATCTGTCCGCAGCCATCAATGCCATCGATACCGGCATTCCGAGCCTGCGCATGGCACGCCTGCAGGCAATTGCCGAGCAGAAGAAATATCAGTCTGAACTGAGTCGTTACCGCGAAGGGCGCTCGAATACGGCAACAGTGGTGCAATTCGAGGGCGAGCTGCGCAATGCCGAATTGCAGGAGCGACTGCAACAACTGACCCTGCAGTTGGCGCACTACCAGTTGGCCTGGGCTCAGGGCAGCCTGTTGAAAGATCTCGGCATCGAACTCCATGAAGGCGCAGGACAACCATGAAGACCGCCATTGCCTTCTTCGTGCGCCACGGCCTGCTGGTCAACCTGCTATCCCTGATGCTGCTGGCTGGTGGCATATACGCCGGCGCCAATATCCAGCGAGAGGCCTTCCCCAGCGTTAATTTCGATGTAATTGTCGTGGTAGCAGTCTACCCGGGCACTGCACCCCGCGAAGTTGAGCAACTGCTGCTCACTCCCATTGAGCGGGAACTCAAGGGCATCGACGGCATCAATGTTATTCGCGCCACGGCTTTCGCCGGCTCCATGCAGATAACCATCGAGGTGGATCCGAACTACAAGGATCGCTCGCGGCTGGTTTCCGATATCCAGCAGGCCATCAACCGCGCTGATTTGCCGCTGGATCTACCTGCCGATCCGGTGATTACCGAGATTAAATCCGAGCAGGCGCCGGTGCTCACCTTCTCCATCTTCGGCGATTTCGATCCGCTGACGCTAAAACGGCTGGGCGACAAAATTGAGGACGATGTGCTGGG
Source organism: Zetaproteobacteria bacterium CG1_02_55_237 (assembly GCA_001871195.1). GTDB lineage: Bacteria > Pseudomonadota > Zetaproteobacteria > Mariprofundales > Mariprofundaceae > UBA1543. Next base: position 32,153 of record MNXA01000005.1, read on the forward strand.
TCTCAAGGGCGTTGCCAAAATACTCGTTCAGGGGGATCGCAAGGAGGAAATCCGCATCGTTCCCGACCCGGAAAAAATGCGTCAGCAACGCATCTCCACCAATGATCTGATTGCCTTGATTCGCGGCTGGAATATCAATGCGCCCGGCGGCCGCCTGAAAGCTCCCGATGGGCAACGCATTATCCGCATCACCGGCGAATTCACCTCGGCACAGGATGCAGCGAATCTTGTGCTGCGCGCCAACGACCTGGGCCAAGTGGTTCGCCTTGGCGATATCGCCGAGGTCACCCAGACGCTGGAGCGAGCAGAACGTTATGTCGGCGCGCAGGGTGATCCGGCGCTGAATATGATCGTGCTGAAAAAAGGTGATAGCGATATCATTGAACTGGTGGATCGCGTGCGCGCTTACCTTGATACAGTGCCGGAGAAATACGGCGCAGGTGTGAATGTCCGCGTGTACAACGACATGTCCACCATCACCCGCCTGCGCCTTGGCGTGCTCACCCAGAACGGCGCCATCGGCCTTGCCCTGGTATTGCTTACCCTGATGCTCTTCCTGCGCCCTGCCGTGGCCCTGACCACGGCCTGGGGCCTGCCCATCATCTTTTTCTCCGGCCTGCTGGTGCTGTTTCTCTCCGGTGTGACACTGAACCTGTTGACCATGTTCGGTTTTATCATGGTGCTCGGCCTGATGGTGGACGATGCCATCATCATCGGCGAAAACGCCACCTGGCATATGGAACAGGGTCTGCCGCCCGAAGAGGCCGTGATCACCGGAACCCATGAGCTGCTCGGCCCCGTATCAGCCACAGTGCTGACCACCATCGTCGCCTTCCTGCCGCTGATGTATATGGACGGCATCATCGGCAAGTTTATTTATTCCATCCCTGTGGTGGTGGTCACCCTGCTGCTGTTTTCCTGGGTGGAAGCCATTTTTATCCTGCCCAATCATATCCGCGACATAGCCCATGCCAACAAACACCCCAAGGAAAGGGCTCTGTTTGTCTGGATTACAGATATCTATGCATGGTGGCTGGAAAAGGCGGTCAAACTCCGTTATCTAACCATTCTCCTGACCATACTGGGGCTTGCGGGTACAGCCATGCTGGCTTCGACAATGAAATTCCAGCTCTTCCCCTCAGGTGCCGAATCCACCTTCTATCTGCGTGTCACCATGCCCATCGGCACCACACTGGAAGAGATGCAGGCGCAGTTGAAGGTACTGGATATCGAGGTAAGGAAGCGCATCGACCCGGCCCTGCTTGAAACCACTACCATGGTGGCCGGAGAAAACAGTGCCGATCAGCGCGAGTCGCTCAAGCAAATCGGTGACCGTTTCGGTTTTGAGCGGGTGATTCTGATTCCATTCACCGAGCGCACCATTTCAGCCTATAGCGCGATGGAAAAAATCGAAAAGGAAATACCGCCCCTGTTCCCCAATCTGGACATCAGTTTCGCCGTGGAGCGTGCCGGACCGCCCGTAGGACGCGCCCTGCAGGTCGAACTGACCGGCAGCGACGAAGCGGCCATGGTTCGCACCGCCAAACGCCTGATGCGCGCATTGCAGGACATCCCCGGTGCGATGGCGATTGAAAGTGATCTGGAGCCGGGCGACCCGGAAATCCATATCGTGCTGGATCGCAAACTGGCTGCCTATGCAGGTGTCGATCTGGCTACGGTCGCCACGCATGTACGCGCCGCCTTCGATGGCCTGCGCATCTCAACGCTGAAACATGGCAAGGAAGAGGTGGATGTCACCATCCGTTTTGCCGAAGCAGCGCGCCACGATCCTGCAACCCTGATGCAGCTGGAGGTACCCAACCTTTTCGGCGGGCTGGTGCCGCTGTCGCGCATTGCGCATCTCGAGGAATTGCCCGGCACCACCAGTATCCGGCATAAGGATGGCGATCGTGTCATCAATGTCTCCGCCGAGGTCGATCACAAGCTCATCACATCCAAGGAGTTGAACGACAAGGTTGCCGCCATGCAGGAGCAATGGCTGGGTGAGGATGCAGGCAGGCTGCACACGCATCTGGGCGGTGAGGAAGAACGCAGTCAGGAATCTGTGCGCGGTCTGGCCTTCAGCTTTCTGTTTGCGCTGGCCGGCATCTTTGTGATTCTGGCCATCCAGTTCAATCGCATCAGCTATCCGATTCTGGTCATGCTGGCCATTCCCTTCGGCGCCATCGGCATCATCGTCGGCTTCTTCCTGCACGGACAGCCGCTGTCCTTCATGGCTCTGATGGGTTTTGTCGCTCTCACCGGCGTGGTGGTCAATGCCTCCCTGGTTATGGCGGTATTCATCCAGCGCCTGATTGATGACGGCGTGGCGTGGCGCGAAGCCATTCTCGAAAGCGGCAAACGCCGCCTGCGCGCTGTGCTGTTAACCGCCATCACCACCGTGGTTGGCCTTCTACCCACCGCCTATGGCTGGGGTGGCCACGATCCCTTTGTGGCACCGATGGCGCTGGCCCTTTCCTGGGGCCTGATGTTCTCCACCGTCATCACCCTCTTCTCGGTACCCGCAGCTCTCGGCATTGCGCTGGACTGCAAGGACCTGTTGTGCAAAATTGCGCGCAAGCTTCGCCCGCAACGACAGCTGGCCAATTAGTATAAAAACCAGCGCAAGTTGGTCTCTGCGGAAGACCATTTAACGTAAAGAAATCTTAATATGCATTTAATAACGAATTAAGCGCCACCCCCCTACTGTTCGGTCTGGTTCGGCGCCGCCCTCCTCTTCCCCTCCCTCCCCTTGGCGTCGAACGTTTGAATAAAGCTCCGGTATTTATACCGGAGCTTTTTCTTTGTGGATAATGAGAACATTCATGACGGCTCTTGCGTGGGGACCCACACACAATAAAAAACCCGGCTCGTCGGCCGGGCTTTTCAGGACTGTCATGTTCGACTCGTTACTGACTCTCGAGAATATCCTTGAGAATCTCAAAATCAGTCTCGAACTCACGACGGATGGTTCGCTCTACAACCGGTTCGGCAAGTTTGAAGAAGTGGCCAATATCCACCTTCAACGAACGTGTCACGCGCGTGCCTCCATCAATCTCGGTATAGCGCATCTCGGCTTCCATCTTCAGCGGGCCCGAAGTGGTGCGCGATTTCCAGTAATGTTCATTGGCTGTGTGTTCGATTACCTCCCAGTCCTGCTCCCACAGACGACCGAGAAATTTCGCCTTCACATGGTAAATCGTGCCAACCTGAACCGGCCCGCCCGTGCTTCGCCTGGATTCCATCACCGAGGACTGCCACAGAGGATCGTTATCGCTGTCATCCAGAAAATCGTGCACCTCTGCAAATGGGCGCTTGATATCAACACTTACTTCAACCTTGCTTTTCGACATCCCTCTCCTCCTCATTATATGACTCTTCTTGTTGCCATAGAGCCAAAACCATTCCCACGCATATGATGAAACTTTCCAAATGCCAACTCAACCACCCTCAATTGCAACATCTAATCCTTCCACCAGCAGGTCCAGAAAATGCAAACGGGAAATCTCCAGCGCACCCAAACTGGCTAGATGAGTAGTGTGAAACTGGCAGTCGATCATCAGCCAATCCTGTGAAACGAGATAGGCCAGAGCCATTTTGGAGGCGTCGGTAACACGGGAAAACATCGACTCGGCAAAAAAGACACGCCCCATGTACACGCCGTACAAGCCGCCGACCAGTTCATTCCCCTGCCAAACCTCTACGGATTTGGCGTGCCCCAGTGAAAACAGCTTTTGATATGCCTCTATCATCTCAGGATGAATCCATGTTCCCTCAGGGCGGGCGGCACATCCTTTCATCACTTCGTAAAACGCTGTATCTGTGGTGATATGCGTGCCGCTTTGCTTCAAGCGCCGCGCCAGCCTGCGTGAGCAGTGAAAGTTGGCAGGAAACAACACCATGCGGGGATCGGGACTCCACCACAGAATGGGGCCATCCAGCTCATACCAGGGGAAGATGCCAGCGCGATAAGCGGTCAGTAATGTTTGCGGCTCAAGGTTGCCCCCGGCCGCTAGCAGGCCATCGCTGTCTGCATCGCAGGGATCGGGGAAGACAAGTTGCGATGTGGGTGCCGACATGTCTCAAGACTTGCAATCCGCAGGCTCGACATCAAGCATGCGGGCCATGGTAAACATCAAAACTCCAGCTGAAATCGATGCGATGCGTCCGGCCTGCCGCCATGCGGCGGATACACTGGTCATGATCGAACCGCATATCCGGCCCGGCATCACCACCGACGACATCAACGATCTGGTGCATGAATTCACCATCAAGGCAGGCGCCATCCCGGCACCGCTGAATTATCACGGCTTTCCGAAATCGGTGTGCACATCGGTCAATCACGTGGTCTGCCACGGCATTCCAACCAACAAGGTTCTGAAAGACGGCGACATCATCAATGTCGACGTCACCAGCATCATCGACGGCTGGCACGGCGATACCAGTAAAACCTTCTTTGTCGGCGAACCAAGCATCAAGGCACGCAAAGTCACCGAGGTTGCAGAGAAGGCTCTGGATATCGGTATCAGCATGGTTCGCCCCGGCGCGACACTGGGCGATATCGGCCATGCCATTCAGGTCTATGTCGAAGCTGAACGCTGTTCGGTGGTACGCGAATACTGCGGTCACGGCATTGGGCGTTCCTTCCATGAAGAGCCGCAGGTGCTGCATTTCGGCAAAGCGGGTAGCGGCATGAAACTGCTTCCGGGCATGGTGTTCACCATCGAACCGATGGTGAATATCGGTAAACATGCCATCAAACTGCTCGGCGATGGCTGGACGGTGGTCACACGCGATAAATCCCTCTCCGCCCAGTTCGAGCACACCCTCGCCGTCACCAAAGACGGCGTGGAAATCCTCACCCTGCCTACCGCCTGATTTCTCCTTCCTGACAATACAAAACGGCCGGCGCTGTGGAAGCCGCCGGCCGTGTGTTTACAGATCAGAAACGCTTAGCTGCGCTTCTTGTCCTTTTTGCTATCGGACTTCTTGCTGTCCTTGTGCTCGACCTTGGCCTTGCCCTCGGACTTGTGATTGCCGCTATCGGCGTGCTTGTCTTCCTTGTCGTTGCCACGATGGATGCCATGATCCTCGTGTACAGGGAAGGCATAGCTTGCCGAAGCCGTACCCGTGTTGCCCGAGAAGTCGGTAGCCGAAACATCCAGGGTGAAGCTCATACCCTCGACCTGCAGCTTGCCATGCTCAAACTCAACCTCGGCCTTCTTGCTCTGCTTCAGCTGGACGATCTGACCGTTGGTCACCGTCGCACCATTGAGCGTAGCAGTCAGCGCAGGGTTCGCATCGACAATATCGGAGGCTGTGAACACCACCTGGAACAGGCCCTTCTTGGCATGTTCCTCATTCTTGCCGTGGTGATCGTCGTCATCACTCACCACTACCGGTACCA
>MNXA01000008.1 GCA_001871195.1 Zetaproteobacteria bacterium CG1_02_55_237
AGCCGCCCAAGGTCGTCACCGACAACTGGAGCCTGCTTCGGTGCACCAGTGCGTTCCTCCTGCTCAAAATCAAGCCGCCACTGGCGGAGTTGATTCACCCGAATGCCAAGTTCGCGTGCGATCTGCGCCTTGGGACGCTCGCCTATCGCCGCTAACCGAACGGCCTCAAGCTTGAATTCCCTGCTGTATCTTTTGTATTCCTTGCGTTCCATATAACACCCCTTCAGAGATAGTAGCTAATCTCAGGGTGTCCACCAAACGTGGGTAGGATCACGCTGAATCAAACGTACCAAAAGCTTATAGAGCATTACAGGATGTGGAAGATAAATTAAATGGCGTACTAGATTGTTATTTCTTCAGAGTGACAGATAAGCATGGGGGGTTACCTTTCGCCAAGGATCTTGAGAAACTTATTAATTCGATTTCAAATTGGGATGAATATCTAATGGATAGAAGAATAGCTTCAGGAAAGCCATCCTTTAGACTAAGTCTTGATTCATGTTCTAAATCGGATTTTGGAAACGCTAAGCAAGTTTGGGTTGTTTGGATTCGCCCTGTATTAAACATTATTCGAGACTTGGCACTTAATTGTGCGAATCGGAAGCATAAAATTCCAGATCCCTGGGCTCCTTCGGCAGAAAAAGCTGATGCATGGGTGCATGTAAAGTTCTTTCCTGAGTATGTGGAAATTTCGTTAGCCAATTCTTGCTCAAGGAATAAGAAGCCAGATGATATTTTTGTTGAAGTAGAGAGAAATGCATCAACTAAGACTCGGTGGGACAATGTTTATGCGTTTGGCGGATCTATCGAGCCTACAAAGCAGATCAAAGGGAATCCTGAACTTTTCGCAGTGACAGTGTCACTGCCATACGCACCTTTTATGAATTCTAATCGTGAGAAAAGGAATGATTTATGAAATATAAGCTAATGGTAATCGATGACAGTATTCACCAGAGGGCTGACAGTTACAGAGACGTTCTCACGACAAGTGATTTTGAGCTTGTGATAGTCAAAAGTGCTGAAGAGTTGGAACAATGCTTTAGCACTACTCCTGTCGATGGTTATCTTGTTGATGTCATTTTAAACACGGGAAGTTGGCAGAAATATGGAAATGCAGGATCTCTTTTTTCGAGGTTAGGGCCTCCGCCTCGGCGAGCTCCAGTTTTTCTTGTAAGTATGAATTGGGGAGAGCCAGAAACAATCCAAACGCTCAATACCATTAATCAGATTCGAGATTTGGAAGTGTTGAGATATTTGGTATGGCCTGACTTCATTAAGGCGGGAAGGCTTGATAACAATCCAGATCTTGTTGCTCTAAGAGGTAAGCTTTTTGATGATCTCTCAATTTGGCATCAACGAAGCTCGTTTCGACCAGAGGATGATGAAAATATCCGGATTCTTATCTTGGCAGATCTCCAATATGGAGATCCGCACACCTCTTCTAATGCTGCGTTCAGTGAGCAGTGGGTCTCGAGAGTGTTGCGGAAAGATGATCTAATGCCAGACATTTTGATCATAGCAGGTGACATCGGTTTTTCTGGTACAGCAACAGAATACAGAGAGGCAAAGAAGAGGCTTGAGGAGAATTTATTGAATGAATTGTGGGCGGCTTCAGCCCTCGACAATATGCGGGAACGTGTCCTAATGGTGCCTGGGAATCATGATGTAAATTTGCGTTACCTTGCTTGTAATGGGTATAAGTGGGAAAGGGACAAAATGAAATGGGCGCTTCTCGAGCCTTCAACTCAAGATAAGAAAGTGGCTGATGACACCTTTTCACTCGAAGCTTTTCGGCAATTTGCAGTTGCTACAAATGGATCTAAGGCTTGGGATGATGGCGAGGTCTCTTCACATTTGGATAGACGGTTTGAAGGCTGCGGTCTTCGCTTTTACCTATTAAATAGTTCGCGCTACACCTCCTTGAATAATCCTAAAAGAGTGGAGTTCGGAAGTGAAGATCTTGAGGCGATTAGTAGAAGTTTGGGAAGCAGTGATAATCCAAAAGACTTTATCAATATCGTAGTTTCACATCATGGGATACAGACAGGAGCCTCAAGTGAGCAAATAGCAGACTGGGAAAATGTTGGGAAGCAGTTTTTTATGATGAACCATGTTGGGATTTGGGTTTTTGGGCATTATCATAAGGAGAAGTTTTCAGTCGAAGATATTGGTTCTAACAAACTTAATTTGGTGCAAGCGCCAACGCTCAGAATTGCCCCTGGAGAAAGCATTTGTAGGGGGTTTACATTGATTGATATGAAGCGAACTGATGGTGTTGTTGTTGGAGGGGAAGTTCGCTTTTATCGTCTTGACGCATCTGGCGCACCATTAGGAGAACCTGTTTGCAACCAGCTTGTGATTTGAATAGTAAATGTTGAGTGAGACTCATCGCAGAATTCAGCGTGGCGAGGGTCAGAGTGGCGAGGGTCAGGCTTTGAATGGCGGATTTCAGACAAGGGGGCGGGGTTAGGTTGGAGGCCAGAGAGGTATTTCGGGTGGTATTTCGGGGTCGGGACCAAGCCAAGTGATTGGAATGAAGGAAAATCTGCTCCGAAAATCTGGATAATATGAGCTTAGAAGCTTCTTTTTGGGGGCGAAAAGGGGCGTTTAAGAATCAGTTTGCTGGATGAGGCTTTGTGCGAGGCGATCAGGCAGAAGATGATCGTTGAAATGCTGTATGACGATGATGTCGAGTACCGCCTGTTTGCCCCGGATGTGCGAAATCGCAGGTTCGGGGTCAGGCCTTGAATGGCGGATTTCAGCCAAGGGGCGGGGGCTGGTTCGGGGACCAGAGCGGTTCTCCGCCTGATTCCAGCCAGGTGAGGTAGGCGCGCACCTCGAATTCGAGCTGGTGATAGTCCGGCTCCATATTGCAGCACAGCTTGTAGAATGATTTGTCATGTTCGGATTCTTTCATGTGGGCAAGTTCATGCACCACGATCATGCGCAGGAATTCGGGCGGCATATCCTTGAATACCGTTGCCACATGAATCTCGCGGCTGGCCTTGAGCTTCGCCCCATGCACCCGGGACTTGCTGGTGTGCATGCCGAGCGCATTGCGGGTGAGATGCAGGGTGCTGTCGAAAGCCACCTTGTTGAGCGGCCCTGCCTTGCGCAGGTGGATGTCTTTCAGCTTTATCACATAATCATAAAGCGCCTTGTCGCTGCGCACCGTATGGCTGTGCGGGTATTTCTGCAGCAGCCAGTCGCCCAGCCTGTTCTGCTCGATCATCTGTTGGATCTTCTCGGTCAGTTCGGCGGGGTAGCCGGCCAGATAATTCGTCGGTGGCTTGGGGCGCATGCCGCAGCCTAGAGGGATGCTCTGAAGAACTATACATGGACGCGACAGCGGCTTTGCGAAATGGGATGCAAGGCGCGAGGTGAAGAGCATGGTGGTTCCATGGGAGAACCTCGCAACGCCGCAGGCCGTTCGCAAAGCCTTGTCCCGAAGGGTTGCGCCCCAATCGGGCCCTCACTGTGTCAGCCGACTTGGCATCGTAGCTACGGCTACGACCTGCATCGGCTTCCTTGTGATCATCCCGATTGGTGCAGTAACGCGGCCTATGGATAGTTTTCCAGAGCATCCCTGGTCCCTGATGGCGATTGCAGCCATGCATGCAGGGAATTCGGGGTTCGGCTTACCAGGCCTGGTAGGCGGTGTAGGCCGCGTAGGCGGCGAGCAGCAGGAAGAGGACGCCGCTGATCTGGTGCAAAAGCTTAAGCGGCATTTTTTGCAGGATGGTGCGCCCGGCCCACACACCCAAGGCCGAGGTGCTGGCTAAGGCGAGGGTGGCCCCGACCCAGACGGCCAGCGGGATACTGGTGCTGCTAAGCGCAACCACCGCGATCTGGGTTTTGTCGCCGAATTCGGCCACGCTGATCAGCAGAAAGGTGGTGAGAAATACGCTGCGCCCACTCTTCTCGGCAAGCTCTTCCTCCCCTTCATCCTCGCCGCCGGCGCGCAGGGCATGGATGCCGAAGGCCGCGAACAACACGGCAACAATCAGCGAGATATAGAATTCCGGAATCAGGCTGGCGATGCCCATGCCGAACATCACGGCCAGTGCATTGAGCAGGGCGAAGGCTGCGGCGGCTCCAAGGATGATGGGCAGAGGCCTGTGGCGGGCGGCCAGCACCATGCACACCAGCTGGCTTTTATCGCCGATTTCAGCGGCAAAGATCAGCAGGTAACTGGTCAGAGAGGCGGAGAGCCAGGCAAGGGTTTCTGTCATGCGCGCAGCCTAGCACCGCATGGCCCCGCCGCTAAAAAATCTTTCAGGGTCAACCCGCCACGGGGGGTGTAGCAAGGCATGCCCGGGAAATTTGTGCTACAAGCTATAGACCGCCTGGCCTGTTAAAGGCGCTGGCAGGGAGGCATGCACCGACCATGGTTAGTCAGGCAGCTGAACTCAGATACGCGGTCCGTCCGCTGCTTATACTGAAATACTTCGGTCAGCTCTCGCTGGTGCTGGCCGTGCTGACCCTGGTGCCGCTGGCGGTATCCCTGATCTACGGTGAAACATCTATCGGCTTGAGATATGGCGTGATTGTGCTGGGCCTGCTGCTTGGCGGCGCTGCGCTGGCACGATTGCATGCCCCTGCCAATATGCAGGCCAACGAGGGCATGGTGCTGGTGACCCTGATGTTCCTCTTTACCCCGTTGGTGATGAGTTATCCGATGATGGCATCCGGCCTGCCGTTCATCGATGCGCTGTTCGAGGCTGTTTCCGGCGTCACCACCACGGGGCTGAGCACCACGGCAACACTTGCCGGCATGCCCGATACCTTCCTGTTTTCACGGGCCTGGATGCAGTGGTACGGTGGTCTGGGCATTGTCGTGCTGTCGCTGGCCCTGCTGATTCATCCGGGGCTGATTGCCAAGGGGCTGGCCAATAACGAAAGCGATGTGGACGATCTCATCGGCGGCACCAAACTGCATGCCCGGCGCGTGCTGACGGTGTACGTCATCATGACCGTCATCGGCATTGGCGGTGCACTGCTGGTAGATATGGATGGTATGGATGCGGTGCTGTACACCATGGCATCGGTCTCGACCGGCGGCTTCGCGCCGTATGACAACAGCCTGGCGCAGCTCGATCTGGCAGCACAAAGCTGGGTCACCCTGCTGTGTCTGGCCGGAGCCATTCCGCTCACCCTGTATTACCATGTCCTGCGCCAAAGGCAGCACCGTCCTGTGGATATGCTGCAATTGTATTCCATGATCGGCGCGGTACTGGTCGCCACCCTGCTGCTCGGTGCCAGCATGCGACTGCTGGACGGGATGCCCTGGGCGGATGTTCTGCACCATGCACCGATGCTGGCCTTCTCGGCGCAGAGCACGGCCGGCTTTGCCTCCATGCCTGTGGCGGATCTGGATGCGGATTCCAAGCTGGTGCTGATCTACTCCATGCTGATCGGCGGCGGTGCAGGCTCCACGGCAGGCGGCATCAAGCTGCTGCGTCTGCTGATTGTCTTTGCCGTGTTCCGGATATTCATCCTGCGTGCCTGCGTGCCGCAGCATGCCGTGCTGGAGCCTGTGCTGGGCAAAAGGCAACTGCAGCCCGACGAGATTCAGGAAGCCATGCTGCTGATCCTGCTGTTCGTGCTGGTGGTGGCGCTATCCTGGCTGCCCTTCGTCGTCATGGGCTACAATCCCCTTGATGCGTTGTTCGAGGTGGCTTCGGCTACCGGTACGGTGGGGCTGACGAGTGGTATCAGCAGCGCAGACCTGCCGTCCCTGCTCAAGGCTGTGTTATGCGTGGATATGCTGATGGGTCGGCTTGAAATTATCGCCTGGCTGGTGCTGCTGTATCGCGGCACATGGTTCGGCCGGAGAATGGAGGCAACATGAGAGTCGCATTTATCGGCGCCAGCGAGGTCAGTATCTGTACAGCCAAAGCCCTGATTAAAAAGGAACATGAGGTTGTCATCATTGAAGCCTCTAGAGAAAAGATAGATGAGTTATCCAAGGAAATGGACTGCAGCTTCCTGCAGGGTGACGGCAGCCGTCCGGATATCCTGCGCGAGCTCAATCCCGGCCAGACGGATATCCTGTTCTGCCTGACCAATGACGACCATGCCAATCTGATTGCCAGTCTTATCGGACGTTCGCTGGGCTTCAAGCGCGTGGTTACAAGTATTGCCGATGCCCAGTTTGAAACCATCTGTCTCGAACTGGGACTGAAGGATACGATCGTGCCGTCACGCACCATCAGCCGTTACCTGGAGGATATGGTCGGCGGCAGCGAAAACATCGAGCTATCCACCATCATCAAGGATGAGGCCCGTTTTTTCACGCTGATTGCCAGAGAAGAGGATGCCATAAGCCCCGCGGAGCTTGCGCTGCCTGAGGAGGCCAGAGCCATCTGCTATTACCGCGATGGCAAGTTCATGCATGCCGGAGCAAAGACCAAATTCGTCAAGGGTGATGAAATCATCATCCTGACACACAGCAAGAATATCCCGGCCCTGCAGGAGCGCTGGCATGCCAAAGCAGACGGCACGGGAGCGATTGATATGCAAGGCGGACAGGAAGCCGAAAAAGGGGAGAAGTCATAATACGATGACGGCATGCGCCTTTGCGGCGAAAGCGTTTCTTATATCTGTGAATGTGCGGGTTGAAGCTGCCCGGCTTGCGGCGGTTTATAGGTTTTAACCCGGTTCCTTCCCGTTTCCTTGGCTTCGTAAAGCGCGGCATCGGCATTTTCGATCAGCTGTTGTGCCGTGCTTGTCTGCTCGTCCAGTTCGGCAACGCCGATGCTGACAAACACCCGCACGGCCTGCTTCGCCCTGGATTCGCTGCTCAGCACCAGTTCGTGCGAGCCGATATTATTACGCAGGCGCTCGGCCAGTTCGCGGCCTGCTTTCGCTGTGCTATCCGGCGCAATGATCACGATCTCCTCGCCGCCATAGCGGGCGGCGATATCGGCATCGCGGATAACACCCAGAATCAGCTCGCCGACATAGCCCAGCACCAGATCGCCGGCCTGGTGTCCGTAGACATCGTTAACCTTTTTAAAATGATCAATATCGACCATCAGGACGGAAAGCGGTAGCCCGTAACGTTTGGCCCTGCCGATTTCGGTGGCCAGACGACGATCCATATAGCGGCGGTTGTAGATGCCGAGCAGGGGGTCGGTGATGCTTTCCTCTTCCAGCAGGGCCATGCGCCGCAAATCGATGGCGGTGCGATGGAACAGGGTGCCGGTGACCCACACGAAGCAACTGCCGAAAAAGAAGACGGCCGGGACGATCAGATCACGCAGTTGATTGCTCAGCAGGTGTTCCCAGAAAAATGCGGCATAGCCGACATAGCCGGCGATGAACACCATGATCATCAGCATCAGCAGTTGCCAGTACTGCCTCACATTGCCAGTCGGCAGCAGGCCGATCAGCGAATACGCCGGCTTGATCGAGGCTGCCAGGATCAGGATGCCGAGAAGGATCAGGCCGAGTGCGGTCATCAGTATGCCGCTACAGTGGGAAGGAAAAGGTTGTACATGCCGCCACTATACCACCCGTGGCGGATGGGATTCAAATATCCAGCGGGGGCAGGGAAAGATGCTCGCAGGGCAGCGGCCAGTCGGGGTGGATGGCTTCGCTAACGGTGAGCAGGGCCAGATTCGGATGCTTTGCAAAGCGGGCCAGATAGGGTAGCAGGGCGGTGTCGAACAGCGGGTCGTGCGGGTCGCTTCTTAACAGATCGACATTGTGCAGGATCAACAGGGCGGGAGCGGGATTGTGCGCCAGCGCGGCGAGGAGATTCCCGAGGTCCGAAATGGTTGCGTCATCCAATCCGGCCTGCGCGCAGAGATCGCGCAGCGTGGCGGGAAAATCAGTGGCACAGAACTTCATGTCGGCATAAAGCACGCGTATCTCTGCGGGTAGGACGCTGCGCAGGTCGGCCACGGTGCGCCGCCGGCCCAAGCCGTGCGCGGCGCACAGGTTGATGCTCGCACCTGCGGAGAGGCGAGCGGCCAGTGATGCAGTGAAGGCCGGGCGCAGCAGCGCCTCACTGTCCGGGGGAATATCCTGTTCCTGATCAGCCATACGTCATATTTGTCAGCGCATGCCTTAAAGTCCAGTCTGGGTGATATATCTTCGGCGATGGGTCCGCTTGGTTGTTATTCGGGCTGTGCAGGACAACAATATAGTTTGACCCGAGGCATTGGAGGTTTATGTGAAAAGAAGATTGGAACAGTTGCGCCAGATGACAACGGTGGTTGCCGACACCGGCGATATCGAGGCCATTCGCAAGTGGAAGCCTGTGGATGCCACCACCAACCCGTCGCTGCTGCTCAAGGCTGTGAGCATGCCCGAATATGCTCATTTTATGGATGAAGCGGTGGCCTGGGCCCGTGAGCGGGGTAGTGAGCCAGAGCGCATCATCGCGGATGCGGGCGACAAGCTGGCAGTGATGATCGGCTGCGAGGTGTTGCAGATTGTTTCCGGCCGCATCTCCACCGAGGTGGACGCCCGCCTGTCCTTTGATACCGAGGCGACGATTAAGCGCGTACACAGCTTGATTGAGTTGTATGCGGCGCATGGCGTCGGGCCTGAGCGCATCCTTATCAAGATCGCCTCGACCTGGGAGGGGATTCGCGCCGCCCAACGCTTGCAGCGCGATGGCATCGACTGCAATCTGACACTGCTGTTTTCGATGGCACAGGCTCGCGTGTGTGCCGATGCCGGCGTGTTTCTTATTTCTCCATTCGTCGGTCGCATTATGGACTGGTACAAGGCGCACGAGGGTCGCGATTTTACAGCGGCGGAGGATCCGGGCGTGCAGTCGGTGCAAAACATTTACCGTTATTACAAGAGCCACGGCTATACCACCGAGGTGATGGGCGCGAGCTTTCGCAATATCGGCGAAATTCTCGAACTGGCCGGTTGCGACCGGCTGACCATCAGCCCGGGCCTGATGCAGGAGCTTGATGCCTCGGCTGAACCTGTAAAGCGCATGCTTGCTGACGACGGCACACGTAGCGCCCGCGAGCCGTCTCTAGGCGAGGCTGCTTTCCGCTGGCAGCTTAATGAGGATGCCATGGCCAGCGAAAAGCTTGCCGAGGGCATCCGCAACTTCACTGCCGATCAGCTCAAGCTGGAGGCCCTGCTGGGCGAACGACTCGGCGCCTGAGCCAAGGAGTAATCTGATGTTCAAAAAATACGTATGGGGTTTATCGCTGGGCCTGCTCATCGGGCTGCCCGCTGTGCTGTTCGCGCTTCCGGGCGCAGGCATGGCGGGGTCGCTGGATGAGTCGGTTCAGGAGGGCAGGGCGTTGTTTATGACGGGCACATTCGGTGGAAACGGGCGCAGTTGCAACAGTTGCCACACGGGCGACGGGACGACGCTGGGCGCACTGCCCAACGGCAAGGCGATTTCCAGCCTGAATAATGCCGCCGCCATCTTCCCGCGCTACAACGCGCGGCTCGGGGTGGTGCTGAGCTTGCAGGATCAGGTGCATAACTGCATTGCCGGTGCGCTTGAGGGAACTCCTCCGGCCAGCGACAGCAGGGAGATGGTCGCGCTGATCAGTTATCTGACCTCGCTTGCGCAGGGCAAAGCCATCGATATGGGCGGCAAGCCGGAATAAGGGGAAAGGTACTGCCAGTCTGCCCTCAAGCCTGCTCCAGCAGGGTTTTGACGGCGGCGAAATCCTGCTCCAGCAGGGCTGCATCAGCATCGGGGGAGAAGAGCCCGGCGAGCTCGTTGCCCAGCGGCAGGTGAGCGCCGTTTTCCCGGGCCGCGGCGATGACAAACTGCATGTCCTTGGCCATATGCTTGAAGGGGAACTGCGGCGGGTAGGCCTTGGTTTTAAACATATTCTCTTTGAGCTGAAACAGGGTACAGGCGAGAGGCCCGGAAGCCACTGCATCGAGCAGGGTTTCCACATTCAGGCCCGAACGCTCGGCCAGATGTACGGCCTCGGCCATACCCTCCATCATGATGCCGAGCAGCAGATTGATAGCCAATTTCATGCTTGAGCCGCTGCCCGATTCACCACAGCAAATTACCTTCCTGCCCATGCTGAGCAACAGCGGCTCCTGTGCCCGGATGGCATCCTCCGGGCCGCCGGCAAGGATGACCAGCGTGCCCTGTTCGGCAGGAACCTTCGAACCGGAGACCGGCGCATCGATCATGGTGATGCCCTTTCCGGCCAGCGCTGCTGCCCAGTCTTTGCTGCAGGCCGGCGGCACGGTACTCATATTGATCACGGTTTTACCTGCGCAATTGCCGTGCAGGAGTCCATCCTCCCCGTGCAATACCGCATCCACAGCTTCCTGCCCGGTGAGCATCAGGATGATGATATCCGAGGCATCGGCCAGCTGTGCCGGCGTGTCTACCACCTGTGCTCCTGCCGCGCGCAGGGTCTCTGCCTTGCCTGCCGTGCGGTTGTATACGCTCAGCGCATGCCCGTGTTTGAGGATATTGGCGGCCATGGCCTGCCCCATGATGCCGAGGCCGATAAAACCGATGCGTTGTGTCATGTGATTCCTCCTGAATGCTGCGCTGGCCTTGCAGGATAAAGGGTTCTGCCGGTTTTTACAGTTTTGTTACATTGTTTTTCATGCCTTTTACCAAGCCCATACGCTTGCACACATTTCTCCCCCTAAAGTTCTCCTCATTGAGGGACACAATCCCCAAGGAGATAAAAATGAAACGAATCCTTATCGCAACCATGTTGAGCACCGCATTGCTGGCAGCGCCAGTTGCCCAGGCTGCATCCAATCAGGATCGGGCCATGGCCACGGGTGCTGTGGTCGGTGCAACGGCCGGAGGTGTTGTCGGCGCAAGCCAGAATCAGGCTCTCGAGGGTGCCATCTTCGGTGCTGTTCTGGGCACCATTGCCGGAGCTGTCATTGCCAGCAATCAGCAGGCGGTCTATGTCGCGCCGCAGCGCACGCATTATCAACCGGTCGTGCGGCATCATTTGCCGGTTGTGCGGCACTATCAGCCGGTTGTGCATCATTACAAACCTGTCGTGAAGCGCTATCAGCCGCAGGCTAATCATTACCAGCCACGTGTGCGTCAGGTTGCCTATGCCCGTCCGCAGCAGCACAGGTCCGAGCGCTATGTCGCCCCGCGCAGCTATGGCCATGAGCGTGGTGAAAGGGATTAAAGCCTGCTGTCGCAGGGCAAATGCGGCACAGGGTGTTTCTCCCGATACGGGCCGGAAGGCCCGTGTCGGGCCCGTTTTCTGCAGCCCTTATAGGGGATTTGTATACAAGTGAAATACCCGACCATGACGCGAGGTCTTTCATTGTTTATTCATAAAATTTTGATTAATCTTGTGCCATGAGTATGACTCTTGGATTGGCCTTGCGGTTCGGCGATTACCCGCCGGCAGTAATGCTGCCGTCTGCGCCTGTTATGGCTGACAGACGCGCCGCCGTTATTGAAGCGCAGCCTATTCATGAGAGTGCAGCCATCTCCACCGGCAATTCTCTTTCCGATGGCAGACTGCGCAGGGGTATGCAGAGCAACCAGTTTTTCCGCAATGAGCCCCTGACCTACACTGCGCAAGGCACTTCCGATGTTCCTTCCGAAGGCAACGGCTTCCTGATCGACCTCTACATCTGAACTCCTTCCGGGTTCGGACGACCCGGGTGACATCCATTGCATGCAGAGCGATTCCTTACCGGACGACAGTACGTTAAATTAACCCAAAAGATATATGTTAAGTCTTATTATTGGCACCCGACTTGCTAGTAAAATGAATGCCATTCGTTGGAGGTCTGCATGTTTAATCTTTCTACAGCCGATCCGGCAGACGTTGCCCGTTTTTTTGAGGCAGCCGGAGTTGGCATTATCGTTTTTGATGTTGCGGACCATTGTTCTCTGCATCTGGTGTGTACCAATGGAATCTACCGCAGCATGTACGGCATGGAGCACGAACCTGCTGCCGGCTTAAGCGTGCATGATTTCCTTTCCCCTTATATCCAGCAACACTATCTCCAGCAGTTTCAGGATTGCTGCGATAGAAGGGTTGCGGTGGATGATGAATTCCAGCTGGACCTGCGTGGAAAGACCCTTTGGCACCGGGTGCGCATGGTTCCTGTTTTCGGGAAGGATGAGACACATATCTCGCGGGTTTTTGCAACAAGTGTTGATATCACGCAGGAGAAGTTGCTCGAAGAGGAGCTGGGGATTGTCAGTGCCCGTCTCGAGGCGATTGTTGATTCCACCTATGACGCCATCGTTTCCATTGATAACAAGCATACCATCAACACATTTAATCAGGCGGCTGAAGACCTGTTTGACTATACCCGCGAGGAGATGGTGGGTAAAAACATGGAAGTGCTTCTGCCTCAGGCTTCCCGGCCGCAACATGCCGGGCATATCGATAATTTTGGCCAGTCGCCGTTAAAGTCCCGCCCGATGGAAGCGCGTGTGGAAGTGGCAGGCTTGCGCAGGGATGGAAGTACCTTTGCTGCCGAGGTGGCGATTGCTAAAATTAAGGTGCATGGCGAGGTGGAATACACAGCCATTATTCGTGACATCTCGGCCCAGATGCGCCTTCTCGATGAACTCAAGCATCGTGCGAAAACCGACCCCTTAACTGGCATTGCAAACAGGCGGCATTTCTTTGAAGCGACGCGAGGGGAGATTGACCGTTGTCAGCGCTATGATCACCCCCTGTCGCTGCTGGTGCTGGATCTGGATAATTTCAAATCAATCAACGATACCTATGGTCATGCGATTGGTGATGAGGTACTCAAGGCCTTGAGCAGGGTTCTGAAGAAGCGCTCAAGAAAACTCGATGTGCCGGCGCGTCTGGGTGGAGAAGAGTTCTGCCTGCTGATCCCCGAAACCACACTTGAGCATGCCCATGAGCTGTGCATCCGCCTGCTCGAAGATATTCGTGGCATTCATACCGCTATACCGGCGCTTGGTGAGCGGGTGGTGACCGCCAGTATTGGTCTTGCTACATATCGCAAGGGCGGGGAAGACGTCGACATGCTCGTGCAACAGGCGGATGAGGCGATGTATGCGGCAAAGCATTCAGGAAAAAACAAGGTCTGTCTGGCTGATTGCAGGGATTTGCGTCAGGGTGAAAAAGGACTGCCTGATGGGTCAGGTGACTTCTGCAGCGTGTGACTGCTGTCGTTCGGATGAAAGCAAAAGGCCCTGCACATCACATGCAGGGCCTTTTCTTTCAGGCCGGACAGGCTTCACAGGCGCTGAAAAAATGCCCTGAGCCTGACGGCATGGCCGCCCGTTTCAAACAGTGCCAGACCCGAAAGGATTAGCGTCGCACCCAGCACGATCTCCATGCTCAGTGGCTCGCCATTGAACATATTACCCAGCGCCAGGGCCGTTACCGGGGTGATCAGCGTAATCATCGCTACCCGCGTTGCCTGCCCCTTCTTCAGTACATAGTAATACAGGGCGAAACCGAGCACCGAGCCGAACAGGGCCAGATAGGCAATCGAGCCTGCGGTTCTTGCCGACACATCCACAGGCGGCCCGTTGCTGCTCAAAAACCAGGTGAGCAGAAACAAAGGCGTGGCAATGGCCAGTCCGCCGCTGGTCAGCACAATCGCCGGCACATCAGCATTGATACGCTTGACCCATACAGCACTTGCCGAGTGGATCAGCACAGATAGCAATACGCCGCCAATACCAAAGACCATGCGCTCATCCATATGCATGCCTGTCGCGAAGATCACCGCCAAACCTGCCAGTCCGAGAAACATGCCTGCCAGTCGCGCGGGGGTCAGTGCCTCGCCCTGCAGCCAGAGCCGTGCCATGAGTCCTGTAACCACTGGCGTGAGACCGAAGATCAATGAAATCCAGCCTGATGGGATGAACTGTGCAGCCCAGTACACGGAAAGCATGGCGCCATAGATGCCGAGACCTGCCGCCACATAGGCCTGCATGGCGCGGCGATGCCATTTCATACCATTACCAAGCAAGGCCGCCACGATCAGCGCCAGCACGGCACCGATCGCCATGCGGCTGGTCACGCCGAATACAAAGCCGACGTCCTGACTGCTCCACAGAATAGCCAGCGGGGTTGTGCTCCAGATCATGATTACGCCTATGTATGCCATTGGCACAGACATCTTAATCTCCTTCTCTCCTTTCTTTGATGGTAGAGCCAAACAAAAACGGCCACGGATTCGCTTGAACCCATGGCCGTTTTGAAAAATCCGATCGTCAGCTTTTGCTTACATCGGAACGCTTATCACAACGCATGGGCACAGGGGTAGGGCTCGTTTGACCGGAAGCCAGACGATAGCTCGAACCATTTTGTGTGCGGGCTGCGTATACATGGTGCGAATCATGGTGGGCAGGCAAGGGATGTCAACGTATCTGCTTGTCACTGCGTTGGATTGACGCAGCAGCTATTGCCGCCGTCTACCGGCAAGAAAAAAGATTCCAGCTAAAGTTTATGGTCCGGCAAGCGATAGTTTCTAATTGGTGGTTATCTGTAAGCAAGGGGGTGAGTGTGCTCAGCAGTCAGATTGAACAGATTCACTACAACCTGAATGAGTCGTTTCCGGGGCTCTGCCGGATATCTATTGCGATCTATGATAAAAATACCGATATGCTCAAGACCTTCACGCAAAGCAACCAGGGAGCTGTGCCGATTCAGTACTACTCAAGCAGACTGAACAAATCGGAATCACTTTCCAGGCTGGTGGAGGAAAGAAGCACCAGGGTTATCGACGATATTACCTTGCTTAATGAAGACCAATATCACACAAAGAAAATAAAGGACGCCGGCTACCGATCCAGCCTGACTTATCCGATTTATAACCGGGATACGTTTATCGGCATTCTCTTTATGAATGCAAAGGAGATTGGTTTTTTCAGTGAGGCGATTGTTAAACGACTTTCCATCTTCATTCACCTGATTTCCACCTTGCTGATAGCGGAGACACAGCCGATTAAAACATTGAACGGGGCGGTGGCCACGGCACGTGAATTCAGCCGCATCAAGGATGAGGAAACCGGCGCCCATCTGGCCAGGATGTCCCACTATTCGCGCGTTATCGCCTTGGCCATCGCCGAGCTGCATGATCTGAATGATGAGGCGATTGAGTACATATTCCAGTTTTCGCCATTGCACGATGTCGGCAAGGTGGGCATACCGGACTCGATTATTCTCAAGCCGGGAGCCTTAAGCGATGCCGAGAGGCGAATGATCCAAACCCATGTATCCATCGGGGAAAGCATCATTCATACCATGGTGGACAGGTTTGATCTTGGTGCTGTTTCAAACGTGCAGATGCTGCGCAATATCGTTACTTATCACCATGAGCTCTATGATGGTTCCGGCTATCTGCGGGGCCTCAAGGGCGATGAGATTCCCATCGAAGCCAGAATCACCACCGTTGCCGATGTGTTTGATGCGTTAACGACCAAGCGTTCGTACAAGCCAGCCTGGAGCAATGCTGATGCATTCATGTTCCTCGAAGACAATAAGGGGATAAAATTTGATCCGGACTGTGTCGATGCGCTGGTCAATAATGCCGAGCTGGTCGAGGCAATTCAGAATCGTTTTCAGGAAGATATGCCGGGAGATAGGGGCGGCCTGCCCGAATCAGATCTGCAGCTCCGGCTTGTCGCGTCATAGTCAGCTGATTTATTCCGTGAACAAAAAAAGGCCTGCCATCCGGGGGAGGGAAGAATGGCAGGCCTTGGGGGCTTCTTTGGCAGCGATCTAACGCTGCACTGGCGTTATGACCTATTGTGAACTGAACCCTTCAAGCGAAGGTGGGCGCCGCATCCTGGCATCAGGTATCCCGATGAGGGGACACACACAACCACGATAGACCAAGCTCCCGTTCAGAACGCATCGGCTCAGACAAATAGGTCACAACGCCAGTGCAACGAAACTTTCTCGTCTATGTGGATACATTATGACATGGTGGAAATTGATTTGGAAGGGTTTATTTACACCCTTGCGGAGCGCCTGTGATTTTTCTCCAACGTGGCCCCGTAGCCCGCTATTGCACGCAGAAGACCGCATAACAGGGCTTGAATTTCGCGCCGATAAATATTGAAGATTTTCGTTTGCGTTCAGTTTTCAGTTGTGATTAACTCCCTCGATGCAGGAAGATCGGATTCGTCATCAGATTCTGGAAGCGGCGGCGCGGCGGTTTACCGACTACGGTTACGGCAAGACAACTGTGGCCGAGATAGCCCGTGATTGCGGCATGAGTAGCGGCAATGTGTACCGCTATTATGAAAGCAAGGAAGGCATCGCCATTGCCGGTGTCGAGGAAAAGCTTGAAGAGAAATTGGGCACCTGTGAAGCGGCGACGGATGATTCATCTCCGGCAATCGAGCAGTTGCGCCAGTACCTGCTGGCCCGCCTGCGTTTCACGCATGCATTTAATTGCGGGGGCTCGCATCTGCATGAACTTGTACAATTAATTACCGAGCGACATCGCGATCTCATCGATAAGTGCGATGCGCGCGTGATCGGCTGGTTGGCACAGATTATCGGGCGCGGTATCGAGCGCGGTGAATTCAGACCGTTGGATGCGAAGCAGGCGGCCACATCGATTTCCGTGGCAACGATGGTGTTCAACGTTCCGACCTTTATGCAGGAGCCGATTGAGGACATGGAAGCGAAGTTGAATGGCCTGCTTGAATTGCTGCATCAGGGGTTGAAGGCATGATATTGCGTGTTGTCGGATTACTATGTGCTGTTGCCGTGTCCGCCTGTGTGGTCGGGCCGGATTTCAAGCAACCGGATGCCCCCAAGACCGGGCAGTACACGGCTGCAAAGTTGTCCCTTGAGCAAGCCGATTCCAGCTCAGATCAGAAGGTGGTTGCCGGCAGTGAGGTGCCGCTGGACTGGTGGAAGATGTTCGGTTCGCAGAGCCTGAACAGGCTAATTGAGCGCGGGCTGGCCAACAGCCTGACGGTGACGGCGGCCAGGGCACGCCTGCGCGAGGTGCAGGAGAATCTGAATTCGCAGGTCGGTGCTGTGCTCTATCCGAATGTGGATGCCAAGGGTTCGGTTTCCCGGCAGAAGATTTCCGGCACCGCATTCGGTGGCAACTCGCGCATCTACACCCTGCACAATGCCTCGGTCAGTGCCAGCTACGGCATTGATTTGTTCGGCGCCAGCCGTCGTTACCTCGAAACCCTTGAATCCCAGGTTGATTACGAGCAGTACCAGTTGCAGGCGGCGCGTATGACCCTGGCTGCAAATATCGTGACGGCGGTGGTCAAAGAGGCTTCGCTGCGCGCCCAGATCAGGGCAACTGAGCAGATCATTGCCGACAACGGAGCGCAGCTCGGTATGATTGAGCAACAGTATGCACTGGGTGCGGTGGCGCAATCCGCCGTACTCAGCCAGCGAACTGCTCTGGCGCAGGCACGCACATCCCTGCCCGATCTTCAGAAACAGCTGCAACAGAATCGCCATCTGCTCAATGTACTGGTCGGGGATTTCCCTTCCAGTGAGCTTGCCGAATTCACCCTCGATAGCCTGCATTTGCCACACGAGTTGCCGCTTAGTCTGCCATCCATGCTGGCACGCCAGCGGCCCGATATCCTGGCTTCCGAGGCGCTGTTGCATCAGGCCAGCGCCAATGTCGGGCTGGCGACCGCCAATATGTATCCGAGCATCACCCTCTCAGGCAGCTACGGCAGTGAGTCGCGCACCATCGCTGGCATGTTCAAGCCCGGCAGCACGGTGTGGGATGTGGGGGCAGGGCTGGTGCAGCCGCTGTTTCATGCAGGCGAACTGCGTGCCAAAAAGCGCGGTGCGGAGGCTGCGTACGAACAGGCGCAGGCCAATTACCGCGAGGTGGTGCTGAACTCATTCCGCGATGTCGCGGATACACTGATGGCACTGGAAATGGACGGGCAAAGCCTGAAGCTGCAACAGGATGCCGAGGATGCAGCGCATGCCTCGCTTGAACTGGTGCAGGAGCAGTACAAGGCCGGGGCGGCCAGCTATCTGGAGTTGCTCAATGCCAGCCAGCAATACCAGCAAACCAGTATCAGCCGTACGCAGGCTCAGGCTGCGCGCTTTGCCGATTCGGCGGCATTGATTCATGCCCTCGGCGGTGGCTGGTGGAACAACGATGTTCATGCATCGACAGAGAAAACAGCTGCGTCAGGCGAATCCGTACCTGTCGCACAGCATCAAAACCGGGGAGTTAACCCATGACAAAACGAATGATCATCATGCTTGTTCTGGTCGGACTGGTGTTCGGCGGTATCTTTGGTTATCAGGCCTTCAAGAGCATCATGATGAAAAAATACATGAGTGCGATGGGCATGCCGCCGCAAACGGTATCCACCATGCTGGCGGAAGAGCAGTCCTGGCAGCCGACGATTGAGTCAGTGGGTAGTCTCAGTGCCGTGCGCGGTGCTGACCTCAGCACCGAGGTTCCCGGTATCGTTTCCGAAATTCACTTCAGCGATGGTGAGGATGTCAGGGCCGACAGTGTGCTGATGGGCCTCAACGCCGACAGCGATATCGCCAGGCTGCATTCGCTGCAGGCCGCCAGAGATCTGGCGGCAAGCACCTACCAGCGCGACAAGGCGCAGTTCGGCGTCAAGGCGATCAGCCAGCAGGCCCTGGATGCCTCCGATGCGGCGCTCCGTCAGGCAAGGGCCAACCTTGCCGAACAGCAGGCTCTGGTGAATAAGAAGGTGATCCGTGCACCTTTTGCCGGACGACTCGGCGCGCGCAATGTTGATGTCGGCCAGTATGTCAATGCAGGAACGGCCATTGTCACGCTGCAGGCACTTGATCCGATCTACGCCGATTTCTATCTGCCGCAGCAGTCGCTGGGCATGGTCAGTGTCGGACAGGATGTGACGCTGAAAACCGATGCCTGGCCTGACAAGGGCTTTGCAGGAAAAATCACGGTCATCGATCCCAAGGTCGATGTGAATACCCGCAATGTCAGGGTGCGTGCCCTGCTGAAAAATGCCGAAAAGAAACTTCTGCCCGGTATGTATGTCAGTGTGGATATCGTGTCGGGTCAGGCCCGCAAGTATATTACGCTGCCGCAGACGGCGGTGACCTATAACCCCTACGGTAATATCGTCTATCTGGTTGAGGATCAGGGTAAGGACGACAAGGGCAGGGCGAAACTCATTGCCAAACAGGTTCCCGTCACCACAGGTAAAACACGCGGCGATCAGGTTGCCATTTTGAGCGGGGTGAAGCCGGGCGATACCGTGGTCACCACAGGCCAGATCAAGCTGCGCAATGGTTCACCCGTGGCAGTAAACAACAGCATTCAGCCGGGTAACGATCCTGATCCGAAACCCAAAGATGAGTAAGGCGGAGCCCCGTCCATGAACTTTACCGACATCTTTATCCGCCGACCTGTGCTGTCCATGGTGGTCAGCCTGTTGCTGCTGGTTCTGGGTCTGCGCTCCTTCGGCGTGCTTCCCGTATTGCAGTTCCCGCTCACCCAGAATGCAGTCGTTACGGTGACTACAACCTACTACGGCGCTGATCCTGATCTGGTTGCCGGTTTCATTACCACGCCGCTGGAGAATGCCATCGCGCAGGTCAACGGCATTGATTACATGACCTCGACCAGCACCAACAGCAACAGCACCATCTCCGTGAATCTCAAGCTGAACTATGACCCGGACAAGGCGCTTACCGAGATGACTGCGCAGATCAGCTCGGTGCTCAACCAGCTGCCGCCACAGACGCAGAAGCCGGTGATGAAGATCAGCATCGGCCAGACGATTGATGCCATGTATATCGGTTTTTCCAGCGAACAGATGGCATCCAATTACATCACGGACTATCTGTTGCGCGTGGTGCAGCCCAAGTTGCAGGCGGTGGATGGCGTGCAGACCGCCGAACTGCTGGGCAGCAAGAATTTCGCCCTGCGTGTCTGGATGGATCCGGACAAGCTGGCTGCCTACGACCTGACAGCTACCGACATCAGTACGGCGCTGGCGCAGAATGACTTCCTTTCCGGAGTGGGTAATACCAAGGGTCAGATGGTGCAGGTGAATCTCAATGCTTCCACCAATCTGCATTCGGTGGACGAGTTCCGTAATATGGCCATCAAGCAGCAGGGTGATGCCATTGTCAGGCTCAAGGATGTCGCCAAGGTTACGCTGGGTTCCGACGATTATGATTCGCAGGTTTCTTTCGATGGCAAGAAGGCCGTGTACATCGGCATTCAGGTGGCCCCTTCAGCCAATCTGCTTGATGTGATTGCCGGTGTGCGCAAGGCGTTCCCGGATATTCAGGCGCAGCTGCCGCAGGGTATCAACGGCAAGATCGTTTACGATTCCACCAAGTTTGTGAACAGTTCCATCCACGAGGTTATCAAGACCCTGCTGGAGGCATTGATCGTCATCACGCTGGTGGTTTTCGCCTTTCTGGGCTCGCCGCGTTCGGTGGCCATTCCGGTGATTGCCATCCCGCTGTCGCTGGTGGGTACATTCACCTTTATGATGTTGTTCGGCTTTTCCATCAATCTGTTGACCCTCCTGGCCTTCGTGCTGGCCATCGGTCTGGTTGTGGATGATGCGATTATCGTGGTGGAGAACGTCAACCGGCATATCGAAGAAGGCATGAAGCCGATGGATGCCGCTATTCAGGCGGCGCGCGAACTGGCCGGCCCTATCCTGGCCATGACCACGGTGCTGATCGCGGTTTTCGTGCCCATCGGCTTTCAGGGTGGCTTGACCGGTGCTTTGTTCTCCGAGTTCGCCTTCACGCTGGTCGGTACGGTAACCGTATCGGCCATTATTGCCCTGACTCTGTCACCCATGATGAGCGCTCGCCTGCTCAGGCCGCATGCGGCAGATGATAAAGGACTGGAATCCCGCGCCGTGCATGCCATTGACCGGCGTTTTGAGATGCTGCGCGACTGGTATTCGCGGGGTCTGCATGGCTCGCTGGACAGCGTGCCGGTGACGGCGGTATTTGCGCTGATCGTGCTGGGCAGTATCTATTTTCTCTATGCCGGTGCGAAACACGAGCTGGCGCCTCAGGAGGATCAGGGTGTGGTTATCACCATGGCCACGCCGGCACCGAATTCGACGCTGGAACAGCGCACACCTTATATGCGCAAGATTTACGAGACCTTTGCCGGACATCCGGAAACTGACCACGTGTTCCAGATGGATGTGCCAGGGCGCCTGATTGCCGGCATGGTGCTCACCCCATGGGATCAGCGCAGCAAGTCCGCCAGCGATCTGCAGCCGGTCGTGCAGGGCGAACTGGCCCAGATAGCCGGCGTGCGGGCGGTAGTCTTTCAACCGCCGTCCCTGCCGGGCAGCCGCGGCCTGCCCATCCAGTTCATTATTGGCACGACGGACCCGTTCCTGCGTCTTAACGAGGTGGCGCAGAACTTTCTGCACGAAGCCCAGAAGAGTGGCATGTTCATGTTCCTTGATTCGGACCTGCGCATCGATCTGCCTCAGGCCACCGTGGAGATTGATCGCAACAAGGCCGCACTGCTTGGGCTGACCATGAAGGATGTCGGCGATGCCCTTGCCTCCATGCTCGGCGGCGGCTATGTCAATTACTTCAGCCTTTCAGGTCGCTCCTACAAGGTGATTCCACAGGTGCAGCAGGCATACCGGCTGAACACGGATCAGCTGCTGAATTATTACATCCGCACCGCTTCCGGCGTTTCAGTACCTTTGTCCACTGTGGTGCATATCTCGAACAAGACCACGCCGGAATCGCTGAACCATTTTCAGCAGCTTAATGCAGCAACTATTCAGGGAGTTGCACAGCCGGGGGTGACACCGGGTGAGGCTCTGGAATATCTGAAGGGTCTGGCCGATCGCAGCTTGCCGTCCGGCTATTCCATCGATTATGGCGGCCAGTCGCGCCAGTTTATGCAGGAATCCAGCGGCTTTGTCGTCACCTTCGCTTTCGCCCTGATCATCATCTTTCTGGCCCTGGCGGCGCAGTTCGAGAGCTTTCGCGATCCATTGATTATTCTGGTGTCGGTGCCTATGTCGATTGCCGGGGCGCTGGTGTTTATCAGTCTCGGCGTTGGCGGTGCAAGCCTGAATATCTATACCGAGGTGGGACTGGTGACGCTGATGGGGCTGATCAGCAAGCACGGTATTCTCATCGTCGAGTTTGCCAATAATCTGCAGAGTGAGGGCAGGTCCAAGCGTGAGGCAATCGAGGAAGCTGCCGGTATTCGCCTGCGGCCGATTCTGATGACCACGGCAGCCATGGTGCTGGGCGTTGTGCCGCTGATTACCGCCAGCGGTGCCGGTGCCGTATCGCGCTTCGATATGGGTCTGGTCATTGCCAGCGGCATTTCCATCGGCACGCTGTTCACCCTGTTTGTGGTGCCGGCGGTGTACATGCTGCTGGCTACCGACCGGGCAAGGCTGAAGGTGCCCATCTAAATCTTGTTAAAGGGCATGGAAATAAAAAGGGGTGCTGCAATGCACCCCTTTTTGTTTCCGGTCTGTTGCTACAGATATTCCGGGAAATAAGCCCGCACTTCATCGGCCCCCATCGGCACAAGATTGTTGTTCACCTCCATGGCGACGGCTTCCTGCACCGGTTTGCTGTAGTGCTCACGTATAATGCCCAAAAAGGCGGGTGCTGCAGCTATATATAATTTACTGCATGTGCCCGTGGTGCAGGCATGATGCAGGTAGTCCGTGAGGTGTTTGGCAAAGACGACGGATTCGTGCTTTTTCGGATCCATCTCCTGCTCCATCGCATGGCGTCCCTCGCCGGATGAGTCATAGGTCCTGCCGGGCAGGTCGGAGCTCAGTTCGCGATCATGCAGCCGACCCCGCGGGTGTTCGAAGCGATGATGCTCTGACAAGTCGCCTTTGCCGCCGCTGCTTTTGTAGATGATGGCCTCGGCATTGCCGGCTGTCAGAATCCAGATGGTTTGCATATGCATCTCCTGTGACTTACAAGTAACAATACCTATTATAGCTGAGAGTGGCATTGTTTTCTTGGCTGCATCCTTTCACAGGTCTTGGGGTGCTTAAGTGAGGGCCCGTTACTAGGTGTGTAGCTTATCCTCGTTCGACTCCGGCTGGAGAATCGGCACGCCGCTTGGCGGTAACGGTGCCGGCATGGCGCGTTCGCGGGCGACGATGATGCCGGCAGCTGTGATGAATAACATGCCGCCAAGACCCATGAGATCGGGCAGTTCATTCCAGGCGAGAAAACCGATCAGGCCGGCGAATAACAGGCCGGTATAGCCCAGCGGCGATACCTGGGTGACCGGCGCTCGTCTGTAGGCCGAGGTCAGGCCGAGTTGCCCCAGACTGCCGAACAGACCGACGGCCAGCAGCCAGGCCCAGTCCATGCCCTGTGGCCAGACAAAGGACCAAAGCAGGGGAATGGCCGAAACCATGGAGGCGATCAGCGCGAACCAGACGACGATGCTGACCGGATCGTCCGTGTCCGAAAGCCGCTTGGTTACGGTCAGTGCAAGCCCTGCCAGTGCGCCGGAGGCCAGACCGGTCAGGCCGGGCAGGGAAACCACATTGGCCGAGGGATGGAACAGCAGGGCAAGGCCGACAAGGCTCAGGCCCAGGCCCCAGCGGCGGGCTAGGGTCCAGTCCTCCTTCAGCCAAAGCACGGCAAACAGCGCGATAAACACCGGCGAGGTGTAGTTGAGCATCAGCGCATCAGCCAGATGCAGGCCCTGAAGAGCGTAAAAGTAGAGATACATGGCTGCCAGCCCGGAGAGGGCGCGCAGCAGATGCAGAGGGAAGCGCTTGGTTCTCAGCGAGACATGGTTGTGATGCATCAGGGGCAGGAGCATCAGCAGGGCGATGAAATTGCGGAAAAAAACCACCTCGGTCTGTGGCAGGTCGCTGCTTGCCACGCGTACGCAGGCGGCCATGGCGGCAAAGCTGGCAGCCGAGAGCAGCGCAAAGCCGAGCCATGCAGCATTGCCCGGCAAGCTGCCGGATGGGGAAAGTTTAAGGCTTACAGGCATGGTGCTGAGCGCACAGAAGTGTTGGCGATACGCCTTGCCCGAAGACGCCAAGCCTGTTTCTGCATGCGTTGCAGAACTGGATGCGCGCCGCTGGCCGTTGCATAAGGAATGTCGATTACAGAAGCTTAGGTTCTCAGCGCTTCGGGCAACTGGAAAATAACATGTTCCTCAGCGGTTTTCAGTTTCTGCACCTGCTCATCTGCGCCAAGTTCACGCAGTCTGGCCAGCAGGCCCTGCACCAGTTCTTCGGGGGCCGATGCACCTGCCGTGACGCCGATGCATTTCGCGCCATCCAGCCATGCAGGATCGACGTCTGCAGCTGTATCAACCAGAAAGGCACGTGCGCCCTGACGTTCGGCCACCTCACGCAGACGATTGCTGTTCGATGAGTTCTTCGAGCCGATAACCAGTACCACATCGCATTGCTCACCCATGGCTTTGACTGCTTCCTGCCGGTTGGTCGTGGCATAGCAGATATCGTCGCGCTTCGGGCCGGTAATGTCCGGGAAACGAGTCCTCAGTGCCTGCACGACATCGCGCGTGTCGTCCACGGAGAGTGTGGTCTGAGTGACGTAAGCCAGCTTCTCAGGATCGCGCACTTCGAGTTTTTCTACTTCGGCAGGTTCGGCGACCAGTAGCACGGCACCCTCCGGGGCCTGCCCCATGGTTCCTTCCACCTCGGGATGACCTGCGTGGCCGATGAGTATTACCTGATCACCGTTACGGTAGTGACGAATCAGTTCCATATGCACCTTGGTGACCAGCGGGCAGGTGGCGTCGATGACCTGCACATCGCGCTCTTTTGCTGCCTGCTGCACGGCTTTGCTGACCCCGTGCGCGGAGAAAATAAGCAGGGCGCCATCCGGGGCATCCGCCACTTCGTTGATGAACACGGCACCCTTGCGACGCAGGTTCTCCACGACATATTTGTTGTGCACGATTTCGTGGCGCACATACACCGGAGCGCCAAAACGTTCGATGGCCTGTTCGACCACGGCAATGGCTCTGTCTACACCTGCGCAGAAGCCGCGCGGTTCCGCCAGCATCACTTTCATGTCAATCGCACTCGCATGATGTTCAAACTCCTCGATGAAATTCACCAAACAATAGGGACTGTTCACATGAAATGCGAGGATGGCGGCTGGCTCGCAATTCGCGGGAACAGTCCCTAGTATGCCCTGCCGCAAAGGGTAGAAACAAGGAGATTTCCGTATGACATATACAATCAATCCGGGCGATGCAGCCCCCGATATCGAACTCCCCGTCTGGCCGACAGGAATGCTGAAGCTGTCTGATCTGCGTGGTCGCTGGGTGGTACTGTATTTCTATCCCAAGGACAGCACATCGGGCTGCACCACCGAATCCTGCGGCTTCCGCGATGCCGAGCCGGACTTCTCCGGCGTTGATGCGGCCATCGTCGGGGTCAGCCGTGATTCTCTGGCCTCGCACCAGAAGTTCGCAGAGGCGCAGTCGTTGAATTTCCCGCTTATTTCGGATGCCGATGAAGCCCTGTGCAAGGCATTTGATGTGATGCAGATGAAGATGAATTACGGTAAGGAGTCGCTCGGTGTGGAGCGTTCCACCTTCCTGATCGATCCGGATGGCGTGGTGCGCGAGGCATGGCGCAAGGTGAAGGTGGATGGCCATGTCGTCGCTGTGCTGGCCCGATTACAGGAACTCAGGGGCTAGGCATGCTTTCAGGCAAGCGGGTTCTGCTCGCCGTCAGTGGCGGCATCGCTGCCTACCGGGCGGCGGAGCTTGCGCGCCTGCTTATCAAACAGGGGGCCGAAGTTCGTTGCGTGATGACACGCGGAGCTTGCGAATTTATCACCCCGCTGACCTTTGAGGCGCTGACCGGTCAACAGGTGCACACCGAGCTGTTCGATCTTACGCGAGAGCGCGAAATGGGTCATATCAAGCTGGCGCGCTGGGCCGATGTATTGCTCGTTGCACCGGCTACGGCAGATATCATCGCGCGTTTCGCGCACGGTATCTGCGACAATCTTCTGGCAACCCTGTTTCAGGCACGGCGCGGGCCGGTGCTGCTGGCGCCGGCGATGAATACCGTCATGTGGGAAGCGGAAGCCACACAACGCAACGTCCGTCTGTTGCAGGATGGCGGTGTGCATCTGGTCGGTCCTGCCGAGGGTGATCTGGCCTGCGGTGAAACGGGCTTCGGGCGGATGAGTGAGCCCTCCGATATCCTTGCCGCTCTTTACCCCCTGTTGCTGGAGCAGACGCTTGCCGGGCAGCGCTGGGTGATTAACGCCGGACCGACGCGCGAGAGCTGGGATGGCGTGCGCACGCTGAGTAACCGCGCCAGCGGCAGGCTGGGTGCGCTGCTTGCCGAGGAGGCCACGATGCGAGGTGCCGAGGTGCAACTGATCGCCGGGCCAGGCACTCCGGCCACATGCGCGACAGTAGAGCGACAGAATGTGGAAACAGCAGCCGAGATGCTGCTGGCTTGCGAAAAGGCGGCGGCCGGTGCGGATGTGTTTGTCGCCACGGCAGCGGTCAGCGATTACCGCTTCGCCGAGCAGCACGCAGGCAAGCTCAAGCGTGGTGCAGGCAGCCTGACTGTGCAACTTGAAGAAAATGCGGACATCGTGGCGTATATCGCCGGTATGGAAGACCGCCCGCGCAGGGTGGTGGCCTTTGCCGCCGAGTCCACGGCGCATACAGAGTTGGCCGGCAAGAAGATGCAGGCCAAGGGTGCGGATGCCATCTTTGCCAACGATATCACGCGCATGGGTGTAAGCCGCGGTGCGGGCTGGTGGATATCCGGCGATTCAGTCCACGAGGCTGAAGACATGGATAAAGTGGAGCTGGCGGCGTGGCTTGTGTCGCGCGTGATTGAAATGCAGGAAGGGGTTAAGTGATGGGTAAGGAAACCGTGAACATTCGAATTTGCCGCTTGGCGCATGGCGAGGGTATCGAATTGCCGCATTTCGCCAGTGCATTGGCTGCCGGTGCCGATATCCGTGCTGCGCTGCGTGAGGATGTGGTGTTGCATCCGGGTGAACACAAGCTTATCCCGAGCGGTTTTAGTATGGCTCTGCCGGCAGGTTTTGAGGCGCAGGTTCGGCCACGTTCGGGTCTGGCGCTCAAGCATGGTATCGGCGTGCTCAACAGCCCCGGTACGATTGACGCTGATTACCGTGGCGAGGTCGGAGTGATTCTGATCAATCACGGCGATACGGATTTTCATATCCAGCGTGGTGACCGCATTGCCCAGATGGTAATTGCCGCGTTGCCGGTGGTGGATTTTATCGAGGTAGACGAGCTCGATGATACCGAACGGGGAAGTGGCGGTTTCGGCAGCTCCGGCCGGAAGTAATAATCTGACATGATGCAGCGTGCTGCCGGCCTGTTGTATGAGCGGGGAGTGGAAATAGCAAGCCGCATGGCAGAGTCGCCGGCCTTGGCAGGCGATGGGCGCAAGCCACGCATTGCCGTTATCAATGGCATTCAGCATCCGGCACTCGATCTTCTGGCCAGGCAGGCCGGTGAGCTTGTGGTGCAGCAAGTCAGGCGCGACACCTGCCTGGAACTGCAACGCGCCGGCCATGTGATTCGCCGTGAAATTCGTGAGGGGCCGTTTGACATCGTGCTGGTACTGACTGGACGGCAGCGTGAACAGACCATGGGCTGGATTGCCGGCGGTGCGCGCCTGCTGGCCGGAAGCACTGCGCCTTCCGGGGGTGTGCTGCTCACCTGTGCAGCCAACGACATGGGGGCCAGAGGTTATGAGAAGCGGCTCAGCCAACTGAGCAGCGAGATCAGCGTCAGCAGCAAGTCGAAGTGTCGCCTTGCCATGCTGCACGGCGACAGCTTTGAGCACCCTGAAGCACTGGATGGCTGGATTGCGGCTGCCGCGCCAAGATTGCTGCCGGACACCGGCCTGATTTCCCGTCCAGGCGTGTTCAGTTGGGACCATCCGGATACCGGTTCACGCCTTCTGCTCGAGCATCTGCCATCTGATCTTGCCGGTCGCGGCATGGATCTTGGCTGTGGCAACGGCTACCTGTCCTGCCATGTGCTCAGCCGTTATGCCGGTTTAAAGGAATGGCATGCCGTGGATGTCGATGCCGTGGCACTGGATTGTGCGGCGCAGAATTTACGGGCCCTGAAAACAGCGTGCAGTGTGCATACCCACTGGATCGATGCGACACGCGAGAACATGCCGGGAGGCATGGATGTGATTCTGCTCAATCCCCCGTTTCACAAGGATAAGGCAGATCTCGTTGCCCTGGGTCAGGCCATGATCATGGCGGCGCAGCGCAGCATGCAGCCGGCGGGGAGCCTGTTCCTGGTGGCCAACCGGCATCTGCCTTATGAGCTGTTGCTGTACCAGAGTTTTGAGCAGGTCCGCACCCTTTTCGATGGCGATGGCTTTAAGGTTATTCGTTGCGATGGTGTTCAGAAATAAATCAGGATGAATGCCTCAGAGAGCGCAGCGTAAATCAGAAGAACCGCCCGAACCTTATCTCCGAGAGCCTTGTGTTCACTCTCTGCTGGCAGGCTTCAGCTAAAAGTGGCTGATTTGACGATGACCTCATAACACTTCACCGGTTCATCGCGGTTTTTCACCTTGATGGCACCCTTTTCACGCATCGGTATGGCATGCTTGCAGTAGGCATATGTCTTCTCACCGACAATGACCTCCTGCCCTTCGGCCATTTGTTCCAGCCGGGCTGCGACGTTGACCGTATCGCCAATCACCGTGTAGTCCATGCGATTTTTGGCGCCGACATTGCCGACCACGACGTTGCCGGTATTGATGCCGATGCCGACCTGAAAAACCTGCAGGCCGCGGGCGTTACGTTCCTGCATCAGCTCTGAGATCTTTTTCTGCATCTCTACCCCGGTTCGTACAGCGGCCAGCGGAGCGGCGGTTTTGTCTTTCTGGGGAGAGAAGACGGCCATCAGTTCGTCGCCAACAAACTTATCAAGAATACCGCCATGCTTGAAAATGATGCCGACCATGGCGTCGAAGTATTCGTTGAGCATGGTAATGACCTGTTCCGGGGTCATGCCTTCCGACATGCTGGTGAACGAACGGATATCAGCAAACAGCAGGGTTGCTTCGCAGCGCTCGTTTTTCAGCGGGTCGGCATCCTGCGATAGAATCATCTGTTCGATCACATCGTTGCCGACATAGCGCGCAAGATAGTCGCGCAATACCGATTCCCGCTTCAGTTTTTCAGTCAGTTCATTCATTTTGGCAGCATGTTGTTTGAAACGATTAACCAGCTCGGAAAAAATTCGTTTTCCCTTGTCTGTCTCGGCAGCCAGCGTGCGAACATGCTGCTCGATCTGATGCAGTTCGGGGGATGCGCCCTTGGCCAGCGGCTCGGCCTCCTTGCGCTTGCCTGCGGCAATCAGGCCGGTTGATTGCGCCAGACGGTGGATATGCCCGCCCTGCGCCCGCAGGATGAAAAGGCCGGCCAGCATGCTGATCAGGGCGGCTACAGCCAGTCCGGCCGTTATCAGATCGGGGGTTCCGCCGCTGAGAAACAGCATGGCGGCTCCTATCGCGGCCGGGATAAGGGCGAGTAGAGCGAATATCAGGCCTGTGTGCATGATCCCTCCCGAGAATCTCCTGCGGACCGGGTGAAACAGCAATTCATCCGTGTAGTCCATTGATGGCAAGATGTAATCATGCACGCAAGGGCCTGATGATGTAAACCGGACGCGTAAGCCGCAGGTGAATGCATATCAGTTGCCGCTGCGCACACGGTTGGCAAAAAGGTCGATGCGGAAGGGCGTGTCGCGGAATGACATCTCCACCCCGCTCGGGGTGATGGCAACAAGCCTGAGGCCGGGAGATATGGTATCGCCCTCGCGCTGGATGTGTCCGTTGATGAAGACCATGCGGGCTGCCGGGCGCTCATCAAAGATATGCCCGGAGATTTCGATGGATGGAATTGCCTGCTGCACATTCAGCGGCAGCTTGTTTTTTAGCGGCGGTGGAGCCTTTTTCTGGGGAGCAAAGTCGGGCAAAGCCAGAGCTGCCGGAGCTTCTGCCTGCGGGGTGGATGGCGCTGGCTGCTGATTGCCCTGCAACCCTGCAGGCTGGATGTTTGCTTTTGGCGAAGCCTGTGCCGGGATTTCGGAGGGGAGGATTTCGCTGCTTGCCGTTAAGGGCGCTGAGTCCGCGACCACAGGTGCAGTGGCAGGGGTTGGCTCGCTGACTGCATTGCTTGCCGGGTTATGCAAGGCCGGTGCTGTTGTGTTTTCGGCAGTGGCTGGCAAGACGGGAGCGGCGACTGGCTCAGGCTGAGTTACGGCTGATGACTGCAGTTGATCGTTCGTTTTCCCGGGAAGTAGCAGGAAGGTGGCAGCGAGGACAAGGCCTGCTACCGCACCACCGAATAACGCATACTGCCAGCCGGGACGATGCTGCTGTCTGTTGCTTGCGGCATGGCTGCTGTGGATGGAGGGGAGCTCAGCCTGCCGGGCCTGCATATCCGATTTTTTCAGGGCATCGAGAATAAAGGACATCAGTGACTCGTTGCCGTTTGCGCTTCGCTTAAGTCCGGCATGAGCCGTGGACCGGGTTCATGCAGTTGGGTGTTTAACTGGATCAGGGTTCTCGGGCCGGCTACGCCATCGGGAAATAGACCAGCATCCGACTGGAACTGACGCAGCTTGCGAACCCAGCGGCCTTGATAAATGCCTGAAATGCGTTGGTTTTTTTCCTTTCCGGCAGCGGTAGGATCAAGCATGGACAGGCGTTCATTCAGCCATTTAGCGGAGGGGCCGGCGGTCCCGGGAAGGATATCGCTCTGATAGGCCTGTGGGGTGCGCCACAGCAATGTGAATTTACTCATCCAGTGCTGGCTGAGTTGCTCCAGCGGCAGTTCGATTTGCACATCACCGGCGACGGCGCGGGCGGTCGATCCGCTGATGGAGACGATGGTGATAAAGGCAATATCCCCGCTGTCACTTTGCCAGGGCAGGACAGCCGGCCGGTTCAGCAGGCGTAGCCGACCCAGGTCGCCCACCTGTTGCAGGCAGGCCAGCCCCTGTGTGTCGGCAAAGGTGCAGGGATCGGTATCGTTCGGCAGGTCAATTCCCCAGACGGCGAACAGGTCGCGGAATGCAGCCTGCTGGTCTTGCAGGATGCCGCCGTCGGCGGGTTCTGCGATGAGCGTTTCTTCCACAGTATCACTGAGCGCGATATCGGCCGGACTTGTTTCGTTAAGGGCTTCCTGCTGAGCTGTTGCGGGCTCCGGTGTTGCCGCATTCGGAGTCGGCGCTTCCGGTGTTGTCGCAACCGGTGTCGGTGTTTCCACCGCTTCGTCAACGATGATCGGCGGGCCTGGTTCAATCTGTGCGGCGGATTCGCTCACGATTTCGGGAGTCTGGCTTGGCGGCTGCATCCAGCGATTGGCTGCCCATGTGCTTGCGCTTAGCAGCAGGATGCCGAAGGCGACCCATGTCAGAGCCGGTTTCCAGCCGGCAGCACTGCTGGCTGTTGCCTGCTCGCCA
Organism: Zetaproteobacteria bacterium CG1_02_55_237; assembly: GCA_001871195.1. GTDB lineage: Bacteria > Pseudomonadota > Zetaproteobacteria > Mariprofundales > Mariprofundaceae > UBA1543. Next base: position 31,396 of record MNXA01000008.1, read on the forward strand.
AGCACCTCGCGGGCGGCTTGCTGTGCCATGGCCTTGCTGATGTGTGATACGCCGCCGGCAAACGCGCCGAGCATGGCGCGGTCGCAGATCAGATTGATCAGGCGCGGGATACCTTTGCTCTGGCGGTAAATAAAGCGCTGTGCCGCCGGTGAAAAGATCGCCCGATCACAGCCGGCAATAGCGAGCCGGTGCGTGATATAGGTCTGCATATCGGAGTGGCTCAGTGCTTTCAGGTGGTAGCGGGCTGTGACGCGTTGCGAAAGCTGGCGCAGCTCATCGCGTGCCAGCTTATCCTGTAGCTCCGGCTGGCCGAGCAGAATAATCTGCAACAGCTTGCGCTCGTCGGTTTCCAGATTGGTCAACAGGCGCAGCTGCTCAAGCACATCGGTATCGAGGTTCTGCGCTTCATCAATCACCAGCACGGTGTGCCGGCCTTCGGCATAGCGGGCCAGCAGATAGTGATTGATGGCATCGACCAGCAGTCGGTTGTTCAGATTGTCGGCGGCGTAGCTGATGCCCAGCTCATCGCAGATGTTGGCCAGCAGATCGACGACGGACAGGCGCGGATTAATGATGAAGGCAACATCGGTGTCTTCGGGAACCTTCTCCAGCAGGCAGCGGCACAGCGTGGTTTTTCCCGTGCCGACTTCACCGGTGAGCAGCACGAAACCACCATCGTGGCCGATACCGTAAAGCAGATGCGCCAGCGCTTCACGGTGCTGTTCGCTCATGAACAGGAAACGCGGATTCGGCGCGATGGAAAAGGGTGCTTCCTTCAGGTGGAAATGCTGAGCGTATAAAGTCGTCATAAGTGTGACAGCCTGAGGGAAATTGTTCCGTCTGTCATGCGCCCTCGACATGTCGAATCCACTTTCCGATGTCACGATACACGGGTAGGTGTTCGAACGGTGCCCTGTGTTGCAGGGGGTTGAGCCAGAGGTTCAGGCCGATCAGCTCGAAATGGTCGCAGGGCAGGGTGGCGATGTGCTCTCCCCAAAGGGCTGAGGCAACGGAAACCTGCGAATCGTTCCCGCCTTCAACCTCTTCAATCAGGCGTCCGAAGCGACGTGTCAGCCACGGCTGTTGAGATCGATTGCGCGTCGCCGTGTAACTGCGATAGATCACGCCTTCATGGTCTGGTGTGTGCCGGTTGAATGCGGACATGGCATCAAGCGTTAAATCCGCCACGGCGGGAAGAAGGCGATAGGGCGAATACCAGGTGTCCATTTCATGGTCGGCAGCGGTGGAGCCACGGTGTGGTGAGGCAAGTGTGGTCAGGCTGGCGACCTTGTTATGGCCACCCAGATGGCTGATGTAGAAGCGGGCATCCACACCTCCCATGGAGTGGGCGATCAGATGCAGCGGGCCATCCACATCGTTCAGGAATCCGGCGAGGAAGCGGGCGCGTGTTTCGATACGTTGTCCGAACGGCAATTGAGGTGTGAATACCTGCAAGCCCTGTGCCTCAAGCAGGTCGCGTACACCATGGAAATATTCGCGCCACAGTAGGCGGGTGATGCCCAGCATGCCGCACAGCAGAACAACGCGAGTCTTGGGGCTCTCGTGTTCTTGCATCAATAAGCTTTGAGGCTCGGAGCGCTAGTTGCGCTTGTTGGTAAAGTGCAGCAGGGATAATTGCGGTGAGCGGGGGCTTTCGATGGCCACCGGGTAATCGCCGGAGAAGCATGCATCGCAATGCACGCTGCGTGGCTTGCCGACGGCACGATAAAGACCTTCGAATGAGACAAAGGCCAGTGAATCGGCGCCCAGAGCCTTGCACATTTCCTCGATATTCATCTTGTTGGCCATCAACTGGTCTTCATCCGGTGTGTCGATGCCGTAGAAACAGGAGTGTTTGGTTGGCGGGCTGGAGATGCGCATGTGCACCTCTTTCGCTCCCGCTTTACGCACCATCTCCACCAGCTTGCGGCTGGTGGTGCCGCGCACGATGGAATCGTCGACCAGCACCACGCGTTTACCCTCGATCAGCTGGCGATTGGGGTTGAGTTTCAGTTTGACGCCAAAATTGCGGATCGACTGTTTCGGCTCGATAAAGGTGCGGCCGATATAATGATTGCGGATCAGACCCATCTGGAAGGGCAGCCCTGAGGCTTCGGCATAGCCCATGGCTGGCGGGGTGCCCGAATCAGGCACCGGAATCACGAGATCGGCATCGGCCGGTGCCTCGCGCGCCAACTCTTCGCCGATGCGATAGCGCGCCTGATACACGTTAACACCTTCAAGGTTGGAATCAGGGCGAGCGAAATAGACATATTCAAATACGCAGAAACGCGGTTCCGGTTTTTCGAACAGCTTGATGCTTTCAATGCTGTTTTCCTCAATGACCACCATCTCGCCCGGCTCAACATCGCGCACATAGGTCGCGCCAATCAGGTCGAAGGCACAGGTTTCGGAGGAAAGCACCCATGAGTCACCCAGCTTGCCAAGCACCAGCGGGCGCAGGCCATGCCGGTCGCGTACCCCGACAAGGCGTTTTTCAACCAGCACCAGCAGCGAGAAGCCGCCCTGCAGCCGCATGACAGCTTCGGCGAGCCGCTCGCGCATGCTCTTTGCCCGGCTTCTGGCAACCAGATGGATAAGCACCTCGGTATCGGAGGTTGACTGAAAGATGGAGCCCGTTTGTTCCAGTTCGTGGCGCAGATCGGTGGCATTGACGATGTTGCCGTTGTGGCACATGGCAATGCCGCCGTGGGCGTATTCGTAGGAGAAAGGCTGGCAGTTACGCAGGCCCGAATCGCCCGAGGTGGAGTAGCGCACATGGCCGATAGAGCGCTGTCCCTTGAGTCTTTTAAGGTCCGACTTGCCGAAAATATCGGCGACAAGGCCCATGCCGCGATGGCTGTGAAACTGGCGCCCATCGGTGGTCACGATGCCGGCTGATTCCTGGCCGCGGTGCTGTTGGGCGTAGAGTCCCAGATAGGTCAGGTTGGCCGCTTCGGAATGGTCGAATACACCGAAAACGCCGCATTCGTCATGGAAATGATCGTCCAGTGGATCAAGCTGCGTTTTGTTCACTGCATTGCCTTTTTGATAATGGATTCTACCGCCTGTTTATCCGGCAGCGGGATGTCCGGGATGTTGTTGCTTGTCGGTTCTTTGGCCGGAGTGGCTTTGGCAGTCGGTGTCTTGTTTGCGGGTTTTGCGCTGCCTTTACCCTGGCGCGAAAACGGATAGCCCTCGGGGATCGTCCTGCCAAGCAGATCGCCCATCTGAACGGCATAGGGGGTCAGCACGCTGTTTTTCATCCATGCGGTGTCGGGCTTGGCGTAGGTGGTGTAGATGAGAAAAAACAGGCCGATGAGCAGCAGGCCGCGGGCCAGGCCGAAGACCATGCCCAGCGTTCGGTCGGAAGCAGTCAGATCAGCCATGTCCACCAGTTTGCGGATCAGGGCACCAATCAGGGCAACGACCAGCATGACCGAGATGAAGACCAGCCCGAAGCCGGCCAGGCCTGCAGCCGTGCTGTTGGGTATCCAGCCCTGAACCATTTCGGTGGCCATGCCGGACGCACGTCCGGCAATCATAAAGGCCGCTACCAGCCCGATCAGGGAGATGATTTCGCGCACAAAGCCACGCCACAGGGAGAGCACCATGGAAAAGCCAGTAATGGCCAGCAACAGATAGTCGAATAAGTTCAAGCAAGCCCCGCTTGCGCAGCCTCGGCCATATTACGTACGGCTCGATACTGCACCTTGGCATTCGAATCAGGCGGCAGTGTAGCAGCGAGTTTTGCTTCCTGCACCCTCGCGTGGTTGTGACGTGGCAGCAGCAGTTGTGTGAAGCCCATGCCGACGGCTTCGCGCACCCTTGCTTCAGGCTGTCCCACAGGGCGAATCTCGCCGGTTAAGCCAACCTCGCCGAAAGCGGCCATATTGGCTGGCATCGCTCGTTCCTGATAGGCGGAAATAATGGCTAGCATGACGGCCAGATCGGCAGCCGGCTCCATGATGCGTGCCCCGCCGACCACATTGACGTATACATCCTGCTGCCCGAGCGGCAGGCCGATGCGGCGTTCCAGCACGGCAGTCAGCATCGATACGCGACCATTATCGAGCCCAACTGAGCTGCGCTTGGGCGTGGAATACACACTCGGTGCAACCAGTGCCTGTACTTCAACCAGCAGCGGGCGGGTGCCCTCCATGCAGGCCAGAATCACCGAGCCGGGCACATCCACGGCGCGTTCGGCGAGGAAGATGCGTGAGGCATCCTGAATGCCGATCAGGCCCGCATCACCCATTTCGAAAACGCCGATTTCACCGGATGGTCCGAAACGGTTCTTCACGGCGCGCAGGATACGGTGCGCATGCCCCCGGTCGCCCTCGAAATACAGCACGGCATCCACCATGTGTTCGAGTACGCGCGGACCTGCCAGTGAGCCGTCCTTGGTGACATGGCCGACCAGCACCATGGCATGGCCAAGGACCTTGGCGCTGCGAATCAGGGCTGCGGCACAATCGCGCACCTGCGCCACTGTGCCGGGCGCGCTGGAAAGCCTTGATGTCACGGTGGTCTGAATTGAATCGATAATCACCGTATCGGGGCGTGTCTTGTCGATGGTGGCGAGAATTGCCTCCAGATCGCAGCTGGCGGCAAGCACGATGTTTTCGTGGATGGCTTTGAGGCGTTCGCCGCGCATACGCACCTGACGGACGGATTCCTCGCCGGTGACGTATAGCACCCGTCCGGACATGGCCAGTTGATGTGAGGCTTGTAATAGCAGGGTGGATTTACCGATGCCCGGATCACCGCCGATAAGGATGGCAGAACCGGGTACGATGCCGCCGCCCAGTACCCGGTCGAGCTCCGGCAGGCCGCTGGTGCGGCGCGGCGTGTCCGATGTGTTGATGCTGCTGATCGGGGTGGTTGTAAGGATGCTCCCTGAGGAGCCCTGCGGCGCGACTGTCTGCCGCACCTCCTCACTGATGGTGTTCCACTCCTGGCAATCCGGGCATTGCCCCATCCATTTGCGGTGCTCAGCGCCACATGACTGACACACATAGATGTTGTTTGTTTTGGCCATGCGCCAAGCCTAGCCGATTCCGCCTGCGGCGGTAGCCGGAAGATTAAAGACGGGGGTATTTAAAGGGGTTGGCCTGAGTGTTGACAACAAAAGGGGATTGCGTACATTTCGCGACCCGAATAACAGGGCGGTCCTGCATGAGAGCAGTATCGCGCAAGGAGTAAGAGATTGGCTAACCATGTTTCCTCAGCAAAGCGTGCCAGACAGGCCGAAAAGCGCCGCTTCAACAACCGCAACCGTAAGGGTGCGATGCGTACCGCCATCAAGGGCGTGCTTACTGCCGTCGCTTCCGGCGATGCTGAGGCTGCTGCCGAGGCACTGCGCAAGGCCACCGCGCTGATCGACAGCGCCGGCCGTCGTGGAACGATTCACAAGAATCAGGCTTCGCGCCGTGTGTCCCGCCTGAGCGCCCGCGTCAAGAGCATCGCTGCTTAAGCACCGAGCCTCGCGAACAAATCAAAAGCCCGCCTTCCGGCGGGCTTTTTTTGTGCATGGCTGCCTTATTCCTTTGCTTCCCCGGTAGTTAAATCATCCTTGATCTTTTCCAGAGTTTTCTTGCCGATGCCCTTCACGTGTTTCAGCTCTTCAACACTCTTGAAGGCACCGTGTTCATCCCGGTAGGTCACAATCATATCGGCAATTTTTGCACCGATGCCATGCACTTTCTGCAGTTCCTTAGCGGTTGCGGTATTGATGTTCACCGCATCCCCTGCCCATGCAGTGCCGATGGCCATAAATATTGCAACCAGCATGCTCAATACAATTTTTTTCATGGTTAATCCCCCCTTTGTTTTGTTTGCTGTGATATGCCCGTTCCATCGGGCGCATATCAGACGGAAAAATTTACTCTCCTGATTTTATGATGTAATTCCCATAAATAAGGGATGGCATGAGGAATGCGCTCACTGTTTAATAACAATGTCAGGTATGCCCGCTGTGACAAGAGACAAGTCGCGAGCGAGGTGGTGTTTGGCATTCTGTGAATGAAAGGCAGGGTAGGCGAATCTGCTCCATGGATAATGTTGGCAACAAATAGAGTTGTCCGGTTTTAGAGCACAAGGGTTGTCCGGTTTGGTTTTGGTTCATATTGCTGCCTTCAGCCTTGGTAGTGGTAGTTCCGGCTTGCTGGCCTTGGGCTTCAGAAGAGGCTGAAACTCGGCGAGTTTTCTTGGCCCGTGGAAGATGGCCATGCTGCCATCGGTATAGCAGTGAACACGCACTCTGGCTTTGACATAATGGTGTCGGTATTCATTGCTGGGGATTTGCAGGGTTCTGCCCTCAAAGCTGACGGTGTTGTCTTTGTTGACTGTGCGTTCGTGCTT
>MNXA01000040.1 GCA_001871195.1 Zetaproteobacteria bacterium CG1_02_55_237
TTCCCTGCTGTATCTTTTGTATTCCTTGCGTTCCATATAACACCCCTTCAGAGATAGTAGCTAATCTCAGGGTGTCCACCAAACGTGGGTAGGATCAGAGTTTGCTCAAACCGATCTTACCGGCTGCACCTTACCCAAAGAAATTGGCGGATTTAATGTGCTCCAAACCATTGAGGAAACGTCAAAAAATGCGCGGACTGTCTTCATCGCGATAATAGCGGCCTGTGTTTACTCCTGGGTGGCAATTGCCACTGCCCCCGATGCAGGTTTGATTGCCAATGCTGAATCGATCACGTTGCCAATCATTGGTGCTGAAATATCAGTATTCGGTTTCTTCATGGTTTCACCCTTGATACTTCTCAGCATGTTTGTCTATTTTCATCTGTATCTTCAACGCCTCTGGGAAGACTTCAGCCATCTTCCGGCCATCTTTCCTGATGGAAAACGCCTGGACCAAAAGACCTACCCCTGGCTGTTGAATGGACTGGTCCGTCGCCACTTTGAGAAACTGCGAGGAGGCCGCACGCTGACCGCTCACATGGAGGAGATCGTCACAATCCTAGTGAGTTGGTACATGGTGCCCTTCACATTGTTCATCTTCTGGTTTGCCTACTTGCGCTCCCAGCATGTTGAAGGGCTGATATCCATTGGTGCTTTGCTTGTGGCCTCAATGATGTTGGCGAATGGCTTTTACAGGAGAGCAAAGCAAACACTGCGAACAACTGAGGAAAATCCTTTCAGCTGGATGAAATCCCTAAAAAGCACAGGCATGTATAAAAGGATGTTTTATTTCTGTATTGCTACCGGTCTGATCAGCTATATCAGCATTAATAATGTTGAAGTAAACAAAACCATTGAAGCAACAACTGGTTACAGCCGAGCCCTGCATCTGAGTGCTGCAAATCTGGAAGGTAGCAATCTGGAAGGCATCCATCTGGAAAATGCCAAGGGCCTGACTCAGGAGATGCTTTCCAAGGCATGCGGAAATCAGTCCACAAAATTGCCTCAAGGTCTTTCAATCCCGAATTGTAAATAGAACGAGCAAACATACGGGAGTCACTAGCCAAACTGACCGGTTTTCCTTATCTAAATCCCCCTGCAGACATTCGACAAGCCCCCATATGCAGGGTTAGGCTTTACTGCTCAGCCTGAACACACTTCGGGCTTTGACCTTGGAGAGGGAAACATGCCGCTGGTTGCACATCATCCGCTGCCCGCTTTCGAGAAACTTCGTCAGCGTGGTGAGAAGGTTTTATCGCTTGATGATGCACTGCGTCAGGACATCCGCGAGTTGCATGTCGGCCTGCTCAATATGATGCCCGATGCCGCCCTCACCGCCACCGAAATGCAGTTCATGCGCTTGGTCGGCAGCTGCAATCAGATCGCCCAGTTTTTCGTTCACCCCTTCACCATTCCGGCGCTGCCGCGCGGTGCTGAATCGCAGGCCTACATCGATCACTACTACAAAAGCTTCGACGATATCCGTGCCATGGGCCTGGACGCGCTTATTGTCACCGGGGCCAATGTATCCAACCCATCGCTTGATCAGGAACCATTCTGGGAGCCATTGAGAGAGGTCATGGAATGGGCCGATGGCCATGTCACCTCGGTGCTTTGCTCCTGTCTGGCCACGCATGCACTGGTTAAGCAGCTGTACCATATCGAACGTGAACTTCGTCCCGCAGGAAAACTGTGGGGGGTTTACAGCCACCATGTGGTGCATAAAGAGCATCCGCTGCTGCGCGATATCAACACCCGCTTTGATGTGCCGCATTCGCGCTTCAACGCTGTGCACCGTGAATCGCTGGAACAGGCCGGTCTGACCATCCTGATCGAGAGTGAAGAGGCCGGTGTGCATATGGCAGTGAGCCCGGATCAATTTGGCATCGTCTATTTTCAGGGGCATCCGGAATACGATACCAACAGCCTGCTCAAGGAATACAAACGCGAGGTGAAACGCTTTTTCGCCGATGAGCGCGACGACTACCCGCCCTATCCCGAGCATTATTTCAATGACGATGCCGCAGCCATTGCCGCGCGCTTCCAACAGGCGGTCCTGACTGCGAAACAAGCTGGGAAGGCTATGCCCGCATTTCCCGAGGAGCATCTCGAACCGCTGCTCGACAACACCTGGCGCGACACGGCCAAAGGCATCGTTAACAACTGGCTTGGCATGGTCTACGAGCACACCGATTTCAACGGCCCCCGACCGCAAAGCCCAAGTATTTAAGCAACAAAACCAGAGGAGAGAATATGAAAAAAGAAACCATTGCCATCCACGCCGGCTACGAAACCGACCCGACAACCAAATCGGTCGCCGTGCCGATTTACCAGACCGTGGCCTACGAATTCGACAACGCTCAGCACGGTGCCGACCTGTTCAACCTTGCCGTACCCGGCAACATCTATACCCGCATTATGAACCCGACCGCCGATGTTCTGGAAAAGCGCGTCGCCGAACTCGATGGCGGTATCGCAGGCCTGGCCGTCAGCTCGGGCAGCGCAGCCATCAACTACGCGATCCTGACCATCGCCGAAATGGGCAATAATATCGTCACTGTGCCGATGCTCTACGGCGGCACCTATACCCTGTTTGCCCACATGCTGCCCAAGCAGGGCATCGATGTGCGCTTCGCCAAGGACGACAGCCCGGCAGCTCTGGAAGCTCTGATCGACGACAAGACCTCGGCCATCTACTGCGAATCCATCGGCAACCCGGCCGGCAACATCGTCGATCTGGAAGGCATCTGCAAAATGGCCGACAAGCATGGCATCCCGGTCATTGTCGATAACACCGTTGCGCCGATGTTGATCCGGCCGATTGATTACGGCGCCTCGATTGTCGTCTACTCGCTGACCAAATACATGGGTGGTCACGGTACTTCGCTGGGCGGCCTGATTGTCGATTCCGGAAAATTCCCATGGGCCGAACATGCCAAGCGCTTCCCGATGCTGAACAATCCGGAACCATCGTATCACGGCGTGGTGTACACCGATGCGCTTGGCCCGGCCGCATTTATCGGCCGCGCCCGCACCGTGCCACTGCGCAACACAGGCTCGGCCATCAGCCCGTTTAATGCCTTCCTGATTCTGCAGGGCATCGAAACCCTCGCCCTGCGCATGGAGCGGCATTGCGACAATGCCATCAAGGTGGCCAAACATCTGGAGGCCCATCCTGCCGTCGCATCGGTGCAATATGCCGGCCTGAAAAGCTCGAAGTACTATGCGCTGGCGCAGAAATACACCAGCGGCCGACCCTCCGCCCTGCTCACCTTCAACATCAAGGGCGGCTTCGATGCGGCAGTGAAGTTCTACGATGCGCTGGGCCTGTTCAAACGTCTGGTCAATATCGGTGACTGCAAATCGCTCGCTGCCCATCCGGCTTCGACCACGCACCGCCAGCTGACTGAGGCGGAATTGGTAACCGCCGGCGTGACGCCGGATATGATTCGCCTGTGCATCGGCATCGAGCATATCGACGACATCCTGGCCGACATCGATCAGGCGCTGGCTGCCACCTGACGAAACATCGTTAATCCTTACTGCAGGGCCGCAGCATCTGCTGCGGCCCTTCTTTTTGACACATGCAGCTGTTTGCGGCGGGCAGAATTTGGCCTAGATTCAGGGCATGACCAATAACAATATTTTCAAGAAAATTTGCATCGCCAACAATCTCCGGCATTTCGAGATCAAGGATATTTTTGAGCTGGGTGGTTTTGAGTTCAGCAGCAGCCGGGTCAAGTCCTTCATGGCCGGTTCGCAGAACAAGAACTATGAAAAGCTCTCCGATGAGCATTTTGAAGGCTTCCTCAACGGCTTCATCATCTACTCGCGCGGCCCGCTGGATGAACCCACAGCACTGCCCCGAACCATTGAAAACGCCATTATCCACCTGATTGATGATGGCAATATCGCTGCCATCGAGGAAATCCGCAGTCTGATCGAGGATGTGCAAGCTAGCGACGCAGACGTCGATTAATACCTGCAATAAAGCCTTTATGACTCGCCCTGCAGATCCTCACTGAAGAAACAATAGGTATTGCGCTTCCGCTTGGCATTATACATAGCAATATCGGCATGCTTGAGCAGTGTTTCAGTATCCCGCCCATCCGTCGGATAAATGGCAATGCCGATACTGCATCCCACCTTGTGCGGTTTCCCTCCCAGCTCAAACGGCTCAGATAGCGCCTTCAGGATATTGCTGGCGACGAGCTCGACATTTTCGGGCACCTTCGTCTCGGTCAGAATCACAGTGAACTCATCCCCGCCCATGCGGGCCACCGTATCCATCTTGCGCACGCAGCCAAGCAAACGGTTCGCCGCCTCCTTGAGCAGCAGATCGCCCATATCGTGGCCGATGGTATCGTTAATCTCCTTGAAGTGGTCCAGATCGAGGAACAGCACGGCAAACTTCTCTTTGTGGCGATGTGCCAGTGCCAGCGCCTGCTCCATACGATCATGGAACAGGGTGCGATTGGGCAGTCCGGTCAGGATGTCATTATGGGCCAATTGCTTAAGTGCTTCCTCGGCCTGCTTGCGCTCAATGACAACAGCAAGGGTGTCGGCCACGGTTTTGAGCGCGGCTTTCTCTTCGGCATCGCTGACATGCCCGGCAGCCACATAAATATTCAGCACTCCCAGCAGCCTTCTCTCCAGCATGATCGGAATACAGTAATGACCATGCGGCTGGATACCATCATATCTGATGTCATGTTCATCGCTCAGGTGGTCAACAAACACGATTTCACGCGTAGCTGCCGCCTTGCCACACAGGCATTTGCCAAAGGGAAGTAGCGCGCAGGATTGCAGCAGGGAATCAGGTAGATTGCGCTGCACCATCATTTCCAGAGTCGCCTCATCCTTCACGGCAAGGAAAATGGCCCCCTTATTGAGTATCGAAAAAGACGGAACGGAAAGGATGGCATCAAGCGAGGCGCTCAACACCTCCTTCAAGGTTAAGGGTGGCAGAGAAATGTTCAGCATCGTATCCAGCACGCGCTGAATATTCATAGAACGCTCGATGGCCTCCTGGGCCTTCTTGCGTTCGGTAATATCGGAGAAAACCACCACTGCCCCGGTAACTGCCTCGTTTTTTAATACCGGGGTGCTTAAGTATTCAACAGGGAAACTGGAGCCATCCTTGCGCCACAGCACCTCATCCGTGATATGATGGGTATGAGCATCTACAAAGGCTTTGTACATATGGCAATCTTCACTGGGGTAAGGCGTACCATCAGGGTAGCTGTGATGAATGGCCGCGTGCATGGGCTGATCTATAAGCTCATCTTCTTCATAACCCAGCATCTGACAGGCAGCAGGATTGACGAAGATGGTATTGCCTTGAATATCAACGCCATAAATGCCTTCGCCAACGGCATTGAGAAGAAGCCTGGTTGCCTCTTCACTCTCGAGTAACTTCTGCTGTTCATTCTGTAATTGTTGGATAAAGGCTGCCTGCATATCCTCTCGTGCCTGGCCCTCATCGATAAGTTGTTGCCTGGCGACTACCAGTTCGTTTTCCGTCCGCCCCAGAACAACGTAGAAAAAGATGAGAATGACCAGACCCATGAACGACGAAATGCCCGTAAAATTCAACAATTCCCGTTCCGCTGCAGCAATAAACTGTGTCATGTCACGCAGCATAATCAGCGTGGCAACCGGTCTCCCGCCGGCATCCGCAACGGGAACGATGCCGGACCAATAAGTCTGTCCATGCAGATCAATATCCTGCCCAAGACGTATGCCCATAGAGGCCGCATCTCCGTTGATGTTGTTCAGGAAAGCGACAGGAACATTCGGCAGGCTTTGCGATACCAGAACAGCTGTCGTCAATTCATTCCAGGCGTAGGGCCGACCCAGCATGCGCATCCCGTCTTCCCAGGCTGTTTGCTTTAAATACTGTTTATCGATCAACATCAGGAGTTCGACATGAAACATGGTGCGCGTTTCATGAATAATGCCATCAATCTCCTGCCCGAGTTCGAGATAACCAATCAATTGTCCGGCTTCGAAAACAGGCAACACGGAGCGCAAGGTAAAGGTGCCCAGCGGCCCCAGCTCTATCCCGGAAAAAAGGCTGCCACGCTTCTCGGCACCAAGGGCTGTGAAACGGTTGATCTTGTCGCCATATTGTTCAGGCCGATGCACACGCAGCAGATTGATGCGCTGTGCATCGTGGAAGTAGAAATGGGTAACGTTATTTTCGCGATTCAGCCGTTCATATATGGGCTTCCCCAATGCCAGCAGGGCCTTTCGATCACCGCCCTTCAGGGCGGCAAGCAATGCTCTGTTCTGGGCAATAAAGTGCAGGCTGGCGGCCATCACCTCGGCCTTGGCATCCAGTATCGACTGAAAATGGCTCTGGATGGCTTCAGCTTCCTGCAGCACGGCATCATTTTTCTGATGCTCTTCCAGATGATTGACGAAATAGCCGCCGATCAGGAATACAGCCAAGCCCACCGCAACAAGCGGCAGGATAATGCGTTTTTTCAGTCCGATTGAATGCATGCTTTCAGCTAGAGCTACCTCGTCTCTCTTTTATAGACCGTGCCTGGGGTAACAGCAAGCTCTAATACGGCACCCCGATGGCCCGGCAAAGCTGCTGCATCAGCGGTACAGTCACCGCAAAATAGCCGCCAATCAGAGCAGGGAGGTCGGGCTCAAGCATCAGTTCAGGCACCAGAGGTGCAATGGCGATGAAGTCCTTGCGCTTGATCTCCTCGATCAGCGGATGCCCGGCATCAAAGCCCCTGGGCGGACGCTTGAGCGCATCACCGCTCATGTGAAACCACTGGGCAAACTCGCTGTCTTCCAGAACATCCTGCCAACGCGTGGGATGGGCATCGATGTAGCTGCGTATCTTTCTCAGGGTATCGGTCTCCGGATGCCAGATGCCGGCGCCGACAAACACCTCATGCGCCTCGATGTGCAGATAGAAACCGGGGGCATGCACATCCTTGCCCTGCCGGTGGCGGAACTGGATACCGATATTGGTCTTGTAGGGCAGTTTGTTCTTCGAAAAACGCACATCGCGGTGCACCCGCATCAATGAGCCGCCAACCTTGCGATCCTCGGCCGTAAACTCCGGGGCAATAAGCTCCAACTCGGGCGCCATAGCGCGGATAAAGGCCAGTGCCGGCTGGCGCACCTGTGCTTCGTATTCGGCTTTGTGCTCGTTGAGCCAGTCGCGGCTGTTGTTCTCGCCCAGAGCGCGCAAGAAAGTGAATGTTTCCTCAGAGAAAGACGCTGACATGTCTACTTCGCCCTGAATCCGACCCGGTCATGCGAGCCATCGCAATACGGCTTCATCTTCGAGGCACCGCAACGGCACAGGGCCGCCTTACTGCTTTTGCACACGGCTTCACCCTTGGCATCAAGCAAGGTGAATGGCCCCTCGATGAGCAGCGGCCCATCGGCAAGCGCACGAATCGAAAGCGCCCTCTCTTCCAGCTCAGTTGAGGGCATGGCAAGGCTCACCTGCCCTGCATCGCAAAAGCCGATCTCGCGATGCGAGTTGTCGCAGCGCGGCATCAGGCGAGAAGCGCCGCAGCGGCACAGCGCTGTGCGCCCGCTCGCTTCGCTCTCCCCATTGACCTGCATGTCTGCATGCACATACAACGGTCCGTCGGCGATAATCTGGATGGTGTTTTGCTGCGGGGCAGCATGCATCGGATCTCCGCTGCTCTTGTCGATACAGCGCAAAGCGCCGGTCGGGCATTGGCCACAAACCCGCTCCACCTCTTCAGGCTCCGCGCCATCGGGATGCACCCAGCGCCCGGTACGCTTGGTATCAAACACTGTGGGTAAATCGCGCGTGCAATCGCCGGTGTGGATGCAGCGCCCGAGTTCGAAATCGACAATCACCTCTTCACCCGTGTAGCGGTGAATTCGGCTCATGGTTGTTTCCTGCTGACTTCCTTCTCTGCGGCTGCGTTCTGTCGAACTGCATAGGCCTCGGCCTTGGCGATGATACGCAGCAGATCCTCCTCGCTGATATCCTCAACCAGATCCATATCATCCATGGCAGCGCGCACATGCTCCGCACGAATACCCGATGCGGTAATCGGGGATAGCGGTGCAGCCACCTTCTTGGCCCATGCCGCCGGATATCGCCGATTGCTGAGCAGGTTGTTAAACAACAGTGCCACGCACAACAGGGTCAGAGCATTGAGCATGACCGGCTCCAGCACATAGGCATAACCCAGCGCATGGATATCTTCCCCACCGACCACCGCAACCAGCGCTGTTGCGCCGCCCGGCGGATGCAGGCAGCGGGCATAATGCATGACCAGCACGGCCAGCCCCACGGCAAGGGAAGCGGCCAGCCATATTTCATCGATCTGCTGCGCACAGGTGACGCCGATAACAGCTGACAGCAGATGTCCCCCTGTGGCCGCCCAGGGCTGCGATAAAACACCGTGCGGCACGCCGAACAACAGCACCGCTCCAGCACCCATGGAGGCCACGATCATGGTGGCGGATAAGGTGCCGACAAACTGAATGCTGATACCCCAGCAGATGGCGATCCCGAGCAGCGCACCAATACTGACCAGAAAGCGTTCACCGTGGCTGACGTGAACCATGTCCACGCCCAGCCAGTGCAACAGAAATTTAACGCGTTTATTCATTGTGCCAGCCTAATCTTTCTTTCGCCCAGCCGTAAACCGGTGAAAAGATAGGGGATGCTCAACAAGAGCATGTACATCAAGGCCTAGCTCAATGTCTGCCGGCGCTCTACCTCAGCATCCTTGAGCCGATGCCCGACCTCGGGATGCTCTTCGGCCAGGGACAACACATCCTTGCGGGTCAAACGCAACAGGGTTGAGGGCTGTCTGGCAACCACCGTTGCCAGACGCACCTGATCCCCGAGCAGGGCCATCTCCCCGAAGAAGTCGCCGGCCTGCAGCTCGGCAAGAAAAACAGACTTCCCTGCCTCAAGGTGACTCACCTCAACCGCGCCCTGCGAAATAATGTACAGCGCATCGCCTTTCTCACCCTCTTCAATCACCGTATCGCCGGGCAGGAAGGTTACCACTGCGGCATTGTTACCCAGCGCTTCTGCCGCTTTCCGGGAGAGCGAGGCAAACATCGGCACCATGCGGATAAGATCCCTGGCGGGCAGGGTCAGCGGTGCATCTTCCATGTCAGGAATTCTCTCCGAGGCCTCAAGAATCAGTTGCTGAATACGGTGATGCGCCTTCTGGCCGATTTCTCCATGCCTCTGGTCATCATCTGCCTGCCAGCCTGCGCCGGCCAATGCGGCCTGCATTCCGAAACGTGTTTCGAAGCGGGCAAAAAATCCGGGGAAGTTTTCATGCACCTCGGCCACCCCGGCATGCAGGGCCTTGCGCTGTTCCTTGAACTCATCGCGCACACACTTGCGGGCATCCTCATCAATATCCTTACGCTCTTTCAGATGCCGGATGGCTGCATCGGCCATCAGAATGAGCAGGATGGCGCGCCTCAGGCGGGTGAACATGCGCAAGCCCTGATAGCGCGAAAGCCACCCTGCCATCCAGTCGCGTTCGCGCAGCCAGCGCAATAAGCCCTGCTCAAACCGCAAAATCGGGTTGACCGGCGACGCCTCTCCACTCGCTGCTTCACGTTCGATGCGTAGTTCACTTCGGATATCAACCAATAGATATTGGGGAACCATGCCGGCATCACGCAGGCGCTCCAATTCTTCAAGTTCAGCACGTATGGCAATCTGGCGGACATGCGACAGGTGTTGCTCGGGGCTCAGTCCAATACTGCGTTCCTGCATAACATCGCGAATCAGTGTATTGGCCTGAAGCAGACCGGAGCGCGACATAAACTGCGCCCTTTCCATATCCTGCAGCACCTTGAGAGCATGCTCCCTGGCATGCAGCGCACCCTGCCCCAGTTCGGCAAGCTCATCCTCATTGAGTTCATTAAGCCCGAGTCTGGACATCAGCGGCTTGATCGTCGGGGCGTTGATCAGCAGGGTGAAAATAACCACGCCCAAGGTCATATCCAGCAATAACTGTCGCCCTTCCAGCGTCTCCGGCAGGGACAGCACAATGGCAATCGCCAGCCCCCCCTTCAGCCCGCCCCACCACATAATGTGCTGATCCCCGGAACGTACGGCAGGCAGGTGAAACCGGCGCAAGGTCTGGGGCAGCAACCAATACACCGCAGGCAGGCGTGAGAGCAGGACAAGGATAATGGCGCCCACGATATAGGGCAGGTGCCCGGCGAGGCTGTGCAGATCAACAGAGAGGCCTACAAGCAGGAAAAGCAGGGCATTGCACACATAGGCAAAGCCCTCCCAGCTTTCGCGCAGACCTTCACCGGCATGGTGGGGAATACGCGTTACGCCATACACACCAAGGCAGAGGGAAGCGCCAACCACGGCCATAACGCCGGAGATATGCAGGAAATGTTCAGCCATAATGAAACTGACATAAGCCAGAATGATCGACAGCACCAGGATAGCGCTGAAATTATCACGCACCAGACGCATCCATTCACAGAACACCAGTCCGCAGAGCAGACCGAGCAGCGTACCGCCGAAGAATACATACAGGAATTCGAAGCCGGCATGGGCCAGCATATCCGGACCAAGCGAGCCCCCGACCAAAGCCAGCCCGAGCAGGATATTAAACACCACAATGGCCGTGGCATCGTTGAACAGGGATTCTCCCTCAACCAGCACGGTCAGTCTGAGCGGCGCTCCCAGCTCCTTGAACAGGGCAATCACAGCAACAGGATCGGTAGCGGAAATCAAAGCGCCAAAGAGCAGGGCAAGACCCAGGGGCATGGCAAAGACAAGATGCAGCCCTACGCCAACCAGAAAGGTGGAAAGCAATAGAGCGGGAACCGCCAACATCAGTACCGGAAAGATATCCTTGATCAACTGGCGTGCATCAAGATTGTAACCGGACTCAAAAATCAATACGGGCAGGAATACGAACAACACCAGCTCGGGAGTCAGACGGAAATGTTGCAGCAAGTGCAGCGGCTCCCAGAACTCTGAGGCCCAGCCGAGGCCTATGCCGATGCCGACAAGTACTACGGTAAACGGGATGGGCAAACGCCGGGTTAGCGGCGCAGCAATCATCGCCAGCGCCAGCAAGGCCATCAGGATCAGGATACTTTCAGATAATGGCATGGTGCAAACGTCCGGCGATTGCGAATCCGGATAATGCTATGGCTGGTCCGGTTTGGCGCATAATCCTATCCTCTCTGTAGACTGATTATCGCCTAAAAAGATGGACTGCGCAAAACAGCAGTTTCAAACCACAGTTTTAATCCACGGCCATCAATCTACAGCTATCAATCCACATAGGGACCGTGCTGCCGGATTGGCTCATGATGCGGCACACCGAAACACCACATCAGCCTTGCACCCTCCCGACTGTGTATCGACAGCGAGGATTCCTTTTCAACATGGGCTGCATCACCAGCAGCCAGGGACAGGGCGGACGAACCATCTTCCGTGTGCAGCTTCGCCTCCCCCTCCACGACATAGATAATACCACGCCAGCCAGCATCGATATTGCGTTGCATACGGCTTCCGGCTGTGAGCGAAATCTCCAGATATTCAACATCGGTGTGCAGCTGAACAGCTCCGTGCTCACCAACGATATGCAACAGGCTGACCCCATCCGCCTCCTCGCGCGGCACCGCATCGGCATCGGCCTGCTGATAGTCGGCATCGATACGCTTAAGGCGTTGCGGCAGATTGATCCACAACTGGATACCGGCCGCATGCCCGTCCGGCATCTCCGAATGGGTGATGCCGCGTCCGGCAGTGAAACGCTGCGCCCCGCCGGCATGAACCGTGCCTTCATTGCCAAGGTTATCCTTGTGCTGCATGCCGCCGGCAAACATCCAGGTAATCGCCTCGAAGCCGCGATGCGGATGCGGCGGAAATCCACCCTTGGTAATGTCGAAATGATCCCACAACACAAACGGGTCGAAATTCATGTGGCCTGCCAGCGGCATCAGCCGTTTGACGGTAACGCCATCGCCTTCGGGAACCAGCAGGGCACTGCGAACCTCAACACTCATGCTCAGCCGCCATCCAAGGTCGGGTAATCTGTATAACCCTTCGCATCGCCGCCGTAGAAGGTGGCCATGTCCGGGGCGTTGAGCGGTGCATTCCTGCGGAAGCGCTCAATCAAATCCGGATTGGCCAGATAGGGGATGCCATAGGCCACCATATCTGCCGCTCCCGATGCAATCGCAGCATTGCCGCGCGCCTTGTCATAGCTGCCGTTGGCCATGTAGGCACCCTTGAAGCACTGACGAATCTGCTGCATGTCGACGGCATGATCCACTTCACCAGCCATGCTCACCTCAACCACATGCAGGAAGGCTGGTTTGATCTTGGCAAGCTCTGTCGCGACATGATTGAACAGGGACTGCGGATCGGAATCGTGCATATCATTAAAGCCATTCACCGGCGAGATGCGCACACCCACCTTGTCGGCACCGATTTCGTCGCATACGGCCCCGGTCACCTCAAGCAGCAGACGTGCACGGTTGGCAATCGAGCCGCCGTAGGCATCGCTGCGCTGATTGGAGCCATCACGCAGGAACTGATCCAGCAGATAACCGTTGGCCGAATGGATTTCAACGCCATCAAAACCGGCCTTGATGGCCATGGCAGCGGCATGGCGGTATTGCTCGACAATCTCCGGAATTTCCCTGAACTCAAGTGCCCTCGGGGTGACAAAATCCTGCAGACCCGTATAGGTAAAAGCCTGACCGGCAGGCTTGATAGCACTCGGTGCAACGGGCAGTGCGCCTTCGTGATAATCCGGATGCGACACACGGCCGCAGTGCCAGAGCTGCACGAAGATATGTCCACCGTTTGCATGCACGGCGTCGGTGACCTGCTTCCAGCCGTCCACCTGCGCCTGACTATGAATGCCCGGCGTGGCCGGATAGCCAATCGCCTGATCGGAAATCTGTGCGCCCTCGGTAATAATCAAACCGGCCTCGGCGCGCTGCACGTAGTACTCAGCCATCAGGGCTGTCGGAATACCGCCCGGCGCGCGGTTGCGCGTCATCGGCGCCATCGCCACACGGTTGGCCAGACTCATCTGGCCAAGTGTGACCGGTGAAAACAGATTATTACTCATTGCACTTCCCTCTCTTTATCTGACGTTCTTTAAAGGCTCTTGTGGCTGCCATCGCAAAATGGCGGGGTTTTGCTGTGCTTGCACTGGCACAGAACGACGGTTTTTTTCTCGGTCAGCTCAAATGCCTGTGGCACGATATCGGTATCGGCATGCGAGCCGTCGCAAAAGGGCTGATTGGCGGATTTCCCGCAGGCGCACCAGTAATAGGTGCCGGGTTCCAGTTCCATCACCTTCGGTGCCTTTGCGGCAATAACGGGTTCACTCATACATTCTCCTTGATGTTTAGACCTTGTACAGGAGCAGGGCGCAGAGGAAGACCCCCTCCACGCCCATGTCCTGGATTCATTTACTGCTTCACGCCTTCGATAGACAGGAAGATTTCCACATTTTCGGCCAGCGGTCCGAGCATACCACCCTTCTTCATGTTGTAGTCGGAGAGATGCAGCGTGGTGTGACCTTCAAAGCCGCGACGATAACCGCCCCATGGGTCGGGGCCCGTACCGATCTGGCTGACTTCAATATCGATGTCCTTGCTCACGCCGTGCAGATACAGGGTGCCATGAATAATGCCTGTGTCCTTCCCTGTCGCCTTATAGGAGGTGCTGGTGAAGGTGGCCGTCGGAAAGTGCTCGACATCGAAAAAATCGCCGCTGCGCAGATGCTTGTTGCGCTCGGCATGATTGGTCTCGAGGCTGGCCGTGTCGATACTCACGCTTACCTTGTTGTTGGCCGGATGGGCTTCGTCGTAGCTAAACTTGCCGTCGAAGGTACGGAAGGAACCGAGCAACCAGCTATAACCCAAATGCTTGATCTTGAACTCGATGAAGGCGTGCTGCCCCTTGATGTCAAAGTTGTACTCTTCAGCCTGAGCTGCAGTGGAAAGACCTATGGCGACGAGCAATGCCGCGCCCAGTAGTTTTATTTTCATGATGTTTTCTCCTTATTGTTGTTTTCTTTGGTTTTCGGGGTTGTCCCCAACGTATTGCGGCTCAGGCCGAGCATGCGAATCAATGTACTATCCCTGTCCACAAAATGGTGCTTCAGTGCAGCCGCACTGTGCATGGTGGCCAGACCCATCAGTGCCCAGGCGGCAAGCAGGTGGATCAGACCGATCATGTCCGCCTGCTGCTTGTCGAACTCGAACAGGGCCGGAACGGTGAACCAGCCAAACACATCCACGCCTTTGCCTTCGGCAGTTGGAATCAGATAGCCGGAAAGGGTGATGGCGAACATCAGGACGTAATGCGTGCGGTGCACCATCAGGGCGATGAGCTTCTCCCACCACAGGCCCATCAAGTCGGGGCGCGTATTCACCAGCCGCCAGATAAAACGGAACACCAGCAACAGAAGCAACAGCATGCCGATGGCTTTGTGCAATTCGGGCGCGCGGTGATACCAGGCATCGTAGTAATCAAGCTGTGTCATCCACAGGCCAAGTCCGAACAGGCCAAAGATGACCAGTGCCATCAGCCAGTGCAGGCCGATGCTGACCCAGCCATAACGACCAGCCGTATTTCTCAGCATGCCACCCCCCTGAACAGCAGCGCCAGCAGCCGGGCCAGATCGGCCTCCAGCGCAGGCAGCAGATTGTTTTTCAGGTTGATCGGGTTGTTGTAGCGCAGGGTGGCCTGATGAATGTCGTAGGCCGTCTGACGCGCATCGCAGACATGGAAGCAGCCTTGCTCCACACCGCGCTGGACAATACCGGCCAGAGCGTCAATCACCTTGTCCTCGTATTGCAGCAACAAATCACGGTAACGCGTATTAACCAGTTGCATCATATCGTATAGAGGCCGGGTGCCCGCATAATGCGCATGTCCCAGACGCAGCCGGGCCAGCAGAAAGGCCTCCAGCGCATCGCGCGCATCATCCTTACCCTGTGCTGCCTGGATACCGGCGGCCAGCTTGGTTTCCAGCAGCCGCTGGATACTGCCTACGGCAATGGCTTCCTTGTTTTTGAAATGACGATACAGATTACCCACGCTCATATCACAATCGGCAGCGATCTCGGCCATCGTCGTTTTGCTGTAACCGTAGTCGGCAAATCGCCGTTCCGCCGCATCCATGATGGTATCCTGCACATCGCTCATGGCGGCATGGTGTCAGGCTGAATAATGAATATCAATACATAATATTCACTACCCGCCCGGCTATACAGTTTCACCCCTCTCTGGGCTATACTTAGTTGCACTGACGCCCTTCCCGGCAAAACTGCAACGGGAATGATGTGAGCAATCCTATCCCGGAGGTTGGCCATGCCCCGCTTGAAAGGCGAACGCGCACACAGCCATCAGTGGGGCCTCAGGGTCGGCACGGAGATTGTTGCCTCGACCATGCTCGGGCTGGGTGCAGGCTTCGTGCTGGATCGCTGGCTGGATACGCGTCCGCTGTTTCTGTTGCTGTTTTTCGCCTTCGGCGTGGCCGCAGGCTTTATCAATCTCTACTACGTCATGGGACTGGATCACCGGCCCGAGAACAAGGACGACTGATGGAAGGAATGCAGCCCCTCCATCCCTTTACGGTGCACACGCAACTTCCCATAGAATTGTTCGGCGTGGACATTTCTCTGACCAACACGGCCATCGCCCTGCTGCTGGCCAGCGTATGTTCAACTGCAATTCTCATGCTCCTGCTGCAACGCCAAAGTATTCTGCCGGGACGCTGGCAACTGCTGGGAGAGCTGTATTACGACTTCGTTCGCAACATGACTGTGAAAAACATCCACGAGCACGGCGAGCGCTATGTTCCGGTCATGTTCACCCTGTTCACCCTGATTGCCGGCAGCAATATGATCGGACTGATGCCCGGCTCTTTCGCCCCGACAACCCAGATCGTCGTCACCGGCACACTGGCCATTGCCGTGTTCCTGTACACAATTTATCTGCGCATCCGCCTGCACGGCTGGGGCTTTTTCCATGCATTTGCGCCGCCTGGCATCCCCGCCCTTCTTCTGCCCCTGATGGTACCTGTCGAAATCCTTTCCTTTCTGGCGCGTCCCGTATCGCTGGCCGTGCGTCTGTTTGCCAACATGACTGCCGGGCATACGGTGCTTGGCGTGATTGCCTTCTTCGGTCTGCTTGCTCCGTGGTATATACAGTGGGTGCCACTTTCACTTTCGGTAGCCCTGCTCGGCGTGGAAATCTTTATTGCCGCTATTCAGGCTTATATCTTTTGTGTGTTAAGCTGCGTGTATATTGATGATGCCATTCATCCGCATAGCTGAAGGGTTTATCAAAGGAGGGGAAGCATGGAAACTCAATCCGCCGCACTGATCGGTATGGGACTGGCTGCTGTCGGCATGGCCGGTTCGGGTATCGGCATCGGCTACATCTTCGGCAAGATGATCGAGGCTGTTGCCCGTCAGCCGGAGGCTGAGCCCATTCTTTCCAAGTATGCATGGATCGGCTTTGCGCTGGTCGAGGCCATTGCCCTCTACGCCCTGGTGCTGGCCTTCATCATCATGGGTCAGGCCTGAGGGAAGACAAATCGATGCCACAATTTGATGTCACTTTTTTTCCATCCGAAATGTTCTGGACACTGGTCTCTTTCGCCCTGCTCTTTGCCCTGCTCAGGTGGCTGGTGTTGCCGCGCCTGGCAGTCATTCTCGATAAGCGAACACGCATCATCGAAGAGGAAATCGCAGAAGCGAAACGACAGCGCGAAGAAGCCGAGGGCCTGAAGCTGGATTATCAGAAGCAACTTGAAGGTGCCTCCGAGGATGCAAAGCGCATGTTCGCAGAAAGCGATGCGCGGGTGCGCCAGCATCACAAGCAAATGATGGACGAATGGAAGGCCGACATGAAACGGCGCGAGGTCGCCTTCCGCGAGGAATCGGAAGTCGCCACACAACGGGCCGTGCGCGAGATCCGCGCCGAGGCGGCGGATATGGTCGTCGACGCAACGGAAAAGCTGATCCACGAACATGTGGGGGAAAAGGAAGCGGAAGACATGCTCAACGAAGCGATTGCCAACATCGATGCCAATGGAGCAAAGCTCCGCAAGCACTAATCCCTAACAAAGGCTTCAGCCTTACCGTTTATCTGAGCTAAGTATTGTGTCTCCGCAACTGACAATTTCAGTTAAAACTTCGTGCACTGGCCAGCCTGTAATCATAAATCGGGCCCCTGCATGCCAAATGCTTTGATTAAATGCCGCAACAAAATCAGGTGTGAGTGGATAGTACTGGTTAGCTGACTCGTGATGTTGATCGTCCATCATTAAAATTCGAGTGGGAGACAGAGGGAAACTGATCACTGCACCAGAAGTTCCAAAACCAAAGACTTCTCTCGTCATATGTCGGACCCCAACAGGCTTGTCTGAGGTAATAAAGAGTTCTTTATCAGCAAAGACAACCGACCAACGCTTCTTCAGTAGCATCTTGGCCATATTGGCCCTAATAAGGACTCAACACCCTGAAGCTCATCGTCAACCTCCCAGCTACGCAAGCCAGACTCATCACGCGGAGAATAGAGATAACGCTTCGCACAAACATTGCGCACGCGTGTAATTTGCTCTTCACCGTCGGAGTCATGCTTTGAAAATATCCAGACTTGGGGATATTTCATCTTTCTTGTTTCCGGAGTCGAAAACTCCTTGAGATAAAATTGAGGAACCCAATGCTGGTTTATAGGTTTGACCATCTGTCTATTCACAATTTTGGAGCGCCATACTTAATCCCGATACAGGTCGTCGCGGGTTAAGGGAAGTTCTGCCGGGCCTTTGCTGGCGTGTTTGGAAGCGACGACCTGAAAGATGTGCATGGAGCCATCGGTAAAGCCGATAGCCACACCGGCCAGATAGAGCAGCCACATGCGGTATTTCTCCTCGCCGACAATGCGGATGGCCTCATCGCGGTTGGCCACAAGGCCATCGTGCCAAGCCTTGCAGGTCAGGCCGTAATGCTCGCGCAAACCTTCAACATCGTGCACCTCGAAACCGCTGATCTGTAGCTGGTTTACCGTATTCCCCACACTGTCCAGCTCGGAGCCTGGAAAGATGTATTTGAGCAGAAGTTTCCGTTCAGGCCGGATGCGTTTGACCGCCTTGGCATTGGGCTTGGCACGGCTGGCGATGCCGTGGTTCATTAAAATACCGCGGTCGCGCAGCAGGGCCTTAATCTTGCCAAAGTACGTCGGTATGTTCTGGATGCCGATATGCTCGAACATGCCGACGCTGGAAATCTTGTCGTATGTTCCATCCAGGGTTGAGTAATCGCGCAGCTCGATTTTCACCCGGTCTTCAAGGCCGAGCCGTTTGACCTTCGCCTTTGCGAAATCGTGCTGCGTCTGCGACAGGGTCACTCCATGCGCATTCACCCCGTAATGCTTTGCGGCATGACAAACCAGACCGCCCCAGCCGCAACCGATATCGAGAAAATCCTCGCCCGGCTTCAAGCGCAGCTTGCGACAGATATGCTCCAGCTTGTCCTTCTGGGCCTTGGCCAGCGGCGTATCGCCAGTCTTGAAATAGCCGCAGGAGTATTGCATCTCGGGATCGAGGAACAGGCTGTAAAACTCGTTGCTGATATCGTAGTGAAACTGAATGAAATCCATATTGCGCCGCTTCGACTCCACCCGCCCGCTGGCCTCGCTGGCATAGGCGTGATCAATGGCGGCCGGCGGCGCCTTGGTAAACACAAAGGGCCACAGGTTTTTCAGCATCAATCCCTTGCTCAACTCGCGGGTGCGTTTGTTCTTTCCTTTTTTACGCAGCACGCGGATAAACTCGTACAGGCTTTCGCCGGAAAAATCGATTTGCCCCGAGGCATAGAAGCGCAGCAGATTTTCGTAACCCGGGCGACGCAGCAATGCACCCAGCACGCCGGGATGCTTGATACGCAACTGACATGATGGATCGGCATCCTTGCCCAGCGGAATAATCGTGCCATCCCACAGGCGGACGGAAAATCCGCCATCGAGCTTTTCGCCCAGATGCTCAAGCGCCGTGCGTGCTCCCTTAATAAGTCGTCCTTCTGAAAACATCGATTCCCCCCGCAATAATAAGTGCCAGTTGCAAAAAACTAATAAACAGATGGTTTAGCGCAAGTCCTGATAAATGCCAGTCTTATCAAGCACGGTAAAGCAGCGTAATCAGACCCGGCGCAAAGGGTGCAACCAACTGCTCAGGGTAATCAGCGGAAGGCCCATCAGGGCGGTGGGGTCATCGCCCTGCATGCGCTCAAACAGCGCTATACCGAGAGACTCCGACTTGAAACTACCCGCACAGTCATACGGCTTGTCGGCATGCAGATAGGCCTCGATCTCGGCTGAACCAAGTTTGCGGAAATACACGCGAAAGGGCACACAGGCATACTGTTCCTCAGCATTGCTAATCAGCGCCATGCCCGTAAGAAAATCCACGGACTTGCCGGAAAGAAAGGATAATTGTTCGGCTGCCGCCTGATGGCTGCCCGGCTTGCCAAGCACCGTATCACCGCACACAGCAAGTTGATCGGAACCGATAATGGTCGCCTCGGGATATTGCCGGGCCACGCTCCGAGCCTTGCCCAGCGTATTAAAGCGCACAAGCTCACGCGGCGGCATTGATCCGGGAAGCGCCTCCGTAAAATCAGGCGCACATGTTTCAAACGGCAGGCCGAGACGATTGAGCAGCTCTCTGCGATAAGGTGAAGTCGAGGCCAGAATCAGCCTTTGGGCATCAATCATCGCCCGGTCTCTTCATCACCACCTTCCAGTTCCCATGGCGCTGCAGGCTCGCCCTTGATGTGGTAATCGCCACTGGCCCAACGGCCCAGATCAATCACCTGACAACGCTTGCTGCAAAAGGGGGAAAAAGCGGAATCCGCTTCCACCGGCTTGCGACACACAGGGCACTTGGCAACCCTATTTTCGCCAGCTGTCATGCCACGGGCACCAGCATGGCCTGATAAGGCACATCCCCTTCGGCCTGCACAGACGCCTTCCCGGGCAACCAAGATTGAAAGCGCAGGCGAATCGCCAAACGGTTGCCAGAGATATCCGGCACCAGCCCTGCCTCCACCTGTTCGGGTGTCAGGCCGATAATCAGCAAGCCGTATTCCTTGTCGCGTTCCAGACGAATATGGTCGGCCCCGTCAACTGCGACATGATGCTCCCAACCGACATAGTCGTGCAGCATGCCGTGCAGGCCGATGACCGCCTCGCTGAGGTTGCGCAGCGCATCATGCAGACCCTGCCTGCGCTCCTGATTGTTCCACATGGTGTGCAGGGCATGCGGCAAATGACTTTGATGGCCAAGCCAGTCGTGTTTTTTCAGGCCGTTCAGCCAGGCGTAAATCAGGGCATCCGATGAAAGGATGGTCATCGCATCCTCAAGGCCGCCACGCAGGTTCTTTTCGTGCCGCTCCAGGGTAGCGCAGGAGCGCATGATCTGCTCACAGTAACGCGGATGCTCTTTGGCTAAAGTATCGAGGTGCTCCTGCATGATCGACAAAAGTCCCGTGACATCAGCCAAGCCCGGTCGCCTGCCCTGTTCGCCGAACAGGCTGATGCGCAAATCAGCACAGGCCTGCAACCAGACATAGGGCTGGCCGTCGGCATTCCCCTGCGCCAGACAGGACAGCGCATCGCGCACCTGCAAAAAGCCCTGCATGCGCGGACTAAGGGGAAAAGAAAAACGGATCAACTGACTCATGGATACCTGCGGCGTTTCTAAGATGGAGCGGGTGAAGGGAATCGAACCCTCGTATTCAGCTTGGGAAGCTGCTGCACTACCATTGTGCTACACCCGCATAGGAAATAGGGATAGCCGCGCATCATAGACACAAGCATGCACACCGCAAGCATGCAGAAGCGAATTCAATACGCTGATGGTTAAACACCAAACCGCTTTGCCCATGCATCCACATCCGTGGCGATCACCTTGTAAGCGCTGCGAAAGGCTTCGAGGTCCTTCCCCATCGGATCGGCGATGGGATTCCCGTCGGTCATCTGCGACAGGAGAAACACCTTGCCAATACAGGAGGGACGCATTTTTGCCAGATGCTGACGTTGCTCCACCTCCATCACCATCACCAAAGCAGCCTGATCAAGATCAGTGCCCAGAAGTGGCTGTGAAATATGCGCGGATAGATCAATATCGAATTCTTTGGCCGCCAGTTGTCCATTTTCAGGGGCTCTCTGATTGGGCAGGGCCAGCAGGCCTCGACTGAACACCTTTGAATATACACCGGCATCCTCGAACCGCTTACGCAGATAGGCCTCGGCAAACGGGCTGCGGCAAATATTCCCGGCGCAGATCATCAGGATGGGAGATGGAATCATCATGAGCTGTAACTGGGTGGCAGAAGCCAGATAGCCTGCCCGCTTTCCTTATGAATGCGCTCCAATAAAAGACGATGCGCCTGCATATCCTCGTCACCTACCGGCAATGATGGTCGGCGCGTCAAGGCAGCTGTTTCGGCCTTCTCCGCCCGCCCGCTGCTGGTCTCCGGCAATTGCACGAAATTGGATGCCGGATGCACAGTCGCCCCCATATCAAGGGAAAATTGCCGCCCGCCTGTCATGGCCAGATACATCTCAGCCAGCAGTTCGGCATCGAGCAGTGCGCCATGCAGGGTGCGGTGGCCACGCTCAATGTTATAGCGGTCGCACAGGGCATCGAGATTATTGCGCTGTTGCGGATGCCGCTTGCGGGCAAGCTCCAGCGAATCAATCACGGGGATATCGGTAATATCGGGCAGCCCGGCGAGACGTAATTCGTGCATCAAAAAACCGAGGTCGAAAGCAGCATTGTGAATCACCAGCGTGGAGCCACGGATAAAGTCGAGGAACGCCTCACCGATATCGGCAAAGCGCGGTGCATTCTTCACATCCTTATCGCTGATGCCATGAATGCGCACCACCTCCTCGGGAATATGCCGATCCGGATTCAGGTAGTGATGGAACACCTGTTTGCGATCAATACGCCGATGCGATACCCGAACAGCACCAATTTCAACGATTCGATCGCCACCCAGAGGTGACAGGCCAGTAGTTTCAGTGTCCAGCATGATGAGCTGCATGGCCGGAGTATAGGTCACGCGAGCACTTTTAAAAGGCTCTCAGGGAAGACTCGGGGCTACCCCTCCCGCCGCCTTCTTGCCGGCATCAAACCAGCGTCCGGGAAGGCTTATCAGCTGTTCCAGAAGCCCGGAGTTAGGCAGACCCGCCTGCTCTGCACTGACCGCCTCCACCTTGGCATCATGCAATGCTCCATGCACACGATAGACCTTGCGAAAAACACTTTTTGCCGGCCCGAGAATCACATCGCGCAGCAGCGGGATCATATTCAGCATGGCATCGATATTCTGCAAAGGTCGGGCAACCACATACAAATCGATCAAACCATCGGCAAGATTGAGCTGGCCCTTACCGGCCATATCCAGCGCAGAGGCACGCATTGCCAAATGCCGGATATCAGCTGTTTCCCCCTGCACACTGGCTTCCAGTTGCAGGCGCTTATACAGCATGCCGGGTCCGGTAATATCCTTACGGGAACCGGTAAGGAATCCCGGAAGATCGGCCAGGCTCAAGGCAGCCAGCATCTTGGTCATGGTACCACCTTCAAGAATCCGACCATCGTCTGATCGCAGGCGCAACCTTCCCTGCATACCGTTCCACCATGGCATATCCTCGTGGATCACCCCGGTCCCCGACCACAGCGCATGCACCGTACCGCCCTTGAACAACTTGGCCGCATCCAGACGCTGGATCACCTGACTGAAATCACCGCTGATATCGGTAAAGCCTGTCCAACGCAGACCACCACCGGGCTCTGGCGCGAGGGTTCCGGAAAGATTCATCTGCTGATCAAGCAGGTGAGCACCCAGATGCCTGATATCAACCCGCCCACCCGAAGCCAATCTGAAAAAGGCACGCACATCGCGGATGGAAAATTGCGCTGCATCCAGCACATCAGCTTCAAGCCTGCCAATGCCTTGCTCGGCAGAGGCGAAATTCACCCGCACACCACGAATGGAAACAGCATCCCAACGAATACGGCTGAAATTCCCGCGCAATACCCATTTTCGCTTTCCCTCTTCGGCCTCTGGCATCACAGCACTCTTGGCTACATCCGGAAGCTTCTCGGGAACAGCGGACTGATCGAGGAAGTCCGAATTTACATCAATTTCCACCGGCTCATCCCCGGTCAGGGGCACTTGAAGCGATATGGCGCCACTGAAGGCTGCGGCTTGCAATGCATTGATATGCAGAGAAACCGACTTGCGGCTTAGCTCCCCCAGACCACTGACAAAAGGAGCCGTTCCTGTGCTCTGAATCCGACTAATCGAAACACCCTGATCTGTCTGCCTGCCACTGGCTTCCAAAGAGTAGGCCTCGCCAGGTTCTTTTTTCGAACCCAGCAGGCTGCGCCAACCGGCATCTTTAAGATCCAGCTTAAAAGACCACGGGGATTTCTTTTCTGTATCCTTGGCATGCAAGGACATCGCGTAGTTCCCGGACGGGCCATCCATTGGCATCCGGAAATACGTAGCAAGGGTTGAAAAATCGCCGCTGGATTCGAGCCGCAACCCCAGAATCTGCAAGTCTCCTGCCGTAGCATCGCCAATCTCAAGATCGAAGTTTCCCTGCAAGCCCTGAAACTCAGCATCCATATCCTGAAACTGCAAACCACTTCCAGCCTTCCAGTACAGGTGACCACCGCTCAAGGCCAACGCGTACCCCATGAACTCTGTCTGCCAGACAGGATGGGGCACAAGATGCGCCTCACCCTTATCGGGCACTGCTGCAAACATAGGCCAGGTGAGCGAGAAATCACCATCGGCGGGGGCACTTTTCCAGACAAGCTGAGGCAGCGGATTGACCTGCATCCAGTCCTCAAGCCGCCCTATCTCCACCTGCCCCTGACCGTTGATGTCAAAGACAGGATGCTCGAAATCAGCGATCACCGCCGTGCCGTGCACGATCCCTGCTTCAAAGGGCAACTGCATGCTACTTGCCCGAAACTCCAATCCATTGGCACTCAAATTAATCGCGCCGTTGTATTGGCGCAGCTCCTCACCCTGTGTAACCAAAGGAATGGTGGCATCGGATAAATCAACAGCAAGCCGGACATCGCCGCGCTTCAAATCAGGGAGCTGCGGTTGTGACCAGGGTGACGCCTGCAATAAATGAAGTTCCGCCTGCATATTCCTGGCCGTTCCCGCCAGCCCGGAGAGCCATTCACGCATAGCCTCGTCGGCAAGCGGCATACCCAGTGCAGCCAGAGTGGATATCTGCAATTCAGCTGACTGCGCTTGCAACTGCAGGCTGCCGTCGGCCCATTTCCCCTTGGCCTGAATACTGTTGACGCCTGCCTGCCAGACGAGCTCCTGCCAGTCGATGGCCGTAATATCCAGTGGATTGGCGGCGGCATCGATATGCGCTTTCACGCGTGCTTTATTCAGCGGCAAGCGCGCCCGGCCATCGGCACCCACCAACTCCATTCCATTATCGGAGTTTATGTCGGCCAGCAGATCCCAGTTGTTGCTACCGGCAACCTTATCCAGCTGAAACCCGGCACTAAATGCCCCGCGCACGGAAGCGCGCCACGCTTCAGGCAGCCACAACAAGTTGTCAAAGCGGGCTTGAACATGCTTTGGCTGCAACTGTTCATTCCATGTGATATCGAAATTGAAGCCGGGCATCTGCATACCGAGCGTGCGTCCTCCGGCATCAAGCAGAAGATCGAGGTGCTCGAAACGGTTGGTGAATCCATCGTAACTCAGCGTGACGGATGAATCCTCGATACGCAGCAGGCCCGACGGCAATGGAAGAGACTCACCGGAAGCCGCCTTGGGAATGTGCAGAGCTATTCGACCATGCCGCAGGCTGATGCTGGTCGGCCGGATGTCGCCACGAATCAGGTCCCAGGAAGAAAGTCGGACTACCAGCTGCGCATCTTCGACAACGATACGCTGTTCAGGGCCGGCAAAGGTGATGTTTTCAGCGTTCAACCACACATGTCCAGCCCAGCGCCACGACAGACTGCCCAGATGCAGTTCCTTCAGACCGAATTGCCGTGCAAGCAGGTTTTCCAATTGTGGGCGCAATTCGTTCAGCGACGGCGCCTGCCAGTAAAACCATCCGCCAAGCAGACTCAACACAACCAGCAATGCAAGCAGTATGCGCGTACAGGCAGCCAGAATGGATTTCATATCATGTTTAAGGAGACCGCAGGATCAGCCTTTGCTCTGATCCTGTTCCTTCAAGCTGGTAACACGCCCTTTCAGACCGCTCAGGAAGCCCTTGATACCGTCCTTGTTAACCGCTTCAGAGAAGTCCGTGCGAAAGGTGTTAACCATGCTGATGCCCTCTATCTGAATATCGTAAACGCCCCAGCCGGCGTCCTTGTGTACAAGCTTGTAACGCACAGGGGTACGTTTGTCGGCATCGACCACCTCGGAATCGACTACAGCAATACGGCCCTTGATGAACACTTCGCCGTATTCAATCTTCTGGTCATGGTAATCGGCCAGCCGGTTGCCGTAAGTAAGCTCCAGAAGCTCCTGAAATGTGGCCACAAATTCTTTTTTCTGGGTATCGTTCAACTCCTTCCACGGTGCGGCCAGTGCCCGCTTGGCCATTTCCGGAAAGTCAAAATAGCCATCAACTGCCTTGCGGATGGCATCCCGATCCTCACTGGACAGCGAAGTCTGATCTTTGCGCACCTTGAGCACATCAATCACACCTCCAACAGCAGTCTTGATGACATCCTGCGGAGCAAGCTCTTCGGCCATGGCCTGCATGGGCAGCAGGGCAAGAAATGACATCAATACAAGTAGCTTCTTAAACATGGGGCTCTCCTTGATACTCTTGATACAGACAAAACCTAGGGCTTGCAGCGGCATTGCACAGGCGGATTAAGTCCGCTACAGGGGTAATGCACAGAGCGTTATTTATTGCTCGAGTCACTGCTGAA
This sequence comes from Zetaproteobacteria bacterium CG1_02_55_237, assembly GCA_001871195.1. Taxonomy (GTDB): domain Bacteria; phylum Pseudomonadota; class Zetaproteobacteria; order Mariprofundales; family Mariprofundaceae; genus UBA1543. The sequence continues at coordinate 26,010 of MNXA01000040.1, forward strand.
GATGTACTTCGACACCAGTTCTTCAATACTGATGGCCGATTCTGTTTCCTCAATCTCCCCGCCATCCGACAGCTCTTCACCGCCACCCTGCCCGATACGGATGAAACGATCGCCGATAATGCCCTTGGTACGGATCGAGGCGATGGCATCAGAAGTGATCTTCACATCATCATGGATACGCATACTCACCTCAGCCCGATCCCTCTCGTTCAGATGCACATCGTCGACACGACCAACCACAACGCCGGCAATCATCACATCAGCACCGGCACGTACGCCACCGACATCGCCAAAGGCAGCGGTGAGATGGTAACCGTCGGCACCCAGGCCACCGACCTCGCCGAGCTTCAATGCCATGTAGAACATGCCTGCAATACCAATAAAAACGAACAGGCCGACAGTAATTTCAATGCGTTTATATTCACTCATAGTCTTGCTCCATTTACAGGTAAAACGATGTCAGGATGTAGTCGAGCATCAGGATGCCGACCGAGGAAAGCACCACGGCCTGGGTCGTGGCCTTGCCGACGCCTTCAGTGGTCGGTGTGGCGCGATAACCGATATATGTACAGATAACGCCGATGAGAAAACCAAATGCCACTGCCTTGATCCAGCCGGTATTGATATCGTGTGTCGTCACCTTGGCCTGCATTTCGGCAATGAAGGCGCCGGGGTTCACGCCCAACAACTCAACCCCGACCAGATAACCGGCTCCCATGCCGATCAAATCGAACAGGGCGATCAGCAGCGGCAGCACCAGCGTTGCTGCAATAATGCGCGGCATGATGATGCGTGCCCGCGGGTTTACCGCCATCATCTCCAGTGCATCAATCTGCTCGGTGACACGCATGATGCCGATTTCGGCGGTAATTGCGGAACCGGCACGCGCCGTCAGCATCATGGCACCAAGCACAGGACCCAGCTCGCGGATAATAGCCAGCGCGATACCGGCGCCAAGCATCGATTCGGAACCGAATTTAGCCAACGTGTAGTATCCCTGCAGGGCCAGAACCATGCCGGTAAAGGCGCCGGTCAGGGCGATAATCACCAGAGAACCAACACCGATATTAAACATCTGGATAACGATATGGCGACCCTGCCACGGGCGGGTCGGCAACAGGCCGAGCGAAGCGCTGCTCAGGCTTGTCGCATCGCCCAGACGCGAAACCATACCAAGAAAGCTACGCCCAAGACGGCCGAACATACTGATGACTGCCGTCATGGCTCAATCCTCACAGTGCCCGGCTTGTGCAGCAGATCGTCGACATAGGTAGTCGAACTGCGGGAAAAGGGAATCGGCCCATCCGGCCGGCCTTCGATGAACTGGCGCACGCGCGCATCCTCACTGTGCCGGATGTCATCGGCTGTGCCCTCGGCGATAATCTTGCCCTGCCACAACAGCACCACATGGTCGGCAATGCGCAGGCCCGCATCGACATCGTGTGTCACCACCACCGAGGTGTGATGCGACTTGATGCGCAAATCATGGATCAGCGAGGTAATCACGCCTGCGGAAATCGGATCAAGACCGGAAGTCGGCTCATCGAAAAAGATAATCTCCGGATCCATGGCCATGGCACGAGCCAGTGCCACGCGCTTGGCCATGCCGCCGGAAAGCTCGGAAGGCATCAGATGCTCCATGCCGCGCAGACCAACCTGCTCCAGCTTCATGGTGATAATTGTATGGATGATGTCTTCGTCCAGATCGCTGTGTTCATGCAGGGTGAAGGCGACATTGTCATAGACATTCATCGAATTAAGCAGTGCAGAATACTGAAACACCATACCCATGGATTGGCGTAATTCATACAAACGACGGCGCGACATATGAACAAAATCCTCATCGCCGTAGTAAATCTCGCCGCTCGTGGGCTTATCAAGACCGGCAATAAGGCGCAGCAGCGTGGTCTTGCCGGAACCGGAGCCGCCCATGATGACGGTCGTCTTGTGCGCCCGCACATGGATATCTACGCTATTGAGCGCAGCGGCATCACCGAATATTTTTGTCAGCGCCTTGCAGCGGATCATGTCACACAACCTTCCTGTCCTGACTCTGGTCATACACGGCAATCATCTTCTACCGGTGCAACAGCCTAGCGGATATGAGGGACGCGGCAATAGACACGACCCGGAGTAGAATGTCCACCTGCCGCGCATCACGGACAGGCATTATACTGGCCGGGCATCAGGCTGGCAGGCCTTCCTTACGTGAACCTTAAACAGCCTGATTGCAAAGGAGGTATGACATGACACAGCTGATACGGGCCTTATGTGTTTTCACCTTGTTGCTTTGTACGGGAATCCCGGCGGCTTCTGCCCATGATGCATCCATCAAAAGCATGGCTGGCATCATCATGCATCTGAATCATTTCCCGAGTGACAGTGAAAAACACGAACTGGAGGCCATTGCCAGCGATGAACATGTAACGCCAGGCGAACGCGCACTGGCCGGGGCACTGCTGCGCATGCAGCACACAGTTGAAGGTGAGGACTCGGCTGCGCTGCGGGCGCTGGCTGTCGATAAAAACGCAAGCCAGGGGGAGCGTGAACTGGCCGATATCCTGCTGGGCATTCACCATCACCCATCGGTAAACGACCAGCAGCGGCTAAAAACCCTGAGCGACTGAAACGCGCCGGCAACAGCGCGGCTATCAGAAGATTGTACCTGATAGGTCGCTCTTGCCTGCCCTACGCCCGGCAAGGAGCCGGGGCAACCGGGGTTTTTCAACCGTCCTTATTCGAACAACTCAGCAAGGTAGCAGTACCTTCCCGCCTTGGATGAATTCCTCTATATTGCCGCGTCCCGATTGAATGAAAGGAGAAAACCCATGACACCGAACTTTGCCGACCGCGATGGATTTATCTGGTTTGACGGTGAAATGGTCCCCTGGCGCGAAGCCAAGGTGCATGTACTGACCCATACCCTGCATTACGGCATGGGCGTTTTTGAGGGCGTACGTGCCTACAACACCGTTGGTGGCACAGCCATCTTCCGCTTGCAGGAACACACCGATCGCCTGTTCCGTTCGGCAAAGATCATGAACATGCCGATGCCGTTTTCAAAGGATGAGCTGAACGCAGCTCAACTGGCAGCAGTGCGCGACAACGGCCTTGATTCCGCCTACATCCGCCCGATGTGCTTTTACGGTTCGGAAGGCATGGGTCTGCGCGCCGACAACCTGAAGACGCACGTTATCGTCGCGGCCTGGAGCTGGGGCGCCTATCTCGGCAAAGAGGCATTGGAGAAGGGCATTCGTATCCGCACATCATCTTTTACCCGCCACCATGTGAATATCGGCATGTGCAAGGCCAAGGCCAACGGACAATACATCAATTCGATGCTGGCCTTATCTGATGCGCTGCGTGACGGCTATGACGAGGCACTATTTCTTGATGTCGACGGCTTCGTGACCGAAGGCTCTGGTGAGAACTTCTTTATGGTATACGACGGTGTGATCTTCACGCCTGAGCTGACCAGTGCGCTTGATGGCATCACTCGCAGTACGGTAATCCAACTGGCACAGGAAGAGGGTTATGAGGTGCGCGAAAAACGCATCACACGTGACGAGGTGTATGTCGCCGACGAAGCTTTCTTCACAGGCACCGCTGCTGAGGTCACGCCGATCCGCGAACTGGATGGACGCACCATCGGTTCCGGTTCGCTCGGGCCGATCACTGCCAAGTTACAAAAGAAATACTTTGATGTGGTGCAAGGGCGCAGCGCAGAGCATGCCGACTGGCTGTCCGCAGTCTGAACAGCATCAGCCAAGCATCATTGATTGAATAAAAAAGGGGCCGGATAACCGGCCCCTTTCCTTTATCCTTAAGCGAGACTCAATCAGTCCGCAGCTTTGTCGGGCTCCAGATACAGATAGGTCAGTCCTCCACTAACACCTGCGCCCTTGGTTGCGCTCAGACCAAGCGGCTCCAAAGACACACTCTTCTTGCTGCCGCCAATCAACACACCGGCACCAATACCGCGACCGATGGTTACATCTGCGCCCGCACCGAAATATTTGCCGGCGAATTTATATTCACCCTTCTTGAAATCGGCCGCCATCACCGCAAAGACAAAGTTCGAATCCTTGTCGAAGGTCAGGTCGACTCCCAGGCCAACACCGGTCTCACCCTTGTAATGTTCTCGTTCACCGGCTGTTGAGGTGAAGGTGCAGGTCACATCCACTGTGGAGTGAATCAGCAGATTGGTTCCCGAACCCGGCACGGTTTGGCATTCCAGCTTACCCAGCTTGGTCCCCTTGGTGGTTTCCATTGATTCGGCCGAAGCCAGCAAAGGCAGGGCCATCGCCAGCACCGTGAACATCATCATTTTAAAGATCATCTTCATCACTTTCTCCTTCGTTCATTGACTGTTTGCCCAGCTGCACAAGCAGTGTGCACCCATCGTGTCTCGCATTAGCGAGTCGCACCTTCTTTTTTAGACAAAATTTTCACGGATGTAAAGCTCTTTTCACCGAAATGCCCATTGCCCATGGCCTGGAATATGGCGTTATATAGAAAGCATGTGCATAAGAGTCGGGGAACGCGGCGGCGAAGAAAGGCGTTCAGTCTGTGCGCAGGAAGCTTGCTTAGGATGCTATTCTTTACTCCAGATACGTTCCAAAAACCGATCGCGACCGGAATTGTATCGGTAGTAGCGATAACGTAGCGGATTCTTGTCTGCGTAATCCTGATGATAGTCCTCAGCTGGATAAAAGGTGGAGGCCGGCACGATGTCCACGACAATCGACTTGTCGAAATGACCGGATGCGGCCAACGTATCGCGCGATGCCTCAGCCAGACGTTTCTGTTCTTCGTTATGGTAGAAAATCACCGGGCGATACTGACTGCCGCGATCGGCGAACTGCCCGCCCGCATCCGTCGGATCAATCTGGCGCCAGAAGGTATCGAGCAGTTCCGCATATGAGGTTTTCTGTGAATCAAAGGTAATTTCAACTGCCTCGACATGCCCTGTACCTCCGGCCGACACCTGCTCGTAGGTAGGATTCGGCTGCAAGCCACCGGTATAACCAGAGACAGCGGACAATACACCATTGTGATGATCGTAAGGGTGCTCAACACACCAGAAACATCCACCGGCGAAGGTGGCTTTTTGCTCTCCAGCAACAACTGAATCAGCCATCGAGACCATGCCCGCGGAGCAAAGTAGCATCACTCCAAGTGTTGATTTCCATGGCATGTACATCCTCCTGAATATGCTTCAAATCACGCAAAAAAAGCTCAGTCAACTTATCTGCCTTACATGAAAAAAAAGTGAATTCCGACCTGACCTTCAGATACGGTGGCATTCAGCCGAGCTTGCCGTCACAATCGGCGATATGCACGATAAACCTAAAATTGAGGCCTTCACCGACGGAGCCTGTTCCGGCAACCCGGGGCCGGGTGGCTGGGGAGTGCTGCTGCGCATGGGCGGGCATGAGAAGGAATTGTTTGGTGGCGAGGCGCATACCACCAACCAGCGCATGGAAATAAAAGCCGCCATCGAAGCACTGCGTGCCTTGAAAAAACACTGCGCCATTACCATTCATTCCGACTCGAAATACGTTGTGCAGGGTATGACCGAATGGATTCACGGCTGGAAGAAAAACGGCTGGAAAAATGCCGCGAAAAAGCCGGTGTCGAATCAGGACCTGTGGCAGGAACTGGATACCCTTGCCGCCCAACATGAGGTGAGCTGGCAATGGATCAAGGGGCATGCCGGACATGAGGAAAACGAACGCGCCGATGAACTGGCGCGACGCGGCGTCCCCACCACCAGAACAGAATAAAAAATGGCGGGGAACAAGCCCCGCCATTTACCGTCGCTGGACGACGCTACTTTGTCCCGTAGGTGGTATCCTTTTCAAAAGGCTCCCAAACATAACGCGGTTCAACAAACTCAGGATTGGGAATAAAAAATGTGACCAGTTCCACAGCCCCAACCACCGTTCGTCCGACCGCATGCAAAACACCCTTCACCAGTCCGACTGTAAGTCCCATACCGACATCATCCTCTTTGCTGGTATTCACGATATTCTTCGGTAGCTCTACCCAACCGGTCACCGTATTGGCAAAACCACGGGCAAATTTGTCTGTAACCTGATCGGTATAATCATTGGCCATTGCCGAAGGCATGGCCACAATAAACAGTGCTGCAAAAAGCGCCGCCATAGACATTGATCTGAAAGTATGACGCATAAACTCCTCCTCGTTGAATCATTAGCTGCCGAACCCCAACCCTCTGGAGGCCAGTCTAATTTCGAGTGTAGACGAGCATTGACCCGTTGCAAGTCGCTGATCCCACAACGATTACAACCCATTTCACAAACAATCCGGGCTTCAGTGCTTCCTGGCTCTCGGGTGGGCTGCATCGTAAATACCGCTAAGTCTGTCGATATCCAGATGAGTGTAACGCTCGGTGGTAGACAGCGAGGCATGGCCGAGAAGCTCCTGAATAGCGCGCAGATCCACACCGCCGGCCAGCAGGTGGGTGGCAAACGAATGACGCAGACGGTGCGGTGTCACTGCGGTATCGGCGCCTGTCGCCAGCGCCCTTTGTTTGAGCATGCGCTGCACGCTGCGCGGGGAAAGCCGTCGGCCTGTCCGGTTGAGAAACAGTGCTTGTTCATGCATATCGGCACTGGCCAGACGAAGTTCCAGATATTCGCCGAGCAAACGGCATACACCTTCGGCCATCGGGGAAATACGTTCCTTGCCGCCCTTGCCATGCACGCGCATCTCAGCGGACTGCATGTCCAGATCGACCAGATCCAGCCCCACAGCCTCGGAAACCCGCAGGCCGCAACCGTACATCACGGCCAGCAGCGCCGCATCGCGCAGGTCGCTAGTCGCATCGGTGGGCTGCATTAAAAGTGCGGTTTGCTCAGCCGGCAAGGTGCGCGGCAAGCGCTTGGACTGTTTGGGCGGCGTCATGCCATCGGTCGGATTGATGGCGCACCAACCGGCACGCACCGCTGTATCAAACATACTGCGCAGCGCCGAAAGCCTGCGAGCCAGGCTGGCGGGCGCTCGCCCGGCCGCATGCTGGGCTACAAGCCAGTCCTGCACATGCCTGCGCTGCACATCAACCAGTGCCATTTCACCGCTCTGGGCAATAAAATTCTTCAGGTCTCGACGGTAGGCATCCACGGTGTGCGGTGAGGCAAGACGGATATCGCGCATCTGTCTAAGAAACGCGACAATGGCCTCAGAAAGTCGCATTCAATTTTCTGAACCGGCCAATTCGAAACGACCGCCGCCCAGCGCCTTGGCAACATACATGGCCTGATCGGCATTGCTGATTAAATCCTTGACCCGCATATCCTGTGCAGCGGCGGCCTGGGCAAGCCCGGCACTGACACTGATACGCTGGTCATGCGTCTCAATGGCGTTGCAGACATCGATCAGCTTGGCAGCAATCGCCTGCGCCTTGCCCAAGGGACAACCGGGCAACAACAGGGCAAATTCATCGCCACCCAGGCGAATCAGAGGATCCTGAGCACGCGCCACACCGGCAATAGTCACAGCCAACTGGCTTAGCACATCGTCACCCGCTTCAGTTCCAAAACGTTCATTCAGTGATTTAAAGTCATCCACATCAACATACAGGCAGCACACGTCCACACCGTCGCCAAACCATTTGGACAAAGGTTGATGGCTGTGTGGCTGCAGGAAACGGCGGTTATGACTACCGGTCAGGGAATCGGTAATAGCCAGCCTGGCCAGTCGCTCACGCGATACGGCATTCTCCAGTGACAAGCCCACCACCTGCGCAAGGTGTTGCAGAAAATCGGCGCTCTTCCCCGGCTGGAAGCGTTCGCCATCCACGGACCCCAGACCCAGCACCCCGAAAGGATGTTGTAAATCGCCCAGTACAAGCAGCGCCACTGAAGCCAGATGATGATCTCGTCCCTCCAGCCAGTCGAAACCCTTCTTATCGCTAAGCTGCATCAGCCAGACATGCTTCTGGTGCAGCCCCATACGCTCAATTTCACCCTTTTCCAGCCACACCAGATCACGTTCGGATACACCGTCCATCTGGCGACCCCCGATAAAACTGGAACGGGAAAACCAGAAACGCACCATGTCGAGATCGAAATTACTGCGCAGTCCGCGCAGCAAGGAAAAACAAAGATCCTCGGGATCGGAAGAGGCTAGTACCTTCGATTCCAGATCGAACAGCCGGGCAAACAGGCGCTCATTCTCGCGCAAGCGCTCCATGACCTCGGAAACATACTGACGCAACTGCCGGTTTTCCTCGGCCAGTTGATGCACCCGCCTTGTGGCGTGGTCCTTTACACCAGCAGCTTCTTCTTTGTCAGAGTCGCTCATGTCTTACCGATCCTCTGTCTGCTCAAGCAGAATACGCCACGGCTCAGACTTGTTCTCACGCACTAGATAAAGCCGCTTGCGACTGATATCGGAGAAATTATCCGATGCATAATTCTGCTTAAACTCGGCCACCACAACCTCAGCAAAACCAATCGGGTCGGGCACGCGGATCAGCGTGAAATCATCCAGCGCCACATGGATATAGCTCTTGGCGGCATTCACCCGGCGCTTGTAGGCCGACCAGCCGGCAAGATTAAGCTTCTCACTGTGAAAGCGCGGATGATAATGCGACAGATAGGCGTCGGTGTTACGCGACGACCAGTCACGGCTCCAGCCATCAAGCATCGCCAACACCTCATCCCGCAAAGGCAGGTTCGCCTGCTTGTCGCCAAACGCCAGATGCTCACCAACCACAACCCAGCTTTGCCCCAGATACACATGCCCGGCCATGGCCAGCAAGCGCTCATTGGGCAACACGAAACAGCCTTTGGTGTCGCGCGGAGGACGGCGATCGACGCCGGAAGGATAGCCATGCATCCAGATACCGCCGCCATTCTTGTGATTCAGTTTATCGAGCTCATTGGGGTAATCTATGGGGAAAGCCATCGGGCCATAACGGTCCTCCAACTTGCTGCCACTGAGCTTCTGTACAAAGCGGTAAACACCGTTCGGGGTGCGCTTGTCCCCCGCAGTCAGCTTATCGCCGGCAATCGCACCGGTCACCACATACTCATCGGATATGCGTTGCCAAACGCCAGCTGCATCACGTTCGTATACAAACATGCGTGATCGACCCTTATCGACCAGAAACACGCTTTTTACATCACTGCCCATGTCCAGCAGGGCAAGCGGCACACCGGCGATACCATCAATGCGATCGATAAAAGCACGCAGGCGCTGATCCGCTTCCGCCATGCCCGGAGAAAGATCTGCATCCTGCAGCTGTTGTTCCTCGTTGATCAGGCCACGCGCATACTCGCCGGCGCGAGCCACGGCGCGAATGGCCGAACGCCGATGCGCCTCTGCCTCAATCATCGCTGCCAGGGGGTCATCGAGCAGGGCGCCGTCCTTCTTGCGCGCCTCCTGTAGAGTGGAAATGGCCTGCTCGGGCTCGCCGACACGCAAGGCACCCGCAGCCTTCAGAATCGCCAGATCAGTGGCTGGCATATCGCGAACCATCGGCTCATCGACACTATCCAGCAATTGCAGGGCACGCTTTCCTTCCTCAAGAGGCGTCGGAGCAGGCAACTGCGCAGCATTCAGACCCGCGGCTCCTGCCATCATCGGCATGGCCGACAACATGCAGCTCAGCGAGACACAGAAAAAACACAGCCGGATAGGCATCAATGCAATATGAAATTCTTTCAGAATCAAAGGCCTAACCCTCTTGTCGCATGCGGCATTGCACAATACTCCCCGCGGCAGACGGGACAGTCAAACATCAACGGCCTCGTGTCGGCAGCACATAACCTGTCCTCATCAGTAGCTCATAAGTTGTCCGGTCTGAAGATTACCCGAGAGGTAATCAGAGATGAGACGAACGACAGTGTTACAGGAGGTCAGGAAGATGAGATTTGATGAGGCATATGGTGGTTGGCAGAGAGGCCAGTTGACCCAGGAAGAGGCGGGACGACTGCTCGGCATGAGCGAGCGTAACTTCCGGCGTTATGTAGAGCGTTATCAGGGGGAAGGCGAAGCTGGGTTGATGGACAAGCGTTTGACGCAAGCATCCAGCCGGTGTGCCCCGGTGGACGAGGTGTTGCGACTCACCG
>MNXA01000047.1 GCA_001871195.1 Zetaproteobacteria bacterium CG1_02_55_237
TACCACTACCAAGGCTGAAGGCAGCAATATGAACCAAAACCAAACCGGACAACCCTTGTGCTCTAAAACCGGACAACTCTATTTGTTGCCAACATATTTTTTTTTGTGCTCAAATCCGAGTAAAAGGAGTGGGTTTTTAGAAGGGTGATTATCAGTGCTTACTGGAGTAACGGTGCGTCAGGGGGAAAAAGAAAAGGAGTCACGATTTCTCGTAACTCCTTTGCTTTAATGGTGGCCAGGGTCGGAATCGAACCAACGACACGAGGATTTTCAGTCCTCTGCTCTACCGACTGAGCTACCTGGCCATGCGATGATCTGCGGGTGCCGGATTATGGGAAAAAGGGCTGTGGATGCAAGCTCGAATTGCATGACACGGTTAAAGTCATTCACGCCCCTCGGCTGGCGACTGCATCACGCAACTTTTATGCATTGCAAAAACAAATACCCGACCCCCGCTTGCGCAGGGTGCCGGGCGCAACAGTGTCGGGTTTAGAACTTGACGCGGTAGTGGGTGTCCATCCAGCAGCGTGGCAAGGCTTCATCGGACGGGAAACACAGAGCCGTCTTTTTCACGCTGACAGGCTCACCGACTTCCTCACCAGCCTGATAGCGTACGCTCATCGTGCCGGCAGCCGGATTGAACATTTCCTTGGGGTCGAGTACTTCTACCAGATCACCTGATTTTTTGTCTTTTAGAAACATGACCAATCTCCTTTTGCCGATTTGGTATTACCATTATAGCCAAGGAGTTGTTTACAGGGAAGGGATAAAAAGTTTCTCGCGGTAGAATTTCAGTTCGGCAATGGAGTCGCGCACATCATCCATGGCCAGATGCGAGCCGTTTTTGGCCGGAGCCTTGAGGCCCGGATACCAGCGGCTGGCCAGTTCCTTCACGGTGCTTACATCGATATTGCGATAATGCACCCATGCCTCGAGTGCCGGCATATAGCGCACGAGAAAACGGCGATCCTGATGGATGGAGTTACCGCACAACGGCGAGCTGCACTCAGGTACATACTGACGGATGAAGTCCAGCGTGGCTGCTTCGGCCTCGGCCAGCGTGGTGGTCGAATCCAGCACCCGTTTGGACAGACCGGATTCGCCATGCTGGCGAACACACCATTCGTTCATCGCATCCAGCGCCTGCTGATCGTGATGAATAGCAAATACCGGCCCTTCGGCAATGATATTCAACTGGGAGTCGGTAATGATGGTGGCGATTTCCAGAATTGTATCCTGCTCCGGATCAAGCCCGGTCATTTCGAGGTCCATCCAGACCAGATGGTTCTTATCAATTTGTGCAGCGCTCATGCTGTGCTCCTAAACGACTTTGATGCCTATTGCCCGGGCCAGTTGCTGGGTGGATGGGTCGGGCCGAAGGAAATGTACCGGAATCTGGTTCCAACTGCGACGCATCGGATAATGCCGCCGAAAGGACGCAAATTTCCTGCCAATGTCTTGCTCAGGCACCAGATCGGCACTGCGCAGTGCAGCATCATCGTTGCCTATGTTGTACATCATCGTGGCTGCGGCATGCAGATTACGCCACACATCACCGGTGCAGGGGATATTGATCAGCTGCGAGGCCTCAGGAAGCAGCTCCTCCATACGCCACTCTTCAGCCACATTCAGCCAGCGGCACAGGGCCTGTCGTACAAAAAGGGTGTTGGCTGCCTTGCCGTCCAGTGAATGGCCGGCGATGTGCGGTGTGGCAATGGCAAGCCCGGGGTGGGCAAGCAGGGTGGATGAGATGGCTGGTTCATTCTCCCAGCAATCCAGCACCGCAAAACGGCGTTTGTCGCCATCCAGCCAGTTTGGCAGGGCAGCATTGTCGAGGCAGGTACCGCGACTGGTGTTGATAATGCCACGGCCCTGAAAACGGCTCAGGCGTTCTGCATTAAGCAGGTGGTATGTCTGATCTTCTCCATTGCGTTTCAAGGGGGTGTGCAGGCTCAGTATGTCGGCGCCAGATAGCAGTTCGCCCAGTTCGGCGAAGCCACTTTCACCCTCGCTTCTGGCCCGTGGCGGGTCGTTGAGCAGGGTGCGGATACCCAGTTTGTCGCAGATGTCGGCCAGTCTTCCACCAATCCGTCCTGCGCCGATGATGCCCAGTGTAATGTCGGGCAGGGCGATCAGGCCGCGCGCATGCAATTCGAGCAGGGCGGTAAGCATGTATTCGATCACCGAGCCGGTGGATGAACCGGCGGCATTGGCAAAGTTGATGCCGTTTTCACGTAGCCATTTTTTATCGTAATGATCGTCGCCGATGGTGGCCGTGGCGGCAAAGCGCACAGGTGTTCCGGCGAGCAGGTCTTCATTCACCTGCGTGGAGGAGCGGGTGATCAGCACATCTGCATCTTGCAGTGCCTTTCGTGTGATGCCGGCTGCTTCCAGAACATTCAGCGAGACATCGAATCCCGGCAGGGTGGAAAACGCTTCTTCAACCTCCCAGATATGGGCATCGGCAACAATATTCAGATGGGGGAGAGATGTTGCCAAGTCGCGACTACAGGCTTTGTACGATGGCGATGGTCGCTTCGGATTTGTTCAGGGTATAGAAATGCAGTCCGGGAACGCCACCGGCTAACAGTTCGGAACACTGCGTGACGGCCAGTTCAAAGCCGAGCTTTTTGACTGCATCCAGATCCTCGCGGATTGGATTCATTTGCTGGTGCACCCAATCAGGGATGCTTGCGCCGCACATGGCGGAAAAGCGCACAATCTGGTCGTAGTTGGTGATCGGCATGATGCCAGGAATCACAGGAACCGTGACACCTGCCTTGGCCGCCTCATCCAAAAAGCGGAAGTAGGCCTCGTTGTCGAAGAAATACTGGGTGACAGCGCAATCCGCCCCCATGTCCTGCTTCAACTTCAAATAGCGGATATCATCAGCAACGCCGCCCTTCGATTCCGGGTGTCCCTCGGGATAGGTGGCGCAGGCAATAGAGAATGCGTCCTGTTTATGGATGAAGGAAATCAGATCGGTGGCATGGGAAAAACCGCCGGCCGTGGCCTCGAAGCGGTCCATGCCTTCCGGCGGGTCGCCTCTTAAAGCAAGAATGTTCTCAATGCCGGCCGCACGGTATTCAGCAAGCAGGGAGGCGATATCCTCGGCCGTGGAACCGACACAGGTTAAATGCGCCACAGGCGACAGGCCGGTCTGATCCTTGATCTGGGTGACGATGCGTCGGGTGCGGTCCTGTGTGGTGCCGCCGGCACCGTAGGTCACCGAGATATAGGCCGGATTGATGACACGCAGTTCATTCAGACAGGTCCAAAGGTTTTCTTCGCCCTTGTCGGTTTTGGGCGGGAAGAACTCGCAGGAGAAGAGCGGGCCCTTCGCTTGGGTCAGAATATCGGCTAATTTCATTCTATAATCTCGGCACGGTCACGCCGGTCTGACCCTGGTACTTGCCGGCCTTGTCCTTGTATGAGGTTTCACAAATCTCATCGGATTCAAGAAACAGGAACTGGGCCACTCCCTCTCCGGCGTAAATCTTGGCGGGAAGTGGTGTGGTATTGGAAAACTCGAGGGTTACATGGCCCTCCCATTCCGGCTCAAGCGGGGTGACGTTCACAATAATGCCGCAACGCGCATAGGTCGATTTGCCCAGACAGATGGTTAGCACGCTTCTCGGAATACGCATGTATTCGATGGTGCGCGCCAGCGCGAAGGAATTCGGCGGGATGATGCACACATCGGCATTCACATCGACAAAGGAGGTCGGGCAAAAGTTTTTCGGATCGACAACAGCCGAGTTGATGTTGGTAAAAATCTTGAATTCGTTCGAGCAGCGGACATCGTAACCGTAGGACGACAGGCCGTAGGAGACGATGCCCGTGCCGTCAGCGGCTTTCTTGATCTGGCCGTCGACAAACGGCTCGATCATGCCGTGTTCCTGCGCCATGCGGCGAATCCATTTATCTGATTTGATGCTCATGTGTTTCCCCGTGAATAAGCTGAAGGCGCGAGGATAGCGGCGAATCCCCGTTTCGACAAAGCCCAGTTGCCATATCTCCCGGATCTGGTTTGCAGAATTGGAAGATTTGGCGAAATTGGTAAAGTGATGCTGTAATATGGGAATGTAGGGAGTCTGCCATGGAAAAAATTATTATCGTAACAACTGTATTGTTTATTGCTGTATTTCTGCAGCCATCGACAACCAGTGCAGAAGGGTACCTAGGCACTCCAAGCACCGATCTTGCAGAAAGAAGGTCAGACAACCCGCAAACATGTGAAGACTACTGCATGAGGGGTTACAGAACATGCGTTGGCGGATGTAATAATCCCGATTGGAGTGATAAGAAGATATTGCAGTGCAATGAGGGCTGTATGAATGGTTATGATGGTTGTGTTTCTAGCTGCGCACTACCGCATGAGGACGATCCTGATTTTCCCTGTTGTTAACGGGCGGGAATGTCAGGGATTTTACTTAATTCATTGCTCTTTGGTTTCCGAGAGCAGCCATTCGCGGAAGGCGGAGAGTTTCGGGGTTTCCTCGCGCCAGTCGGGCCAGACTAGGTGGTAGGCGCTGCTTGCCGGTAGTGAATGACTGAACGGTTGAATCAGGCGTCCGTCTTTCAACTCCTCCTGCACCAGCAGCGGATCGATAATGGCCACGCCAAGCCCGCGAATGGCACCGGCAATGGCGAAGTTACGCGTTTCAAACTCCAGTTCATGGCTTGCCCTGAAATCCGGCAGGCCTTCCGCCGAAAGCCACATGCGCCAGTCATGCGGGCGCATTTTCGAATGCAGCAGGGTGTGATGCATCAGATCGGCAGGTTCATGCAATGGTTTGTCGGCTGTTGCCAGTGTCGGGCTGCACACGGGGGAGAATCGCTCTTCGAACAGGCGAAGTGCTTTGGTCCCCGTCCATTTTCCCTGCCCGGAGCGAATGGCGCAATCCATGTCATCGCGGTCGAAATCCACCAGTTCGATGGAGGTGGAAATGCGCACCTCGATATCAGGATGTTGTTGCTGAAAGCGATACAGCCGAGGGATGAACCAGCGCATGGCAAAAGTGGAGAGCATGCTCACCGTTAAAATTTGGCTGCGACCTGCCGGCTTCAGGCTGGCCAGTGTATCGGAGAGTTGTGAAAATGCGGCTTCTACCTGCGGGTGAATCGACCGTCCGGCTTCACTGAGTTGCAGGCCCTGCTGGCTGCGAATGAAAAGGCGGACGCCAAGTCGTTCTTCCAGTCCGCGAATCTGGTGGCTGAGCGCCGAGGCAGTGACAAAAAGCTCCTCGGCAGCATCGCGCAAATTGGCGTGACGCCCGGCAACGGCAAAGGCACGTAGGGCGTTGAGCGAGGGGAGGCGACCGGGCTTCGTCTGTTTAGACATGAGAAAATCTCAACATAGAAACAAGAATATATCGATTTATTTGTTTGTATAGCGTCATTATGCTTCGTGGCCAATTGAGTTTATCTGGAAAAGGAGACGGTGATGGCTAGAACACTGTTCGATAAGGTTTGGGATCAGCATGTCGTCAAGGCAAACGAGGACGGCTCGACCCTGTTGTATATTGACCGTCATCTGGTACACGAGGTGACCAGTCCGCAGGCCTTTGAGGGTCTGCGCTTAACCGGGCGCAAACCGTGGCGTGCTTCGGCTGCCGTAGCCACGCCGGATCACAATGTGCCGACCACCGATCGTGCCAAGGGCATCGTCGATCCGGTTTCGCGCATTCAGGTCGAGGCGCTGGATGACAACTGCCGCGAATTCGGTATCACGGAATTCGGTATGCACGATGTGCGTCAGGGTGTCGTGCATGTGGTCGGTCCCGAGCAGGGTCTGACCCTTCCGGGCATGACGGTGGTTTGCGGCGATTCGCACACCTCCACGCATGGCGCCTTCGCCTCCATTGCCATGGGCATCGGCACCTCCGAGGTTGAGCATGTGCTGGCGACCCAGTGTCTGATCCAGAAGAAGCCGAAGCGCATGCGCATCAGTGTGGAAGGGGCGTTGCCCAAGGGGATTACCGGCAAGGATGTCGCCCTGTACATCATCGGCATCATCGGTACAGCGGGTGGTACGGGCTATGCCATTGAGTTTGCCGGTTCCGCTATCCGCGAGTTGTCCATGGAAGGGCGTATGAGCCTGTGCAATATGGCTATCGAGGCCGGTGCGCGCTGTGGCATGGTGGCAGCGGATCAGGTCACGCTGGATTACGTTAAGGGCCGACCCTATTCACCGAAGGCCGGGGACTGGGATCAGGCGGTTGCCGCCTGGCGCGAATTGCATTCCGATGCGAATGCCGTATTCGACAAGGAGATGCTGTTGCAGGCCTCCGATATTGCGCCGCAGGTCAGTTGGGGTACGAGCCCGGAGATGGTCTTGCCGGTGACTGCCGCGGTGCCGCATTTGAAGGATGCGCGCGATGCCGTTCAGCACGAGGGCTGGCAGCGGGCGCTGGAATATATGGGCCTGAAGGAAGGCGTGAAGCTGACCGATATCGCCGTGGATAAGGTGTTTATCGGCTCCTGTACCAATGGCCGCATCGAGGATTTCCGGGCTGCTGCCGAAGTGGTCAAGGGCAAAAGGGTGGCTTCGAATGTCTACCTTGCTCTGGCTGTGCCGGGTTCAGGTCTGGTAAAAAAGCAGGCCGAGGCCGAGGGGCTGGATGAGGTTTTCCGGGCTGCCGGTTTCGAATGGCGCGAGCCGGGTTGTTCGATGTGTCTGGCCATGAATGCCGACCGGCTGGAGCCGGGCGAGCGCTGCGCCTCGACCAGCAACCGCAATTTCGAAGGCCGTCAGGGTATGGGTGGCCGCACGCATCTGGTCAGTCCGGCCATGGCTGCTGCCGCGGCGATTGCCGGTCATTTCGTTGATATCCGCGACTGGGAATAGGAGATAAAATCATGCAGGCATTTACGACTTTGAAAGGTTTGGTGGCGCCGATGGATCGCGCCAACGTTGATACCGATGCGATCATTCCCAAGCAGTTTCTGAAAAGCATCAAGCGCACGGGTTACGGCCCTTTCCTGTTTGACGAGTGGCGTTATGAGGATCGCGGCGAGCCGGGTATGGATTGTACAAACCGTCCGCTGAAGAAGGATTTTGTGCTCAATCAGGCGCGTTATCAGGGAGCGAAGATTCTGCTGGCGCGTGAGAATTTCGGTTGCGGTTCAAGCCGTGAGCATGCGCCCTGGGCGATTCTTGATTATGGTTTCACCTGCGTGATTGCGCCGAGCTTTGCCGACATCTTCTACAACAACTGCTTCAAGAACGGCATCCTGCCGATTGTTCTGGACGATGCGATTGTTGATCAATTGTTCCGCGAGAGTTTGGCATCCGAGGCCTATGCGTTGAATGTCGATCTGCAAGCTCAGACGGTGACAACACCTTCCGGTGCGAGCTTTAGCTTCGAGGTGGATGCGTTCCGCAAGGAGTGTCTGCTCAAAGGGCTGGACGATATTGGTTTGACCTTGATTGAAGCCGATGCCATTCGTGCCTACGAAGACCAACGCCGTGGTCAGGCGCCGTGGCTGGGTCTGTAAGAATTTATTCGCTGTAAGGCGTAACGATTCCCCCGTGACCGATACGTTTGAGGCAATATACTTCGGCCCAATATGAGTTTGCCAGGAGGCGAATGATGCATGCAATGATGAGATATGGTTTTTCAATGGTTCTGGTGATGTCGCTGGCCGCATGCGCGACTACACCCAATGATCCCAATGCACAGACCAAGGAAAAGGCTGCCATGGGTGCTGCTGCAGGCGCCGTGCTCGGTGCTGTGATCGGCTATCAGGGTGATCATTCCGGCGGTGCTCTGCGTGGCGCGCTGGTAGGTGCCGCAGCCGGTGGTGTGCTGGGTGCCGGTGTAGGTGCCTACATGGACAAGCAGCAGGCCGAGTTCGAACGTAAGCTGGCGTCCGAGCAGCAGGCGCATCAGGTGGAGATCGAACGCCTGCAGAACGAGAGTCTGAAGATCACTATGAACAGTGAAGTGTCGTTCGATTTTGGTTCGGCTCAGGTGACGCCGTCGTTTGGCAAAACCCTCGACAAGGTTGGCGATATCCTGCAGCGCTACAATCGTTCGGGTGTGACTGTTGTCGGGCATACCGATGATGTCGGTTCGGCAGAATTCAACCAGAATCTTTCGCTGCAGCGTGCGGATTCCGTGGCTTATTACCTTGAAGACCGCGGGGTGGATCGTCAGCGGATAAGGACCGAGGGTCGGGGTGAATCCGAGCCGCGTGCCAGCAATGCCAGCGAGGCCGGTCGTCAGTTGAATCGTCGTGTTGAGCTGATTATCAAGCCGGACTCGAATATTCAGTAAGTTTCCCAGCAGGAAAAATCAGACCCGGCCAGATCTTGTATCCGGTCGGGTCTTTTTTTGTCCTGTTTCAAACCAGCCACATGCAGACATTCGAACAGATGGGGGTTTTCGATTGGAGCAGGGTGGGGTTCTAGTCAGATAAAAAAATAGAGAGCTAAGGCGATCAGAAAAAGTATAAGCCCGGCAAGGGGGAGATAGGACCTTTTTTCTCCTCTCGGGTTCCAGTATGTATAATCTGAAATCCTGCGGCTCGGGGATTCTCGGTCCTCCGATCTTCGATCCGGCAATTTTCTTTTCTCTTTGGCCATTCGCGCTACCCCCGTTCCGAGTAACTTCTTATCAAATAATAGCATCGAAGTTGTATAGCCGCAGCTGATGACTGCGGATAGAAAAGATATTCTCTGCGCAGCTTGTAACTATCCGGATTAGACAGGCTATCAGCCTCCGGCTGCGGAGGGGCCTACCTTGATGATGACCTTGGTTTCCATCATGCCTGCCTTGATGGAAATCTGGCAACTGCGGTTGTCCTTCAGGTAGTACAGATCGATGTTTTCATCCTTGTACGCATTGATGAAGCGCCAGCCCTGAGTCGGCATCTGTTCGCGGAAAAAGCCGCCAATGCTGTTCGGGTCGATACGGGTTCCGGTATAAACCATCACGCCGATGACTGTGCCCGGTGCCTCATAAATAAAGCTCTGATCATCCTGTCGCTTAAGTTCGCGAGGAATCGGAATGTCGCCGAATTCGGCGATGACTGGTGGCGGAACTGCCTTGGCATCACCCGGGGCACTTGTGGCTTGTGGTTCTTCTCCACCCGTGACGTTTGCCGCAAAATCCTTGACTGAAGCGCAGGCGGCCAGTGAAAAAGCCAGCATCAAAGTCAGTCCCAGTTGTGTCGTGGTGCGCATGCATTCTCTCCTCGGTAATCGTTCCCCGTATTCCCGGCCCGTTAGACCTGCAGCAAGACTGCCGCAAGGGGGGCTTGTTTGACAAGTTTCGATATGTGTCGGTGTCGGCAGCACATAACCTGTCCTCATCAGTAGCTCATAAGTTGTCCGGTCTGAAGATTACCCGAGAGGTAATCAGAGATGAGACGAACGACAGTGTTACAGGAGGTCAGGAAGATGAGATTTGATGAGGCATATGGTGGTTGGCAGAGAGGCCAGTTGACCCAGGAAGAGGCGGGACGACTGCTCGGCATGAGCGAGCGTAACTTCCGGCGTTATGTAGAGCGTTATCAGGGGGAAGGCGAAGCTGGGTTGATGGACAAGCGTTTGACGCAAGCATCCAGCCGGTGTGCCCCGGTGGACGAGGTGTTGCGACTCACCGA
>MNXA01000041.1 GCA_001871195.1 Zetaproteobacteria bacterium CG1_02_55_237
AACTACCACTACCAAGGCTGAAGGCAGCAATATGAACCAAAACCAAACCGGACAACCCTTGTGCTCTAAAACCGGACAACTCTATTTGTTGCCAACAGAAGAATGGCGGCCTGGTCTTTTCTGTATGGCCTTGTTTGTGTATCATAATTCGCAATCAGGAAGACGGGTCTGAATTTCAAGGGAGATCATAATGAGCACGAATGTCACGGCCGAAGAAGCTACTAGTCAGGCACAGCGCATTTTTGATGAACTGGCGCAGGAAAACGGTCTGAATGACGAGAAGATCAAATCAGTGCTGACCAAGTATCTTCAGGAACAGGAACTCAAACCTTTTCAGGCCGAACTCATTCAATTGCAGAAATACCTTGAGGAAGCCGGAAGGCGCATGATCATCCTGTTTGAAGGGCGCGATGCGGCAGGCAAGGGCGGCACCATTCGCAGTGTGACCCGTTACATGAATGAGAAACATTATCGAGTGATCGCCATGGGCAAGCCGACTGCAGAGCAGCGCTCCCAGTGGTTCTTCCAGAAGTATGTCTCCCAGTTCCCGAGAGGTGGGGAAGTCGCAATATTCGATCGCAGCTGGTACAACCGTGCCATGGTCGAGCCGGTGTTCGGCTTCTGCACCGATGAGGAATACAAAAACTTCATGAAGGGCGTGGTCGGATTCGAGAAGGATCTGGTTCGTCAGGGCACCATTCTGGTCAAGCTCTATTTCAGCGTGACCAAGGATATGCAGAAAAAGCGTTTTGATCGTCGCAAGAACGATCCGCTGCGCCAGTGGAAACTGTCCGAGGTGGATGTGCAGGCGCAGGAGCGCTGGGACGATTTCGACAAGGTGAAATACGAGATGCTCAGGAATACCCATACGGCAGCCGCACCGTGGACGGTGATCCGCTCCACCGACAAGCATCTGGCCCGCCTGAATGCAATCAAGGCTATTCTCAATGCCGTGGATTACGAGGTGGGTGATCCGGGGCTCGATTTTGTGCCGGATGACAGCGTTGTGATCTCGGGTGCACGTGAACTCGAACTCATGGGTATGGAGCAGCTGCGCAAAAAGAAGAAAAAAAATGCGGCGGTTTGAGGCCTTAACCGGCTGACCCTTTGATGCTGAAAGAAAAGGTGGCCATTGCTAAATAATAAGCTGAGTAGAATCCTGCTGCCGACGATCTTCATCGTGCTGGCCTACGGCTTCTGGCTCAGTCCGGACTTCAAGGCAATCTCTGCGGGCGTGGCTATTTTTCTGTTCGGTATGCTGGCGCTGGAAGAGGGTTT
Source organism: Zetaproteobacteria bacterium CG1_02_55_237 (assembly GCA_001871195.1). GTDB lineage: Bacteria > Pseudomonadota > Zetaproteobacteria > Mariprofundales > Mariprofundaceae > UBA1543. The sequence goes on from MNXA01000041.1 coordinate 1,279, forward strand.
CCGCGCCTTCACCGGCGGTACGCTGGAGAAAATCCTCAAGCGCACCACCGACAGGCTGTGGAAGAGCCTGAGCTTCGGCATTGTTGCAACCACCATCATGCAGTCCAGTTCACTGGTCAGCGTTATTACCATCTCCTTCCTCAGCGCCGGCCTGATTGGTCTTTCCGAAGGGCTTGGCATTGTTTTCGGGGCCAATCTGGGCACCACGACCGGCGCCTGGCTGGTAGCCGGCTTCGGCCTGAAGGTGAATATCGCCGCCTATGCCATGCCGATGCTGGTGTTCGGCGTCATTCTTGTTTTTCAGTCGGAAAAAAGACTGAAGGGATTCGGTTATATCCTTGCCGGACTGGGTTTCCTGTTCCTTGGCATCCACTACATGAAAGAGGGCTTTGAAGCCTTCAGGGGGACCATTCAGCTGGCCGAATATGCCGTCAGCGGGATGGCGGGTCTGCTGTTGTTTGCTCTGATCGGTGTGGCGGCCACGGTCATTATGCAATCCAGTCATGCCACACTGGTGATCATCATTACCGCACTGGCCGCACAGCAGATCACCTATGAAAATGCTTTGGCGCTGGCCATCGGGGCCAATGTCGGCACAACGATTACGGCGATTCTCGGTTCTCTCAGTTCCAATGAACGTGGGAAACAACTGGCTGGCGGGCATCTGATCTTCAATGTCGTCACGGGCCTTGTGGCGATCATCTTTATTCAGTCGTTCATGGCAGGGGTCGAGTCTATCAGCGCTGTTGTCGGCATTGCTGCGGATGACTACACGCTCAAGCTGGCTGTTTTTCACACCCTGTTTAACTTGACCGGCATCATCATCATGGTTCCGCTGATTGGTCGCCTGGTCTGGCTGTTGGAAAAAATGATCCGGGTGAAGCCAACTCGCATTGCTGTGCCCAAGTTTCTCAATGACTCGGCACTGGCCTTTCACGATACGGCTATCGAAGCGTTGCGCAATGAAACACTGCGGGTATACAAGCATGCCCGCAATATTATCGCGCGCGGCTTGAGTCTTAGCCGGGAGGACATGCTTTCGGACCTTCCCATTGAGGATGTGATCAACAAAAACAATATGCCCATTCCCTTTGATATTGATGCGGCCTACGAAAAAAACATCAAAAGCCTGTTCGGTGCTATTCTGACCTTTTCCTCAAAGGTTCCTGGAGAGGCACAGTCCTCCCACGATATTTCCCGTATCCGCAATGCAAACCAGAGCATTATTTCGGTGCTCAAAGGCATCAAGCATATGCAAAAAAATATGTTCGAGTATATCGACTCGGACAATGATTTTATCCGTGAAGAGTACAATGGCATCCGAACCCGCATTGTCCGCGTGATGCGCCGGTTGGAGAAGATCAGTTCCGGCAATGAGGACGAGCCCGATGTCACGGTGCTCTCCCTTGATGCCCTTAAACTGACGCTGGAAGAGAATTCGGCTACCCTCAACGAGCGAATCGAAGATCTGATCAGCTCGCATGATATCACGGCCGACATGGGTATTTCGCTGATTAACGATAGCAATTACGCCTACGACATCATTCGCAATCTGATTGCGGTAAACAGTAATCTGTTCCATGCGGAGGCGAAGGCGGAAACAGAGGCCGAGCATATGATTGCACTGGAAGATCACGAGATCAGTTCTGTTCTGGAAGAGGATGAGAAATGACGGTTTTATCCGAATGGAAAAGGTGAGGGCGGCATGAAGCTGAAAAAATTGTTGAAAAAATTGAACTTTTTTTTACATGCAGACAAGCAGCTGCAGCATGACAAGGATGAAGCGCTTGCCAATGTGTTGAAGAAGCTTAAAAAGAAAGAGATGAAGCTTCAGGAGGAGCTTGATCTGGAAACGGATGAGATCGAACGCAAGTTCCTTGAGCAGGAATTGAAGATTGTGCATTCCCAGCGAGAGAAGGGCATAGGTCTGCTCTCCGAGATGCGTGGCAGAAGCAGGGAAAATGGATCGTAGGTTTCCCGGATGATCCATGGGTAAAATAACAGAGGGCTGGAATTTCCAGCCCTCTGTTTATTAGATAAAGCCCAATATGTTTGTCTTGCCTTTCTTCTCTACTTAACTGAATGCGCCTTTAAAGAAGAAGAAGAACAGGATCGACAGGATTGCACCTGCCGGCAGTGTCACGATCCAGGACAGGAAGATGGTCTGGATCACACCCATATTCAGTGCACCGATACCGCGGGCAAGACCGACACCGAGCACGGCTCCCACCAGCGTATGCGTGGTGGAGATCGGCAGACCTGTACCGGATGCAACCACAACCGTTGTAGCTGCACCGAGCGTGGCTGCAAAGCCGCGGCTCGGGGTCAGTTCGGTAATACCGGAACCAACAGTGGCAATCACCTTATGCCCGTAGGTAATCAGGCCGAAGACAATGCCGAATCCGCCAAGCAGGAGAATCCACACAGGTGTGGCTGACTTGGCGACGATTTCACCGGCACTGTCCACAATGCTGACAACAGCAGCAACCGGACCGATGGCATTGGCCACATCATTGGAGCCGTGTGCGAAGGCCATTGCAATGGCTGTGAAGATCATCAACACACCGAAAATTTTCTCCATATTGGCGTAGTGGAACTTCTTGTCCGCCTTGGCAGTGAACTTGAGCCGCTTAATCATGAGGGTACCGATGCCTGCCATGATGATACCGATAATCGCGGCATAGATGAGGTTCTCCTCAAACGGCATTTTCACGCCGACATGCTTCAACCCCTTGAGCAGTGTTACCATGGCTATGATGAAGCCGACGAGGAAGATGTAGTAAGGTACATACTTCTTCGCCTTGGCGAGCGGGTCATCCGTATCGATGACCAGTTTCTGGATGCTTCTGAACAGCGCAAAGGCGATCACACCGGCGATCAGTGGTGATGTCACCCAGCTCATGGCAATGGTTCCCACCTTATCCCAATGAACAGCATCCATGCCGATACCGACTGCACCGAAACCGACGATGGCACCGACAATGGAGTGGGTTGTAGAGACAGGCCAGCCCTGTCTGGAGGCAATCAGCAACCAGATGCCGGCAGCAAGCAGGGATGCCAGCATACCGTAAACCAGAAGCTCAGGCGTATCACCGAGCGATGATACATCGACAATGCCTTTGCGAATGGTTTTGGTGACTTCACCGCCTGCAAGAACCGCACCGGCAAGTTCGAATATGCCGGCGATGATCACCGCTTGCTTAAAGGTCAGAGCTTTCGAACCAACCGATGTACCCATGGCGTTGGCAACATCGTTGGCACCGATGCCCCAGGCCATGAACAGGCCGAATACAACGGCCATTCCAATTAACAGGGTTGAATTTGCAACGAGAATTTCCACGATGATCTCCCAGTCCCTTTCCTTTATCGTGCCAGTAACAGTTCGAGACGGGCACCAACGCGCTGCGCGATATCTGCAACATCGCCGACCCCCTGAATCGTGCGATAGAGGAACATGACTTCAATCGGATCCAGACTCTTCTCAATGGAAAATAGTGCGTTGTTGATCTGCTGCCCAGTTTTGTCGGCTTCATATTCGATGTTATCCAGATCGTCGATCATCTCTTCGACAGTGCTGACTTCGCGTCCTCGAAAGCCGACCTCAATCAGCTCATCGAGCTCGTTGACGATCTTCTTCGCCTGTCGGGAAGCTGAGATGTTCACAAGAACAAACTGCATCATCAGCTCTGCTATCTCATCCGGGATTTGTATCTTGCGGGCATTCACCACACCGGTCACTTCCTTGACCTTGTTGGCGATTTGATCCTGATGCGTCACGATATCCAGAATCCGTTCGCGCGGCATCGGCATAAACAGTGAATTCGGCAGATGAAGTCGAAGCTCATGTTTCAAATCATCGGCTTCAACTTCCAGCCGGTGAATCTCTCTTTCCAGGATGGCAACCTGTTCATAATCCTTGGCGAGAACAGCCGTGAAAAAGGGTTCGAGCTTTTTTACGCACTCATGAACCTTGCTGATATGTCCCTGCAGAGGTCTTACCGGCGAACCGGCAAACATATTTGTAATAGGACTTCTTCTTACCATGGCATCCTCCTCTCAAAGAGAGAGCAGGGTAGCCTAATGGGACAGATTAATCACCTGTAGCACAAAGGGTGTTCGGCAGGGCTAATCGTTATCGGGAAGCTTTCCGCTGATGAGAGCTGCTGCCGTTTCATGGTCGACATGGCGAATATCATGTCCTTTGACCATATAAATCACCATTTCTGAGACGTTGGCGGCATGGTCGCCGATACGCACCAGACTGCGGCCGATCGAAAAGGCCGTCATGCCGACGGTAATCTTGCGCGGGTCTTCGATCATGTAGGACAGATTTTCTCGCTGCATGGCCTTGAACAGCTTGTGGATTTTTTTGGCACCTTCCACACAGGCCAGTGCTGCTTCCACATCGCCGCGCGCAAAGGCATCGAGAGCTGCGCTGACCTGCAGGCAAACGGCATCGGACAGGGAGTTCATGGAGTCAAGATGGGTCAGCGGGTTGTCCTGATTTTGCAACACAGCCTCGGCAATGCTTTCAGCCAGATCGCCACTGCGCTCGAGATCGGTGACAATCTTGATGGTGCTGATGATAAAACGCAGGTCGCCTGCTGCCGGCTGGCGAAGGGCCAGCATGGCACGTGTCATTTCGTCGATTTCGACCTCCAGCGCATTGATGGCCTTGTCGCGTGAGACGACCTTGCGGGCACGCTCAATATCGAATTCATTGAGTGCCTTCATGGAACGGCGAATAGCGCGTTCCACCAGTCCGCCCATGGCCAGCACGCGCTCCTTGAGTTCGTTCAGTTCATCGTCATATCGCTTGAAGGTGTGTTGCGTCATCTGCTTCTCCTGGTTCTGTCGATCAGCCGAATCGGCCGGTGATGTAGTCCTCGGTCTGCTGCTTGCCGGGGGCGGTGAATATTTGCTGCGTGTCGCCAAATTCGATCAGCTTGCCCAGATAGAAAAAGGCAGTGAAATCCGAGGCGCGGGCCGCCTGCTGCATGTTGTGGGTGACGATAACGATCGTGAAGCGCTGTTTGAGTTCATCGATCAACTCTTCGATTTTGGCCGTGGCAATCGGATCAAGGGCTGAGCAGGGCTCGTCCATCAGGATTACCTCAGGCTCGACAGCCAGGGCGCGGGCGATGCACAGGCGCTGCTGCTGCCCACCGGAAAGGGAGGTGCCGGCCTGATTAAGCTTGTCTTTTACTTCTTCCCACAGGGCTGCGTCCTTCAGGGCCTTCTCCACCCGGCCTTCAATCTCGCTGCGGCTTAAGCCCGATTGCAGGCGCAGGCCGTAGGCGATGTTGTCCATGATCGACATCGGGAAGGGTGTCGGTTTCTGGAAAATCATGCCGATCTTGTGACGCAGTTCGAGCGCTGGAACATTCGGATCAAGGATGTTGATCCCATCGAGCAGGATTTCACCCTCGGCGCGATGTCCCTTGTAGAGATCAAACATGCGATTGTAGGTGCGGATATGGGTTGACTTGCCGCAGCCGGATGGGCCGATGAAGGCGGTTACCTTGTTGGCGGCGATATCCAGCGTATTGCCAAACAGCACCTGCTTGTCGGCATAGAAGAAATCAAGGTTGCGTACAGACATGCACACCTTGTTTGCTCCGGGTTTGGCGACTTTAGCAGCCTTGACCGGTTTCACTTTTTTATCCGCAGGGGCGGCGTTCTGTATGGGGCTTGCAGCGCTCAATCCTAGCTCCTTTTATGCAAACTGATTCGGGTGATGATGGTGACTACCAGTACCGACATGGTAATCAGGAAGGCCATACCCCATGCCTTGGCGTGCCAGTCATCATAAGGGCTCATGGCATAGTTGAACAGGGCAACGGTCATATTGGCCATCGGTTCGTTCATACTTTGCATCCAGTAGGGGCTGTTCAACGAGGTGAACAGAAGTGGGGCAGTTTCACCTGCTACACGGGCTACAGCCAGCATGATACCGGTGATCATGCCGGTCATGGCACAGCGATAAATGACCTGTACCAGCATTTTCCAGTAGGGCGCTCCGAGAGCCAGTGCCGACTCGCGCATTTCCTTGGGCACCATACGCAACATTTCCTCGGTGGTGCGGGTAATCACCGGCAGCATGATAATGGACAGCGCAATGGCACCTGCCCAGCCAGAGAAGTTGCCCATGGTTTTTACCACCAGCAGATAGACAAACACGCCAATCACAATCGATGGTGCCGAGACAAGAATATCAGCGACAAAGCGGGCCGTAGAACCCAAGGCGGTCTGGCGACCGAATTCGGAAAGATAGGTGCCGGCCATAACGCCGAAGGGCACGGAGATCAGTGTGGCTACCACGGTCATCAGCAGGGTGCCGACAATGGCATTGGCCAGACCGCCACCTTCATCGCCGGGCGGGGATGGTAACTGAGTGAAAAAGTCCCAGTTGATGGCTGAAGCACCCTTGATGGCCACATCGCCAAGAATCCAGGTGAGCATGACCAGTCCGATCATCGCGGCTGCGGTGGACAGTACGAGGACAGTGCCGTTGATGATTTTTCGCCGTTGCATATTGTTCATCGGTCGCTCTCCTGCATGCCGCGGCGCAGCCAAAGCTGGGCCAGCGTGAGTACGGTGAAGGTAATCAGGAACAGCACCAGACCAAGCTCGATCAGCGAGGAGAGGTAGAGATCGCCGTCGGCCTCGGTGAACTCATTGGCCAGTGTCGAGGCGATGGAGTTGCCCGGTGCAAACAGCGACCAGGACAGGTGATAAGCATTGCCGATGACAAAGGTCACGGCCATGGTCTCACCAAGTGCCCGACCCATGCCGAGGAAGACGGCGCCGACGATGCCTTTTTTGCCGTAGGGAATGGTGATGTCGCGGGCTACTTCCCAGGTGGTGCAACCCAGTCCATAGGCGGCTTCCTTGAGATTCTGCGGTACCATCAGGAAGACGTCGCGTGTTACCGAGGCGATAAACGGAATAATCATCAGGGCCAGAACAAGTGAGGCGGTGAGCATGCCGATACCCATGGACGGGCCTGAAAATAACGGGATAAATCCGAGGTGTTCACCAAGCCAGGGCTGGACATGGTCGGCCATCAGCGGGGCCAGTACAAAAAGGCCCCACATGCCGTACACAATGCTGGGGATGGCGGCGAGCAGCTCGATGGCGGTGCCAAACGGTGTGCGCAGCCAGGCCGGAGCAAGCTCGGTCAGAAACAGTGCGATACCGAGGCTAAGCGGAATAGCGAACAACAGGGCGAGAAAGGTTGACACCAGAGTGCCGAAAATAGGAATCCAGGCGCCGAATTTTTCGGTAACGGGATTCCAGTCGCTGCTGAACAGGAAGCCGAAGCCGAAGGCATCAATGGAGAGCTGTGATTCCTTCCACAGCACGACAATCAGTGTGACGAAAAGCAGCACGACACCGGCGGCGAAGGTCATGGTGAGCGCGCGGAAGATGGTATCGCCCGACAGTTTTCGCGTTGCTTGATTCATGGCGGTTTCCTTCTGTCCTGAAGCTTTTCGAAGATGGTTAATGATTACGATATTGAGCCGGTGAAGCAAGTGGAGCCGGATTTCCTGTCGGCAGCACATAACCTGTCCTCATCAGTAGCTCATAAGTTGTCCGGTCTGAAGATTACCCGAGAGGTAATCAGAGATGAGACGAACGACAGTGTTACAGGAGGTCAGGAAGATGAGATTTGATGAGGCATATGGTGGTTGGCAGAGAGGCCAGTTGACCCAGGAAGAGGCGGGACGACTGCTCGGCATGAGCGAGCGTAACTTCCGGCGTTATGTAGAGCGTTATCAGGGGGAAGGCGAAGCTGGGTTGATGGACAAGCGTTTGACGCAAGCATCCAGCCGGTGTGCCCCGGTGGACGAGGTGTTGCGACTCACCGA
>MNXA01000052.1 GCA_001871195.1 Zetaproteobacteria bacterium CG1_02_55_237
TCGGTGAGTCGCAACACCTCGTCCACCGGGGCACACCGGCTGGATGCTTGCGTCAAACGCTTGTCCATCAACCCAGCTTCGCCTTCCCCCTGATAACGCTCTACATAACGCCGGAAGTTACGCTCGCTCATGCCGAGCAGTCGTCCCGCCTCTTCCTGGGTCAACTGGCCTCTCTGCCAACCACCATATGCCTCATCAAATCTCATCTTCCTGACCTCCTGTAACACTGTCGTTCGTCTCATCTCTGATTACCTCTCGGGTAATCTTCAGACCGGACAACTTATGAGCTACTGATGAGGACAGGTTATGTGCTGCCGACAAAAAACGGCTCCGGGCTTGCCACTTCGGCAGGATACGGAATAATGGATTGCATACTGCCATTGCAAGGCGAGGGAAAGGGAGAGTCATGCAACCTGTTTTTGTAACTGCATTCACGGCAGTTACGGCCTGCGGCCAGGGCTGCAAGCCTCTGCTCGATGCGCTGTTGGAACAGTGTAGCTATCTGCAGCCAGCCCGACTGATCCAGCCTGAATTCCTGACCTGCACCGGTGAGGTTGATACGCCGCTGCCGGAGGTTCGTGCCGAACTTCACCCCTATAGCACTCGTAACACCCGTATCGCACTTGCCGCACTCGACTGTGAAGGCGCCGCATTCAGGGATGCCGTTGCCTCCGCCATTGCGCGCTACGGTGCCGAACGGGTATCCGTTATCATCGGCACAAGCACCTCGGGCATCTATGAAACGGAGCTCGCCTATCAGGAACATGTCGCAAGCGGAGCAATGCCCGGGACGTTCGATTTCAAGCGACAGCATGCATGGGTGGCGACAGCGGAGTTCCTGAAAAAAGAGCTGAGGCTTGGTGGCCCGCGCTTCGCCATCTCCACAGCCTGTTCATCAAGCGGCAAGGCCGTATCTGCCGGCCAGCGCTTGATCGAGACGGGCGTGAGCGATGCTGTGCTTGTCGGCGGTGTTGATTCGATTTGTCATCTTACCTTACACGGTTTCCGCAGTCTGGAGCTGACCTCGGAGACACCTTGCATGCCTCTGGACCGCGATCGCAGTGGCATCAGCCTTGGCGAGGGGGCAGGGCTGTTACTGCTTGAACGCGATCGAAGCAGCGACTCCAACATGATGCTTGTCGGCTATGGTGAGTCATCTGATGCCTATCACATGACTGCTCCTCACCCCGATGGCGCCGGATCGGCACAGGCCATGCAATCTGCCCTGAGTATGGCCGACCTTGCACCCGATGCCATCGATTATGTCAACCTTCACGCCACCGGCACTCGCCTAAACGACCAGTCCGAGATGCGGGCAATGGCCACGATGTTCGGCTCGCAAACCCCATGCAGTGGCACCAAGGGTATTACCGGACATACACTCGGTGCCGCCGGTGCAACAGAGGCCGTGATCACGCTGCTGGCGTTAAGCCATGGCTTCGCTCCCGGCACGTGCGGCATTCGACATGTCGATGCAGAGTTCAGCAGCCATGTGCTGACTGAGACCGTGCCTTTGCCAAACATGCGCTATGCGATGAGCAATAATTTCGGCTTTGGCGGCAATAACGTCAGCCTGATCTTTTCCAGGGGGGGGCATGATGTATAAGGCCTCGCTGGCTGTGCTTGGTACCGGTGCCAGCTTCCAGAAACCTGAGGACGCCCGCATGTTTGACCGTGAAGGATGCGATATGGAGGCTGATCTGTTGCCATCCAGGTTGCGATGCAGAACCAGCGTTGCGACCAAGGTAGCGTTTGCCGCAGCAGAGCGTGCATGCCTTAGTGCGGGCATCACTCCATCCGCTCTACCTGTGATATTCACATCCTCACTCGGCGAGATTGATGTTGCCGACAAGCTGTGCAGTGATATCGCCCAGCAGCACTTCCCGATTTCACCAACCCGGTTCCATAATTCAGTGCACAATACGGCATCGGGTTATTGGAGCATCTCAGTCGGCACCAGGCATCCGGCCATGGCCATGGCTGCCTATCAGGACAGTTTTGCGCTTGCCCTGCTGGAAGCCTGGAGCCAACTGCATACCATTGAGGATAAAATCCTGCTGGTCTGTTACGAGGAGACCCCTCCCCAACAGATGTTGCCCGGCAACGACTGGATCGGCTGTGCAGTGGCGTTTGTGCTGGCATCGGGACAGGCAAGCGAGGGCGGCGTTACCAGCCTGAGCATGCCTTACTGCGAGCATACAGAACATAGCGAACAGGATTATAGCGACGGCTCCCCTGTCCTGGCAGCCATCGCCCTGCTCGATGCGCTTGAGCAGGGTCGTGCCGGCAAAGTGCAGATTTCGCCAAGTGCGGACAACACCTGGTTTGCCGAACTGTTTCATCAGCATGGATAAGGTCGATCTGGATATGGAAGTTATGCTGCCGCACCGCAAACCGATGCTCCTGGTATCGGAGGTGTTGACATACAACGCCCACGGCCTGACTGCCTTGGCCAGCATTCATGACGATAACCCTCTGCTAGAGCTGGGCCAGTTTCCCGGCCATGCCGCACTCGAAATGCTGGCGCAGGCATCCGGCCTGTTGCTGGGATTGCGTTGTGCGGGAGAGGTACGCCCCGGAGCCATTGTCAGTGTTCGTGACATGCAGGTGCATGTCGCCCGGCTTTTTCCGGGCGACCAGATGAAGATCGAAACGAATTTTCTCGGCGGTAACGAAAGTGCCGCCATGTTTAAGGGGGCGGTAATGCAAGGGGAAACACCCGTACTTGAGGCAACACTTACCTTAAGCCAGTTCCCCGAGGGGGTAATGCAATGACCAGCAAGCATGTTCTGGTGACCGGGGCCAGTCGCGGTATCGGTGCTGCCATTGCAACGACACTTGCCGCCAGCGATCGTCATGTCTGGATCAACTACAGGAACAGCAAAAGCGAAGCGGAAGGCGTGGTCGCAAGTATACGGCAGCTTGGTTTTGATGCGTCAACGCTGCAATTTGACGTATCCGACCGGAAGGCATGCGCAGCCGTACTCGGGGCCTGCATCGAAAAGCATGGCGGATTCGATATCATCGTCAACAATGCCGGCATTACAGCAGATGTCCCGTTCCCCGGTATGGAGGACGAGCAGTGGGACTCCGTCATCCAGACCAGTCTGGGCGGATTTTATAATGTCTGCAGGCCATTGGTGATGCCAATGATCAGGAAACGCTGGGGAAGAATCGTCAACATGACTTCCATCGCCGCACTGCACGGCAACCGCGGCCAGGTCAATTATGCCGCTGCCAAAGCCGGTATTATCGGAGCAACAAAATCGTTGGCCAGGGAGCTGGCCTCGCGTGGCATATGCGTCAACGCTGTCGCTCCCGGCTTTATTAACACCGGGATGATTGAGCACATCTCCAAGGATCAAATCCGTCAAATCGTTCCGATGGGACGGGCCGGTAGTGTGCAGGAGGTTGCCAGCGTGGTCGCCTTCCTCTGCTCGGATGCCGCTTCCTATGTTAGCGGCGAAGTCATCAACGTCAGCGGTGGCATCATCTGATGCTTGTTCGACAAAATGGTCGGATAAGTCATGGGCGATGGCTATGTTAGAGGGGGGGGGATGAGCAATGAACGATCTGGATCATGATATCATTGTGGCCGGGGGCGGACCGGCCGGAACCACGGCTGCCACACTGCTGGCGCAGCGGGGGCATCGGGTATTGCTGATCGACCGGGATCGTCACCCCAGATTTCATATCGGCGAATCGATGCTACCGATGAGTGAGCCTGTCTTTAAGCGATTGGGTATCCGCTGGGACAAGAATGAGTACCTTCCCAAAAACGGTGCCGAATTTATCGATGAAGCGGCGGGTATCAGCGTCCGTTTTCCGCTGGCAGGGCAGCATCAGCCCTTCCAGGTGGAGCGGGCCAAATTCGATCACATGATGCTCACCAATGCGGAATCGCATGGCGTAGAGGTTCATCAGCAGGAAACGGTCATGGATGTTGCCTGCGATGCGGACAAGGTCAGCGTACGCACCGACCGCTCAACCTATTGGGCCAGATACCTGATTGACGCAACTGGACGCAACGCACTGATGGGGCGGCGCAACAAGGCCATTCGCAGAATTGAAAATCTGGGTAAGTTCTCGCTGTATACCCACTACGGGGAGGTCAATGCCAAGGCGGCTGACACCCTGTTTGAAACAGGCGACGTAAAAATCCTCATTGTTGATATCGGCTGGTTCTGGATTATTCCCATGGCCGGTCGTCGACTCAGTGTCGGCCTTGTCGTACAGAAGGAGGCGGCTGGCCAGCAGCGCGGACCGGCCCTCTTTGAGCGTTATCTTGCTGCCTCACCACTGCTCACTGCCGCTCTGCAGGGAGCCGTGCGCGAGTTTGATATCCGGGCGGAGGCAGATTTCAGCTTTACCAACGAAATCCGTCACGGCCTGCGTTTTGCCTGTTGTGGTGATGCAGCCGGATTCCTCGACCCCGTATTCTCATCCGGGGTATTTCTTGCCGTCAAAACCGCGGAGGCAGTGGCGGATCGCCTGCATGTCGCGCTGATGGAGAACAGCGAAGCAAATCCGGACCTGCATCGTGTCGACGATGCGGCTTATCAGACAGGATTTAATTCGATGCGCTTCTTTGTCGAGCGTTTCTACCACTCTGGACTGGTGCACAACCTCTTTTTTGTCGCCGAGCGAAGCAAAGAGCTGCGAGAGGATATTCTGGGTTTACTGGCCGGTGATTTATGGACCGGCACAAACGATTTCCAACGTAAACTGTTGGGCAGCAGGCAAGCCCGGAAGCTGCATGCTGATTGTGCGCGCTAAGGCACTGTCTCCCTTCACCCTATGATTACCGCTTCGACCACGCATCTTGTCCTCATCCCGAGCTATAACCCCGGTGTCAAAGTCTATGAAACCGTACGCTCAGCACGCCAATACTGGACCCATGTATGGGTGGTGGTGGACGGTAGCAATGACGGAAGCACCGAGGGCTTGCTCGCCATGGCAGCAGAAGATGCCGGTCTGCGCGTGATGGTCCTGGCGAGCAATCAGGGTAAAGGCTCGGCTGTATTGTACGGTCTGGATCAGGCGGCAGCGGCGGGGTTCAGTCACGTATTAACCATGGATTCGGACGGTCAGCATCCAGCCGAGTGTATTCCGGCATTCATGGCGGAATCCGTAAGACAGCCGGATGCAATGATATTGGGTGTACCGGTATTCGATGACAGTGCACCGGGCTTGCGGGTGAAAGGGCGGCGGGTATCCAACTGGTGGGCCAATCTGGAAACGCTATGGGCAGGGATCGGCGACTCGCTGTTCGGGTTCCGCGTGTATCCGGTTGAAGCATTGCGCCAGGTGATGCGCCGTCAGCCATGGATGCGCCACTTCGATTTTGACCCCGAGGCAGTGGTGCGTCTTTGCTGGCGCGGGGTCAGGCCGGTGAACCTGTCCGCCCCGGTCCGATATTTCCGCGCGGATGAAGGTGGCGTGTCGCATTTCCGCTATCTGCGCGATAACGTGTTATTGACCTGGATGCACATGCGCCTGTTTGTCGGCTTTGCGTTGCGCCTGCCCGTTTTACTGCTAAGGCGTGCGTCGAAACGCTGTTGAGTTTGCCGGAGAAGAACAGCCGATGAAGTGATACATCGCGGCTGCGCATGCCGGTGAAATCGACCCTTGGTGCTGGTGGCTGACAGGCGTAGTTCGGCAAAATATAGGCATTCGCCGATATGAGAGCTTACATTTATCCATTCGAAAGCGGGGAGGGCGATGATTCAATATTCAAGACCTGACCCCAATCGCACCAATCGCACTGAAGAAAGTATCTGACCCCAATCGCACTTCAAGGATGCTTGTTTGAATCCTTGATGGCTTCTTTTGCATCGCCATAGGTTTGCTCGACTTTCCCGGAAATTTGTTTGCCGAGGCCCTTGGCCTGCTGCTCTTTGCTGTCGACCACCTGTCCAGCTTTTTCCTGCACCTTACCGGTGATGTTTTTTAAAATGCCTTCGACTTGATTTTTGTTCATTTCCATCTTCCTTTATTTATATTGGCAGGCTATCCCTGCAGGAACTTAAGATTGACCTTTGTGTTGCCGCCGGTCTGTGTGGTAACGAACGTATAAACTATAAAAAGATTAGTCCGACCTGAATTACCCCAATGTACGCCAGCAGACAGAACGATTATTGAATATTAATTATCATCAGTTCCATGGATCAAGCTGAGCTTATTGAACTCGTTGCAAAGGAGTTGGGCATCTCAAACGCTCAATCGCAGCGATTGCTGAGAGCGACGCTGCGGGAGATTCGTGACCTGCTCCGGGTCGGACACGCGGTAACCCTGCCTCATCTGGGCACCTTCGACACGGCGACCTACGAGGAACACCGCGGTTATCGGCCTGCCAGCAATGATTTTGCACTTTTCCCAAAGCGACGTGTTCCCGTATTTCGCACAGGAACATTGCTCCGTGAAGACGTTTACGATATCGAATCGGACGAAGAAGGTGCGCCGACGTGAGCGACGACAATAAGATCACTTTTCACGCTTTTACAGAACTGGTGGCCAGGTGTGCCAAGGTCAGTAGTGTCGAGGCAGATGCCTATATCCACCAACTCGCGATGACCATGAGTGAGGAATTGGAGACGGGGGGAGATATTCATCTGTATCGCTTTGGCCGTTTCCATACGACCCATGTCGGTGAACAGGCGGGGCACGATCCCAATTCTGATGCGCCGTTAACAATCCCCGAGCACACGCGTGTCCACTTTCGCCCCTACAGCGCATTGCGTTTTGCTGTCAATGCGCCTTTCCGTCAGCTGCGAATAAAGGAACTCACTCCGGACAAAACAGCTTGGCGCATGAGATCCGGCGCATGGATCTTGCTGGCGCTTCTTGCAATATTGCTGATCGTGCTTGGCATCGGCGTAAGTCGAATGCTCACTCAGGATGCGTCCGTGGTGCCAGCAGAGAAGGCCTCGGCCAAGGTCGAACTGGCGAGCCCCGTTTACGAAGCTCCCGTCACAATCGCCCCTGCGCCTGCTACAGTAACCACCGCTCCCGCAGAGCCTTCCCCCCCAACTGCAGAGGCTACGGCGACAATAGTTAGCGTGTCCTCCGGTGATACGTTGTGGTCGATTGCTGCGATCGCATGGGGAGATTCCTATTGGTGGCCGGTTATCTATGCGGAAAACAGACCCGAGCTGTCCCGCCGAAACCCGGACCTCATCGATATCGGGACCACACTGCGGATACCCGCTCTGGCCGGTAGCGTGAACAGCCCCAGAACCGCAGACCTCCGACTGAAAGCGAATGCATACCGAATAGTCGCCGACGATTACCAGAAACTCGACAATCCACGAGCCTCAGCGTTTGCGAAGCTTGCTGCTCGCGGGATCAACAAATTGAACAACAAATAAGGGGGGCGGCAGGAGTTTTCCTGAAGTGAAATGCAGTTATTCTTAACAGAGTGACTTAATCAAAGGAGTTAACCATGAGCAACAATAAAGATAGCAACAACCTGTTTATAGAACGTCGACCAGATGGTAGTTATGCTGTTCTAAAGGCAAATGCTGAACGGGCTAGCGCAGTTGCACCAACGCAGGAGGAAGCAATTGAACGTGCGAAAGAATTAAACCCAAATGCAGCCATTCATGTTGAGCGAGTTAGAGATACCGATACAGGAAGTCCAAATCAGTGGCGGAAACCATAAGGGCACAGAACAGAATCTTCGAGTAGTCGCCCAAGCCCGGCACTCAGCGGCGCATTTGGGGTCACGTCTTGCAATACGACACGAGACATTCTGGAGTGTATAACGGGGGGGGCGATGAAAAGGCAGATGAGTGTTTGATTGCAAGCCCTGACACCGAAGTATCGAGGCAGTGGTGCGTCTTTGCTGGCGCGGGGTCAGGCCGGTTGATCAGTGCCACAAATTGCCTTCCCATACCCTTTTGCGTATCGTTATAATCAATGAATAAGCTTTCTACTTCGGCACGGACAACGAGACTTTTCCTAATCATATTTGTGCCGTTGTTCCTGCTCGTCGCAGGAGGGTCTCTATCGTATTATCTCGCAGTAGAGAGAGACAAGATTCAGACAATGAGCACCCGGACATATGATGATGTTGCGGTACATACCGATGCATTCCGCCAGGAACTAAAGCAAATTGTTTCAGATCTGAGGATTCTGTCTTCCAACTACCAATTTCGCCATATTGCGGTTGATTCCGAGAATACTGATCTCACCGCTTTGGCCCATGATTATTTAACCTTCATTATTGGCAAACAAAAGTATGACAAGATCAGGTTCATCGATGACAAGGGGATGGAGATTATCCGGGTAAATTTCAACAGTGGCAAGCCCATGATCGTGCCGTGTCGGCAGCACATAACCTGTCCTCATCAGTAGCTCATAAGTTGTCCGGTCTGAAGATTACCCGAGAGGTAATCAGAGATGAGACGAACGACAGTGTTACAGGAGGTCAGGAAGATGAGATTTGATGAGGCATATGGTGGTTGGCAGAGAGGCCAGTTGACCCAGGAAGAGGCGGGACGACTGCTCGGCATGAGCGAGCGTAACTTCCGGCGTTATGTAGAGCGTTATCAGGGGGAAGGCGAAGCTGGGTTGATGGACAAGCGTTTGACGCAAGCATCCAGCCGGTGTGCCCCGGTGGACGAGGTGTTGCGACTCAC
>MNXA01000022.1 GCA_001871195.1 Zetaproteobacteria bacterium CG1_02_55_237
GAAGCACGAACGCACAGTCAACAAAGACAACACCGTCAGCTTTGAGGGCAGAACCCTGCAAATCCCCAGCAATGAATACCGACACCATTATGTCAAAGCCAGAGTGCGTGTTCACTGCTATACCGATGGCAGCATGGCCATCTTCCACGGGCCAAGAAAACTCGCCGAGTTTCAGCCTCTTCTGAAGCCCAAGGCCAGCAAGCCGGAACTACCACTACCAAGGCTGAAGGCAGCAATATGAACCAAAACCAAACCGGACAACCCTTGTGCTCTAAAACCGGACAACTCTATTTGTTGCCAACATGAAATCAGGACAGACTGAGCTGCTTGAGAAAGCTTCTTAGGATCAATCCTTCCACTTGATGGAGCAGCCGATGGTCGGGTGCTGCGGTTGCGGTGCAGGCTTGCCGGCAAGCAGCGCCTCGACTGCGGGAATCAGTTCCTGCTGTTTTACCTTTTCCTCATCCTTCCAGTTGTCGTCGATACGGCCGTGGTAGTAAAGCCGGCCATCCTTATCAAAAAGGTAGAGATCGGGCGTGCACTGGGCATCGAAGACGCGCGACACATCCTGCGACTCGTCCGCCAGATAAGGAAAATCAATGCCCCATTCGGCAATCTTCTCCAGCATCACCGGCATCGAATCCTGGGGATAATCGGGATGGATGTTCGGATTGACGGCAACGGTATTCACACCCATGTCGCGCAGAATTTTGGCCTGCTTGATCAGGCGCGGCCAGACGGCAATGGCATACGGGCAGTGATTGCAGGTGAAGGCCACAAGCAGACCGTTCGCACCTGCACAATCGGCCAGCGCCACATTGCCACCCTCGGGTTTCTGCAGCTGCACAGCGGGCATCTTCCAGCCCGGCTCAACATGAATCGAAGCAACCAGTGCCATAACATTCTCCTTTACGATCAGTTCATTGCCTTGCGAAATCTAACAGGGTGCCGGGCGCAGGCCCATTGGCTAAGCCTCTATGGATAAACCACCAGGGCTAAAACATCTCGGGCAGCGCGTTCTTTTGCAGCACCAGCAGGTATTCGATATTGCCCTTCGGCCCATGGATGGGCGATTCCACCACGCCAAGCAGCTCGGCTCCCGGCAATTGCAGGGCCATTTCGGTCATGCGCTCAACAGCGGCCTGCCGGGCCTCGGCATCCTTCACCACACCGCGCACCAGCAGCTTCTGGCCGACCTCGAACTGCGGCTTGATGAGTGCGGCGCACCAGCCGCCATCGGCCAGAAAATCCCAGGCCAGCGGCAACACCGTGGACAGGGAGATAAACGAGGTGTCGATGACCAGCACGGAAACCGGCTCGGGAACATGCTCGGCAGTCAGATCGCGGATATGTGTTTTTTCCAGATTGATGACCCGCGCATCCTCGCGCAGACGATAGTGCAACTGGCTGTGCCCGACATCCACGGCATAGACCTTTGCGGCACCCTCCTGCAACAGCAGGTCGGTAAAACCACCGGTGGATGCACCCACATCCAGACACACCACGCCCTTTAAGCGGAAAGGGAATGCCTTGAGAGCAGCCTCAAGCTTGAGCGCGCCACGCGAGACAAAGCGCAAGGGTTCGCGCACCTCGATCTCCACATCCGAACGGACCTGCTGGCCCGCCTTGTCGGCCTTCTGTCCGTTCACATACACCAGACCGGCCATGATCAGGCGCTGGGCGCGGTTACCGCTCTCGACCAGCCCCCGCTCGGTCAGGAGATGATCGAGGCGAAGCTTTTTTATCTTTGCGGGAAGATCCAATGAATAGCGCGGTGCTGCTTATAGATCGAGTGCGCGGCGCAGTGCTGCTTCAATGCCGGCGGCATCCAGACCCAGGTCGCGCAGGATTTCAGCCTGTGTGCCCTGCGCCGGAAACGCATCGGGGATGCCCAGATGGACAAATGGACCATGCCAGCCCTGCTTCACAGCCAGCGCAGCAATGGCTTCGCCGATTCCACCCTCAGCACAGCCTTCCTCGACAACCAGCAGCGGCTTGCCTGTATGCAGGTGTTTGATAATCAGTGCGCTATCAAGCGGCTTGATAAAGCGCAGGTTGATCAGGGTGAGATGCTTGCCATGCTGCTTGCGCAGCACCTCGCAGGCCTGCAGTGCCTCGCGGGTGCGGGTTCCCACCGCGATGACCAGCCCGTCCTTACCCTCTTCCCGCACTTCTCCCTTGCCGACCGGCAGGGCCTTGGGTGTATGCATCTCCACGCCATAGCCGTTACCGCGCGGATAGCGAATCGCACTCGGGCCGTCGAGCTGCAGGGCGGTGGCCAGCATATCGGCAAGCTCGGACTCATCCTTCGGCGCCATCACCGTGAGATTGGGCAGCGAGCGCAGGAATGAAATATCGAAACTGCCCGCGTGCGTGGCGCCATCAGCGCCAACAATGCCGGCGCGATCCATACACAGCAGCACCGGCAGATTCTGGATGCAGATGTCGTGCACAATCTGATCATAGGCGCGCTGCATAAAGGTGGAATAAATCGCCACCACGGGGCGCAGTCCCTCTGTTGCCAGACCGCCGGCAAAGGTGACGGCATGCTGTTCGGCAATGCCGACATCGATGCAGCGCTCCGGATGCCGCTTGGCAAAGCGCGCCAGGCCGGTTCCGCCGGGCATGGCTGCCGTGATGGCCACGATGCGTTTATCTGTATCGGCCAGATCGGCCAGCGTATCGGCGAATACCTGCGTATAGCTCGGCGGTTTGCCGTGGCTGCTCAGCGGCTCGCCTGTTTCCAGGTTGTACGGCCCGAGGCCGTGCCATGTTTCAGGATCTTCCTCGGCAGGCGCAAAGCCGAAGCCCTTGCGCGTGACCACATGCAGGAGCATCGGGCCATCGAGCTCGCTGCAGTTTTGCAGGGTGGGCAGCAGATGTTCGAAATCGTGTCCGTCGATCGGCCCGAAATAGCGGAAACCCATTTCCTCGAACAGCGTGCCGGGCGTCACCATGCCCTTCACATGCTCTTCGAGGCGGCGCGCCGCCTCATAGGCCAGCGGCACCTTCTCCAGCACCTTGCGTGTTGCATCGCGCACATTGGTGTACGACCTGCCGGAAATCAGGCGCGCCAGATACGCCGACATCGAACCAACATTCGGCGCGATGGACATCTCATTATCATTAAGGATGACCAGCATACGGCGCCGGCTGGCACCGGCATTGTTCAAGGCCTCGAAAGCCATGCCGCCGGTCAAGGCACCATCGCCGATGACGGCCACAACACGCCGGTCCATCTGCGTGAGATCGCAGCCCACCACCATGCCGTAGGCCGCCGAAATCGATGTGCAGGCATGGCCGGCACCAAAGGGGTCGTGCTCGGATTCGCTGCGCTTGGTGAAACCGGACAGGCCGCCGTACTGACGCAGGGTCGGCATCTGTTGCAGGCGGCCGGTAAGCATTTTGTGCGGATAGGCCTGATGGCCGACGTCCCAGACGATACGATCATGCGGTGAATTGAATATCCTGTGCAGGGCGATGCTGAGCTCCACAACACCAAGACCGGCACCGAGATGCCCGCCGATGGGTGCCAGCGTTTTAATCAGATAATCGCGCATCTCCTGGGCAAGGTGCGGCAACTGGAACAGCTCCAGCCGCTTGACGTCGGCAGGGCCGTGAATGGCAGAAAGCAGCGGGTATGTGCCGCTGTCCAGCTCGCTTGATAAGTCGCTCATTGCCCCCGCTCCATAATGTATGTGGCAAAATCCCGCAAAGAATTGCCATCCTCCCCCAAAAGCTCCGCCGCCTCAAGCGCGGCGCCATGCGTGCGGCGGGCGAAGGCCGCGGCCTGCTCAAGACCCAGCAGCGAAACATAGGTGGCCTTGCTCTGTGCGGCATCCTTGCCGGCACTCTTGCCCAGTGCCTCGCTGCTCGCTGTCGCATCCAGCATATCGTCGGTTATCTGGAACAGCAGGCCGACAGCGATGCCATAGCGCGAGCAGGCTTCAACGGCATGCGCATCGGCACCGGCCAGCAGGGCGCCGGCCTCACAGCTGTAACGCAAAAGCGCCCCGGTTTTCAGGCTATGGATATGCTCCACCTCCCTGATATCAACCACGCTTTCAGACTCGGCCTGCATATCCAGCACCTGTCCGCCCACCATGCCGGCTGCTCCGGCAGCCATGGCCAGTCGCCGGATCAAATCCACGCGCACGGCTGCATCGGCAGGCTGGCCGGCCAGTAACTCAAAGCTCAGGGCCTGCAGGGCATCGGCAGCCAGAATGGCTGTCGCCTCATCAAAACGACGGTGACAGGTGGGTCGTCCTCGCCGTAGATCGTCGTTGTCCATGGAGGGCAGATCATCGTGAATCAGGGAATAGGTGTGCATGCATTCGATGCTCAGCGCCGCAGGCAGGATATCCCCGCTGCCACCACAGGCGGCAAAACTCTCCAGCATCAAGGCCGGTCGAACGCGCTTGCCGCCGGCCAGCAGGCTGTACTGCATGGCCGACCACAGGACCTGCGGCACGGCCTCGCGGCGCGCCTCCAGCATGCTCTCAAGTGCAGCATTCACCGTGTCGGCATGCTGCCTGATTCGTTTGTTGATCACGGAATATCAGGCGTCTTGATCGTCGTTTAAAACCTGCAGGCGCTGCTCGGCAGCATCCAGCAGGGCTTCACAGCGGCGCGACAGCTTCACACCAGCCTCAAAGGCAGCAACGCTTTCCTCCAGCGGCAGTTCGCCGGCTTCGAGTTTGCCGACCAGCTCATTGAGCATGGCCAGCGCCTGCTCGAAATCGAGCCCGTCAATTTGCTTCGCCTTATCCACGCCTTCGCTCACCCTGCACCTCATCACCTGTGTTGTCGGCTGCCATTGTAAGGCGAAGGCCGGATGGGTCAATGCAAGGACCCGTATCCGGCTGGAGACACACCTTGATTCAGGCCGCAAAGCTTGCATAGTCCCTGCATGAGTGAAGCGGATATCATCATGCTTTTCACCGGCCTGGCTGCCGGCGCACTGGCCGGAGTCATCGCCGGTGTCCTTGCCGGACTGGCCGGCATTGGCGGCGGCCTGATCTATGTTCCGCTGCTTTACATCTGCCTGCCACACGATGCCAACGGCGTCGCCCTTTCCATCTTTATCAGCCTGCTCGCCATTGTGCTGACCGGAGGATTCTCGGCCCGTGCCCACTACCGGCTCGGCCATCTGGATCGGACTGCAGCCGCACACCTGCTGCCCGGCCTGATGGTCGGCGCCTCGCTCGGCCTGATGCTGACCCTGCATCTGCCTGAAGCGCTGGTGCTGATCGGACTGGCCCTGCTTGATGCATGGATCGCCTGGGACTACGGCAGGCCGACGCGTTCGCACAACGGGCGGGGGGCTTTATGGCTGGCCTCCGGCCCTATCGGTTATGTTTCCGGAACGCTGGGGATTGGCGGCGGCACGATGCTGGTTCCGCTGCTGCGCCGCTGCCTGCCGCTGCGCAAGGCTGTCGGCACCTCGGCTTTGTGCGGCACACTGATGGCGGCGGCCGCACTGATCGTCAACGGGATGCTGGTCCCCGCATGGCGGCCGATGCTTGCTGCGCAGGGATGGTTTGTGTTCGGGGTTTTGTCTGCTGTGCTGCTGGTGCTGCCGCAAGCCACACGCTGGTCTTCAAGGCTGCATGCCACCCTTGGAGAGAAAGAACTTCATCTGCTGCTCAAGGTGGTTTTTTCAACCCTTGCCCTTGCCATGACCCTGGCAGCCATCAAAGAGCTTGCGGGCTGAGGCCCAAGCCGATGGACGTTTAAAGACTCAGTAAGGCGCCGGAAAACCCGCGTCAGGAAAAACTTACCTTCTGCCTACCTTCTTGGGCGGCCGCCGGGCTTTTGACCGCGAGCCGGCCGGCCTCTGCCACCGCCGCCACCGCCACCGCTCTTACCTGAACGCGCATTGCCATCAGGGTCGGCACGATCTTCACGCTTGAGCCCTTCGGCTGTTGCCTCGGGATGGGTTGGCTTGCCGATCTCCAGCATTTCCTGCTCTACAGGCAACAATGGAACCGAACGGCTGATATAGGCTTCAATATCCGGCAGGCCGAAACAGAAACGCTCGCAGGAAAAGGAAATCGCTACACCGGTCGCCCCGGCGCGGGCTGTTCTGCCGATACGATGCACATAATTTTCCGCATCCTCCGGCAGGTCGTAGTTGAACACGTGCGTGACGCCATCGATGTGCAGGCCGCGACTGGCCACATCGGTGGCCACCAGCAGGTGCAGCTTGCCGGCAGTAAAATCCTCGAGAATGCGCATGCGCTTCTGCTGCCGCACATCGCCGGACAGGATGCCGACGGCGAACCCATAGCGCGCCAGATTGCGGGCAACACGCTCGCCCGTACGCTTTTCATTCACAAAAATCATGCCGCGCTCAACCTTACCCTGACGCAGCAAGTGGATGAGAATGGGAAACTTCTCGTCCATGCCGGTGTGATACATCGATTCCACAATGCCGGAGGCGGTAATATTTCCTTCTTCGGCGCGGATCTTCTCCGGAGAGTTCATATGCTCATAGGCCAGTTCCAGCACACGATGCGACAGCGTGGCGGAAAACATCAGCGACTGCCGTTCATCGTATTTTGGCAGGCGATGCAGCATGAAGCGCAGATCCTTGATGAAGCCGAGGTCGAACATGCGATCCGCCTCGTCGATCACCAGCATCTCCGTCAGGCTCAGGGAATAGACACGCTTCTTCAAATAGTCGATCAGACGCCCCGGCGTGCCGATCAGAATATCCACACCGCTTTCAAATGCATTGAGCTGCTTCTCATAATCAACGCCGCCATAGACTGTGTGCAGCTTCAAATCGGTATGCTTTGCCAGCTTTCTGGCATCGTCCGAAATCTGTATCACCAGTTCACGGGTCGGGGCAATGATCAGCGCCCGCGGGTTGCTTGCCTTGCGCCCTTCCCTTGGCGGGGTGGAAAGCAGGCGATTGATGATGGTAATAAGGAAGGCTGCTGTTTTACCGGTTCCCGTCCTGCCCTGTCCGGCAATGTCCTTGCCTGCAAGGGTCATGGGCAGGGCAATCTGCTGCACATCGGTCAGGGTCGTAAAACCGAGGTCGTCAATCGCCTGTTGCAAGGGCGCGGGTAAATTCAAATCACTAAAATGCATGTGGGTGGTTCCTCTTTGGATATTGCCTTCACCCTATGCCCTTTTCGATTGCTCCGCAAAGGCCGGCCCATTAGTGTTGCCGCCTTCTAAGTGCGGGCCCATGGCGCAATTGGTTAGCGCTACCGGCTCATAACCGGTTGGTTCCAGGTTCGAGTCCTGGTGGGCCCACCATTTTCCCCTTCCCGCAAGCGGCAAGCGTCAGCGAGCAAATACCCACTCCGCATCCGTGGACAGCTCCTCGCGATAGCGATAGCCGGCAGCATCGAAGCCCTGCAGCGCCTCGGGCGCTTCCGCCCTTTGCTCAATGGCGTAGCGGCACATCATGCCGCGCGCCCGCTTGGCATGGACGCCGATGATGCGATATGTGCCGTTGGCATGCTCCTTGAAATGCATGTGCACCACGCGCCCCGGCATGCCTTTCATATCCACAGCCTGGGCATATTCGCCCGAGGCAAGATTTACCAGGGTCTTCTCCTGATGCCCGGCCAGCTCTGAGGCCAGTGCCCGGGTAAGGGTATCGCCCCAGAAGGCATACAAATCCTTGCCATGCGCGCCGGACAGGCGTGTGCCCATTTCCAGACGATAGGCCTGCATCAGATCAAGCGGACGCAGCAGGCCATAAAAACCGGACAGGATACGCAAATGACGCTGCGCATATGCAATGTCATCAGAACCAAGGCTGTCCGCATCCAGCGAGGCATACACATCCCCGCGAAAAGCGAACAAAGCCTGTTTGGCATTGGCCATATCAAACGGCGGCTGCCAGTCATGAAAGCGCCGGGCATTCAGCTCTGCAAGTGAAGGGCTGATTTTCATCATTGCCGCCAGTTCCCCGACTGATTTCATGCGCAGAATGCCTGCCAGCTGTGCAGCCTGATCCATGAATGCCGGCTGCGTATAATCGGCAATCCTTGCCGGAATCTGCATCTCCAGCTTTTTCGCCGGGGAAATCATCATCAACATGTGCGCCTCCAGAAAAGTGAGAGCGGGGAACATATCCCGCCACAAGCCCGTCAGCAACGCCAGCCATGGCCGCGCTGTTGGCAACAAATAGAGTTGTCCGGTTTTAGAGCACAAGGGTTGTCCGGTTTGGTTTTGGTTCATATTGCTGCCTTCAGCCTTGGTAGTGGTAGTTCCGGCTTGCTGGCCTTGGGCTTCAGAAGAGGCTGAAACTCGGCGAGTTTTCTTGGCCCGTGGAAGATGGCCATGCTGCCATCGGTATAGCAGTGAACACGCACTCTGGCTTTGACATAATGGTGTCGGTATTCATTGCTGGGGATTTGCAGGGTTCTGCCCTCAAAGCTGACGGTGTTGTCTTTGTTGACTGTGCGTTCGTGCTT
>MNXA01000053.1 GCA_001871195.1 Zetaproteobacteria bacterium CG1_02_55_237
AAGCACGAACGCACAGTCAACAAAGACAACACCGTCAGCTTTGAGGGCAGAACCCTGCAAATCCCCAGCAATGAATACCGACACCATTATGTCAAAGCCAGAGTGCGTGTTCACTGCTATACCGATGGCAGCATGGCCATCTTCCACGGGCCAAGAAAACTCGCCGAGTTTCAGCCTCTTCTGAAGCCCAAGGCCAGCAAGCCGGAACTACCACTACCAAGGCTGAAGGCAGCAATATGAACCAAAACCAAACCGGACAACCCTTGTGCTCTAAAACCGGACAACTCTATTTGTTGCCAACAGCGGTTCGAATGGTCTTTTGTCATGCGCCTTGTAGCTTGCTATCCTGCCTCATAATTATGCCGGTCAGGACTGGCTGGCAGAGAGTCAATCAATTCAGAACACGGGAGCAGGGCTTGGACGAAAACAACACCCAACGCAAGATTTATGTGCTTGATACCAATGTGCTGATCCATGATCCACATGCCTTGAGTCGTTTCGACGAACATGATGTGGTGCTGCCTATCGTGGTGCTTGAAGAGATGGACAAGGTGAAGCGTGGTTTCGATGAGCTGGCACGCAATGTGCGTGAGGCATCCAGACAACTGGAGGAACTGAGTAAGGGTTGTGCCGACCTGAAAGATGGCTGTCCCTTGCCTGGCGGCGGCAAGCTGATCTTTGAATTGAACCATCGCGCGATTGAGCTTCTTCCTGAGACCCTGGCTCAAAGCAGCGGGGATAATCGCATTATTGCCGTCACCATGTCATTGCAGCAGGAGCATCAGGATCGCGAGGTGATTCTGGTATCCAAGGATATCAATATGCGCATCAAGGCGCGCGCGCTCGGTCTGGTGACGGAGGATTACCGCTCTGACCGGGTTGTTGAGGATATGGACTTGTTGCCGCTTGGCTATGTCGAACTCGATGAGGCGACATGGGGAAGTATGGCTGCCGATATGCAGGTCAGCGATGGCCCTGAGGGGACGCATTATCACCTGCGTTGGCCGGAAGGGGTGATGGCTCCCTGTATCAATGGCTTTGTTGTGTTGCCGGGAGAAAAGGGAAAGGTGTTGCGCTGTATGGCGATCGAGGAGGGCGGCCAGATGCAATTGCATGATGTGCATTCCTTCCGTTCCGAGCGCAACGCGATATGGGGCATTCAGGCCAAGAATCCTGAGCAGAACATGGCCATGAACCTGTTGATGGACCCGGGCGTCGATATGGTCACCCTGCTGGGTAAGGCCGGGTCGGGTAAAACCCTTCTGGCATTAGCCTGCGGCCTGCATCAGACACTTGATCTGAACGTTTATGATCGCATTATCGTAACCAGGGCAACGGTGCCGATGGGGCAGGATATTGGTTTCCTTCCCGGAACCGAAAGGGAAAAGCTTGAGCCATGGATGGGTGCGGTCAGCGATAACCTGACACTGTTACTTGGTGATGACTTTCAGGGTCTGGGAGAGAGTCTGGCGCAATACAAGATGGAAATTTCATCGCTGTCGTTTGCCCGTGGCCGCACCTATATGCGAACCTGGCTGATGGTGGATGAGGCGCAGAATCTGTCGCCGCATCAGATGAAAACCCTGATTACACGCATTGGTGAAGGGTCGAAAATTATTATCCTCGGCAATAATGCGCAGATTGATACGCCTTATCTGACTGCTTATACCAATGGTCTGTCGATGGCAGCCACGCGTTTTGCCACATGGGCATATTCAGGCCATGTGACACTCAGAGCCAGTGAACGTTCGCGACTGGCCGCCTATGCAGCCGAGGTGATGTAGGGCTCCACAAACAAAAGGGCCGGCTTTCTTATAGATGTGTTGCCGGGACTCCATCCGGCTTAACGCCCATAAAGATGCCGCCTTCCTGCGGGGCAACTTCCCCTGACGGGGCCTGACCCGTTTCACCAGCCGGAGCAGCTTCGCCTGACGGGGCCTGACCCGTTTCACCATCTGGAGCAGCTGTCTCTGGCAAGTCTGCAGGCGGAGCTTCCTGCGGGACGATTGTTTCGCCAGATGCTGGCTGTGAAGCAGGCATGGCGGGTTCTTCCATTGTATCGTTTGCTGCTTCAGGCGTGATGGCGGGGGGGGCTTGCGGTGCTGTCTCTTCTGCAGAGGGGGTGACTGGCCCCTCTACCTGCGTCTGATTTTCCGGAACCTCGGTACTTTGCATGTCCACCTGGACCTTGACCGCCGTTGCCGGTGTGCTCAGGGGTTTGAGCAGGTGGTATGCCTGATCGATTTTGCTACGTGTTGCATCATCGGCCAGACTCGATAACTGCTCAAGATCAAGCAGAATGCGTTTCAATTTCATTTGCACGCCATCCATCCTGTCGCTGGTCACCTGCGACTCCACATCGCCGATGCGCGCCTCGATCTGGCCAAGCTTGCTGTTCATTGCCTCAAACTGGTCAGTACGTGGCGCCGTTTGCCCCATTTGATTGGCAATCAGGGCCAGTACGGCGATCAGTACGGCGAGTCCGGAAAGAATAAGGGGCAGGAAACTGTTTTTTCCGCCTGTCTCGTCGCCGCCAGCCTGCGCTTCCGGGGCCTTGGTATTTTCGCTGTTGTTTGTGGCCATGTTGTTGCCTCCTGTATTAAATCCATCTTATCTGGATGATTTCCGGGTTACTGTAGCACATGCGTCTTTTATGTGCAGGAAAAGTGCATAGCATGGCGCGTTTGCAATCGACAGGAGAATTCATGGTCAGGCAGGTTTCAGAGGAACATTCAGCGCATACCGGTAACAGGCTAGAGGGTCAGTGGATACGGGTGCGTGGAGCACGTGTACACAACCTGAAAAACATCAGCCTTGATCTGCCGCGCGATAAGCTGGTGGTAATCACCGGGGTTTCCGGTTCCGGGAAATCCTCGCTGGCGTTTGATACGTTGTATGCAGAAGGGCAGCGACGCTATGTGGAGTCGCTTTCCGCCTATGCCCGTCAGTTTCTCGGCATGATGGAACGCCCCGATGTGGATGCCATTGAAGGGTTATCGCCGGCCATTTCCATCGAACAGAAAACCACCAGCCGCAATCCGCGCTCAACCGTTGGCACCATCACCGAGGTGTACGACTATCTGCGCCTGTTGTTCGCCCGCATCGGCAGGCCGCATTGCCACGGTTGCGGCAAGCCAATCACTTCATCCAGCGCCAGCCAGATTGTTGATGAGTTGGAAAAGCTGCCGGATGGCAGTCGCCTACAATTGCTGGCGCCGATTGCCCGCGGTCGTAAGGGAGAGTTCCGTCGCGAGTTGGACAAGGCCGGTATGGACGGTTTTGTGCGCGTGCGCGTGGATGGCGAAATCATGCCGATCGAGGATGTGCCGCATCTGGAACGCAACAAGAAGCATGATATTGAACTGGTGGTGGATCGTCTGGTGCTCAAGGACGGGTTGCGCACGCGTCTGGCCGATTCTGTGGAAACCTGCCTGCGCTATGGCGACGGCATGCTGATGGTCATGCTGGATGATGAGATTTTATCCTTCTCCGAACGCTTTGCCTGTGCCGATTGCGGTATCTCCTATCCTGAAATCGAGCCGCGTCTGTTTTCCTTCAATTCCCCGGCCGGCGCCTGTCCTGCCTGTGACGGTCTGGGTTCGAAAACCGTGTTCGATCCCGATCTTATTGTGCCCGATGCCGGAAAATCACTGAAACAGGGGGCGATTGCCCCGTGGTCGGGCAAGGAGACGCCGTTCTTCCAACAGACCATGGATGCCGTTTGCCAGCATCTGAAAATTGATATGAATTCTCCCTTCGGCGAATTGACCGAGGATGCGCGGCGCTTTCTGCTCTATGGTTCTGAGGGCAAGCGTATCGCCTTCCACTTTCATGATCGTGGTTCGGTACGCGAGGTACTTCGTCCCTTCGAGGGCGTGATATCAGGCTTGGATCGAAAGTACCGCGAAAGCACCTCGGATGAGGTGCGCGAGATATTGTCACACTACATCAACGATATTCCCTGCCCGGTTTGTAGCGGCTCGCGCCTGAATCTGGCGGCGCGGCATGTGTTGATTGCCGGCTTAAGCCTGCCTGAGCTGGTTGAGATGCCACTGCGTCACGCTCAGTCATGGGTGAATGAGCTGCAACTGGGGGAGCAGGATGCCGCCATTGCCGGGCGCGTGCTTGAAGAAATAGCTGCGCGCCTTGGTTTCATGATCGAGGTGGGGCTGGATTATCTGAGCCTGCATCGCACCGCCGGCACCCTGTCGGGCGGTGAGGGCCAGCGTATCCGTCTGGCAACCCAGATCGGTTCGGCGCTGGTCGGTGTACTCTATATTCTCGATGAACCATCCATCGGTCTGCATCAGCGGGATAATGAGCGTCTCCTGTCTACCCTTGAGCGGCTGCGCGATCTGGGAAACTCAGTGCTGGTTGTCGAGCATGATGAGGACACCATCCGGCGTGCCGACTGGGTGGTGGATATGGGGCCGAGGGCTGGTGAACATGGTGGCGAGGTGGTCGTTGCCGGACCCGTTGAAGAGGTTTTGCGGCATCCGGATTCCCTGACTGCGCAATATCTCAATGGGCTGAGGCATATTGCCCTGCCTGTGCGTCGTGCGGTGGGTGAAGATCATCCATGCATCGGCTTGATCGGGGCGCGGGCCAACAACCTGCAGCATGTGAACGTGTCCTTCCCGCTGGCCAGGCTGAGTTGTGTAACCGGGGTTTCCGGCTCCGGAAAATCCACGCTGGTGCTGGATACGCTTTATCGTGCTTTTGCCCGGCGTACGCGCATGGTGCGCGAGCGGGTAGGGGCCTATGACGATCTGCTTGGCGCCGATCTGGTGGATAAGGTCATCGACATTGATCAAAGTCCTATCGGGCGAACTCCGCGTTCTAATCCAGCTACTTACACCGGCTTGTTCACGCCGATTCGCGATCTTTTTGCGCAGCTTCCCGAAGCGCGTGCGCGTGGCTACAAGCCGGGGCGGTTCTCTTTTAATGTGAAAGGAGGGCGCTGCGAGTCCTGCGAAGGCGATGGTATTATCCGTGTGGAAATGCACTTCCTGCCGGATGTTTATGTGCATTGCGAGACCTGCAATGGTGCGCGTTATAATCGCGAAACGCTGGATGTGCATTACAAGGGCAAGAGCATTGCCGATGTGCTGGCCATGACCGTGGATGAGGCGGCGGAATTCTTTGCCCATATCACCAGCATTCAGCACAAGCTTGAAACCCTGCAGCAGGTGGGTCTGGGTTATATTCGTCTGGGCCAGTCGGCCACCACTTTGAGCGGCGGTGAGGCGCAGCGCATCAAGCTTGCCAAAGAACTGGCCCGCAGGGCTACAGGCGATACCCTGTATATCCTGGATGAGCCGACCACAGGCCTGCATTTCGACGATGTCGCCAAGCTGCTCGATGTGCTGCATGCGCTGGTGGATCGCGGCAACACGGTGATCATCATTGAACACAATCTCGAGGTCATCAAAACCGCTGACTGGATGGTGGATATGGGACCGGAAGGTGGGGATCGTGGTGGGCAGGTGCTGGTTGCCGGTACGCCGGAACAGGTTGCGGCCTGTGCGGCATCGTATACCGGTCGCTATCTCAAGCCGTATCTGGAGATGCCTGCATAACGGTTGAAAGCAGGTCCCGTTGTCCCTAGCTTCGGCGGCAACGATAAGATGGAAATTGGTGGAGGAAAACATGCTGAACAAGGCAATTTTGATTGGAAATCTTGGTGCGGACCCGGAAACGCGCTACATGCAGGATGGTACCTGCGTGTGCAATATCCGCATCGCCACCACCGAACGTTTCAAGGACAAGGGCGGTGAGCGTCAGGAGCGTACCGAGTGGCACCGCGTCGTGCTTTGGGGCAAGCTGGGCGAAATCGCCAATCAGTACCTGCACAAGGGCTCACAGGTGTATATCGAAGGCAAGATTGAAACGCGCAAATGGACGAACAAGGAAGGGGTGGATGTTTACTCAACCGAAATCCGTGCCAACGAAATGAAGATGCTGGGTGGCAAGGGCGAGGGCGCGTCGCGCAGTCCTGGTGCATCGCAGGGCGGTAGCCGGCCTGCGCAGTCATCCAATCAGTTCAACCAGTCCAATAACGACCCGTTTGCCGATTCTCCGGCTTTCGGTGATGTGCCTGTGGATGACGATATTCCCTTTTGAGACTTACCTGAGGGAAAACAAACTGAGATAAACGAAAACCCGCCTGAATGGCGGGTTTTCTTTTTGTGGACTTAGCCTGCCTGAATGGCTGTCAGAGCAATGGTATAAACGATGTCTTCGACGCTTGCACCGCGCGACAGATCGTTCACCGGTTTGCGCAGGCCCTGCAGCATCGGGCCGATACTGACCACATGCGCACTGCGCTGTACGGCCTTGTAGGTTGTGTTGCCGGTATTGAGATCGGGGAAGATGAATACATTGGCCTTGCCTGCCACCTGACTCTTCGGCGCCTTGCTGTGGCCGACCGAAACAATGGCCGCCGCATCGTATTGCAGCGGACCGTCCACAATCAGGTCCGGTCTGCGCTGGCGTACGATAGCGGTGGCCTGGCGTACCTTTTCCACATCGCTACCGGTTCCCGATTCGCCGGTGCTGTAGCTGATCATCGCCACCCTTGGCTCCAGGCCGAAGCGCGCCGCCGAGTCAGCACTCTGAATGGCAATATCGGCCAGCTCTTCGGAATTCGGTTCCGGGTTGATGGCGCAGTCGCCATACACCACCACCTCGTCAGGCAGGCACATGAAAAAGATGGATGAAACCAGCTCTGCGGATTCACTGGTGCCAATCAGCTGGAAAGCAGGGCGCACCGTATTGGCTGTGGTATGCAGGGCACCGGAAACCAGCCCGTCCACCTCATCCATGGCCAGCATCATCGTGCCCAGCACAACAGTGTCCTGCAGCTGATTCTCGGCCATCTGGCTGGTCAGACCCTTGTGCTGGCGCAAGGCTACCATCGGTTCGATATAGCGCTGCCGGACCGTTTCCGGATCAATGATGCTGATACCCTTATCCAGTGAGATACCCTGCGATGAAGCCGCCTGATAAATCTTTTCCGGGGAACCGAGCAAGATGCACTGCGCGATATTGCGCTGTTGGCACTGATAGGCAGCCATGATTGTGCGCGGCTCTTCGCCTTCTGGCAGCACGATGCGGCGGCTGGTCTGACTGGCCTGCTGAATCAGCTGATAGCGGAAGGCTGCCGGAGACAGGCGAGGCTTGCGCTCAATGGCACAGCGCGCCTTAAGCCAGGCGGCATCAAGATGGTTGGCGACATGATCCACGGCCTGATCGAGCAGGTCGAAATCATCAACAGCCACGGCTGTCGGCATACGCACCAGTTTGGCGGCAGTCTGGAAAGAGCTGCTCTCTACCAGCAGCAGAGGGATGCCTGTCTGAATGGCTCGCTCGCACAGGTTCATCACACCGAAACTGGGCTTCAGGCCGCCCGTTAGAAGTATCCCTGCAATACGCACGCCGTTCATGGCAGACATACACGCGGCGACAAAAATATCTTCACGATCACCGGGGAAAATAAGCAGGGTGTGCTGCTGATATACGCTGAGGGTGTTGGCCAGTGTGCGTGCACATAATTCGATGCTCTGCACACGTCGCTGCTGCATTTCACCGGCATGCATGATTTCTGCTTCAAGATAATCGGCCACATCACTCATGCGTGGCGCAACCAGCGAGGTTTGCCATGGGATAGCGCCGATAAAGTGAAAGGGCTTTTCGGCCATCCTGCAGCACATCTCATCCAGGATCAGATCATCCTTGTTGTCCGTGTCTGTCTGCAAAGAATCAGCTTGCAGGAAGGGCTTTTCATCAAGCGGAACCCCCACCTTATTGAGTATGGTGCCGATCAATGCCGTGCCATTGTCGCCGCTAAAGGCATTGGCGGCGATATCAACATACTCATCCAGATCCGGCTCGGGTTTGCCGACCAGAATGACTTCCGCATCCAGTGCTCTGGCAATGGCGGTATTAAGACGCGTGGCGTAGCCGGCATGCGCATCAGCCACCAAGCCCTCGACAATCACCACGTCGGCATGACGGGAGCACTGCCGATACAGAGCGATCATCTCCTCCATCAGCAGGCCTTCTCTGCCGGAGCCCAGCAGCGATGTCGCCCGCCTGAGACTGATCGGCTGAGGGGGTTTGACCTTAGCCATGTGTTCAAAGAGTTGAGTGGAGCGTTCGGGGCCATGATCACGATCGTGCAATTGGGCAATCGGCTTGTAAAAACCGGCACGAATACCGATCCGATCCAGTGCCCGAACCATGCCCAGGCTGACAGTTGTTAAGCCTGCACCCGCGCCGGTGGAAACAAGTAAAAAGACGTGACTCACGTGATGTTATCCTCTCGATTCAAAACTTCGCCTACATATCGGGCAATCATTATTTCCTCATTAGCCGCAATGACCAGTACCGGAATGGCGGCATCGGATTTACTGATAAAGCCACGCGAAAGTCGCCCATCCTGAGCATTTCTTTCAGTATCAAGCATTACACCGAGCACGGCAAGCTGGCTGACAGTCCTGCGGCGAATCTCACTGGCGTGTTCGCCAATGCCGCCGGTGAAGACGATGGCATCAACATGACCTAGCGCCACGGCAAGGCCGGCCAGTGATTTTGCCAGCCGGTAGCAGAAAATATCAACGGCCAGAGAGGCGCGTTCGTCGCCTGTCTCGGCAGCCTGAAGCAGGATGCGCATATCATTGCTGCGGCCCGACAATCCCAACAGTCCCGACTGCCGGTTCAGCACATCGGTAATCTCCTGCAGTGATTTGCCGCTCTGGCCAGCCACAAATGCATGCAGGCCTGGGTCTACATCACCGCTGCGCGTACCCATGACAAGCCCTTCCAGTGGAGTCAGGCCCATCGTGGTATCCACGCTAACGCCACCGGCAATGGCGGTCGCACTGCAACCGTTGCCAAGATGTGCCGTCAACAGCCGGCAATCGGCAAATTCACGTTCCAGAATACTTGCAGCCTCCAGACCGACATAGTGATGACTGGTTCCATGAAAACCGTAGCGGCGAACACCGTATTCGCTGTACCAGCTGTAGGGTACGGCATACAGGCTGGCATGCAGTGGCATGGCGTGATGGAAGGCTGTGTCGAAGACGGCAATATGCGGGATGACCGGCAGGGAACTTATCGCCGCCCGGATGCCCAGCAGATTCGCCGGATTATGCAGCGGGGCAAGGTGGGATATCGCTTCAATCTCAGCGATGACTACAGTATCAAGCAGGACAGGTGCAACGAAACGCTCACCACCGTGTACGACGCGATGCCCGACGGCGGTGATGCCGGCTTTATCGATTCTGCAAAACAGCATCTCAAGCATCTGCTGCATGGCGCTGAGATGATTGGCGGAAGCAAGTTCCAGACGCTGCGTTTCACCGGATATTTTCCAGGTTAAGGCTGCTTCCGGTTCTCCCAGACGTTCAGCCATACCCTCGGCCAGCAGCCGTTCAGAAGGCATGTCGATCAGCGCCATCTTGATGGAAGAACTACCGGTGTTGATGACCAGAATCATTGAGTTAAACCTCGGAAATAAGCATCTGCTCTGTCGAATCGGTGATCCGGCGTGCGCGGGAAGGCTGTCAAATCTTTACAGTAAATCAACTTGCCATGACTGGCCGGAGCGCAGCGACACTCAGCTTGCATACTGCGTAAGTCTACTGTTTGCATAATGGAATTGTAACGACTTGTAGCTGAAGTGGATTGTCCTGCAAAAAAGTTAGTTTCATTGCTGACGCGTTGCAGCAAACAATCATTGTTTCATCCATCTATATATCTCGTCTTGTGCATCGACTTTACCTATATTGCCAACATGGTGCAGGAAACCAAACGCGGACTATGGTCGTGGGCCTTCTACGACTGGGCCAACTCGGCTTTTGCCACAACAGTGATGGCCGGTTTTTTTCCGGTTTTCTTCAAGCATTACTGGGCTTCGGGTATGGCGGCAAGCGAAAGTACGTTCTGGCTTGGCATGGCCAATGGTGCCTCCGGCCTGATTGTGGCTCTGATTGCGCCCCTGCTGGGTGCAGTGGCTGATCGGGGAGGGCTAAAGAAGGGGCTGCTGGTTTTCTTCACCCTGCTGGGTGTGGTGATGACCGGCGGCCTGTATCTGGTCGGGGAGGGGATGTGGCAGTGGGCGGCCACACTTTATCTGCTGGCCGGCATTGGCTTTTCAGCCGGCAATGTATTTTACGATGCCTTGTTGCCGGAGGTCTCTACAAAGCAGCACCTCGACCGGAACTCAGCCCTCGGTTATGGCCTGGGTTATCTTGGTGGCGGCCTGCTCTTTGCCGGCAATGTGGTGGCAACCCTGCATCCCGAGTGGTTTCATTTGTCCGGCGCCGAGCAGGCGATGCGCCTGTCCTTTGCCAGCGTTGCCCTCTGGTGGCTGTTGTTCACGATCCCCCTGATGCTCTGGGTGAAGGAGGATAAGCCGGACCTGCGATTGACCATCGGTCCTGTGCTGCGCGACGGCATGCGCCAGTTCATGGCCACATTCAGACATATCCGCAGCCTGCGCACGGTGTGGATGTTCCTCATCGCCTACTGGCTGTATATCGATGGCGTGGGCACCATCGCCCGTATGGCGCTGGATTACGGTATGGCGCTGGGTTTTGACACCAGTGTGCTGATTTCGGCCCTCCTCATTACCCAGTTTGTCGCCTTTCCGGCCGCCGTGCTGTTCGGGCGCATTGGCGAGCGTTACGGAGCGCGCTCCGGCATCCTGATCGGCATCGCCATTTATGCAGTCCTTTGCGTGTGGAGCATGTTCATGCGCGAGGCACACGATTTCTACTGGCTGGCAGGGGTTTCCGGCCTGGTGATGGGCGGCGTGCAATCGCTTAGCCGTTCACTTTTTGCAACCTTGATTCCGCACGGCCAGGCAGGTGAATTTTTCGGTTTTTATAATATGATGGGTAAATTCGCTGCCATCCTCGGGCCACTGTTGATGGGCCTGGTCAGCCTTGTGACGGGCAGCAATCGATTAAGCGTACTGGCCGTGTTGCTGCTGTTCGTGGCCGGTGGAGCAATATTACTGCGCGTGCGGATCACGGCACCGGACGGAAGGGAGAAGCTGCATGAATCATGAACAACTGAATTTGGTGGCGCGTAATCTTGGCGTTGGTGATATGCAGCGCCATATATTCCTGTGCTGTGATCAAAGAAAACCCAAATGTTCGAGCCGGGTGAAAAGTCTGGAGTCCTGGGAGTATTTGAAGGCGCGTCTGAATGAACTGGGCCTAAGCGGCAAAGGCGGCGTTTATCGCACCAAGGCCAACTGTCTGCAGGTGTGCATGCGAGGTCCAATCGCTGTCGTTTATCCGGAAGGGGTGTGGTATGCCGGCTGCACACCGGAGGTGCTGGAGAAAATTATCCAGCAGCACCTGATTGGTGGCGAGCCGGTTGCCGAGTTCGTATTTATGACCCATCCGCTTTCAGACGAAGCCAGGGATTAGCAGGAAGTCTTGATCAAGGACTTGGCGATCAGCCGCCCTGACCATTTGATTCCTTAGTCTTTTTTGTCTGCAGTGCTGCCATCGTCAAAGCCGAAGCGTTTGAGGCTTTTTACCCGACCGGACTCGTTGTAGATGATTTCCACGCGGTGCTGGTATTTCTCCCCGGTGTCGGGATTGTTGTAATCCTCCATGTAAATGGCGCGATTGGGGTGCAGGTCATCTTTGAGGACCGGTGTGCCAATCAGTGACTCAACCTGAAAACGGCTGTCGCCGACCTGAACATCAGCGAGTTTTTCCGCCTTGAGCACATTGCCTTGTTGGGTAACAAATTTCATGCATGCCGACAGCGGCAGCAGCAATGCAATGGCCGTAACGCTCAGTAGTTTAATGCTGATTATGGGGAACGAACGATTCATGCAATGGCCTCGACGGGTTCATTAAGATTTTTCTCCAGCAGGCTGATGTACTCGGCCATACCATCCTCCAGCGACCATTGCGGCTCCCAGCCGAGCAGGTCACGGGTGGCTCCCATTTCCGCTTCGGTGTGGTTCTGGTAGAAAGAATAGGGATTGTCGATGAAGTCGACATCCAACTTCTGGTTCAACAGCGTTTCAAGATTCTGCACGATATCATTAAAGCAGCGTGCTTTGCCGGAACCGACATTGCAAACACCTGAACGCGGCGCTTCGAGCGCAGCCAGATTGGCGGCAATAACATCACGGATATAAACGAAATCCCGTTGCTGTTCGCCATGCTTGAACAGGCGAGGTTGCTTGCCGGCTTTGATCTGATTGTATAACTGCAGAATCATCGAGGCTGTCCTGCCTTTGTGTGCTTCGCCAGGACCGTAAACATTGAAATAACGCAGGCCGATGACGACGGACGGATGCCTGTCGTACCAGCGCTGTGCAATGCGATCCATTGAGAGTTTGGAGAAACCATAGATATTGGCTGCCTCCTCCTGTCCACCAACCGTATTGGGGGCCGGAGCGTTGCCGTAGGTGGCGGCTGAGGATGCATAAATCATGCGTGTGCCTGAGAAACAGCTTGCTTCCAGCATGGCAGCAAAGGCGTTGGTATTAATCTCCAGCATGCGCTGTTGATCGAGCACCGTGGTATCGGAAATAGCCCCCTGATGCAGGATGGCGGAAAATGCGCCATCGGCAATTTCATCAAGCAAGGAGCCGGCGCTGATGCAGCCGGCGCGCACCTCGCAATCCACATGCAACAGATTTTTCCAGTCACCGAAGCTGAAATCGTCCAGCACGACAACATCAATTCCCGGTCGTTTAACCAGAGCAGCAGCCAGATTGGCGCCGATAAAGCCGGCTCCGCCGGTAATCAGTATACGTTCGTTCATTGGTCTTCCTGTGTTGATTCGCTTCGCCATCCGGCTTGTAGCCCGGCGAGGGCACGGCTGGTGGCGGCATTGCAGATGGTATAGCCCATATGGGTGTTGATGCGTTCGCACAATTCTTCGGCTGGAAGATTCAGCGCATCCTGCTCGCCTAGTCCTGCTTCAACCATCAGACGAGCCATCCAGCTACCAAGGCCGGAAAAGCGTGAGATGCGCACAATGGCAATCAGTTCGCGGCAACGATCCGGCGTGAACTGATTTCCACTGGACAGAGCCAGCTCATCAGCATCCGCTTCAGCCAGGCTGTCGAGCGGGCGGCACAGTAGCTTGAGAATCACCCATTCACTCTCGGAGGTGAATGGCTTGTCTTCGTGCAGCGGGAAGGTGCCTGGCAGGGATTTCAGTAAAGCTGTCATCAAGTGTTGTCCTTAGTCCACATAGGCCGTCGGGCCGGTGATATAGGCGCCTTTCAGGCCCCATTTCAGTATCTTGGCCAGCATACGGTTGGAGCCGACAAGATTGGCGTTGCGCAGTCGTGCACCGCGCATGTCGGCATCGTACAGATTGGCATTGGAGAGGTCTGCGCCGCGTAAGTCGGCTTTGCGCAAATCACTACCGGAAAGGTTGGCCCCCTTCAGCTGTGCCTTGCTCAGATCCTGGCCGGAAAGATTGATGCCGGACAGATTCTGCCCTGCCAGACTGCGTCCTTCCCTGACCGCTAAAACAACTTCCTTGGCATCCATCCTACCCTCCTTGTCGTGCATCAAGCGCAACAACTGCGCGCCATGCCCCGTATCAGTTTCGATGTCACGGATGGTACGATGCCAAGGTAATATCGCAAGTGCTTTGCCGCTAAAGGTATTACCTGGAGAAACAAATGTTGCAGGGATAAACGATTGTAAGAGCATCTGAGCCTCAGATGATTTTCGTGCTCGCCACTGATATCCTGAAGCCATAGCCTGTCGACTGCCAGTCAAAGTCATGGAGTAAACGTGAACGTTGATCTTCTTACACCCGGACACCCCGAATGGGATGTCACCACAGCCAATATTGCCAAGGTGTACCGCAGGGCCTATGGCGCACGCCTGACCTCGTTTATGCCTCAATTTCTCAAGGTGGCAGGAGACGATGGCGCCTTCAGAGCCGCGGTGGGCATGCGCCATGCCGGCGAGCATAAGCTTTTCCTTGAAATCTATCTGGATGAGCCGATTGAGCAGGCCATTGCAGCGAGAACCAATAAAGCAGTGGATCGTGAAGGTATTCTCGAAATCGGCAATCTGGCGGAATCCAGGCCCGGTGATGCCAGACTGGGGATCATCGCCAGCACCATGTATCTGCACACACTGGGCTATCGCTGGGTTGTGTTTACCGCTGTGCCGCAATTACTTAATGCATTCAAGCGACTGGGTATCGAACCGATTGAAATCGTTGCTGCCGATCCAGAGCGTTTGAACGAAGAGCAACGCGCAGTCTGGGGCAGCTACTATGCAGAGCGGCCGATGGTCTGTTTCGCTGAAATCGCGCGCGGCTTTGCCAGCCTGAGGGATTTTGA
Source organism: Zetaproteobacteria bacterium CG1_02_55_237 (assembly GCA_001871195.1). Classification (GTDB taxonomy): domain Bacteria; phylum Pseudomonadota; class Zetaproteobacteria; order Mariprofundales; family Mariprofundaceae; genus UBA1543. The sequence continues at coordinate 14,354 of MNXA01000053.1, forward strand.
CAAAACATGGCTGGATGCCAAGCGACTGGCGGATAAAGAACTGGCGATTAAACTGGGCTCGTTTGCGAGGGGCACCTGAATCGCCTTTCCAAACCCTGTTTCTTTGCGGGTTGATGGGAACTTTATTTTTCACTGTAATGAAATCGATTTTGCAGCGACCTATGATCTGCTTTAAATCCTGAACAGGGGAGCTGTGCATGCATGCAACATTGCCATTACTGCAATCGACTGATTTTCCACCGCTTGAGAGGGGTGAGCTGGAGACCTTGCAGGTCAATCTCGGTTACCTGTGCAATCAGACCTGCCTGCACTGTCATGTAAATGCAGGGCCGCGCCGCAAAGAGGTGATGGACGAAGCTACGGTAAAAACCGTGCTCGACTATCTGATTGCGGGAAATATCCAAACCCTTGATCTGACAGGTGGCGCGCCGGAGATGAATCCGCATTTCCGCCATCTGGTGAGGGAAGCGCGGGCGCTGGGTATCCGCGTGATTGATCGCTGCAACCTGACCATCCTCGAAGAGGAAGGTCATGAGGACACGGCGGCCTTCCTGGCCGCACAGGGCGTTGAAGTTGTCGCCTCGCTGCCGTGCTATCAGAGCGACAATGTCGATGCGCAGCGCGGCAAGGGAACGTTCGATACCAGCATCCAGGCGCTCAAACGGCTGAACGCGTTGGGCTACGGCATCGAGGGTTCGGGGCTGATTCTGACACTGGTGTACAACCCGCAGGGGCCGAGCCTGCCGCCCTCGCAGTTGGAGCTGGAGGCAGCCTACAAGCGCGAGCTGCGCATCCGTCACGGTATCGAGTTTTCCCGTCTGTTTACCATCACCAACATGCCTATCCAGCGATTCGGAAGCACACTGATTTCACGTGGAGAATTCGCCAGTTACATGCAGTTTCTTAAAGAAGCTTATAGCGAGGATAACCTGCCGGGGGTGATGTGCAGAAGCCTGATCAGCATCGACTGGCAGGGCTATGTCTACGACTGCGATTTCAATCAGATGCTGAATCTTCCGATGCTCGGGGAGGGCGGCAAACGAGCCCATCTGCGTGAGCTGATGCATCAGGATATTACCGGTCGGGCAATCGTCGTGATGGACCATTGCTACGGCTGCACGGCTGGGCAGGGCTCCAGCTGCGGCGGCTCGCTGGAGTCCGTTTCGTGAGCGTCGCGGACAAAGCCATGCAGCATGTCGAGGACCTGCTCAAATCCCTGTTCGTCATGGCCTCGATGGTTGAGGCGCGCGATCCCTATACCGGTGGTCACCTGTGGCGGGTTTCGCAGTTTGCGCGTCTGCTGGCCGAGGCCGTCGGTCTGCCGGGCGATGAGGTAGCGCGCATCTCGGTCGGTGGCTTTCTGCACGACCTGGGCAAGATCGGTATTCCCGATGCCGTGCTGCGCAAGCCGGGCAGGCTCGATGATGAGGAATTCAACGTGATTCGCACCCATCCGCAGGTGGGTGAGCGACTGCTTGAAGGCCATCCGCTTTCGGGTCTGGTGCGTGCCGCCGTGCTGTCGCATCACGAAACCCCGTCGGGAACCGGTTATCCGCAGGCTCTGGTGGGCGATGCCATCGCGCCCGAGGCGCGCATTGTCGGTATCTGCGACGCCTTCGATGCGATGACCAGCAATCGCCCGTACCGGCGTGGCATGCCGGTGGAAAAGGCCTACGCCATCATCGAGGAGGCGCTTGGCAGGCAGTTCGACCGCGAATACGGGGAGGCCTTCCTGCGCCTGGGCCGCGAAGGGGCACTGGACCATATCGTCGGCAACAGCGAGGAGGGGATTCCGGTTCAGGAGTGCCCAATCTGCGGCCCGACCATCGTAGTTTCGCGCCATCACAAGGATGGTGACCATCTTTACTGCCGTAACTGCGGCGGCGAATCGAAGCTCGAGCGCCATGACGGGGTTATCCGTGTGCAACCCACCGGGCGCAGCGGTACGCCCGCTGACCTGGAACCGGAGGTCGATCTGGACGTGATCGGCGAACTGGTCGGCAGCGCGGCAAAACATCTCAAGGTCGAGCAGGTCTGATTCAGGCAAGGAGAACAGCATGTCGTTACGAGAAGAGATCGAAAAGCTCAATCAGCAGTTTATGGGCATGGTGTCCGCCGAGGTGGCCGAGACGATGGGTGCAGCGGCAGCCGAGTTGAAGCAATCGGGCATCGATCAGCGGGCGCTGAAGGTTGGGGATAGGGCTCCCGATTTCAATCTGCCGGAGCTGGCAGGGGGAAAGTTGTCGCTCACAGGTCTGCTTGCCGACGGATCAGTCGTCATATCATTTTACCGCGGTGCCTGGTGCCCGTACTGCAATCTGGAGATGCAGGCCCTACAAGCCGCACTGCCGGCCATCGAGGCGGCAGGTGGCCGGTTGATTGCCATCGCCCCTGAAACCGCAGCTTACGCTGGAGAAATACGTGACAAGGGCAATCTGACCTTCCCGCTATTGCAGGATAAGGACAACGCCGTATCGCGCCGCTACGGGCTGGTATTCACGTTGCCTGAGACATTGCGCCCCATCTACGAAGCCTTCGGCATTGATCTGGCCGACAGTCAGGACAACGATGCTTTCGAGCTCCCCATGCCCGCCACCTACATCGTCGGCACCGATGGCATCATCGCGCATGCCTTCGTGGATGCCGACTACACCAAGCGCATGGAACCCGCCGATATCGTCGAGGCGTTACAAGGCTTTTCTAGCTAGAGGCAAGGAATATTACAGTTTGGCACCTTTACCATATTCCGGGAATCAGGCGGAAGCGCACGCGGGTGCAGTAGTCGGTGTAGCCGTCCAATTCGGCGTGCAGGGTCTTTTCCTCGAAGGGGATGCGGAAGAGCAGGGAACTGCAGATCAGCAATCCGGGCAGCAGCATCCACCACGAGCCGAGGCCCAGCGGCAGGCAGAGCACGTAGACCACGAATCCGCTATACATCGGATGGCGAACAACCGCATAGGGGCCGGTGTCGATCACGCTATGGCCGCGATCCTTTTGCACCTCGATGGTCGGCGAGGCAAAGCTGTTCACCTGCATAACCCTGAAAATCAGCCACATCGAGGCGGCCACAACAAGCAGTCCCGCAAGCTCCAGCGGTATTGGAACATCTGACCAGCCGTAGCGCACCGCATCCAGCCCCGGAATCAGCAGGTAGGAGAAGAACAGCAGGATGAACACCACCATGAACAACTGATCGCGCCCGTGCATGCCGGATTTGAAGAACTGCGTGCGGCTTTTTAAGAGCGCCGGATCGTGGTGCCACATCCACACGGTCATCAGCAGGGAGCATCCGAACTGCATCACGAGATAGGCCCAGCCTTCCATCCACAGCAGCGTGCCGGCCGTGCCGAAAAGGCAAAGCCCCATCAGCCCGAATGAAACGACGAAGTGGGAGGCCAGTGCGGCAACAGAGATGTCTGCGGATTTGGCTACGCTCATACTCCGAGTATAGTCGAAACGGCCTGCGCTCAGTTAGCTAGCAGCAGGAAGTGGCGGGTGTTTCGGGTTTGGCTGCCGGGCCGGAGTTGCGCATGAAGGGGCCGAAGTGATTGGAGCGGTCGCCGCCGACCGTGAAGTGATCGGCAAAGCGCGTTTCTCCCACCATCGCGGCGGTGTTACCGCACACCGGCATTGATTTTCCGGTATGAAAACGGTGGTGATCATCCAGATCGAAGTGATGCGGATGGTTGGCAATCGTGCCCTTATAGGTGGCCGTCTGGCCGAAGTCCTCGCAGATGTCTTCGAGTGAGGCGAGCTTGAAGGCGCGCACGGTGATGGATGTGAAGTTGGCAAAACCGATGCGGGCTTCCAGCTCCGGATTATCAATGGTCACCACGGCCTCGGAGGTGACGCGGTAGTCCGGGCAGCCGACGTCGGCCAATAGTCGCCTGAAATCCTCGATATACATCGCACCACCCAGGCATTCGCCATACAGCACCGGGTCATTCTTCAAGGCCTCGGGGATGCGCCGGTCGGCGAAGATATCCGAGAAATAAAGCTCGCCGCCGGGTTTCAGTACGCGGAAGATTTCGCGGAACACGCTGGGCTTGTCCGGCGAGAGGTTGATGACGCAGTTGGAGATCACAATGTCCACCGAATCGTCGGCGATATCCATGCCCTGCAGGTCCTCGATGAAGCCCTGACGGAATTCGACGTTGGCCTTGTTGTAGCCGAAGGCCTCGGTGTGGTGGCTGATGTGCTTGCGCGCGGTTTCCAGCTGCTCGTCGGTCATATCCACGCCGATGACATGCCCGGATTTTCCGACCAGCTTGGAGAGGATATAGGCATCGCGGCCTGTGCCGCAGCCGAGGTCGAGCACGGTCTTTCCTTCCAGGAGGGGCGGAATGGGGGAGCCGCAGCCATAAAAACGGTCGGTGATTTCGTGGTGAATCAGTTTGAGCGCCTCCCTGACCTCGGGCGGTACGGAATCACTGTCGCAGCAGCAGGCATTGGTCTGCAGATCGTCCGAATGGCCCAATACCTTGCCGTAATACGCTTGCAGGTTCTCGTGGGTCTGTGTCTTCGTCATGCCTGTCTCCTTGTTCTGTTCATTTTTACTATTCGCAACTTGCACAGCTGTTGCGCTTCATCAATGGCTCGCTGATGCGGGTAAAGACCAGACCGGCAGCTATCGCCCCGGAGATGGGGCCGAGCACGTACACTGCCAGCACGTCGGCTGAGGGAAAAGCCGCTTCGCCCCAACCGGCCAGTATCGAGAACAGGCGGGGTGACAGGTCGCGGGCCGGATTGAGTCCTGCCTGTGTCAGCGGGGCCAGCACGGCGATGATGATGGCCACCGTAGCGCCGATAAATAGCGGCGCAAGTTCGTTTCCGGGGCGGCCGATATTACATCCCTCGGTGAGATTGAAAATCATGAAAACCAGCGCAAAGGTGCCCACAGCCTCGGCCATAAAGGCGGTGCTCGCACTGACCACGGCGAGATCACCGCCCGCAGGGTTGGGGAAGAATTCGCCGAACATCATGGCTGTGCGCACCGATTCGGGCGAGCCGCGCACGATGCCGTGTATTGCTTCGAAGTGGTCGATAGAGTCGGCAAACAGGACGTAAAGCAGAGCGGCGGCCAGAAAAGCGCCGGCAAACTGGCCTGCGAGGTAGGCGGGGAGTTTTGCCGCCCGCATGCGCTCGGTGAGCACCATGGCCAGCGACACAGCCGGATTCAGGTGCGCGCAGGAAAGGTGGCGGGTGGCATAGATAGCCAGACTTACGCTCACGCCCCAGATCATAGCGATCTGCCACAGGCCCGAATGGGAGGAAAACAGGACGCTGGCGGCAACGGCGCCACAGCCGAAGAACACGAGCATGGCCGTGCCGAGCATTTCGCCGGTAAAATCACTGGTCGCTTCTGAGTTCATAGGCCTTCCTCTGACGATAATACATCAGTAGTCCGTACCCGTGGTGAATCCTTACAAGAGAAAAAACAGGGGAATGAATCAGCTGTCCGATTGGGCCAGGTCTTTCAGGGCAAGCTGAATCCGCTGCCGGTCTTTTGCGGACAGACACGGTGCCTGCTCATCGGCGCGCTTGCGCATGCCGGCAAGCAGGCGATCGAGCACCTTGAGACTGGACGCATAGTTGCTGCACGGGTTGCACATCCACAGGTGCAGGCGAACACGCAGACGCTCGAATAGCGTCAGCTTGCGTTCATACCCATCGGAAAACAGACGGCTGGTTTCCCTGCAGAAATGCTTCATGACGCCTTAGAACCTCCAAACCAGTGCATATCAAGGCACGAACGCAGTGCCATCCGCGCCCGGTGCATCATCACGTGCAGATTGGTCGGCGTGATGTCCATTTCATTACACACCGTGTCGCTGTCCTCGCCGGCCAGTTCACGCATGGAAAATGCACTGCGCTGCTTTTCCGGAAGCTTGCCGATACAGTCGAACAACACCTCGCGGAACTGGCTGTTTTCACTCAGCTCCTCGGGGTTGTCAGCCCAGGCGCGCGGCGCTTCCTGCCAACTGCCGTCGGCATTGAACCAGTGCGAGGTCGGGTCGGATTCGGCACTCTCATGCAGATTACGCTTGCGAATTTCCTTGCGGATGTGGTCGATGATCTTGTGTTTCATGATGCCGACCAGCCAGGTGCGTACCGATGAGTCGCCTTTAAAATTAGCCTTCCAGGCTGCAATCAGGGTTTCCTGCACCATATCGCGCGCTGTTTCCACGTCCGACAGGCGCGAGTAGGCATAGCGATACAGGTAGTCGCCGTGCTCTTTGAGCCACCCCTCGACATCCTGACCGCCTGTTTTTTCCCTCTCTTCCATGTACGCATGCTGCCATGTGTTGTGATGCGGGCAATGAGTTTCCAACCACCTGCATTGAGCACGGAAATTCAAGTTGTCATAAGGTTTTTGTTTGATCCCGAGATGCCGTGAATCTTGCTAATCGTACTGTTTTAAGCTATTGCTAAACAAAGGAGTAAGAACCGATGCAGAGGGAAATTGTGGTGGTTTCGGGTTGGCGCAGCCCTTTGGGTAAGGCTGGTGGTTTGTTTGCCGGAATGACAGCGGTGGATTTGGGGGTTGCCGTGCTGCGCGAAACATTGGCCCGCTCAGTGGTCAATGCTGGACAGATCGATACGGTGATTATCGGCAATGTGATTCAGCCAACGGATGCAGCCAATATCGCGAGGGTGATTGCGCTTCTGGGTGGTGTACCGCAGCACGTGCCGGCGCATACCGTACACCGCAACTGTGCCTCCGGTATGCAGGCCATTACCGATGCTGCCGAGAAGATTCTATCCGGGCGCGCCGAGGTGGTGCTGGCTGGCGGGGTGGAATCGATGACGCATGCACCGCTGCTCTTCCATGACCGCTTTCGTGAAGCATTGGCCGGTCTGCAAAAGGCACGCGATGTATCGTCGAAAGCAAAAGCGCTTCTTGCTGTGGCCAATGCCCCATGGAAGCCGCGCATCGCTCTGCTTGAGGGTCTGAGCGATCCAACGGTGAAACTGAATATGGGGCAGACAGCAGAGGTGCTGGCGCGTGAATTTTCTCTATCGCGAGAGGAGCAGGATGCCTATTCACTGCAAAGCCATCAGCGTGCTGATGCTGCATGGAATAGGGGAGATTTCGACGATGAAGTGCTTCACCTGTTTCCACCGCCGGGATTTTCAGCTGTGCATCGCGATGAGGGTATCCGTGCCGGGCAGAGTATGGTCGCGCTGGGTAACCTGAAGCCTGTCTTCGAACGACCGTTGGGAACGGTTACAGCTGGCAACAGTTCGCAGATCACCGATGGGGCTGCGATGCTGATTCTGACCCATCGCGAGAAGGCCGAGGCCGAAGGCTGGCCTATCTTGGGTTATATCCACGACTGGGCCTACTCCGGTTGCGATCCTGCGCGTATGGGGCTGGGGCCGGTGTTCTGTTCACACAAATTGCTCAAGGCCAAGGGCCTTGAAATGCATCAAATGGAGCGAGTGGAAATCAATGAAGCCTTTGCAGCTCAGGTGTTGAGTTGTCTGAAGGCCATGGATTCAAAGGACTTTGCAGCCCGTCATTTTGGTGAGAAAAAGCCGATGGGTGCGCCCGATATGGAAAGACTGAATGTGCAAGGCGGGGCGATTGCTTTGGGACACCCGGTAGGCATGAGCGGCGCGCGCCTAATTCTGACTCTGTTTAATCAGCTTAAGCACGACAGTGGTGGAGGTCTTGGTCTTGCCACGCTGTGCGTCGGCGGTGGTCAGGGTGGGGCCACGCTTGTCGGGAGCCAGCCATGGAAACAGTAAAACTGCTCAGGGAAGATTCGCTGATGCGCCTTCGAGTGGAGCGCGCTGACCGACCCGTTAATGTGCTGGACGAAGTTTGTCTTGGTGAACTTGAGAGGCAACTGGATGTTATTGAGGAGACACCCCCGCAGTTGCTGGTAATTGAAAGCGGTATGCCGGGCTGTTTTATCGCCGGTGCCGATGTGGATGTAATCGCTGCAGTCAGTGATGCAGGCGAGGCAACCCGTTTGGCCGAGCGAGGTCAGTCTTTGATGCGGCGCATCGAGGATTTACCTTGTCCTTCCATTGCCGTGGTGGCCGGTTCCTGCATGGGCGGTGGACTGGAACTGGCGTTGGCCTGTGATTATATCCTGGGCGTGCAAAGTGCCAAAACCTTGATGGCCCTGCCGGAGATCAAGATCGGCATCCATCCGGGATTCGGTGGTTGTGTGCGCCTGCCGCGCAAGATCGGCTGGCTTAAGGCCTGTGACATGATTTTAAGTGGACGCAGTATCAATGCAGAGCAGGCCAAGCGTATGCATCTCGTCGATCTTGTCTGTTATCGGGAGAAAATTGAGGACGGCATCCTTTATCTGGCCAGGCGTGGCAAGCGGAGATTTTCCGGTATGCAGCCCTGGTGGATGCGCTTGTGGCCTGCGCGAGCCATCTTCTTTGCGGTGATGCGCAACAAAGCGCTGCAAAGGCTGAAACATCTTGATGTTGAAGAGGCATATCCGGCTGTTCCGGCAACCATTCGCGTGTTGAGCAAAGTAGCTGGTCTTGCCGAGGGACAGGCCTATGCCATGGAGGCTGCATCACTGGGTCGACTGGCTGTTACACCGACCTGTGCCAATCTGATTCGCGTATTTCATCTTGGTCAGGCCCTGCAAAAGCAGGAGGCGGTCAAAAAGGGCAGGGAACGTGCGGGCCAGATTGACTGCGGAGCCGTATTCGGTGCCGGCGTGATGGGCAGCGGTATTGCCTGGGTCGCCGCCAAGGGAGTGCAAGTAGATCTGCACGATGTCAGCGATAAGGCTCTGGCTCGCGGTCTGACATTACTTGCTTCGCTAGCAGGGCGGGATGCCGGTCGCATGGCCCATATCCGGCCTGCACTGGATAAGAGCGGACTGGAGCATTGCCAGATGGTGATTGAGGCCGTGCTTGAGGAAATGGAGGTTAAGAACAGTCTGTGGCAGGAGGTGAGCGGACGGGTATCGCGCGACACCTTGTTACTCAGCAATACTTCCTCCCTGTCGATCACGGAAATGCAGCGGGCGGTTAAATACCCGGGCCGTATGGCCGGCATGCATTTCTTTAATCCTGCGCCGAAGATGCCATTGGTTGAAGTGATCGCCGGTGAAAAAACCACACAGAAGACCCTGCAAACGGTGGCAGCACTCGCAGCCTCCTGGGGTAAATATCCCGTTCTGGTGGCGGACCGCCCCGGCTTTCTCGTCAATCGCTGTCTAATGCCCTATATGGCAGCTGCCTTCGCGCTATTGCGTCCGCAACAGGGGGGCGGGCAGTCGGTAGAACATGTGGACGGTGCACTCAAACAATTCGGTATGCCGATGGGGGCATTTGAGCTGGCTGATCGAGTCGGTCTGGATATCTGTCGCCATGTCGCTGAGCACCTGTCGGCTGAATTCGGTTCTCAGCAGGCTCTTCCGGATTGGTTTGCCGCCATGGTGGGGGATGGACTTCTCGGTGAGAAATCGGGAAGTGGGTTTTTCCTGTGGAAGGATGGAAAGCAGGGAGGCCTGAACCAGGCTCTCTCGAGTTATATCCCGACAGCCATGCGTGCGGAGAAGGAAGGCGATGCTTCGATATCTGATGCGCTTCCGCCAATGGCGGCTATGGACGTGGTCGATGCATGTTTGTTGCCGATGCTGGTCGAGGCGCTGGCCTGCCTGCAGGAGGAAATCGTACAAAGTGCCGAGCATCTGGATGCTGCCATGGTGTTTGGCATCGGGTTCCCTCCGTTTCGCGGAGGCTTGCTGCATCACTATTCAGGACAGGATGCGGCGTGGTTACAAGGTCGCCTAAAGCAATTTGAGCTGTCGCAACCGGCCAATCTTGATGTGTTGAAGGGTGAGGGGGCATGAGCGATTGCACCGGGCGTACAAGGGCTCTGCAAGCGACCTGCCTTCCCGAACTGCTGTTGGATGGGCCACCGGAATGGAATGCACAGCCCATGCTCGGATGGCGAGGGGCACAGGGTTGGCAATGGCTTAGTCGCAGCGAGGTGCGGCAAAGGGTATTGCGACTTGCTAGTTGGATGCATTCGCTTGGCATCCGGCATGGCGATCGGGTGGGGCTGCTGGGGCATAACAGTTCCGAATGGTGCATCGCTGATTTTGCCATTCTGAAGGTTGGCGCGGTGACGGTTCCTGCTTATTTTACCGATCCACCGGAAGCCGTGCGCTATGTCTTTGAGGATGCCGGATGCAAAATGGTGTTTGTTGAGCCTGGTGAGCAGCAGGCCAAGTTGGATGCATCAATGGTGCCGGTATTTGCTTTGCGGGGTGATGCAGGCATTACGCTGGAAACAATCAGCGCAGATGCTATCTATGATGCGCCAATCGATTTTTCACCTGTAGGCAGGGATGATCTTGCCACACTGATTTATACTTCCGGCACAACGGATGATCCCAAGGGCGTGATGCTGACGCATGGCAATTTGCTTGCCGATGTGGCGGCAGGGCTGGGTGGCGTTCCAGTGTTCGATAGCGACACATTTCTTTCCTTTCTGCCTGTATCGCATGCCTTTGAACGTACTGTCGGGCATTTTCTGCCCATTGCATGTGGTGCGCGCATTGCCTATGCCGAGGATGTCACCACATTGCTGCGCGATATTCCCGAAGTGCGGCCGACCGTGATGATTTCGGTACCCCGTTTGTACGAAAAGATTTACGCCGGTGTGCAGGACAAGCTGATGCATGCGCCGGCCATCAAACAGAAATTGTTTTCCCGGGCACAGGCGCTTGGGATCAAACGTTTTGAGTTGCGTCGTGAAGGTGGTGATCTACATGGCCTTGAGGCCCTCTCCTTTAGGGTACTAGATCATCTGGTGCATGCCAAATTGCGTGAAAAGATGGGTGGTAAACTTCGCCTCTTTGTTTCCGGCGGAGCCGCCCTGCATCCGGATATTGCCCGTTTCCTGCTGGCGGCCGGACTAACCGTATGTCCCGGTTACGGTCTTTCCGAGACCTCGCCGGTGCTGACAGTAAATCTCGAGCGGCGAATCAAACCGGAAACGGTTGGTCCGGCACTTCCCGGTGTGGAATTGCGATTGGCAGAGGACGGGGAATTGCTGGCTCGTGGCGACATGGTCATGCAGGGCTACTGGCATAAGCCGGATGAAACGGCCGAGGTGTTGGATGACGACGGCTGGTTGCATACGGGCGACATTGCTGAGATCGACGATGAAGGCTATGTACGCATTGTCGATCGCAAGAAGGAACTGCTGGTCTTGTCCAACGGGGAGAAGGTGCCGCCGGCGCGGGTGGAAAAGCGGCTGGCCATTGATCCGGCCATTCTGCTGGCCATGGTCGTTGGCGATCAGCGGTCGTATCTGACGGCGCTTGTGGTAGCTGATGAGGGGCAGCTTGGGAGCCACTGGCAAAAGGAAGAGGGGCGTGCACTGCCCTCTGATTGGAGGCGCAGTGAAGAGGTGAAAAGTTGGCTTCTGTCTCGTATGCAGGCTGCCTGCCATGATTTACCAAGCTTTATGCAGGTGCGTTTCTTTGTGTTTGTCGACGACGAATGGACGCAGGCTTCCGGTATGCTGACTCCGACCCTCAAATTTAAACGACGCAACATCATGCAGCGCTATCAGAGCGAAATTGATGCGATGTATGTTGAGGAGGAGTGATACTCCGGAATTCGGCCAGGCTGTTTTATAACAGCGGGTTAGTGTCGGTCCACAATGCGCTGAATCAGCGAGGATGAAGAATAACCGCCGATAAACGGCATCACGACTACTTCGCCGCCATGGGCGCATACTTCTTTGGCGCCGACTATATTCTCCGGAGTGTAATCACCCCCCTTGACCAGAACATCCGGCAACAGTGCGGAGATCAGCTTGATGGGTGTTTCCTCCGCAAAAGGAACAACCAGATCAACACAGGCCAGCGCTGCCAGCATAGTGGCCCGATCCTGTATGGGATTGATGGGGCGCAGAGGTCCTTTAAGGGTGCGAACCGATTCATCGTCATTGAGGCCGATAATCAGGACATCGCCCAGAGCACGGGCCCGCTTCAGGTAATCAATATGCCCCGGATGCAGCAGGTCAAAGCAGCCATTGGTGAATACAATCCGCTGACCTGAATTGCGCCAGCCTGTTACGATATCAAGCGCTTCGGCCAGCGATACGAATGATGAGGGCAAAAGGGAGCTCAAGTTTATTCTGCAAGGGATGGCAGAACATGCCGTTTACTGAACTGTCTCACTGCTCTCCCTTGACGTGCAGAAGATTGACGATACTGGTCACACCCTCGACCTCCCCGGTAAGTGTGGCGGCACGCAGTCGATGTGAGGCGGTAGCCACAACTCCCTGCAGATACACCTTCCCTGCAACAGTTTCGACATGCACCGTGAAGCCGGAGATATCAGCATCGTTGAACAGCTTTCTTTTGACGTTGGTCGTTATCAGTGTATCGGAAAGCAGGGCGCGTGTCGGGGGCTTGCCAATGATGATATCCGACCGCACCGAGAGCACGCCGCGAATATGCTTGCAGATATAGATGGCACGGTCGATTTGTTCCTGCTTTGGCAGATAACCGGTTAGGACGACTTTGCCGCGAATCACTTCGGCGCTGATCCAGCGGGAAGGAAGATCTTCCTCTGCAATCAGACGTACATCGATCATTGAGGATATGGTGGCATCATCAAGATGTTGTCCCAGTGAGCGTTGGTCCATGGCGGAGCTACCCGCTGCGGCGGCTCCACCGCCAACGACGGCTGCTGCAAGGCAGCCGGAACAGCTGATCGATATGAGCAGCATGCCGAACGTGCGCAGGATAGTCTGGAAATTCAAATGTGTGAGCGAGTTAAGCATGGTGGACGTGCCCGAATACCGCATTATATACCACTTGAGAGATAGGCCAGAACGGCAAGAATGAAAGCCAGAATAAGCCAGCGAAAAATGGGTTTTCTATCATCTCTCTGATTCCAGGTGTTTTCCTCGAATTCATTTTGCTTGTTTTCAGCCAACGCTATCTCCCAATGCATCTGCGACGGCTGCGAACAGGAGTGGCAGAAGAATCTCATCCGGTCCTGGCAGCCAGATGCCGCGCCCGCCGTTCTGCGATAGGCGATCCACTACATTGGTAATGGCGCTAGCGCTGGCTGCCGGGTCGATAACCACTGCAGTCAGTTTCTCGACGGTATGGCCCAGATTAACAGCTGCATCTGCGGCCTGCATAAACAGGCGGGGAAGTACCACGCTGGATGCGACATTGATTATCACGCCTTCGCTGGCTTCGGCCATCATGGCGGCCAGCAGCCGGAATTCCATAAACCCTGTAGCGCCAAGCGATTCGCCATGCGCTGTCGGATGAAGATTGAAGGCATCCACGCCGATGGCCGGATGTACGGTAACCGGGACATTGAAACGTGCGGCTGTTGCCAGAACGCTTTGATCAAGATGGGCCGGTTCCGCGTCGAGCAATTTTTCACCTACGCTCTGACCGATGCCCCAGTTTTCAATGGCGCCGAAATTAATTGCTTCATTGATCAGGCGGCCGGTTTCATCAGTGATCAGATAGCCCTTACCCGTCTTGTCATGGTGATGGGTGCAGACGGTGTGTCCAGACAGGGCGATTTCCACATCCTGCAACATGGCGGCACCTGTAAGCACCAGCCCGGAAATCAGACGCTGCTCAATCAGGCGGACAAGAAGGGGGCTGAGGCCGGAGTCCATGACATGGCCACCGCAGCCGAGAATGATGGATTTCTTTTTGCGATGTGCAGTCAGGATGGCATCGCGTAGATCAATCAAGTCGCGTGTGGCTCCAAGGCCCGGAAGGCTGCACAGAAAATCGGAAAAACTGCCGTCGGCACGGTAGGGGGCCCCGAAATCCTCGCCATCAGCATCCGTCTGGCGAGCAGCCAGCGGGACGGTTTTCAGTTTGCTGAAGGATAATGGTTTCAGATTCATGAAGCATCTCCGTATAAAATATGATCGATCAGGCTACACAGGATATGCAGGCAGGTAATATGCATTTCCTGAATGCGTGCCGTGTTGGCATGCGGGATGTTTAGTAGTGTGTCGATGCCGGGATGAATTGCAAGCTTGCCGCCATCCTTACCTGTCAGAGCAATAACCTTTATACCCTTGTCGACCGCTGCCTGTGCAGCCCGGATGACGCTAGGCGAATTACCGCTTGTTGATATCGCCAGCAGGACATCGCCTTTTACACCCAAGGCCTCTACCTGACGCGAAAACACCTGTTCATAAGCGCTGTCGTTGGCAATGCTGGTGAGTACCGATGCATCGGTGGTCAGCGCGATGGATGCCAATCCGGGGCGATCGATTTCAAAACGGTTGACCAGTTCTGCGACAAAATGCTGTGCGTCGGCAGCCGATCCGCCGTTGCCACAGGCCAGTATCTTTCCGCCGTTGCGCAGGCAGTCAATCATACAATTTGCCGCATCGCTCAGGGGAGAGAGCAAGTCCGAAGCGCAGTGCTGGCGCAATTCAAGCCCTTCGCTAAATGCCTGATGAATGATGTTTTGCATGGTGTGCATTGTAACCGCCTTATCTGAATACGTCCTGTAAATGTTCAATCTGGGGGAATATCTTTCCCGGAGTCAGAATGATTAAATCAAAGCGACATTGCAAATGCTGATGATCCAAATGATGAGCCAACCATGCGCTTGCCGCTGAATGAAGGCGTTCCTGCTTATCATGGTGCACGGCCATCAAGCCTGCATCCCGATTGGGGCGCAGCTTAACCTCGACAAATGCCAGAATCCCATCTTTCACGGCGACAATATCAAGTTCGCCGCGACCTAAACGGGCATTTCGATCCAGAATGCGGTAACCCTTCAAACGCAGGTGCAGTGCTGCCTTGTCTTCTGCCTTGCGTCCCTTTTCGGTACTCATGGTAGAAGTGGCTTATTCCTGTTGTCGGTTCGCTTCCAGCAGCAGGTCATACACCCGGGAGCGGGGGACATCCAGTTGCCGGGCGATTGATTTAGCCAATGCTGATGGAGACAGGCCTTCAGCGCGCGCCAGATCGAGTGCTTGGCTGATATCCGCATCGCTGACTTCAAGTTTTAAGGTTTCCGGACCGATCACTAGCACGATTTCACCACGAATATTTTTCTGCCCCATCGTTTCCCGAACCTCAAGCAGGCTTCCACTGACAAAGGTTTCGTAAAGTTTGGTAATTTCCCGCGCTACACATGCCTGACGCGCATCACCGCATGCCTGACGCAGATCATCCAGGGTATGCAGCAGTCGATGCGGAGATTCGAGCAGGATACGCGTGCAAGGTGAGTGGGAGATTATTTCTATCTGACGCCTTCTGGCTTTGCCGGAGCGGGCCAGAAAGCCGTCGTAGGCAAAGCTGTCGGTGGGCAGGCCGCTGGCACACAGGGCTGCAATCGGGCTGCAAGCCCCTGGAATCGGGGTAATGCGTATGCCATGTTCGCGCAGCATGCTAACCAGCCTGTAACCCGGGTCATTGATCAGCGGTGTGCCAGCGTCGGAAATCAGGGCAATATTTTTCCCCTCTCTGATGGCTTCGAGTAGTTGCACAGCCTTTTTTTCCTCGTTGTGTTCGTGACAGGCTATAAGAGGGGTGGTGATGCCATAATGATCGCATAGGCGCCGACTTACCCTGGTGTCTTCAGCGGCAATCAGGTCCACTGATTTAAGTGTTTCAACGGCGCGATAGGTGATATCGGCAAGATTGCCGATCGGCGTGGCTACAATGAACAGTTGGCCGTTGTCGTGCTTGTCATTAGTCTGCGTTTCCATGTGCTTCAAACGGTATCTTCGCGGACAACGAATCGCAACGTCTGTACTTTGTGCAGGCATGTTGCTGCTAGCGGCTTGTGGGCCTAAAACTGCAGAGTCGCCCGGAGCCTATGAGGGCGCCAGAAAGGCGGCTGTAGCGAAGGCTCCAACATCGCCGGCTGTTACAGCCATGATGCGGCTTGCCTTTGAAGACGGCAAGATTGACGAAGCCTTGGCCGGGCTGGATAAACTGATCGAAATCGGTCAGCCCCCCGATCTTGAAGAGGCGTTGTTCCGTCGTATTCAGATCATGCTGTACATCGACGATGATCGCGCTATTCCACAAGCCAATGCGCTTCTATACGCCTATCCGGATTACCCGCTGGTCCCTTATCTGCACTTGTGGATGGCGCAATGGGCTGAAACGCATCAATTCGATGCCAGAGTTTTGCACCATGCCCTGACTGCATTACAGCATCGTTATATCAGCGATGATGTGCGTCTGCGTGTGGCAGCGCTCGGTGCTGCGGCTGCACGGCGCAGTCCTGATTGGGAAGCGGTACAGTGGTTGTTGACCGCTTCTGTTCTTGTTCCTGATCAGCGTGAAATATGGCTGCGCGAGGCGGCATCAAGGGCATCCATGTCCATGCTGGGGCGCCTGCACGATGCCGGTGCCTTGAACGATGATGCCGGGCGCGTCCTGATGCTGAATGCCGCCCGCGGGCGTCTTATTACCGGTGATATGCCGGCCGTACGGACACTGGCAGGCTGGTTGCAGGATTCCTTTCCTCGTTCCGAGGAAGCCCGAACAAGCCGTGGCTGGGCTGCGGGTGAGACCCATCTTGCAAATATCGGTGTGATGTTGCCTCTGTCAGGCGAATATGCCGCGTTTGGTCGACAGGCCCTGCATGGCGTGCGTTTGGCACTGGACGCACTGGAGGATAAACAGGGTATTACATTGCACATTGCTGATACCGCCTCTGACGGTAATCAGGCCTGTGTACAGGCATATCAAACCCTGATGGATCAGCATGTTGATCTGATTGTCGGGCCACTTTTGGGTGATTGTGCAGATACCTTGGCAAGCCGGTTGCATGGCACTGTCCCTGTCATCAGCCTGAGCAGTCGTTCCTCTCTGGCTAATCATTCGCCGCTGCTGTTTGTGCACACCCTTTCGCCTGTTCTGCAGGCACGATTTATGGCCGACTATGCAGCGCGGGCAGATGACAAGCGCATGGTTGTGGTGAGTACAGATGCTCCGTCTTCGCAGGCCGAAGCGAATGCCTTTGCCGATGAATTCAGCTCACTGGGTGGCGAGGTGGCCGATCGCTTGATCCTGCTGCACGATAGCATTGATTTCCGTAACGAACTGCGCGCCCTGCGCATGCGCACCGATGATGAAAGCTTATTGGCCGAACTTGATGAGGATATGGCCTTGTCTGCGCAGGCCGATACTGACTTGGAGATCGTCATGCCGGTCAATTTCGATGCGGCATTTCTGGCTTTGCCAGGGCGCCAGGTGGCCCTGCTTGCAGGCCAGCTTGCTTACGTCGGGGTAAAGGATGTCCATTTGTACGGCAGTAGCCGCTGGCAGGATGGTTTTCTGCTGTCCGACAAAGGGCGCTATTTACAACAAACCAGATTTTCCGATGTGTCTTTCCCCAATGGGGCTTCAGCCGAGTTGAGCCGCTTTAAATTGGCTTGGCGGGATGTGTGGGGGATAGAGCCTCCCGGCAAACTGGCCGGGCTGGCCTATGACTCGATGCTGATTGCCGTGCTTCTAACTCATCGCATGGGCCTTTCCGGGCATGGACTGCTGGCTGGCCTCAGGGATCGAGCCGGATATCCGGGGCTGACGGGTCATGTCCGTTTTGCACCCGATGGGCTTGGCAGTAAAGATTTCGAAATCTATCGCATCAGGCGTGATGAAATTGTTCCAGCAGGGTGAATCTGGTTAGACAGCCTCAAATATTCTGAGATTTGAATCAGCATCGAATATAAAGGGAAATGATACCTAATCTCTGCAGTTTAAAGTTTGTTTCACTCAATTCTTCACAGTGATTAATACCATTTAAAGTCCCAAGTCAAAAAAGTCTTTCTTTTTTTGGTTCGGGTTGCTCTCTGTCGAATCGGGACGGCTTGTTTCGCGTGGTGCAGTGCCAATACGGAATGATTCAAGGAAGGGGTGTTTGGTGTTCGGGCCGGGAAGCAGGCCGGTATCCGGATCAATTGCTACCCATTCAATGCCTTCGGGCGCTGCGAAGTTCAGCTTGGGGCGCTCCAGGTGAAAGGCTTGCATCGCAGCTAGCCAGGTGGGCAAGGCCGCCTGCGCACCTGTCTCACGTCGGCCCATGGGGGTAGGGATATCGCGACCTGTCCATACGCCGGTCAGCACCTGAGGTGTATAGCCCATAAACCATGCGTCGACCTGATTGTTGGTTGTGCCGGTTTTTCCGGCGGCAGGGCGCCCCAGAGCAAGAGCCCGTCGGCCTGTGCCGTGCTGAATCACGCCATGCATCATATTGGTGGCCAGAAATGCATTGACCGGATCAAGCGTTTGTTCGGCAGGTTGCATAGCATTGTTGATAGCGAGCACAGGATCGGCATGACAGGTCTGGCAACGATGGCCAGCCACCGAGCGGTGCAATGTCTTGCCGTTGCGATCCTGGATCTGCTGGATACTGACCGGGCTCCAGCGTTGACCTCCGCTGGCAATCACCGCATAGGATTCAGTCAGCTCCTTAAGCGTGACCTCAGTAACACCGAGCGCCAGAGCCAACTGGGGGGGGAACTTTCGATTGAATAGATAGTTGTCATTCAGGGCCTGATTAAAGCGATTGATGCCGATGTCCTGAAGCAGCTTTATCGAGGCCAGATTGCGTGAATGTTCCAGAGCATTGCGTAGGGTGACTGCGCCGGAAAATTTGTTCTTGTAGTTTTCTGGGCGCCAGAATTCATCATTCTTCAGGTTCTCGAACACAACCGGAGAATCCATAATGATACTGGCAGGTGTATAACCCGCCTGCATGGCTGTCTCGTAGAGAAATGGCTTGAAGGCACTTCCAGGCTGACGGTTGGCACTATCCACGCGATCGAAATCACCCAGATTGAAATCGAAACCGCCGACGCGTGCCAGTACTGTTCCTTTCTTCAAATCAATCGAATAAAGGGCTGATTCGATTGACGGTTGCTGGGTCAGGCGGACACCGCCTTTGCCATCTCCTTGCAGCCATATCTCATCACCGCTAATCCAGTGGCGCGGGTGCTCAGGCACTGTTGTTTCTGCCTCTGAATCAGGAGTAGGGGGCTGCTGAGTTGCCTCCTGTTTTTCCCACTGCCAGACAGGCTTGCTAATTTTCCACTGGTCAATGCCATCGTTCAGCAACAGCTCACCGTCCGGCATCACCTCTTCGACGAGTGCTGGAATAATTTCGTCGTCGCGCAGGGTATGATCCTCTGTTGCGCGGCGATTATCCGCCCATGTGGTGAGCAGGGCTGGCCATTCGTCAGCAGGATGGTGTACCGGCATGCGATACAACTGGCGGTGTTCCAGATCCAAAATGCCTTTGCGTACGGCATAAACTGCAGCATCTTCAGCTCGCCAGTCGTAGGGAATGGTGATGCTGAGTCCTTGCCTTCTTAATGTCTGCTTGCCGAAACGCTCAATAAGTTGCTGATAGATCATATTGGCGTAGGCGTTTGATAGCCGATCTGCAGGCAATGGAGCAAGATTCAGCGGTTCCTGCTGAGCTGTAGCCACTGCCTCAGCATCGGCGAAACCAGCATTTTTCATCATGCCCAGCACAAGATTTCGCCTTTGGACAGCAAGATCGGGATGCAGGTGGGGGGCATAATATCCGGGAGCCTTGGGGAGGCCTGCTAACATGGCTGATTCTGCCAAAGTCAGCTCATCAAGCCTTTTACCGAAGTAGCGCCATGCGGCGCTGGCTACGCCATAGGCACCACGGCCAAGATAAATCTGATTTAAGTAAAGGTGGAGAATGTCATCCTTGCTGAAATCCTCTTCAATACGCTGGGCAAGGATGAGTTCGCGAATTTTGCGGGTGTAGGAGCGTTCCGAGCTAAGCAGAAAGTTTTTGGCAACCTGTTGGGTAATGGTGGATCCGCCCTGTACAGTGTGTCCTGCCCTCATGTTGGCAATGGCTGCAGAGAGGATGCGCGCTGGATTTACGCCAGGATGCTGGTAGAAATGCTCATCCTCGGCAGCCATGAATGCGTTGCGCAAGTGTTGCGGAATGTCTTTAAGGGGGGTAATAATGCGATGCTCGTCGGCATATTCGGCCAAAAGTTCGCCATCCGTACTAAATACGCGGGTAACGAGGGGAGGCTGGTAATCTGCCAGGCTGCTCAACTTTGGCAGGTCGCTGGCGAAATATAGATAGATGCCTGTGATGCCGATCACGGAAGCAACAGTGCCAATAAGGATGAATTTGAGCATGAGTATGATAATGCGCATTGGCCAAAGCCTAGGACGAAGCTATGCCCCCCGGCAAGGGGTGACTGCAGGTTGCGGCTCTGCTTGTACAAGTGACGATGAAAGGGGCTTCTCGCTGATAGAGATGATTCTCGTTATTGCCATTATCGGCATCATCTCAGCCTTTGCCCTGCCGAATTTCAGCGAATGGCGTGAACGTCAGGCTGTGAACAGTGCAACCAAATCACTGCTTTCGCATATGAAACAGGCGAGAGTGATCGCCATGGCCGAAAACAGAAATGTGAACATTACTTTCGCGGCTGACAGCTATACCTATGATGATAACTCGGGCGGTGCATGCGGGCTGTGCAAGCCTCAGACAGTTGCATTCACCAATTTTACTAGCAATTTGACTATTACGCCGACCACTACACGAACTTTCAGTAGTCGTGGTACGGTTAATTCCGGTACGATTACACTGGCGGCAGGTGGAGCAAGCCACGCCCTGGTTTTGAATATCATCGGCAGAGCCTACCAGCAATGAAAATATCAATGGACAAGCTGCAGAAGGGATTCACCCTGATTGAGATTATGATTGTGTTGCTGGTAACAGCGGTTGCGCTGCTGGCGCTGGGAACATTCTCACTTTCCGTGATGGATTCCGGAACCCAATCGCGTGAACGACTGAACGCCGTGCATCTTGCCGAGCAGGTAATTGAGGAATGGCAGCATAACAGCAATGATTATTTCCCAACTATCGCAGCGGATTGCTCAATGAGTGCTGGCAGCGCAGTGCTGACAGCGGCTAGTACATCAATCTGTACTCCGGCAACAGGTGTGAATGTGAGTTTCACTATTGTGGCAAGTGTGGCTGATGCGAACGCGCCTTTGCCCAGTGACCTGAGTAATTTTCAGGCAATGACAGCAATGGGTTTAGGCAATACCCCTATGGTGAAACTGGTAACGGTAAGTTGGCCTCATAAGGGATCGACCAATTCCATTTACCTGACCCATCTGACACGATGAAGACAGGAGAAGCCTTGAGCAAAACAATGCAGCCTGATCGAATGGAATCGCGGGGATTCACCCTGATTGAGCTGATGATTTCCATGGCCATAGGTCTGATCATTCTGATCGGCATGATGTTGATGTTCACCAGTAATACAAAGGTTTCAAACGCCTTGGCTTCGCGCACCGAGCGCCTGGGTGATTTGTATCTGGTCAGTCAGGTCATGCAGACCGAACTACGCAATGCTCAGGCTGGTTCAATAAGCTGGAGTTCCAACGTTCTTGCTTATACCAGCCAGGATGGCGATAGCGCCCAGTTTGAATACCAGCGAACGAGCAATGATAGGCTGTACTGGCAAAGACCGGGTTTTGCAAACTTTGAGGAAGTGGTTCGAGAGCTGGACACAACAGCCGGCATGACCGTTACCGGTACTGCCTCAGGGGTGTGGACGGTGACACTAAGATCTGCCTATGAGGATGAAAATCGTGATATTAAAACCCTAGATTTATCGTTCAAGGCGTGGGCGAGGAATTGAGTATGCAATATACTCACGCTAAATCCGAGCGGGGTTTTGTGCTGGCCACGGCGCTGATTATGCTTTCTCTGTTATCACTGATGGCAATTGCCATGTATTTTACCGGGCGCGCGTCCGTTCATGTTAGCAGTGGCGCCCAGCATAGCACGGAAGGCCATTATTTTGCCGAAACAGCTGTCAATTACATGATTTGGGCCATGCGTAACGATGCTGAGTTTGACAGCTTTAGTTATGGTGGCGTAGCACCGTTTGGCGAGCCTCCTGTAACTCCAACCAATGCAGCAACCGTAGGGGACTGGAGTGAGCTGATGGATAATTTGTCAGATCCCGGTCCCACGGCCATCAGCGATTCAACTGCTGCGGGGACCTCCGGGCAGGTGATGTATTACGATAATTCACCCTTGTATTTGAGTGGTACAGCTAATCGGGCCATTATCTGGCCCTTGCCCACTTCCGGCGGAAATCCCGTTTATCCGACCATGTATAACATCAGCGCAAGTCTGCCTCGTTTTATCCGGTTGGATATCGATTCGGCCGGTAATGTGACGCCTTCGATTCCTGCTTTGCCGCATATTGCTTCGCCGGCAACAGATGGGAGCGATGATATTCCTGAAAATGGCGCGATAGCCTGGCTGACTACGGGTAATTCGGCGACAGATTTCGAGCTTGATCCCACTTTGGCAGTTTGTACTGCGCTCTCCGCAGCTCCTTTAGGGGCGGTAGCGTGTGACAAGGGTACGGGCAACTGGCTGTTGCCCACAGGAACGATTGCTGCTGGTACGCTGCATGGCATTGTGGTGTATGCCATCGGTTATGTCGGCGGGCGGCCAAGCAGTATTATTCGGGCTCAGATCAAGTGATGGGGCGCGATGTGACTTGCCAAGGGCGAATATCCCTACTATGTTAATTCGCTAAATATTTTTGGTGGCTGTATTAGTGCTTATAGGGTGGATAAGCGACATGCATATTTGTGATGCGCATCACATTGGAAGCAGAAAAGTCATGTCAGTGTTCGCTGAGATAGGAAATGTAAAAATTACTAGATGAGACTTAAAAGTAGTTCCAAGAGGAGGAATTATAAAATGAATAAGACAGCAAAACATATTTCTACCATTCTATTCGGCAGTGTCGCATGGGTGGTGTGCGCAGTTGCGTTGCCGATAAATCAGGCATATGCAGGCAATGAGAATGGTAATGGTAATGGTAATGGCAGTGAGAAGGTGACGCTGTGTCATGTACCGCCCGGGAATTCCAATAATCCGCAGACGCTTAGCGTCGATTCTTCTGCAGTGGATAGTCACCTCACGCAGCACGATGGGGATTATTTGGGTGCATGCGCAGATGATAAAGATAAGGATAAAGACAAATCATCCAAATCATCCAGCTCTGAAAAGACCTGTGTAAGTCTTACGCTGCTCGTGGAAAGCGTCAGTAAAGATAAAGATAAGGAAGACGGCAAGGCCAAGGAAGAGCACGACAACTCGAGCCAGTCAGAGTCTAGCGGTGATAACGACGGCAAGGCAGATCACGACACTAAAGCCAAGGATCATGAGGATAAGTCCAAGGAGTATGCGGACAAGTCCAAGGAAATCGAAGAGGTTCAGAGCAATTGTACCGCTTTGGTTACCGATGTGGATAGCGGCACCACGACCCCTGAGCCTGGTGTTTGGGTTTCAGGAAATGCCGATGCTATCAACGAGGCTATTGCACTGGATGGTGGAGCAGTGACGTTGTTTGACAGCAACTCAGGCGGCAATGCGAGTACCCCAGATAGTTCGATGGAGTCCTATCGCGAAATTCGCGGCGAATAATAATATTCCCGCTATCAAAGGGCGCCCCGGGTAACCGGGGTGCCCTTTTTATTTGCCTCTCCAATAGCGGATTGTAAGTCGTGTTTGGCCATATTTACGAATGATTATAAATAAGCCGATATGTGAGTTCTGTCACATGTTTAGATGAAGATTGTGCTATGCTGATAGCACATTGCGGGCCTGTGTGGGGGGGGTATCCCATTAATGGCGGCAAGAGGAGGTAAAGATGAATAAGACAATAAATCGCATTTCCCTGTTGCTGTTCGGGAGCATGGCTTGGTTTCTATGTGTCGCTGTACAGCCAGGAGTTCAGATGGATGTGGGTATCGGCCAAGCTGAGGCCATTGATTTCAGCGCAGATGAGCTTGTATGCGTAGACAGGGCACTGGTTTTGAGTTCGGTGGGGTTCATCGTCAGCGATGACGATATGAGTTCAACAACCAGCACGGTGCTTTGCCATGTATCGCAAGGTAAAGGCGGAAAAAATCATAATACGCTTACCTTGCCGGACGCTTCAGTGGGAAAGCACATGAATAAGCATTCGGGCGATCATCTGGGTCCATGCATCGGCACTGAGGCACCGGATCCCATAACATCAGTGGATACAACGTGTATTGATTCCTTGCCGAAGTGTATGTCTTTGGGTGGAACGGCAACGAATGGCGTCTGGATTCCGGAGAGCGGGATGAATGTAGACGGTACACTCAATGTAACCATCCTTGATGATTACTTCGCACAAACATGCGCAAGCGGTGCAAGCGGCATGCCGGACAGCTCGCATAAGTCATACCGAGACATTCACGGTATGTGATTTGTCCTTCCATCGAGAGCAAGAGGGCACCTCAGATATTTGGGGTGCCTTCTTTCCATCAATTTAGTTAGTGTTCGAAATAGCCCTTGTTACTGCCGAAGAATTTGCATTGATGGTGTAATGTTCATCTTGACATTATTCCTTTATATAAGGTACGTTACCATGCTCCGTGAGTGCATTGCATAAAGAGAGAGGTGGAAGTTGAATCTGTTTTCCCGCAAGTTGGATATATTGGTCGCCGTGGACATCAGCTCCGCGGCCGTCAAGCTTGTCGAGCTTGGTAAGGTGCGTGGCGGCTTCGAGTTGAAATCGATGGCAATTGTTCCGCTGCCGCGCGATGTGATTGTCGAAAATGAGATTATTGACTCCATGACTGTTACACAGGCCCTTGAGGATGCTGTGCGAATTGCTTCTCCATCTTCCCATGATGTTGCTTTCGCAGTGTCGGGCAATGCATTGATCATCAAGACCGTAAACATGCCCTTGATGACCGAGCTGCAACTCGAAGCATCCATCGAATTTGAAGCGGATCAGCACATTCCTTACGATATGGAAGATGTGTACCTCGACTTCCAGATTTTGGGTGTGACTGAAGATGGCACGGAAATGGAAGTGGTGCTTGTTGCCTGCAAGCGCGATGTAATTGAGGCCTATCAACAAGTGATTCAGGAAGCTGGATTGACAGTCAAGTGTGTGGATTGTGCGGTTTTCGCTTTGGAGAATGCTACTGAAATTCTGATTGAAAGTGCGCTGGACTCAGGTGAGGCGCCTGGCGAAGTGGATGTGAGTGTCCATGCGCTGGCCAATATTGGTGCTAACTTTACCAATATCAATATCTTGCATGGTGGGCAGATGGCGTTTGTGCGTGATCAGTTCTTCGGTGGCAATCAACTGACCCAGGAGATTCAGGAGGCGCATGGCATTAGTTTCCAGGCCGCAGAGCAAATGAAATTGGAAAATTTCTCCGGTATAGATGATGTTGCTATTGAGAATTATTTTACTGCCTTAGCAGATGAATTGGTGCGCACGCTTGATTTCTATGCTGTTCGGCATGCGGACTTCCCGGTTCAAAAGCTTTTTCTGAGCGGTGGTGGAGCACTTGTTCCCGGCACTGCTGAACAGGTTGAACAACGTTTGGGTATCGACACGAAGGTGTTGAATCCTTTTTCGGTGATTAAGTCATCGCCCAACAAGTTTGATCCCGACTATCTGAATAAAATTGGTCCGATGATGATGGTTCCTGTCGGCCTGGCATTGCGGAGCTTCGATAAATGATTCGCATCAACCTTTTGCCCTATCGCGATGCACGTCGTCACGGCCAGATTTTGCAATATATTCTGGTTGCTCTGGCAGCGCTTGCTATCACGATTGTGCTCATCCTTTCGTCCTATTCATGGTCAACCCTGCAATTGGTTGATGCTCAGGACCGTTTGAAAAACGTTCAGGGTGAGAATCAGGCACTGAAGACAAAGATCGGTGAGCTGAGTAAATTCAAGGAAGTTCAGGCGGAGGTCCAGAGGAAGCTTGATCTTGTGGACACGTTGCAGCGGGGGCGTTTCCGTAGCCTTGAGTCCATGCAAGGTCTATCCGTGGCTATTCCGAAAAACGTATGGCTGACCGATGTGAAGGATTCTGGTGGCACTATCAGCATCAGTGGCTTGGGAGAGAGCAATCGTGCTGTGGCTGCATTTATGCGTGCTTTGGAGAATCAGCCTGTATTTTCCGGCGTAAATCTGAAATTAATCAAGCGTGAGAATAAAGGGAATGTTGTCATGCGAAGTTTTTCCCTGACGATGAACCGGATCGATCCACCGCTTGAAGTGAAGTCAGACAAAGCATCCGGAGGTAATGCATTATGAATGTTAACCTTCCGCAACTTGATGTCCTTCGGCCGGTTCTGGGGGTTCCTGTTTGGCAATGCGTTGCAGGACTTGTCACGGTCGTGGTGCTATTGGTCGGCGGGTATGTGTTTGCTATCTGGATGCCTCTTGGGGAAAAGATTGAGGGTGTTGAAAAATCCATCCAGGGTGAGCAAAAGGTTTTACAGCGCAATCGCCAGACTGCACGGGACCTGCCGCGCAAGAGACTTCAGTTTGAGGAAATGAAAAATCAGCTCAAGCTGGCAAGTAGCATGTTACCCGAGAAATCACAGATTCCAGACCTTCTTGATGGTGTCAGCCGTGCTGGCAAGCATGCCGGCCTGGAATTCAGCGTGTTCCAGCCATTGGGCGAAGTGAAAAAGGAATTGCATGCTGAGGTTCCTGTGTCGCTAAGTATGACCGGAACCTATCGCCAGATAGCCTTGTTTCTCAGTACCGTGGGTGAAATGCAACGCATTGTGGAAGTAAAAGGTCTAAGTTTTTCACAAGGTAAGGGCGATGAGTTGCAGGTAAATGGTCAGGCAGTGACTTATCGCTTGCTGGACGATCAGGAAATTAAGCAAGCTCAACAGAAGCCAGCAGCTGGCGGCAGGAAGCGCTAGGGTGTTGGGAGGTGAATGATGGATATCAAATTCAATTGTAACCGATTAACCGGCATCCGGTTTGCGGCAGTTCTTTTTGCCATCCTGCTGCTGTGCCCGTCGGGTTCTCATGCTGCTGAAATCACGGCAATGACGCTTGAGAAGTCTCCTGATGGGGATGTGATCAGCATCCAATCAGATGGCGAACTTGATTATCAGTCCTTTGATTTGACTGCGCCGCCCCGCCTTGTGCTTACCTTTCCCAACAGTGTCTTTGGCAAAAAAGTAAAGCCCTTAAGCCATGCTGATGCGGGTGTAAAAAACATTTCTCCCTCTGCTTCAAAGCAAGGGGCAAGGCTTGATGTCAGTTTGAGTAAAGCCCTGAGTTATAAGGTAGAGCAGCAGGGACATGAACTTGTCCTGCGCTTTTCTCCCGTTTCCGGAGTTAAAGCGAAAGCAGTGCAGGATGTGGCTGTGTTGAAGGACATTGAAATCAGTGACCAGGGCGAGATGACTGAGGTGGTGATTCGCGGCGAGCATATGAATGCCAGCCATGATGCCTTTGTCACCAATCAGGGGCGCACACTGATTATGGATTTTTGGGGCGCCACATCGATGTTACCCAAGGAACATTATGCAGTGGCTACTCAAAATGTGCAGGGCGTGACCGTAGGCGAGGCCAAGGGTCGGGTTCGCCTTGTGGTGAATCTGGTTCCAGGCGTAAGTGATAAACATCAGATCGATGCGACCGCCGGACAGATGCTGGTGCGTTTTGGCAGTGTAACGCCAAAGAGAAAAGCCGCTGAAGTGCAGGTCGAGAATGTACTATTCAAACCGAACGATCGCATTTCGCAATTGGTGATTCGTACCAACGTCAACAATCCGATTATTAATCTGCATGAAGAGAAGGGTGCAGCCATTCTGGATATCAACAAGGCGGATCTGGCCAAGGGTCAGGAGCGTACTCAGGATATCAGCGAATTTCCGGGCCCGCTTAGCCAGATTGATGCATACAAGGCTGGCGATAAGGTTCGTATCGTCGCCCGGCTGCGCGACAAGGTCGAAATTTCCAGCTTTCAGCAGGGAAATGTGCTGACCGTAACCTTTGTCCCCAAGGATATTGCCTCTGCCAAGCGCGGCGTAGCCAAGGGAGAGTCGCTAGAATACACCGGTCAGAAGGTGAGCTTCGATTATCAGGGCATTGATATTCGCAATGCGCTGCGTCTGATCTCCGAGATGAGCGATATGAATATCATCATGGGCGATGATGTGCAGGGTAAGCTGACCATGCGTCTGGAGAACGTGCCCTGGGATCAGGCGCTGGACATCATTCTTGATTCCCAGGATCTGGGTAAGGTGGTGCAGGGCAATGTGATGCGCATTGCACCAATCGCTGTATTGGCCAAGTCACGCCAGGGTAAGCTTGAGGCCAATCAGACTGCTGCCGAACTGGCGCCACTGCTAACAGAGTTCATTTCACTGAATTTTGCCAAGGCAAGTGATGTGAAAGCGATGCTGGAGACAGTGCAAGCGACAGATGCCGCATCGACGACTGATACGGCTTCGGCAACGGCATCGACCTCAGTCAGCGCAGCAGCCAGCAGCGGGATGCTTTCTCCGCGCGGCACTTTTGTTGTAGACGAGCGGACCAACACCCTGATTGTTAAAGACACACAGGAGTCTATTAACAACATCAAACGCCTGATTGCTCAGGTCGACAAGCCTGTCAAACAGGTGATGATCGAAGCGCGCATCGTTGAAGCCAGCGATAGCTTTACCCGTGAACTTGGCGTTCGCTGGGGTGGTCAGGTTGCGGGCAAGGGTGGAAGAGTGACAACTCAGCTATCGAATACTGCTCAGCTTGGTGCTCCTGGGGCTGTTGCTCCCGGTGGCTTCCTCGTCGATTTGCCGGCGGCGACAGCTGCAGCTTCAGGTGGTCAAATTGGACTGGCTGTTGGTGCGCTTAATAATGCCTTCAACCTGAATCTGGAGCTTTCGGCAGCCGAGTCGGATGGTGATATCAAGATCGTATCCAACCCGCGCGTCGTAACAACGAATATGAAAAAGGCATCCATCAATCAGGGAAAAGATATTCCTTTTTCGACAACGAGTATCAACGGCAGCACTACTGAGTTCAAAAAGGCGAATTTAGGTTTGGAGGTCACTCCTCAGATTACTGCCGACAATCGCATTATCCTTCAGGTTTCGGTAACAAAAGACTCTCCGGAGGCTGGGGTTAACCCGATTATCAATACCAAGCAGATTGAGACGGAAATATTTATGAACAACGGTGAAACCATTGTCATCGGTGGCATCTATACAAGGGACAATCAGGATACCACTGCTGGAGTCCCATTGTTGTCGAAAATTCCGCTTCTCGGTTGGCTGTTCAAGAAAAACACCAAGACCGATAACAAGACGGAATTGCTGATATTTATTACGCCGACCATTATTGAGACCGCCACTCCGGTCAAATCAGAGGTGGCGCAGGCTCAGTAATTTTCTTCATTGGAAACAGCCACCTGTCAGCATCAGATACGCTGCGGGTGGCGTGTTTCTGTTGTCACCTGATTCTGTCACAATGCGCCGATGAGCACGCCCGAAGATATTTCCATGAACAATCCTGACCGCGTTTACCGCGTTGATCTGGGGACCCGCTCCTACGATATCCACATCCAGCCGGGCTGCCTTGATGGCCTTGGCAAGACCATGCGGAGCCTGTTTCCTGCTACCGGGCGTTGCCTGATTGTCAGCAATGAAGTGGTCGCGCCGCTTTATCTTGAGCGGGTGCGACAATCGCTGGAATCTTCTGGTTGGGATGCTAAGACATGCATTCTCGCAGATGGCGAACAACACAAAACACTTGCTTCATGGAACAGCATTCTCGATGCCATGATGTTGGCGAAACTTTCTCGCGGTGAGCCGGTGATTGCGCTTGGTGGCGGTGTGGTTGGCGATATGACCGGTTTTGCTGCTGCCAGCTACCGGCGTGGTATTCCCTATGTGCAGGTGCCGACGACCCTGCTGGCACAGGTGGATTCCAGCGTGGGCGGTAAAACAGCCATCAATCATCCGCATGGCAAGAATATGATCGGCGCTTTCTATCAGCCGGCGCTGGTATGGATTGATCCGCTCGTCCTCAGCACGCTTGCGCCACGCGAATTGCGTGCCGGGGTTGCTGAATTGATCAAATACGGCCTGATTCGCGATACTGAATTTTTCACTTATCTGCAACAGCATATGCAGTCCTTGCTTACGCTTGAGGCCGATACTGTTGCAGAGGTTATTTATCATTCATGCCGGCACAAAGCTGAGGTGGTGGTGAGCGATGAGACGGAACAGGGGGTGAGGGCTCTGCTCAATCTGGGTCATACCTTTGGCCATGCCATTGAATCGATGACCCATTACACGCAATACCTGCATGGCGAAGCTGTGGCGCTTGGTACGCTGATGGCGGCGAGATTGTCGGCAAAGTTGGGTTATGTCCCCAAAGCGGTGGAGGGGCATATCCGCGAGCTTTATGTGAGTTGCGGCCTGCCTGTGGATATCCCGAAATTTTCCGCCGATGCATGGCTGGATGCCATGGGGCATGACAAGAAAAATGTCGGCAGGCGCATTCGTTTTATCTTACTCAAACAGATCGGTGAGGCTTTTGTTGCAGAGGATGTGGACGAAGCCTCTGTCCGTGAGTTGATCGCTTCTTTTTCCTGACAGATTCTAAAAAAACGGCCCGGACAAGCCGGGCCATTCGTGTTACATCATTTTGAATTTCAGTCGTCGTTCAGCATGCCGAACATGGCAAGCACATGCTGGAAGAGCAGAAAAACATCCAGATATAGGGTGAGAGCCGCAGCGATATATTCCTCATTCGGATAATCGCGCAGGATGCTGGATGTGTCGTACAGGATGAAGGCTGAAAACAGCAGAATGCCCATGCCGGAAATGCCCAGCGCCATCAGCGGCGATTCAAAGAAGAAGTAGTTGGATAGGCCCAGCACAATGATTGAAATAAGGCCAACCCAGACAAATCCTTTCAGAAATGAAAAGTCACGGCGGGAAATGAATGTGTACGCAGTCAGCGATACAAATGCCACGGCCGTCGTCATGAAGGCCTGGGTGACCAGCATCGGAGACTTGGCAGCGACAATACCAACCAGTGGTGCGATGGCCATGCCGGTGATGCCGCCGAAGGCGAGCAGGGCAGCAAGGTTCAGACCCGCCATATGGCGCACAGCCTGCACAGCAAAGATGCCGCCGATCATGACAAACAGCATCATAAATGGATGCTCATAGGGGAAGGCAAGCCCCATCGACATATAAGCACCAACACTGCCGGCCGCGATGCACAGGGCCAGCATGCCGTAGGTTTTGCCAAGAAATGTGATGCGGGAATCGACCAGTTGGGTAGATGTCATACTAACTTGATTCATGGATACCTCCGGTATGTTGCAGCGTAATGTAGGGATGCGCGTGAAAGGGTCAAGCAGGAGCTTCCCTTAATCTCAGCGTATATGTTTGTCTTCCATGATGATTTCAGCATCAATGATGTCTGATTGCCGCTTGCCGGCGATTTGCTGAATCGGTAACAGTTTTCGAATGATAAATCCTCGCAGTGGAGGTACTAGCAACAGAAAACCAACAGTATCGGAAACAAAGCCGGGAAGAAACAGAAGAAGGCCGGCCAAAGCAATCATCAGACCGTGAAAGCCGTGTTCGGCAGGGATTTCCCCATGTGCAATTCGTTTCTGCGCATCGATCAACGTACTCATACCCTGCCAGCGAATCAAGAAACCGCCGAGGGCGGCAGTGAGCAGGCAAAGCGCAATGGTGGACATGCCACCAATTCCACTGCCAACTTCTATTAATACATAGAGTTCGAGCAGCGGAACAAAGATAAACAAGGCAAATAATATTCTCAGCATGGGCTATGTATAAGGACATGTGATGTTTGATTCAAGCCCTTATCACCTGTTTATGGGATATACAGCCTCAGTCATGCACTCCTATGATTCATTTCGTTGATTTTACTTGTTTTTATTTCCACTGGTTTGGCGGGGGAGATAGGTGGCAGGGGCGGGATATTCGTATCCTTCCCCTGTCACTCTTGTTTGGAGGCAGGGGGGTTAGCCCTGATTCAGTGCCAGAGCCGCGAAGGCGGCGATGCCGGAGCGCATGGCGGATTCATCGATATCGAAGCAGGGGTGATGCAGTGGGTAGCGGGTTTCCGGGCTGCCACCGGTGCCCAAGCGGAACAGACATCCGGGAATATCACGCAGGAACTCGGCAAAATCTTCGCCACCCATTGATGGCTCACCAATCTCGATTAGTTGGATATCGGGAAGCGATTTCATAAATATTTTGCGAGCTTGAGGCAATAGTTTCAAGTCATTGCATAAAACAGGTGTGGCCTGCCGCAGTGTAAATCTGGCTGTCGCCCCCCAGGACTCGGCTGATAGGCGGATGATGTGGTCCATGCGCACGCGAATCTCCTCGTGTGCATCAGGATGCAGGCTGCGCACGGTGCCGGAAAAGGAGATGTGGTCTGGGATGACGTTGGCGGCATGGCCACCATGTATCTGGCCTATGGTCAGCACAGCCGGATGCAGCGGATTCACGCGCCGGCCAATAATCTGATGCAGGGCCTGAATGACTTGGCTGGCTACCAGGACTACATCGACACATTCGTGCGGCCGGGCGGCATGTCCGCCACGACCAAGAATCTCCACATCAAACAAATCAGCGGCAGCACACATTGCCCCTTCCCGTAGGCCGATCGAACCGGCAGGGAGGTAGGGATATACATGCATGGCGTAAATCTGTTCCGGCTTTATTTCATTGAATACATGATCTTGCAACATCGAGGAGGCACCATCGCATGTTTCTTCCGCAGGCTGGAACACGAAAGCGACATTGTATTGAAGCTTGTCCCGTGCTCGACAGAGCAGCTGCGCTGCTCCCAAAAGTATGGCGGTGTGGACATCGTGGCCGCAGGCGTGCGACACAGCTGTAACGCTAGAGGCATAGTCGCAATGCTTTCCGTCCTGAATCGGCAGGGCATCCATATCGGCACGCAAGGCAATCCATGGCAAAGCGGCATCCACTGTGAGCGTGGTTAAAATACCATGACCACCTATGCCTTCGCGTATTTTCAGCCCTAGCTTTAGGCAACTGTCGGCCACGAGTCGTGCCGTTTGCTCTTCACAGCCGGAAAGCTCCGGGTTCTGGTGAAGAAAGCGGCGCACGCGAACCACCTCCGGCATCACCTCGTCGACGAGGCTCATCAGTTGTTTTGTTTTCATGCTTGTATACTCCATCCATCTTCTTCGCGCATGGTTCGAATCACATCCGCCCAGTCAGCAAATGTCTGGCGCAACAACCTCTGGCGGGTAGCTCCATCTCTCTGCTGATGCCACTGAGCGAGTCTTTGGGAGACTATGCCGATATCCGCCGCATCTGCGCCGCTCCTGGATAGGATTTCCAGCCTTGATGCCAGCAAATCAAGCACCGGAATAACCTTCTCTCCATCCGGATCAATCATCTCCGCATCCATGCCGTAGCGACAGGCACGCCAGCGATTTTCACGGATCAATGAAGGATGTACGCGACGGTAGCCTGGCGTGTCGGCATGGGCTGCGGCCATGACTTCAGCGCGTACATAAGCGATGTACGCCTGTGTATCGGCTCGCGTGGCGGGCATGTCACCGATACGAACTTCCAGCGTGCCGAAATCGGGGTGGGGACGCATTTCCCACCAGATATCGCGCACCGAATCGATGCTGCCTGTATTCATCAGGCGCGTCGCACTGCATGCAAAGTCCGCCCAGTTTTCGAAGTAGAAAGGCATACCACCCTGACTCAGGCCCTCGAAAACCTTAATTCGTGCCGAACTTAGACCTGTATCATGGCTACACCAGTAAGGTGAGTTGGCTGAAATGGCGAGAAAGACTGGCATGATTGGCAGCAAACGATTCATCGTGGCAATACAGGTGTCGCCATCGGGCATGCCGACATGCACATGAATGCCGAAGATATTGAAACGACGTGCTGTCCAGCAAAGGCGCTGCATCAGTCGATGATAACGCGGATCATCACTGACCTGCTGCTCCTGCCAGCGAGAGAATGGATGGGTGCCAGAGGAGAGAAGGGCGGCATCCTGTTTGCCGAGCAAGTCGTTGACTCTGGTGTGTAAGGCACTCAATTCGTCCATGCATGCAAGGCTCGAATGATGAATATCGCTATTGATTTCAATGGTCGAAGTGAACAGCTCCGGTTTGATGCGCGGCGATGCTTCGATCTCGCTCAGCAATGGAGGCGCGGCTGGAATCTGCTCTCCATCCTTGCGGCTGACGGTAAGCCACTCCATTTCCACCCCCAGTGTGCCAAGTTGGGCAGCGCTGAATGGAAGGTCGGATTGGCTCATAAGTTCGGGACTAACTTATTGCGCGATATTCCGCGCATGCAGAATCTTACTGCGCAGCGCTTTATCAGGGGCAATGGCGATGCTTTTCTGCCACAGAGCCAGTGCCTGCTTATTGTTGCCGGCCTGCGCGAAAATGTCCCCGGCGATGTTCAGGCAGGGTGCACATTCCGGTCCAAGCTGAACGGCTCTGTCGGCCTGCGCAACGGCCTTGTCGAGATCGCCCGATGCAGCCAGAAAGCGGGCGAAGCGCAGATGGGCGAAGGCGTTGTTTTTGTCTGCCTTGATGGCCTCTAGATAACAGGCGTATGCCTGCTTCTTATCACCCCTTTGCTGTGCCATTTCGGCCAGCAGATACCATGGCACCGCCTCGGAGCGGTAGTCCTGCGTGGCCTGCTGCAATAATTCCCTGGCTTCCTCTGTATGGCCCTGTCGGCGCAGCCAGGCGCTGAGATTCACCACACTGGGCAGATGTCTGCCGCGCTTCAGGTTATCGCGGTACAGGGTGGCGGCATCCGCATCGTGCCCGATGCGTTCGAGTAGCACGGCCAGATTATAGCGAGCCTCAAGATTGTCGGGACGGGCGACAACTTCCAGTTCGAGGGCACGTCGGGCTTCGGTTTGCTGCCCGTCCCGCAGGTGATGCTGGGCTGTCTCGAAATGGGTGCCGTTACAACTGACCAGAGGCAAGGACAGCAGAAAAGCGGCAATCAGGCAGCTACTTACGTGCCGGGGCAAGGCCCATCCTGCCTGTAGAGAGCATTAGCTCTTCCATTTTTTCCTGTTCGGCACGCTTGTTCGGTTTCACTTCCGGTTTTTCTTTCATCAGCTTCCAGGGGTTTCTTCTGATGTCATCGGAGAAGGCCTCAAAGTTTTCTGATGCCTTGCGCAGCTCAAACAGGGTTCTGTACAGATTTTCTCTGTTGTCCAGCAAAGCATCATTGAGGTTTTCTGATGCCTGCTTGCCTTCTTCAAAGAATTCACGTCCAGCCCGTGTCGTGCGGGGGAGTTCTTTTTCCAGCTTCTGCATGATGCGTTGCAGTGAAGCCGTGACTTCCCTGATCTGTGAGCGGTTTTCCTTAACCATCAATGTCAGCTCTTGCGAGGCTGTATTGATATTGGCAATGACCTGCTGAAAAGATTCGTGTCCCTTGCCTGTTTGGCTGCCTGAAAGCGTTTGAGTGAGTGTCTTGATATCATCGGTAATGCCGGTTGCCTTGGCGATAAATGTGTTGATGTCACCGGCAGGATCGGAAGGAATAACAGCTCCCTCTGGAAGCAGCTTCGTATCGCCGGTTTGGGCAGTCAGGGCAAGATTCTTTTCTCCGACCAGGCCGCGACCGATGATTGAGGCGCGGGTGGAAGCGGGCAGGCGCACGTCCGGATTGAGTGCGATGGTGACGATTGCCTTGTTGTTTCTCAGGAAAATGTCTTGCACGACGCCGATTTTGACACCGGCCATGCGCACCGGCGACTGCACATCCAGACCCATCAGATCGTCAAATTCGGCTTCAACGAGGTGGGTGTCCTGTTTGAAAAGGCTGATGTCTCCAACCTTCCCGGTGGCAAATCCGAGTAAAATAAGGGCAAACAGAACAAAGGCTCCCAGGCGTGCTTGTGCATTCATCGGTCGATTGCCTCCTCTATATTTATCCCCCAGTGGCTACAGTTGAACGGACCCTGAGCGCGACCTTCAACAAATTGTCTGAGCATCGGATCCTTGTCTGATCTTAGCTCATTCGCAGGCACTATTCTATGAATGCGGCCATGGCAAAGTAGGGCGATGTGATCACTAATCATTTCGGCACTCTTCAGGTCATGCGTAATGCTGAGCATGGTGGTGCCAGAATTTTTGTGCAGGCGGAGTATCAGATGATTGATGACATCGGACATGATCGGATCAAGTCCGGTGGTTGGTTCATCGAAAAACACGATATCGGGTTTGTGGCAGATCGTACGGGCTAAACCAACACGTTTGGCCATGCCACCGGATAGTTCGGCCGGCATCAGCTCTGCGATATCGTGCAGGCCTACCAACGCCAGGACCTCAATCGCCCGTTCCTTTGCCTCTTTCTTGGAGACATCCTGCCTTAGCAGAGCGAAGGAGACATTTTCCCAGACCTTGAGCGAATCAAACAGTGCAGCTCCCTGAAACAGCATGCCGATCCGCCGCATGCGTTTCAAATGCTCATTTTCCGATAAAGTCAGCCAGTTTTCTCCATCGACCAGAATTTCTCCGGCATCCGGTTTAAGCAAACCGAGGATACATTTAATCAGTACGCTCTTACCGGTGCCGGACATGCCAATCACCGTAGTTGATTTATCCGGCATGATGTCCAGGTCGACACCGTCAAGCACAACGTTGTCGCCAAAGCTCTTGGAGAGCCCGCGAATGCTGATGCGGGGCAGGTCGTTGTTGGTTGTGTCGTTCATCCAAACAACCATGCAGTAAGGAAGTAGTCTGAAACAAGAATACTCATGCAGGAAATCACCACAGCGCGTGTGGTGGCAGTGCCAACGCCTGCGGCTCCTCCTTTGCAGTTAAAACCCTCGGTGCAACCGATAACGCCAATCAGCAGGCCGAAAAAGCAGGCCTTGACGAGGCCGGAATAGAAGTCCTCCAGCCCCATATAAACGGTGGTGTTCTCGATATAAACAGTCGGATTCTGGTCGAGCAGGAATACGCTGATGGCATAGCCGCCGTATATGCCAATAAAGTCAGCAATGACTGTCAGCAGCGGCAACATCAGAATCACAGCCAGCACACGAGGCGTGACCAGATAACGGAAAGGATCGGTGGACAGGGTCCACAGGGCATCGATCTGTTCGGTTACGCGCATGGTGCCAAGCTCTGCAGCGAAAGATGCGCCAACGCGGCCGGCAACCATCAGCCCGACCAGTACCGGTCCCAGCTCTCGCACCAGGGACATGGAGACGACAAGTCCGGTCAGGCTCTCCGCAGCAAAACGGTGGAATACGATATAGGACTGGAGGGCCAGCACCATGCCGGTGAACAGGGCTGTCAGCATGACCACCGGTAGCGACTGCACACCGACCTCTTCAGCCTGTAACAGCAACTGCCTTCCATACCAAGGGGGCTTGCCCAGTTTGCGCAGTAATTCCAGCAGCATCAGCGCATACAGCCCGGTGCGGTTGAACAGGAATTCAACAGCGGAGCCGATGCTGCTCAGCCAGTTCATTCGATGGCTTGCCGGATAATCCGTTGGCCTACGCCGGTGAACAGCTCGTAGGCTATCGTTCCAGCATCCTGAGCTACCTGTGTGGCGGGCAGGTTTGAGCCCCAGAACTCCACTTCGGTTCCAGTGGCTATATCGGTCTGGCTGATATCCAGCAGACAATAGTCCATGCATACGCGTCCCACGATGTCGAGTATAGCAGCTTCTGCATAGGCCTGACCGCAATTCGAGAGCACTCTGGGCAGGCCATCGGCGTAGCCCATGGCGACGGTGGCGATGCGCATATCATGCGCTGCCGTGAAACTTGCGCCATAAGAAACAGATTCTCCCTGAGGCACTTGGCGTACTTGTATGATTTTGGCACATAGCTGCATAACTGGCTTCAGGCCCAATGGCCGATCTGCAATCGGTTCCGCGCCGTACAGGGCAATGCCCGGGCGCACGACATTGAAGGTATGCTGCGGCATGCTGACCAGGCCGGCGCTGTTGAGCAGGGATTTGGGTGTGCCCGCTGGCAGCGTGGCGGCGATAGCTTGAAAGTTGGCAGCCTGCTGTGCATTAAGGGGATGATCAGGCTCATCGGCGCAGGCCAGATGGCTCATGATACCAGCGATTTCGATACCCTGATCTGTACATGTTGCATATAGCGACAGCACATCCTCAGAGCCAAGGCGATTCATACCGGTATCGACCTTCAGCCATGCCTTGCCGCGAAAGCCAGTAGCAGCCAACAGCTTTGACTGGCGGGGTTCGGTAATGGCCGGTGTCAGCCGATGTTCATGACACAGTTCGACATCTGCTGCATCAAAGATACCGGAAAGCAGAACGATATCCGCCTCAGTACCCACGATGCGTCGCAGCGCCGCTCCTTCAGCTGCATCGGTAACTGCAAACCATCGGCAGCCTTCATCCCGCAGGGCAGGGGCGACAAGATGTAGCCCATGACCATAGGCATCTGCCTTAACGACCGCCATCACCGTTGCTCCGGCGGCTTTCTCGCTAAGAAGACGGTAGTTATGACGCAGATGTGCGAGATTGATGTAGGCAATGGCAGGTCGACTCATGGGCTTAGTGTCGCCGAAGCTTTGCCTGTCGTCAAAACACAGTTTCATAGCAAGGAAGAAGACACTGAAATGTACCGTATCCCATTATGCGATTGTTGTTGCTTTGCAGCAGAATAAGCTTGCATGTCACGAGAAATATGCGATAAATACGCATCATGAAAACCATCGCGCGCTTGTTCCCCCCGCTTGCAGTCTGCCTGTTACTTACCCTGTTTGTTTCCGCATGTAGCGATAAGGATGAGACCACTAATAAATCACCGGTAAAGCCGGTGGTTGTGCTCAAGGCTTATGCCATTTCGCTTAGCGATCAGGTTGAGGCGCTTGGCACCGCGCAGGCCAACGAATCCATCACCATCACCGCAACGGTTGCCGGTAGACTTGAAGAAATCGCGTTTAACGATGGTCAGCAGGTGCATAAGGGTGATGTGATTGTCCGGCTCGATCAGGATGAGGAACGGGCCCAACTGGTTGCAGCCGAGGTACAACTGGCTGAGCACACACGCGAGGTAAAACGCCTGCAAACCCTGTTGGCCCGCAAGGCTGCTGCTACCCGCGAACTCGATGAGCGCAAAACACTGGCCGCTGTGACGGCCAGTAGCATTCAGCAGATCAAGGCGCGCATCGACGAGCTCACCCTGAGAGCTCCGTTTGACGGCAAGGTGGGTATACGCCGGGTCAGCCCCGGTGCGCTG
This sequence comes from Zetaproteobacteria bacterium CG1_02_55_237, assembly GCA_001871195.1. Lineage (GTDB taxonomy): Bacteria > Pseudomonadota > Zetaproteobacteria > Mariprofundales > Mariprofundaceae > UBA1543. The sequence goes on from MNXA01000053.1 coordinate 53,483, forward strand.
GTGCAGCCCGGGCAGGTGATTGCCACCCTCGATGAGGTTGATCCGATTAAACTGGATTTCAGCATTCCAGCTACCATGCTGCAGGGCATGAAGCCTGGTGACCGGATCGAGGCACGCGCTGATTCGTTGGGCGAGCAGGTGTTCACCGGTGTGGTCAGCGCCACCGATTCTCGTATTGATCCGCTGACCCGCTCCATGTTGTTGCGCGCCATCATAGCCAATCCGGATGGCAGACTGATTCCCGGCATGCTGATGCGCGTCACGCTGCTGGCCAATGAACGTCAGGCCATGGTTGTGCCGGAGGAAAGCATCACCCAGAAACAGGATAAGCATTACATCACACTGGTCACGCCCGAGGGCAAGGCCGAACTGCGTGTCGTGCAGCCCGGTTTGCGCCGCGATGGTCTGGTTGAAATCAGGCAGGGGCTTGCTGCCGGCGAACGGGTTGTGGTGCGTGGCATGGGCTTTGTGAAGCCAGGGCAGGCGGTCAGCATCAGTGAAACATGGGATGAAATCCGAGACAGCCAGTTTCCGGCCCAGCATCAGGCCAAATAGACAGTCCATGTCCGACACCGTCTTTTTGATGACTCAGCCTCTGAAGGAGCATATGCATGTGGCTGTCTGATACCAGCGTTCGACGCCCTGTTCTTGCACTGGTGCTGAATCTGCTGATTGTGGTATTCGGTATACTTTCCTTCACCCATCTTCCCCTGCGCGAATACCCTGATATCGATCCGCCCATCGTTTCCATTACCACCGATTATCCCGGTGCAGCTGCCAACGTGGTCGAAACACGTATTACCGAGACTATCGAGGATCGCATTGCCGGTATTGAAGGCATACGCTCTATTACTTCCAAAAGCAGCGATGGACGCTCGGATATCTCCATCCGTTTTAACATCAGTCGCGATATCGATGCCGCCGCAAACGATATCCGCGACCGTGTCTCGCGCATCATGGACAACCTGCCGGACGGTGCAGATCCGCCCGACATCCGCAAAACAGATGCTGATGAACGGGTCATCATGTGGCTGAACCTGACCGGTGAAGGCATGTCGACCATGGAAATATCGGACTATGCCAAACGCTATGTCATCGATCGCTTTTCGGCCCTCGATGGCGTGGCCAGGGCGCGTGTTGGTGGCGGTGAGGAACAGTCGCTGCGCATCTGGCTGGATCGCAACAAACTGGCCGCCTTTGGCCTGACGGTAACGGATATCGAACTGGCGCTACGGCAGGAGAACGTGGAACTGCCGGCCGGCATTCTCGAATCGAAGAAGCGCGACTTCACGGTGCGCCTGCTGCGCAGCTATCGCAGCACCGATGATTTCCGCCAACTGGTTCTCAGGCAGGGGGGGGATGGCTATCTGGTGCGTCTGGGCGATGTGGCACGCATTGAAATCGCTGCCATTGAAAAGCGCAGCACCCTGCGCGGCAACGGCATTCCCATGGTCGGTATCGGTATCGTCAAACAGTCCAAGGGTAATACGCTGGCTGTAGCACGCTTGGCCAAACAGGAAATGGAGCGCGTCAATGAAGTGTTGCCGCCGAATATGCGCATGGAGCAGAGCTTCGACTCCAGCGTGTTTATCGACAATGCCATCGATGAGGTCTACAAAACCCTGTTTATCGCCGTGCTGCTCGTTGTGCTGGTGATTTACCTGTTCTTGGGCAATGTTCGGGCCATGCTGGTGCCGGCCGTGACAGTGCCGATTTCGCTGATTGGCACCTTTATCGTGCTGTTTGCTTTGGGCTATACCATCAATCTGTTGACCCTGCTGGCGCTTGTGCTGGCCATCGGTCTGGTGGTGGACGATGCCATTGTGGTGATTGAAAACATTCACCGCCGCATCGAACTCGGTGAGCCGAAACTGGTTGCGGCGTTCCGTGGAACAAGGCAGGTCGGCTTTGCGGTCATTGCCACCACAGCCGTACTGGTCGCGGTGTTCGTGCCCATTACCTTTATGGAGGGCGATACAGGTCGCCTGTTCAGCGAGTTTGCCGTGACCCTCACGGCTGCGGTCATCTTTTCCAGCTTTGCCGCTCTGACTGTGGGGCCGATGATGGCCTCCAAACTGCTTGATGCGCGCGGCGAGAGCAATCGCTTCACGCATGCCATCGACAGCAGCTTTATACGCATGCGCGAATCCTACCTGCGCACTCTGGAACGCAGCCTCAAACACCCTTTAGTCGCCATTCTGCTTGTGATCGGCATGGTGCTTGTCGCCGTGCTGCTGCTGCGCGCCATTCCTCAGGAGTATTCACCCAAGGAAGACCGTGGTGTGTTTTACATCATGATCAAGGGTCCGGAAGGCGCTTCCTATCAGTATGTGCGCGAACATATGGATGAAGTCGAACGGCGGCTGATGCCGTTTACCGAAAGCGGCGAATTCCAGCGTCTGCTGATGCGTGCGCCGGGCAGCTTCGGTGCTACCGCTAATTTCAGCGATGCGCGCGGTATCGTGGTTCTGAGCCACTGGAATACCGGCCGCAAGCCTATCGGCTATTACCTCGATCAGGTGAAGAAACTCACTGCCGACATGCCAGGCGTGCGTGTGTTCAGCATTGTGCGTCAGGCCTTCGGGGGCGGTGAGGCCAAGCCCGTACAGTTTGTTTTGGGTGGTCCGACCTATGACGATCTGGCCGAATGGCGCGATATCATGATGGCCAAGGCGAGCGGCAATCCGGGGCTGATCGGTCTGGACCACGACTACGACGAAACAAAACCGCAGATCGGCCTGACCATCCGCCGTGATCGTGCCGATGCGCTCGGTGTATCGGTGCAGGATATCAACCACACGCTGGAAACCCTGATGGGTACGCGTCGGGTGACCACATTCATTGATCGCGGCAAGGAATACGATGTGGTGCTGGAAAGCGAGAAAGCACTCAAGCAGAGCCCTGCAGATATTGAAAACACCTGGGTTCGATCCGGGCGTAGCGGCCAGCTTATTCCCTTGTCCAATCTCGTCGATATCCGTGAGTTTGCCGGCAGCAACACACTCAATCGCTACAACCGTCAGCGGGCCATTACCCTGGAAGCCAATCTGGCCGACGGATACTCGTTGGGCGAGGCGCTGAACTATTTGCAGGGCCTGGTGCGCAACGATCTTCCACCCGGCGCCACCATCGATTACAAGGGCCCGTCGCAGGACTTTATCGACAGCGGCTCATCGATGTATCTGGTCTTTGCACTGGCCCTGATGGTGGTGTTTCTTGTGCTGGCCGGCCAGTTCGAGAGCTTCATTCATCCCCTGATTATCATGCTCACCGTGCCGCTGGCCATCACGGGCGCTCTCGCGGCTCTATGGTTGGCTGGCATGAGTCTGAATATCTACAGCCAGATCGGCCTGATCATCCTCATCGGTATTGCTGCCAAGAACGGCATCCTGATCGTCGAGTTCATCAATCAGCTGCGTGACGAAGGTGTTGAGTTCCACGCAGCCATTCTCAATGCCTCCGGCAAGCGTCTGCGTCCGATCATCATGACTGCGCTGACCACAGCCATGGGTGCATTACCCCTGATTCTTTCCTCTGGGGCCGGTGCGGAGACCCGACTGGTGATAGGCACGGTGATCATGTCCGGAGTAGTCGTTACCACCTTCTTCACGCTGTTTATCGTGCCGGTGATGTACCGTGTGTGGTCGCAGCACACCTCATCCCCCAAGGCCACCGGCCGCATGCTGGAGGCCCAGTTGAAGGAATACGAGGAGAAGGTATGAGCAGGCATTATCTGCCCTGTGCGCTTCTCCTTCTGGGTCTGAGCGGCTGTGTCCTCGGGCCGGATTATCAGCGTCCGGAATCAAGCTATGACGAGCAGTGGCAGAGCCAGTTGAATACTTCCGTCTCTTCACAGCCAGCCCAGGCTGAGGTGTGGTGGCAGCAGTTAAACGATCCGCTGCTTAGCGAGTTGATTAAAGGTGCCATGCAACAGAATCGCGATCTGGCTGTGGCTCTGGCCAATATCGAGCGGGCGAGGGCACTGCGTCGTGTTGCCGGCAGCGGCTATTACCCGACCCTTGATGCCTCCGGTTCCGGCAGTCGAAGCCGTTTCTCAAGGCAAACAGGCTTCGGTGCCAATACCGGTACACGTAACACATTCTCCGCATCGCTGGATGCCAGCTGGGAGCTGGATTTGTTCGGTCGAACGCGCCGTGCAGTCGAGGCGGCCGATGCGCAGATTCAGGCCAGTGAAGCCGTGCAACAAGGGATGATGCTGTCCGTTGTTGCCGAGCTGGCCACCAGCTATTTCGAGGCGCGTGGTCTGCAACGTCAGCTTGCCGTGACAGAACGCGACATCGAACTGCTGAGCGAGGTGGAAGAGATTGCCCGTGCGCAATCCGAGCTTGGTGTAACCACCGAGCTGGATCTGACGCGCGCGCGCGGCGAGCGGGAAACTTACGAGGCAAGCCTGCCCAATCTGGAGGCGGAGATTGCCGCACGCATCTATCGCATTTCCGTGCTTACCGGTCAGTCGCCGGAGTTTCATGCCAAAGCACTGCGCGAAAGTCGGCCCTTACCCATGCCGCCCGATGCCGTGCCTGTGGGCCTGCGCTCGGACATTCTCAAGCGTCGTCCGGATGTACAGCAGGCGGAACGTGAACTGGCTGCAGCCACAGCCGGTATCGGCGTAGCCAAGGCCGATCTGTTCCCAAAATTTTCATTGACCGGATCCATCGGTTCGAGTGCGCGTGTATTCAGTGATCTGTTCACCCCGGCCACGCTTACCCGCACGATCGGCGGTGCGCTCGGCTGGCCGGTGTTTGCCGGCGGTTCGCTGACTGCCGGTGTCGATGTCGCCGAGGCAGATACACGCGCAGCCTTTGCCCGTTACGAGCAGAGCGTCTTGTTGGCTCTGGAGGATGGCGAGGCATCGCTGATGCGCTATGGCAAGGAATGGCAGACGCTCAAGCGCTTGCAGAGTGCCGAAGCCACGCGACAGCAGGCTTTTGAAATCGCCCGCCTGCGTTATGAAGCAGGGGAGGAGAATTTCCTTGTCATTCTCGATGCGGAAAGAGCGTTGATCGCCACACGCAACGACATCATCAGCAGCGAAACACGCATCCTTACCGGCCTTGCCCAGCTCTACAAAGCCCTCGGCGGTGGCTGGCAACCGGTTGATGAGGTGCTTGGAGAAGCGCATCCCTGATTGAGCATGTCCTGAGAGGCCCGTACATACGGCCTCTTTCCGACCAGTTCATCTATATCTGGACCAATTCAACCGAACTTCTGAGGCTTTTCCTATGCATGAAGGCCGGGACTTGTCCTATGGCCCTCATCGCCCTATGCTTCGGCGCGTTGAAAGTGAGCCGCGGCTCGCTTTTTTTGTTTAAGGAGGATCGGTGGAAGGTCGTATTGCAGAATTGGTGGCACCCATTGCCGAAGAGCTTGGTCTTGAGGTTCTCAAGGTCAGCCTGTCGGGAAGCCATCAGCATCGCCTGCTCAAGGTGGTGGTGGATGCTGCAGGCGGTGTTCCGTTTGATTCGATTGCACGCATCAGTCGTGGTCTTTCACTGCAACTTGATGCCGAAGATCTGATAGACGGGCGTTACCGTCTGGAAGTGACCTCGCCGGGTCTGGACTGGCCGCTGACGACTGAAGCGGATTTCCGCAGGCATGAAGGTGAATTGCTCAAGGTGTCGTTTACCGATGGTACGACCCTGAGTGGAGAGAATCTCGGTCCCTGCGAGAACGGTGTTCGCATCGCTCTTGAGAAGGGCGGCGAAAGGCTCGTCGATATGGGTGAGGTTGCCAGAATTGTACGCACGGTTGACTGGAAGCGCGTCACCGGTGGCGGAAAGATGGATGGATTTAAGGATGATGACGAAACAAGTGAGGATGTGATTGGATGAATGCTCAAATGTTGCAGGTTGCTGAAGCTGTTGCCCGCGAAAAGGGTGTGGATGAGGATCTGGTCATTGAGGCCATGGAACAGGCCATCAAAACGGCCGCCCGCCGCACTTACGGGGAAAAAGACGTTGAGGCCAAACTCAACCGCGAGACTGGCGACATGGATCTTTTCCATGTGCGCACCGTGGTTGAAGAGGTTGAGGACGAACTGAATGAACTGAGTCTGGAGCAGGCCCGCGAACTGGACCCGAAGGCTGAAATCGGCACACAGTTCAGGGAGAGTCTGCCAGCCATCGAGCTGGGGCGTATTGCTGCCCAGACGGCCAAGCAGGTACTCAACCAGAAGATTCGCGAAGCCGAACGTGATCGCGTGGTCGCAGAATACGAGCCGCGCGTCGGCGAGTTGATCACCGGTATCGTCAAGCGCGTCGAGCGTGGCAATATGTATGTCGATCTCGGTCGCGGTGAGGCTGTGATGTATCGCGAGGATTTACTGCCGCGTGAGTCGTATCGTCAGGGCGACCGGGTACGTGCCTATCTGCGCGAAGTGCGCAATCAGCCGAAGGGACCACTGGTGTTCATTTCCCGTTCCGATGCCGGCATGGTGCAGCGCCTTTTCGAGCAGGAAGTCCCCGAGGTACAGGACGGTCTGGTGGTGATTCAGGCGATTGCCCGCGATCCGGGTTCGCGCACCAAGATGGCGGTTATTTCCAACGATTCCGGTATTGATCCGGTTGGCGCCTGCGTCGGTATGCGCGGTGCACGTGTGCAGGCTGTGGTGAATGAGTTGCACGGCGAGAAGATTGATATCATCGAATGGACCCCGGATACGGTCAGCTTTGTGGTTAATGCGCTGGCCCCGGCAGAAATCGAGCGCGTGCTGGTCGATGAAGACAGCAACACCATTGAGGTTGCCGTTGCCGAGGATCAGTTGGCTATCGCCATCGGTCGGCGAGGTCAGAACGTGCGTCTGGCTTCCGAACTGACCGGCTGGAAGATTGAAATCATGACCGCAGGCGAAGAGCGTAAGAAGCGCGTCGAGGAATTCGATGCGGCACGTCAGGTCTTCGAGGAATGCCTCGATATCGACGAAGGATTTGCCACATTGCTGTGCAATGAAGGTTTCCTCTCGCTGGAAAACCTGGCCTATTGCAGTCAGGAAGAGCTGATTGCCATTGAAGGTCTTGACGAAGATACCGCACACGAATTGCAGAACCGGGCTCGCAACTACCTGTTGCAGCAGGAACTGGGCAGGCCGGAAGCGGCGGAAATCGAGGACAGCCTGTTAGCGCTGGAAGGCGTGAGCAGAGAGCTGGCAGCCGAGTTGGCAATCCGTGGAATCGGTACGGCTGAGGCGCTGGCCGATGCAGCTGTGGACGACTTGACCGGCATTGAACATGCCAGCCATGAGCAGCTTGAAGCATTGATTATTGCGGCCCGTGAGGCCTGCGGCTGGTTTGACTGATTCATCGGAGATAATGCAGCGCAGTTGTCTGGCCTGCCGAAAGCAGACAGACAAGGCGACTTTGCTGCGCATTGTTGTCGATGAGGACGGGCAGGTTTGGCCCGATGTGTTGCAAAAAGCTCCCGGGCGGGGCGCTTATGTGTGTTGGCAGAGCAAGTGTCTGTCGCACATCCATGAGCGGCAGTTTGTCCGGGCCTGGAAGGGACGGCAGATAGCAGACGGGCAGGCGGCATTGTTGCAGGAGCGTGCTTCATCGGCGGTTTTGCAGTTATGCAGACAGGGTTTCCGACGCTTGCGCAGTGCGCTTAGTATTGGCCGGGATGCAGTGATGCATCGCATGTGGGACAAGGCACCGATGCTGGTGCTGCTTGCTTCCAATGCCGGAGCAGCGTTGCACCGGCAGATAGAGGATGCCTGTGGTAAAAGACAGGCAACAGGATTGAAAACGACGCTTGTTATTTTTGGCGATTCGGCAACACTGAGTGACATCGTTGAACGGGATGTTGTTTCGGTGCTTGCACTGAATGATTCGCCGGCATGCGCAAGCTTGCGACAATATTGTCTGTATTACAGGCAATTACGCGAAACGGAGTAGTAAACAGATGGCTATAGTACGAATTCTCGATCTGGCAAAAGATCTCGGTGCAGATGTCGCCGATGTAATGTCTGCAGCACGCGATTGCGGCATTATGGCCAGCGGTCCAACCAGCATGCTGACCGCTGAGGATCGAGAGAAGCTCAGCCGGGCCGTAAAGACGGCAGGTAACAAGCCCGCAGGCGGTAAGCCCGGAGCTCGTACCCTGACACTGAACAAGCCTCTGGTTGCCGGGCAGACGCGCACTGGCGCAAAAACCGAAACCGGTGGACGCAGAGTGCAGGTTGAAGTGCGCAGAACTACGCGCCGCGTCGTGACGCCACCTACACCTACACCCACATCGACAACTGAAGCGACTCCACCTGCATCGGCACCTGTCGCAAAATCCAGACTGACTCCGGCCCAGACTGCGGCCAAGGCTGTTGCTGATAAGCGCGAGAGCGCTGCACAGGCAAGTGCTGCCGCCGCTGCAGCCGCTACAAAGACTCCGGTCGCACCGGCAACCCCTGCAGCGGCAAGCACGCCGACGGCACCGGCAACCCCTGCAGCGGCAAGCACGCCGGTAGCAGCGACAACCCCGGTTGCGGCAAGCGCTCCGGCTGCATCGACCAGCCCTGCAGCAACTAGAACGACTGCACCCACGAGATCCAATGCGCCGCTGGGCAGAACGCAAACGGCGGGTCGGGCACCAACGACTGCACGCACGCCGGCGACAGGCCGAACCGGGATGGCTGGCGGACCTGCATCGCGGGATAATCAATCGCGTGGCAGGCAGCCGTCCACAGGCCAGGCGGCAAACAGGTCCGGCGGGCCCAGAACGACCATTCGTCGTGGACTTACGCCAGCTCAGATTGCTGCCGCCAAGGCACCAAGTTCTTCACTCAAGGATATTGAGGATAAAATCAGGAAGGAGCGCTCTGAGCAGCGTGCCCAGCGGGCATCTTCTGCACGGCCGGACAGGCAAGGTTCGGCTTCATCCTCATCACCGGCAGGCTCACGTCAGCCAAGCCGGGCTCCATCGGTAGCTGTGGCTCCTGACGCTTCGGCAGGCGGACCGCAGGGCGCACAGCGTCGTCGCACGCCAGGCGGTGCTGGTGGTCCGCAGAATTTCCAGCGTCGTCGCTTATCTCCGGCCGAGAAGGCCGCGCGTCGTGCTTACGCCGACAAACGCCATGTAGTGATGACCGATGAGCAGGAAGACCGTATGGCGCGCCTGGCGCGTGGTGATCGCCGCCGTAGAGGTGTCACCAAGGATGACGAGGATTTCGTGAAGCGCGAAGTGGAAATTCCGGAGACCCTCGCTGTTTCCGAACTAGCCAGCCGCATGGCCATCAAGGGTGCGGATGTGGTGCGCAGGCTTTTCGAGATGGGTGTGGCAGCAACGGTCAACGAGAGCATCGATGCCGAAACGGCACAGCTTATTGTTGAGGAATTCGGACATGTGCCGAAGATGGTCAATGCCTCATCCGTTGAGAACGTGTTTATTGATGAGGCAGAGGAAGATGATGAGCTGTCCCAGCCCAGACCGCCGGTTGTGGTGGTGATGGGGCATGTCGATCATGGCAAAACCTCTATTCTCGATGCCCTGCGTAAGGCGCATGTGGCTGATGGAGAGGCCGGTGGCATCACGCAGCATATCGGTGCTTACATGGTTAAGCTGGAAACAGGCCACAGGGTGGTATTTATCGACACCCCGGGTCATGAGGCATTTACCGGTCTGCGCGCCCGTGGCGCCAAGCTTACCGATGTGGCCGTGCTTGTTGTGGCTGCCGACGATGGCGTGATGCCGCAGACAGTTGAAGCGCTGAATCATGCCCGTGCCGCCAATGTTCCAATCATTGTTGCAGTGAACAAGATGGATAAGGAAGGCGCAGACCCCGAGAAGGTTATGCGTCAGCTTGCCGAACATGAACTGGTCTCTGAGGAGTGGGGTGGCAACACAATTTTCGTCAAATGCTCGGCGCATACCGGCGAAGGTCTCGATGACCTGCTTGAAATGCTGGCCCTGCAAACAGAAATCCTTGAGCTGAAGGCCAATCCCACCCTGCGTGGACGCGGTCTGGTTATTGAGTCCCGCCTCGATAAGGGGCGCGGCCCATCGGCAACCGTGCTGGTGCAGAACGGCACCTTTAACAAGGGCGATATCGTTGTTGTCGGCACAGTAACGGGGCGTATCCGCGCCATCGTGGACGAGAATGGCAAACAGCATCGCACGGCTGGTCCATCGATTCCGTTTGAATTGCTGGGTCTGGAGTCCGTTCCCGAAGCCGGTCAGGAAATCGTGGTTGTGGAAAATGACCGTCAGGCGCGCGAAATTATCAGTTACCGTGAAGATCAGCATCGTAAGATCGGTATGCAGCAACACAAGAACGTCAGCATGGAAGACCTTTTTGCCTCGGCTCAGGGCGAAGGTGCCAAGGAAGTCAATGTACTGATCAAGGGCGATGTGACTGGTTCGGTCGAAGCCATGGCGGATTCACTGGCCAAGGCAGGGACAGATGAGGTGCAGGTGAAGATCGTGCATCGTGCCATCGGTGGCATTACCGAGTCTGATGTGATGCTTGCCTCGGCCTCCAATGCCATCATCATCGGCTTCAATGTGCGTCCTGAGACCAAGGCCAAGAAGCTTGCTGAGGCAGAGGGTGTGGACGTCCGCTTCTACAAGGTTATCTACGAGGCTATCGATGAAATGAAGATGGCCATGGCCGGTGTGTTGGCTCCGGAGCAGCGCGAGAAGGTGATTGGCAGTGCCGAGGTGCGCGAAGTGTTCCAGGTTCCGAAGGCGGGTGCTGTGGCCGGCTCCTTTGTTACCGATGGTATCGTGACGCGCGGTGCTTCTGCACGCGTACTGCGCGATGGCGTGCTGATCTATGATGGCAAGCTCGCTTCACTGCGTCGTTTCAAGGATGATGTCAAAGAGGTCAAGAACGGTTACGAATGCGGTATCGGTATCGACAAGTTCAACGATATCAAGCCGGGCGACGTGTTTGAGTTTTACGTGATCGAGGAATTTGCGGCGACGCTCTGACCATGTCCGATCCCAGAAACACAGGCAAAGCGCGACTGTATGCCGATATACACCGCCTTTTGGCAACACTGATGCAGCGCGATATCGCCGACCCGCGTTTGGCTGGTGTCTGCATTACGCGGCTTGAGGCCGTGCATGGCGGCCAGCAGGTGCGTGTCATGGTACACAAGCCGGGCGAGGTGGACCAAAAGATGGTGGTTGAGCAACTGGAACATCTGGCAACGCATTTCGCCCATCAATTGCGCCATGCCATGCCCAAGCGCCGACTGCCGGGACTGAAGTTCTATTGGGATGAAGCCATCGATGGCGCAGCAGATGTCACCAGGCTGTTGAATGCGATGCATTTCGAATGATGACTGAGATGAATGATCTCTGTACTGCGATCCGCGCTTCGCGTGGGATATTGCTGACCACCCATTGCAATCCCGATGGCGATGGCATTGGCTCCCAATTGGCTCTTTATAACGCATTGCAGGCCGGCGGTTTTCCTGTGCGCATGCACAACCGTGACGGCGTGCCGCGTATTTACCGGTTTCTCGAGGGAAGTTCTCTGGTGGGTCGTGGTAAAGAGGTTCCCGCACAGGATGTCGATCTTATCATAAGCCTGGATGCAGGCTCCCGTGGCCGACTCGGTTATGACGATAGTCTTTTTGCCGGTCGCAAGCTTGCGGTGATTGATCACCATGCCAGCAACTCCCGTTTTGGCGATATCAATGTCATCGATACCATGGCCTGCTCAACCGGCGCTCTGGTGTATCAGCTTATCCAATTGATGGATCTGTCTCTTTCCAAGGATTCAGCCAGTGCGATTTATGTAACACTGCTTACCGATACAACAAGTTTTCACAACGCCAGTACCACGCCAGAGGTGCATGAACTGGCCGCCGCTCTGCTTAGGGCCGGGGCTGAGCCCTGGCCGATTGCCCGTTCTGTCTATGAGGATCGCAGCCGTGCGTGTTTCGAGCTGCAGGTACGCTGTATGCAAACCCTTGATCTACGTCACCAGGGGCGAAGTGCATGGATGCATGTTGATGAGCGGATGTATAAGGATACCAACAGCGATGGTGAAGACACCGAAGGCCTTATTGATCTTGGACGTGCTATTTCAGGCGTCGAGATAGCCGTGTTCATGCGACCGGGCGATGACGACCACAGTTGGAAAGTAACCTTCCGCGGAAAATTCGATACCGATGTCGGCGCACTCGCCGTTTCGCTGGGTGGTGGCGGGCATCGTCATGCCGCAGGCTGCACCATGCAGGGCGATTACGATTCTATTCGCAATAAAGTGGAACGAGCGGTCGAGGCTTGCCTTGGCTGATATATCCGCAACTCAGGCTGCCTGCGGCGTTGTTTTTCTCGACAAACCGATAGGCTGGACCTCCCGTCAGGCAGTGAACTCGGTTGCCCGCCTGTACACCGAGAAGGGAAAGAAGCTCGTCAAGGCCGGGCATGCAGGAACGCTCGATCCGATGGCCACCGGCATGCTGCCCATTATGGTGGGGGAGGCGACACGCTTCTCCGGTGTGGGCCTCGATGCCGATAAAAATTACCGTGTAACATTCGATCTCAGTTATCAGACCGATACGCTGGATGCCGAAGGTGAGATAACGGGTCGCTTTGACGTAGCCGTACAACTGGCTGATATAGAAGAAGTTTTACCGCGCTTCACAGGCGATATCGAGCAACAGCCGCCGTCTTACTCGGCCATCCATGTCAATGGCGAACGGGCACACGAAATTATGCGCAAGGGTGGCACGGTGGATTTGCCGAAGCGCCCGGTCACCATCCATGCGCTGAAAATGATTTCCTTTGAGTCACCCCTGTTGACCCTTGATATTCAATGCTCAAAAGGGACCTATGTGCGCTCTCTGGCACGGGATATCGGCGCAGCCCTCGGTGTGGGCGGTTGCGTAACGGTGCTGCGGCGCCTGTCCACGGCCGGCTGGCCGGAGGTGGTGATGATCCCCTTCGAACAGTTATCGGCCCAGCCTGAGGCCTGTCTGCTGCCTTTGACACAGTGGTTACGTCATCTGCCCATCATCAAGCTGCGCATGGAAGATGCCCTGCGCTATGCACAGGGGCAACGCATTCAGCTGACCCGGGGAAATGAAGGTGAGTTTGCCGTGTTCTGCGCGGCTGATCCGGCAAATCCAAAGTCGGAGCCGCTACTGCTTGGCACAGGCACCATCAAACCAGGCATCCAGCGCATGATTCTGCATCCTTTGCGCGTTCTTCCTTCAGCTCTGCCACGCCTGACGGCAATGGCGGATAAGTAGTAATTTGCTTTAGTGGAGGCCATCAGGCCTCAATGCTGATCTTTTATTGCTGCAGGCCTTCTACAATACGTACATTCACTGATACTTCGAGTTCCTGTTCCGCAAGACCAGCAAAAACACCTTTGAGCGGTTGCGTATCGAAGTAGTCCCGACCGAAAGCGGTGCGCACAAACTGCCAGTCCACCAGCTTGTCGTTGGTCGGATCAATGCCCATCCAGCCATGTCCTTCATGCCATGCCTGTACCCAGGCATGCGTGGCGGATGCGCCGCGCAGATGCTCGCCTATTTCACCCTTACCGGGTTCGAAAATGTAACCGCTGGCATAACGTGCCGGCACCCCGGCCTTGCGTAGCACGCCGATCATGGCATGGGCCATATCCTGACAAACCCCTCCGCCATGCTGGAAAAGCTCTTTCGGGCTGGAGTGTACATGCGTCACATCCGGGTCGTAGCGGAAGGTGCGGAAGAAATAGCGCGCCATCTCGTACAGTGTCTTGGCGAATTCATCCTCATCCATGCCCATGTCAATTTCCCGGCCCAGCGGCACGCTGTCGTACTCCGCCAGATACGGGACACCGGGCGACCAGCACAGGTACTCCGTCCAGCGCTGATCATAGGGTCGCGGATCGGGTTTGGACTCCGGCCCGCAACTGATGGCGTTGGTGGTTTCGACCACGGAGAGAGCCGTTATTTCCAGACTGTCATGGGGTTCAAGGATATTGAAACGCTGCACCAGATTTCCGAAATGGTCGCGGTGGCTGCTTAATGGCACCTGCGGTGAAAGTCGAATCTCATGCTGCAAAACCCTTTGCAGCCCGGTTTCCACCGGTGACATGCGTAATTCGTTCTGCGAAAGCGACACTGGTTCGCTGTATGTGAATTTGCTGTGATGTGTCACTTCAAGGGTAACGTGATCGCCTTTCTGTAATTCCATGTCGGGCCTCATACCTGCTGCTGCTGGGGAATTTGTACGGAAATCAGATTCCTGTTTGCATCGGTGAGAGTCACCGTGACCGAATTGAAAAACGATAAATCGATCATCTCGGCGATTCTATCGCAGCGCTCTTGTACCGATTCGAGATAATCCTTCAGACCCATCGTCTGCATTTGCTCCAGCGCAGCGCCACCGCGCAGGTCGTTGAGGAAGTATTCCGTTTCCCTGAGCAGCATATATTGCGTCTTGTTGACCGTGCCGATGCTTTTCAGGGCACGCGACACCTGTTTGATGCTGAAATGCACCGAACGTGGAAAGCGGGGGTCCAGATTGAGAAGTCTGAGTACCATGGCGGGATCAATGCGCGCCCTGTACTGCCGGCGATAGGCCTCATAACCGGAGACAGAACGCAGCAACGCCTGCCATTGGTGATAATCCAGCGGTTTACCAATTTCATCGGCGCTGGGCAACAACAGGTGGTACTTGATTTCAAGGATACGGGTGGTCATCTGTGCGCGTTCCAGACCCACACCAAGCCGTAAAAAGTTCCACGACTCCCCGTGACTCATGGTGTTGTCGACCAGGCCGTGGAAGGCGCTGCAGAACTGGCGGATATCAATGAGAAAGGCATCGTGCCTGTCGGTTTTCCCAGGAAGCTGGATATCGTGATACATCCTGTTCAGATATAGCCACATCTCTTCGCTGATGCGTTCGCGCACCGTACGCGCCATCTCGCGGGCCTCATTCAGGCAGAAACGGATGGAGTAGGGGTGCTCGGTGTCGGCAATCAGGAAGGCCATGACGTTTTGCTCGGTGACCTCATCATACACGGTATCAAAGGCCTCACGCGAGCGGGTGATGGCCAGCATCGGCGACCACACATCCAGTTCGGAAAAATAACCCTGCTCAAGGCTCATGCGTCGATTCACATCGAGGATACGCGCGATGTTTTCAGCACGTTCGATCTGTTGCCCGAGTTCGTAGATATTTCGCGCAATACGACTAAGCATGGGTCACCTCCGAAGCGTTCGGATAAAGCACCCAGGTATCCTTGCTACCACCCCCCTGTGAGGAATTAACCACAAGACTACCCTGACGCAGTGCCACGCGGGTGAGGCCGCCGGGCAGCACCTTCACATCGCCGTTGACGTCGCACACGGCGTAGGGGCGCAGATCCACATGCCGTGGGAAGAAGCCCTTGTTGCCGTCCTGCTCCACCCAGGTGGGATGGGTGGAAAGCTGCTGGATGGGCTGAGCGATATAGTGATCGGGATTGGCAGCAAGTGCTACACGGAAGTCGGCCAGTTCCTTTTTCGTTGCATGGCTGCCCACCAGAATGCCGTAACCGCCGGAGGCATCGGTCGGTTTAACAACCAGTTCGGCAAGGTTACCAAGCATGAAACGCAAATCCGCCTCGCGACTTCCCAGATAGGTGGGGATGATGGGCAGGATCGGTTCCTGATTCAGGTAGTAGCGGATAATCTCCGGGGTGTAGGCATACAGCGCCTTGTCGTCGGCCACACCATTGCCCGGTGCATTGGCCAGCACAACATTACCGGCGCGGTAGGCATTCATGATGCCCGGAACGCCGAGCATGGAATCCGGGCGGAATGCCAACGGGTCAAGAAAGTCGGTGTCGATACGCAGGTAGATCACATCCACCCGTTGCAGACCCTTGGTGGTTTTCATGTACACCACATCGCGATCCACCAGCAGGTCCTGACCTTCGACCAGCTCTGCCCCCATCTGATTGGCCAGAAAGGAGTGCTCGAAGTAGGCGGAGTTGAAAATGCCCGGCGTCAGAACAGCCACGTTGGGGTTATCGCGGTTGGAAAGCGAGATAAGGCTGTTGAACAGCATCTGCGGGTAATGATCGACCGGACGCACCTTGTATTGATTCAGCAGCTTGGACTGCACACGGCCCATCACCCAGCGGTTTTCAATCACATAGGACACGCCGGAAGGAACGCGCAGGTTGTCTTCCAGCACATGGAAATCACCGGATGCGTTGCGGATCAGATCAATGCCGCCGATATGCACATGTATGCCGCCGGGAGGATTCAGGCCGCTCATTTCGCGGCAGAACAGCGAGGACATCATCACCTGTGCAGTGGGCACGATACCGTCCTTGAGGATTTTTTGTTCGTGGTAAACATCCTCAAGAAATAGGTTTAAAGCCTGCATGCGTTGTACGACACCTGCTTCGACAACATTCCAGTCGGCGGCGGTGATGATGCGTGGCATCAGATCGAAGGGGAAGATTTTCTCGGTGCCGCGCGCATCGGAATATACGGTGAAGGTGACGCCCTGATTGAGCATGGAGAGGTCGGCAGAATGCTGCAGGCTTTCAACCCCATCGATGCCAAGAACATCGAAATATCTGAAGGCCTGCTGATACAGGGCGCGGATATCCTCCGTTGATGCATAGGCTTCATCAAACGGGGCTGCGCCTGAAGAACTGAAGATGGATTTCATGGTGGTTTGCATCCCTTGAAGCTAGCAAAGCTTTTTCTCCCGAACAATCTTCATCCGCTTCCAGCAGGACGTTTTAATCCTGTTCTTTCAGGGACTGCCATCAACCTGTTGCCACATGAAACCCGACTTCATATCGTGCATCTGGCTCAGCCATATGCAATCTGGCAACATGCCTCCGATATATTTTTTAATGGCAGGTTCTATGGCACATTCACTTTCATTTGTAAGGCAGGGTGACAAGCTCAACTCCGAATTCTTTGAAGAGTATCTGATCAAGCTGCTCGAAGAGCGTGACCGTTGCGGGCTGACCGACAATATCCACGAAATAGACGCACTGATGATTACGGTCGATCCGGGACATTCGATCCGCTATGTCGCGGAACTCGCCCTGATGACGCCCTACCACTATCTGGTGACACTGGAGAGCGAGAGCCACTGGACGCACATCCTGCGCATCGATATAAATTCACCCGACTTTCTCGTGCGTGAAGTGAAGGATGCGAACACCAGAGGGATTTTTCGCAGCCTGAACGAGGTGTATCCGATCGGGGTACACAAGCCAAACAGTCGCTACATGGGCGAGATTCTGCGTGTGAATGATCTGTACAATGTTGTGCAATGCCAGCAGGAACGGGAGTTTCGCTTCTTCACGCAGGATGAGGTTCGCAAGCTGGAGTTGCCGGGTAATCTTGCCATCGGCAAGCCATCGCCCTATACGCACAATATTGTCGCCTACATGGAGCGCCAGCTTGATCAGATTCGCACCTATGCGCTGGGTATCAGCACCATCCGCGATGATGTGCAGCAGGCTTACGAGTCCGCCAAGCAGAAACAGGCCGAACTTGGTATCGACAAGCTGATTCTACCCATCGATCACCTCGCCACACGGGTCTATAGCCAGAACCGAGAGCTTGCCATCCTCGAATACCTGTCCCTGTCGAGCTATTACTACTGGGGCTCCTATAATATCGCGGATCAGAATTCATCAACCAACGTAACCAAGAGCGTGCATTATACGAACGAAATGCACAGTCCGGCCAAGGTGTTCACAGCCAACAACACGCCTTATTTCGTCAACCATCTGGAAAAACTGCCCTCACCAACCGAGACCTTCGTGCGTAATTACGGACCCCGCTTACATCATCTTGCCATTGCGGTCAGCGATATGGTGTCGGAGCAGGATCAGCACGGCATGGATAATATCGACTTCGTGGTCAGCCAGATTGCCTCGCAGGGCCGCAATTTCCTGCTCGATGTCATTGGCTCCAAGGAAGACGGTCTGAAACAGATATTTTCCAGTGCATCGGAGCATTCATCGCTGATTATCGAATACGTGCAGCGCTTCGGCGACTTTCAGGGTTTCTTCACCAAGGATAACGTCGCCGAACTCACCCGTGCGGCAGGGGTGGAAGAAGAGTTACTCGAATTGCAGGCCAGGTCGAAGACCAGGTAGACGGGGCTCGATGCTGACTCAAAACAGACAACAAATTTGACTATGGAATATTTAGCTAATGATGATTGAATGGCTTAGGCTTCCACCTCAGGGAAAGAACAGCTTTGGTTCAGTAACCTGTTGTTTTACAATGCTTTTTGCCCAAGATTAAAGCTTAACCTGAAGGACTTCAGATGACCATTCGCGTCGCATTAAATCATCAAACCAGTTACAGCTTCGATCGGGCGGTGAAGCTGTGGCCGCATGAAATCAGGCTCCGGCCCGCCGCGCATAGCCGCACGCCCATCCTCAGCTATTCACTGAGCATCGAGCCGGCAGGTCATTTCCTGAACTGGCAGCAGGATCCTTTCGGCAACTGGGTGGCGCGTCTGGTGTTTCCGGAGAAAGCGATATCCCTGAAGATTACCGTCGATCTGGTGGCCGAGATGACGGTGATCAACCCCTTCGATTTTTTCATGGAGGAATACGCCGAGAATTTTCCCTTTACCTATCCTGATGAACTAAAGTGCGAATTGACGCCATATCTGGAGACCGATCCAGCCAAACCTCTGCTGGCCGACTGGCTGACACGCGCCCGAACGGAACTGCTCGGCCATCAGTTGCGAACCATCGATATGCTGGTCGGCATCAACCAGCGGGTGAAGCATGATATCGGCTACGTCGTGCGCCTTGAAACAGGCGTGCAGACACCAGAGGAGACGTTGGCGCTCAAGCTTGGTTCATGCCGCGACTCGGCCTGGCTTTTGGTGCAGGTGCTGCGTCATCTGGGCCTTGCAGCGCGCTTTGCCTCGGGTTACCTGATTCAGTTGAAGGCGGACGTAAAAGCGCTCGACGGTCCTTCCGGAACCGAGCACGACTTTACCGATCTGCATGCATGGACGGAGGTTTATATTCCCGGAGCCGGCTGGATCGGTCTGGATCCGACCTCAGGGCTGCTGGCCGGTGAGGGGCACATCCCGCTGGCTTGCACTGCCATGCCTACATCGGCAGCCCCTGTCATCGGCAGCACTGAAGGCTGCGAGGCGCATTTTGATTTTTCCATGCAGGTTACCCGCATCCATGAGGATCCGCGTGTTACCCAACCCTATAACGAAGCGCAATGGCAGGCTGTGTTGGATTTGGGGCATCAGGTCGATGCCGAACTGAAAAAACATGACGTGCGCCTGACCATGGGCGGTGAACCGACCTTTGTTTCCATTGATGATATGGATGGGGCGGAGTGGAATTACACCGCACTGTCGGAGAAGAAACGCGAGCTTTCCGGTAATCTTCTCACCCGTCTGCAAGACCATTTTGCCCCCGGCTCAATGCTGCATTTCGGGCAGGGTAAGTGGTATCCCGGAGAGCCACTGCCGCGCTGGGCGCTGGGCTGTTACTGGCGCACCGATGGCAAACCGCTGTGGAAGAACCGCAAGCTGCTGCACATCGCCGATGGCGAGGGCAAGCAGCAAGCGCAGGATGCGCTGCGCTTCATGCAGCGCCTCACGCAGGAACTCGGTCTGGACGAGGGTTTTGTGGTTCCGGCCTTTGAGGATGTGGTGCAAATTATCGATCAGGAACAGCGCTGGCCGGAAAACTTCGACCCACTCAAGGCTGATCTGAAAAAAAGCGATGAACGGCGGCGTATTGCCCTGATGCTGGAAAGCGGTATCGGCGAAGCAGTGGGTTATGTGCTGCCTTTGAAGGCCATGCCTCCCTCAAAGGGTAAGGGGGCCGGTAAAGCCATCGCCGCGACCGGTTTCCGCTCAAGCCCGTGGCCGCTGCGCCGCGAACACCTGTATCTGATTGCCGGCGATTCGCCGCTGGGCCTGCGCCTGCCGCTGGATTCGCTGCCCTGGCTTGCGCCCGATGAGAAGGAAGAGGAATTCGGCCGCGATCCGTTTGATGCTACGGCAGATTCACCCGATGCCACATCTGCAAAGAAAAAACCCCAAGCAAAAGCGAAGCCGGATGACGCTGAATACGATCCGCGTGAAATCATTCACACGGCCCTGTGCGTCGAGGTGAGGGCGGGTGTGCTGTGCGTCTTTCTGCCGCCTGTACCCCTGCTGGAGGATTTTGTGGTATTGCTGCAGGCGATTGAAACCACCGCTTGCACGCTGAATATGCCGCTGCGCCTGGAGGGGTATACACCCCCATCGGATGCGCGTCTGCAGAAATTTGCCATTACCCCTGACCCGGGCGTGATCGAGGTGAATATTCATCCCGTCGGCAGTTGGGAACAATTGGTTGAAAACACGCAGATACTGTATGAAGAGGCGCGGCTGGCACGGCTGGGCACGGAAAAGTTCATGCTGGACGGGCGGCACACCGGCACCGGCGGCGGCAATCATGTCACCCTCGGTGCGGCCACGCCTGCCGATTCTCCCTGCCTGCGCCGCCCCGATGTATTGATGAGTCTGATCACCTACTGGCAGCACCATCCGGCGCTGTCCTATCTGTTTTCCGGCATGTTCATCGGTCCGACCAGTCAGGCGCCGCGCGTCGATGAAGCGCGCCACGAAAGTCTTTATGAGTTGGAAATTGCCTTCCAGCAGATGGCAGAGCACCTGAAGCCGGGCGAAGAAAGCATGAAGCCCTGGCTGGTTGACCGGTTGTTGAGAAACCTGCTTATCGATCTCTCCGGCAACACGCATCGCGCCGAGTTCTGCATCGACAAACTGTATTCGCCCGACAGCGCTACAGGACGGCTCGGACTGGTCGAGTTCCGCGGCTTCGAGATGCCGCCGCATGCACAGATGTCGCTGTTGCAGATGCTGCTGTTGCGTACGCTGGTGGCGCGCTTCTGGCAGACGCCGTATCGCGGCAACCTTACGCGCTGGGGCACCGAGCTGCATGATCGCTATATGCTGCCTCATTTCGTCGCGCAGGATATGCGCGATGTGGTGATCGATTTGCAGCAGGTAGGTTATGCCTTCGAGTTCGAGTGGTTCGCCCCGTTTCTTGAATTCAGATTCCCGCGTTATGGCACGGTGGTATATCAGGGCATTGAGATTGAGCTGCGTCAGGCCATCGAACCATGGCATGTACTGGGCGAAGAGGTGGCAGCAGGGGCCACAGCGCGCTACGTCGATTCCTCGGTCGAGCGCATGCAGGTCAAGGTAAGCAGGATGAACGACAACCGGCACATTCTCACCTGCAACGGCCGGCCGGTTCCGCTCACGGCCACCGGCATACGCGGCGAGTACGTCGCGGGTGTGCGCTACCGTGCATGGTGTCCGCCTTCCGGCCTGCACCCGACCATTGATGTGCAGTCGCCGCTGGTATTCGATCTGGTGGACAGTTGGAGCGGTCGCTCGATTGGTGGCTGCACCTACCACGTTGTGCATCCAGGCGGTCGCAATTACGACAGCTTTCCAGTCAATGCTAACGAGGCGGAATCCCGGCGCGTGGCACGCTTCTGGAATCACGGGCATACGGCGGGCTCGATGCATGTGCGTCGTGAGGGACGTAATCCCGATTATCCGTTGACGCTGGACTTACGCCGTGCACCGGAGCCTATGATGGAAGGGGAACCGCAGCTTGCATCGCTGCCGACAAAAAAGAAAAGAAATAGAAACAAGTAAGAGCGCTGTCGTTATGTCGTGCGATACGGCTGTCCTGATAATTTTGCTATCTTTTTTTCCCGAGTTTGCTCAGGGTTTCGGCGAAGAGGACTGTTTGCGAGGGGCTAGGCGCCAAGCGGCACAAGAAATGTTAAAGGAATGATATGACCTATTGCGTTGCCATAAACACGGACACCGGCTTTGTAGTGTGTTCCGATTCCCGCACCAATGCGAGTTTTGACGATGTATCCGTATATCGCAAGATGCATACCTTTGTCTGGCCGGGGAACCGGGTATTTGCCCTGCTTTCGGCAGGCAATCTGGCGACCACCCAACTGGTCACCAAGCGTCTGAATGCCGATCTGGATAATAAAGTTGCGATCAACCTTTTTACCGTGAAAACCATGCAGGAAGCCGCCGATTATGTCGCTGCGGTCAATATGAGTGTACAGAACGTGCATGTGGTGCGGGATGCCGGCAATACAAGCTTTGAGGCCACCTTCATCCTGGCGGGACAGATCGGCAATGCGCGCCACGAAACCCTGATGATTTATCCGCAGGGTAACTACATCCACGAGTCGGATGAACATCCCTATCTGCAGATCGGCGAGACCAAGTACGGCAAACCGATTCTCGATCGGGTTGTCAGTCGCAAAACCTTTCTGGAACGGGCAGGCCGATGCGCCCTTGTTTCAATGAACTCCACCATTCGCAGTAACCTGACGGTGGGTCCACCCATCGATTTGCTGATCTATGAAAAAGATAGCCTGAATTTCACACGGCAGCTTTACCTGACCGAAGACGATCCTTTTTCCAGACAGGTGGCGGATGCATGGAACGAAGGCTTGATTATGGCGTTGCAGAACCTTCCGAAGTTCTATTGGGAGAACCCGGCTGGAAAGTCTGCGGATCCTGTGGCCAATTCCGGCTCGTCATCCTATTAGGCGCTGTTAGCCATAAGCATGGATAGCCATGCCATTTGAACACATCAATCAGAAATAATGGAATAAATAAGGAGAACAGTATGGGTTTGTTCAGCAAGGCCCCGAAGGCCGGAGACAAGGAAGCTCCTGAGGGAAATCATATCCTGATGGAAACCGAGGAAGGCTCGATCAGCATCGAGCTGTATTCCGATGTCGCACCGAACACGGTGGCTAATTTCAAGGCACTGGCAGCCGGTGGTTTCTACGACGGACTGAGCTTTCATCGTGTGATTCCGGGTTTCATGGCGCAGGGCGGTTGCCCGCGCGGCGATGGTACCGGTGGACCGGGCTATCAGGTGAAGGCGGAGTTCAACAAGATTAAGCACGAGCGCGGTATCCTTTCCATGGCACGCGCCGCCGATCCGAATTCAGCCGGCAGCCAGTTCTTTATCTGCTACGGCGCACACCCGCATCTGGACGGTCAGTACACGGTGTTCGGCAAGGTCACCGAGGGCATGGATGTGGTGGACAATATCGTCATCGGCACCGGCATCACCAAGGTAAGCGTGCTGCCTTAAGCCGCAACAAGGCACTGGAAACAAGGCGCCGATTGGCGCCTTGTTTCGTTTTCTAAAATCTGCAACGAAAGAATAAACACAATGATTACAGGCAAGTACCATGCTTGCATGAACCTCATTCTCAGGGAGATATAACCATGACTGAAACACTGATCCCCGTTGCCTTTCGGGAGACACTGAACGAACTCAAGCGCTGGGGCGGCATGCTTGCCCTGCTGGAAAATCTGCAGGCGGGTAGCTCCGACATTTCCGATGAGCAGGTCCAGAGCGACTGGAATGCGTTTAGAGATACCCTGAGCACCGATTGCGCATCGGCTGCGGAAATGCTGATCAGTGCGCTGGCCTGTATCTGCCTGCATCGCCCTGACATGTTTGACCCCTTGATTGAAGATGCGCTTGATCCGCTTTACTGCCTGGATGTGCAGTCTGCGGACGAGGTAATGGACTGGTGTGACTCCCGCGACCATCTTGACCCAACAGTGAAACAATGGGTTCGCGACACGCTGCCCGGAAAAATTATCTGTCTGGATGATGAGGATTAGAAACCCCGCGTAATAAGCTCCGGCGTGCTATGCTGCGCCGAACCGGTCCATCAGGAGGCGGGGATAGATATGAGTGATACAGAAGCCCAAGTTTCGATGCCTGAGACCATTCCCCCGGTTGAAGGGCAATTCAGTTGCTTTGCCGTTGTGGTTCCCGGCCTTGAGAAGATTGCCGAGGCTGAATTGAACGCGCTGGCCGTACATGGCGTGGAGATTGTGGAAGGCGGCGTGAATTTCACCGGCAGCATGGATGCCCTGTGTCGCGTGAATCTTCGTGCCCGCAGCATCACGCGCGTGCTGCTTCGTCTGGCCGATTTTAAGGCGCTGTCCTTTCCCGAGCTATACAACAAGGCCCAAAAGCCTGCCTGGGAGCGTTATATCGCTCCAGATCGCCCTGTATCGGTCAAGGCAAGCTGTCACCATACCCGACTGATCCATTCCGGACGGGCCGAGCAGGCCGTCGTCGATGGCATTACCGAAAAGCTGAAGAAAGCCGACATCATGCTGGCGACAAGCGGCGATGCTCAACTGATCACTCTGCGCATTGAGAACGACCGCTGTGTGATCAGCATCGACAGTTCGGGCGAAAGACTGGACCGCAGGGGTTACCGCCTGCTTTCAGGCCTGGCTCCTATTCGCGAAACCGTGGCTGCAGGCATCCTGCAATGGATGGACTGGAAGCCGGAACAACCTCTGCTGGTGCCGATGTGCGGTTCGGGCACCTTCGCCATTGAGGCCGCGCTGATGGCTCAGGGCAGGGCGGCAGGCCTCAACCATGCTTTCGCATTCCTGCAGTGGCCTGCGCTGCATCAGAAGCGCTGGAAACGCGTATTGGATAAGGCAGCCGGCATGCAACGTGAGGTTTCGTTAAACATTGCAGCCAGCGATGTGGACGAAGCCATGCTGCAACAGGCGAAGAGCAATGCAGATCAAGCAGGGGTCGGGGATGTTATCCGGTTCGAAAAGCTGGACGTGCGAACATTGCAGCCGCTGGCAGGCGAGGGCGGCCTTATTGTCTGCAATCCTCCGTATGGGGATCGCATCAAGGGCGATGTGACAGCGCTGTACAAGGATATCGGAAAGCTACTGAAGCAGGATGCCTTCAAAGGCTGGCGCATGGCCGTGATTGCCCCCGACAAGGAATGCGAACAGGCCCTCGGCCTGAAAGCCAAGCGCCGCCTGAAGGTCAAACACGGCGGCAAATGGGTGCGTGTGCTGCATCTGCAATCTCAATAATCGTCAAAGTTCATTCATGTAGGCCCTGATTCAAGCCTGGCATAATCTGGGCTTGAATCAGGGCGCCAATAATTAACCCGATTTGCCTATCCCCGCATCTTGTACCATGCTTCAAGCTAGCATCGATTGAAGGAGGGGAATATTCATGCGCGAAACAACAACCGATCCTAAATCCTCTCAAATTCACATACTGGCAGATTTTCTGCAGTTCATTGGCGAGGCACGCACCTTTCTGAAACAAACCCGGGTTTCTAAAGACCATCCGGACGTTCTGCAGATTCGCAGCCAAGTAGAGGAAAAGTATGATGATGATCGCGGTCGGCCAGCGGTGTATCAGAAATTCGAAAGTACTTTCTTTGAAGACGCTCCTGATATCGTAACCCTGTGGGTCTTTTTCCAGAAATACGAGCATGATCAGCTGCGTCGCTATCGCAGGTTGACCCGGATGGAGTTGGGAGGGCTTACGGGAGATCGCCATCCCATGGCTATCCTCGGACGAACGCTTCTGGGAACAGCGGCTTTGATATTAACTGGTGTGACAACCTGGTGGGGCATTATCAAGTTGGTTTCCGGGGATGATCCAATGGCCTGGTCTTCACAATTGTCGCACCTTCTATTGAGTCCGGCCGGGGTCAATCAGTTGGCGGGAATAATTTGGTTGACGGGAATGTTTATCGTGATTTGGTACGTCCTGCGCATGGTTCGCAACCGAAAACAGGTGGCCTTTCTAGCATCTCTTTCCCGGGCACTTGATATGTATTTGAGCGATACTGATAGCAATTAAAAAAGGCGCCCTGAGGCGCCTTTTTTGTTGGGTTGGTGAAACCTATTCCTTGCTGGAGCGTTTGCGTTCGTGCTCAAGCAGCTTGCGCTTGCGCAGGCGGATGGACTTCGGGGTTATTTCGACCAGTTCGTCATCATCGATGAACTCGATGGCGCGCTCCAGGGTCAGCGGCAGCGGGGTCACCAGATCGATGGCGTCATCCTTACCGGATGAGCGCGTATTGGTCAGCTTCTTGGTCTTGGTGGCGTTAACCACCAGATCGTTGTCGCGCGAATGGATACCGATGATCATGCCTTCATACAGCTTGGTGTTGGCACCGATGAACAGCCTGCCGCGATCCTGCAGGCCCCACAGCGCGAAGGCCACGGATTCACCGCCGCCGTTGCACACCAGCACGCCATTCTTGCGGCCCGGCAGCTTGCCGATATATGGACCATAGGCGTGGAACAGGTGATGCATGACGCCTGTGCCGCGCGTGTCGGTGAGGAATTCCGAGGTGTAGCCGATCAGGCCGCGGGTCGGGCACATGAACTCAATGCGCGTGGAGCCGTCGGAGTTGGTCTGCATATGGGTCATTTCGGCACCGCGGATACCCAGTTTCTCGATCACGGTTCCCTGATAGTCGGCATCGACGTCCACGGTGACATGCTCGTAGGGCTCCTGCTTCACACCGTCGACCTCGCGCACGATCACGGCCGGACGGGACACGGCCATTTCAAAACCTTCGCGGCGCATGTTCTCCAGCAGGATACCGATGTGCAACTCACCGCGACCGGAGATTTCATAGATATCGGCGGCACTGGTTTCTCTCACGCGCATGGCCACATTGGTACGCACTTCCTTCATCAGGCGGTCGCGAATCTGGCGCGTGGTGATGAACTTGCCTTCGGTGCCGGCCAGCGGCGAGCTGTTCACATGGATTTCCATGGTCAGCGTCGGTTCATCCACATGGATGATCGGCAGGGCAATCGGGTTGGTCTTGTCAGCAATGGTTTCACCAATGTTGATGGTTTCGATACCGGCCACGGCCACGATGTCGCCGGCCGAGGCGTGATCAATCTCGATACGCTGCAGGCCCTGGAAGCCGAGCAGCTTGGTGATACGGAAGTTTTCCTTGGTGGCATCAGCGTGCACCACGGTAATTTCCAGTCCGGTCTTGATGGTACCGTGGGCAATACGGCCAATCACGATACGGCCGATGAAATCATCCCAGGCAAGTGTGGTGGCCAGCATCTGCAGCGGCTCATTCGCATCGCCCTCTGGCGGGTGCACGTAGCTAATGATGGTGTCGAACAGGCAGGTCAGGTTGTCCGTCTCTTCGGCGAGGTCCATCTTGGCATAACCGTTCTTGGCCGAGGCATAGACCACCGGGAAATCCAGCTGCTCATCCGTTGCACCGAGTGAGGCGAACAGGTCGAAGGTGGCATCCACCACAGCATCCGGATTGGAGCCATCACGGTCGATCTTGTTAATCACCACGATGGGCTTGAGACCCAGGGCAAGCGCCTTGGAGGTAACAAACTTGGTCTGTGGCATCGGGCCTTCGCGGGCATCCACCAGCAGCAGCACGCCGTCCACCATATTCAGGATGCGCTCCACTTCGCCACCGAAATCCGAATGGCCGGGGGTGTCGACAATGTTGATGCGCATGTCGCCGTAGAGCAGCGAGGTGTTCTTGGCCAGGATGGTAATGCCTCTTTCCTTCTCCAGATCGTTGGAATCCATCATGCGGATTTCTGTTTCTTCACGTGCGGCGAAGGTGCCGGATTGCTTGAGAAGTTCGTCCACCAGCGTGGTCTTGCCGTGGTCCACGTGGGCGATGATGGCGATGTTGCGGAGTTTGGTGTTCATTGACTGTCCTGGATGAAGCTGTTTGAGATAGGCCTCTTTGAGGCGCGCGCATGTTAACAGCTTAGCCGCCGAATAGAAGTGCGACCTTTATTAGTCAAATCCTGCTCTCTGTGGTGCAAAGATTTTTGAACCCGTAGTCTGCGGCCATGAAATTTGAGCTTGTTGGCGATTTTACTCCTCAGGGCGACCAGCCAACGGCAATCGCTGAATTGGTAGGTGGTGTGCAGGCGGGTGACCGTCATCAGACCCTTTTAGGCGTTACCGGTTCCGGTAAGACGTATACGATGGCCTGTGTGATCGAGGCGGTGCAGAAGCCGACCCTGATCATGGCGCCGAACAAGACCCTTGCCGCGCAGCTATACGGCGAATTCAAGCAGTTCTTCCCCAACAATGCCGTCGAGTATTTCGTTTCCTACTACGACTACTACCAGCCTGAAGCCTATGTCATCCAATCGGATACCTATATCGAGAAGGATTCGGCCATCAACGAGCACATCGACCGCATGCGCCATGCCGCCACACGCTCGCTGCTGGAACGCGAGGATGTGATTATCGTCGCCTCGGTGTCGTGTATCTATGGTCTGGGTAGTCCTGAGGCCTATGCCAACATGCTGCTCTACTTCGAAGTGGGGCGTGAACAGGGCATGCGCGCCGCCATCGACAAGCTGGTGGAGCTGCAATACCAGCGCAACGACACCGATTTTCATCGCGGTACCTTCAGGCTCAGGGGCGATGTGCTCGAAATATTTCCGGCGCATGCCGAGGATTTTGCTATAAGAATCGAGTTCTTCGGCGACGAGGTGGATGCCATTTCGTGCTTCGATCCACTCACCGCCAAGCGCATCGAGACCATGCACAAGTACACCGTGTTCCCCAAGAGTCATTTTGTGACGCCGCGCGGCCAGTTGATCAAGGCAATGGATGCGATACGTGATGAGTTGGCCGAACGTCTGGCCGAACTTCACGACAACAACAAGCTGGTCGAAGCACAAAGGCTGGAGCAGCGCACCCGTTTTGATCTGGAGATGATTCAGGAAATCGGCTACTGCACCGGTGTGGAGAACTATTCGCGGCACCTGACAGGCCGTGAAGCCGGCGAAGCACCGCCGACGCTATTGGACTACCTGCCCAATAATGCGCTGGTCATGCTCGATGAATCGCATGTCACCGTGCCGCAGATCGGCGGCATGTACAAAGGGGATCGTTCACGCAAACAAACGCTGGTGGATTTCGGTTTCCGCTTGCCATCCGCGCTGGATAACCGGCCGCTGCGCTTTGAGGAGTTCGAAGGCGTGGTGCCTCAGGCTATCTATGTCTCGGCCACGCCCGGCAAGTATGAGATGGAGAAATGCGGCGGTGTGTTTGCCGAGCAGGTGATTCGCCCGACGGGCCTGGTTGATCCGGAAATCGAGGTGCGCCCGGCCATCTCGCAGGTGGATGATTTCGTGTCCGAAGTAGGGGGCGTGATCGGGAAGGGGTTCAGGGTGCTGGCTACCTGCCTGACCAAGCGCATGGCCGAAGACCTGAGCGAATATCTCGACAAACTGGGCCTGCGCGCACGTTACCTGCATTCGGATATCGATACCGTGGAGCGCATGGAAATCCTGCGCGACCTGCGCAAAGGGGAATTCGACATCCTCGTGGGTATCAACCTGCTGCGCGAAGGCCTTGATCTGCCCGAGGTGGCGCTGGTCGCCATCTTTGATGCCGACAAGGAAGGCTTTCTGCGTTCATCCCGTTCGCTGATCCAGACCATCGGTCGCGCGGCACGCAATGTGGAAGGGCGGGTGATTCTGTACGCCGACAAGGAAACCGATTCAATGGCCTTCGCCATGCAGGAAACGGCCAGACGGCGTGAAAAGCAGGTGGCCTACAATATTGAGCACGGCATCACACCGACCACCATTATCAAGGAAATCCGCGACATTCTCGGCTCTGTGTATGAAATGGATTACGCCCACATCCCCGAAGTAGCCGAACCCGAACCATCACGCCTGACCGGCAAAGCCAAAAAGACCCGTATCGAGGAATTGAGCCGCCTGATGTTCGAAGCCGCCGCCGATCTCCGCTTCGAGGATGCCGCCAAACACCGCGATGAACTTGATTCCCTGCGGGGTTAAGAAACACTGACGATTGCGCATCAGGCTGGATCGCATCATTCTACGGTGAAGCGTTTGATGTAAGGGGAGGGGATATGTCTGCAACCAAACTTGGCTCAATTCAGCACTGAAAAAATGGATACCAAATCAACACTAATAGCGGCTTCTGGTACCGGAGAAATAATCAAGATTCGGTATCACGGTGGAAGTCACCCTGGTTCACTTAGAGATATTGCACCGATATCGGTGAATGGACTCAAAGTTCGAGCTCGGTGTTATGTCTCGAATGCAATCAAAATGTTTTTTATCGACAAGGTTGAGATTGTCGAACTTTCAGCAAAAGGCGAACATTGGGAGAATGCCAGTGACCCCGGCGCTAAGTTTGAAAATTTGAATCAACTTCTAGGTGAGCAAATAAAAACTTTCAGTGAACTTGGCTGGCATATCGAATCTACATTAGATGGAGATGCACATTCAATCAGACTTCATCGGCGAAAAAAGAACGGAATTCCACTTAAAGGCTTCGATGTTTCGGTATCATATGAGAAGTACGCATATGACATGGTTGTTGATCTGGAGACTGATGCTGATGAACTTGAAGTTACTCGGCAAATATCCGGGGAGCGGAAGCGCCCTTGGACAGTATCGGCGAAGAACGAAACCACTAAGAGTTTTGGCAGCTTAGACAAGGCAGCAATACTTTTTATTGAATGGGCTGAGAAACATGCGCCAGCGTCGAAATAAGATTCAATAAATTTTGATGCAGCATTTAACATTCAAGGAGTTCGCATGAAGGCTACAATCAGATTAATTAACCAAAAACGAGGAATGTACGCCGCAGAAATTGAGGATAGTAGTGAGTTCGTAATATTTGAGTTGCTTGACTCATCAGAGCCAGAAATCGGTGACGAAATTTCACATTCTGATTTTTATAGCATGGGTGGTGAAACATATAAAAACCTCACACAAGGTTGTGTAATCGATGTTTTCGTTGAAAATGTTTGTGGAAAAAATCTTATAAGACAACAGTGTTTCTTGGAACAATAGATTCTGGCCGCTGGGAAAAAACGGTGTCTGGAGTCTTTTTTGGTGAATTTGTTATATCCGGCGATTATGGAGAATAATATGGATGTAGGAAAAACATATGATGTTGTCTTTTCAACAGGCCGCTACGAAATTGAGTATGAACGTGGTGTAAAGTGTATTAAAACAACTCCAAAATCATATCGTGTAGAAAGAATGGATGGCACAACGAGACTGATAGGACAGGACTCCATCATGGAACTTAACCTTGTAAATCCATGGGATAAATAAAAGCCTAATTACGGCGAAGGCTCGAAATCCTGCGGGGTTAATCAGCATGGCTTGCGTAAAACATCAACGATATGATGAAGCGGTCGGACGGCTATGATGCGATGATTGATTCCCCTGGAGACCTGACATGCAGAAAATATTTTATCCTGTTCTTTTAGCTCTTTTATGCCACGTAACGCCTGCTCAGGCTTTTGATTTCAATCCGCTGGGGTATGTAAAAAGTGCAGTGGAAGCGGTGGCTGAAGATCGCAGCTCAGCGGATATCGGCAAGGATACCTCTATCAAAGCGGACATCGTCTCAAAGATCACCGATCAGATGGGCTCGGATGTCATGTCAGTATCCACGGATGTCTATGAACAGGATGTCATGCTTACGGGGATGGTCGAAACCAATAAACAAAAGCAACAGGCCGGTACTATCGCGAAATCAGTAAAAGACGTTAAGAAGGTGTACAACGAAATCATTGTGCACAAGAAAACCGACAAGGATAAAGGTGCTGTCGAAGGCTTTGTAGATGATACCGTCATAGAGAAAAAGATTAACGCCCTGCTGTTGGATGGGAAGAACGTGAATGTCACCAACTTTCGCTGGCGTTCTGTCGGCGGGCATGTGTTCCTGTTTGGCCGGGCCTTATCCAAAACGGAGCTGAACAAAGCCATCAAGATCGTAAAAGGTATTAAAGGTGTTTCGCAGGTGACCAGCAGGGTCAAGGTTAAAGCAAAAAAATAGCTGTGCTTTGTCAGGTGTGACTTCGCAGAGGGTTCGCCAAACCAGCAGACGCTAGAAAGAATAATGGCTCCGCATCGCGGCACCTTAATCACTCACTGTACGCTACCGTACAGATCATTCATGCAGGCAGGCCCAGTATCAACCCACGAATGAGCAGGAAGCAGACGTTTCCTGCATGCTGATTGACTGTTTCCATACAAGGAGAATGACCATGTTCAAAATAATTTTCATGCTGGTCGCAACGCTTTCCCTGACCGCTACTGCGGCTCTTTCCGGTTGCCATACCATTTCAGGCGCCGGTCAGGATATTGAGCAGGGCGGCAAAGCCATCTCAGACAAGGCGGATGAACACGCGGATTGAAGCCGCAATAAATGCTAAAACATTTCATCTCTTTCAACGATAGGAGTTCAACATGGCAATGGGTTCAGAAGCTACAACGAAAATAATTGGTCTTGCCCTGGCAGTCTTAGGAATTGACCTTGCAATATGGGGGTATCAATTATCCGATTCTATCGAGTCAGAAGTAACACAAGCTATTACAGGCTCGGATACGGATAAGGTCATGACTTTCTACATTGCTGGCGCAGTCAGTTTTGTTGTCGGCCTCTACCTTTCCGCTAAAAAGTAACACTGGAGGCAACATGGATATCACCAGCTTGATCATATTTTTAGCCGTTGGCGCGCTGGCCGGATGGCTTGCCGGCAACATTATGAAGGGAAGAGGATTCGGTGTCGTAGGCAATATCGTTGTGGGAGTTGTCGGTGCTGTATTGGGCGGCGTTGTATTCGGTTTGTTCGGCATAACAACAGGCGGACTTTTGGGCGCTATAGTCATGGCCACTATTGGCGCTGTTCTTTTGCTATATCTAATAAGTACGATTAAGAAGGCCTAGCTCGATAGCAGCTAAGGGAAAAAGAGGAAGCTATCATGGACAGACTTCCGGCTTTTCTTCAGCTGAAGTTCAGGGGACACAATAGTTGTTCCAGAGCGAAGCGATTCCCGGCCTTTGAGTTGTGATAACAGATGCTGTGGGGGGCAATATGAATGCTATCGAAGTATACAAGCAGGGTTACGAGGAAGGGACCAAGGAGCGCAATAGCGGGTTGCTTGAAAGTCTTGTCGATGGGTTAGCTGGAATAGCCTCTCATGGGCTCGCGATGTCAGATGAATTAAACGAAGCATATTCGAAGGGTTACCAGGATGGCTTAAAGGCCGATAAATTTAATCCACCCACTGATTGACCACATGTGAATTCCCGGGTTACCACCGGGCGATTCGCCAGTATCCCTCTCCGAATATGCGTGTCACAGCGTTCCGGTATGTGAAACGGCCGGCCGATCTTCCGGCTTCCATTCAGCTAAGTTTCAGGATTCATCCCTACAGTGCGTGCCGCAGTGCACATGGTTGCCTTGTATAAGGGCGACAGCATGGGCTGAAACTTATTCTAATAACTGGAAGTCATATGAAGCCTTTTACCAAGATACTTTTTATCCCGGCCCTGCTGGCCACAGTTTGCATGCAGGCCAACGAGGCACGGGCGCAGGACGGGATGACCGCCAGCGGCAACACTGCGACAGAGGCCCATGCAACGGTCGAGGAGCATACGCCGGCGTCAAAAAATGAGGGCTGGCGGGTGATGCTGGGCGCAGGCCCGTATGTCCGCCCCACCTATGAGGGCAGCGATCGATATAGCGTCGTGCCGGTGCCTGTGATCAATGCCACCTACAACGACATGCTATCGATCAGCACAGGAGGCCTGAATGTTTACTGGCATGATGATCATGTCCGACTCGGTGCCGGCCTGAGTTATCAGGGTGGGCGCAAGGAAAGCAAAAGCGGCTCGTTCTTTAGCCGCGGCGATGATCGGCTCATCGGCATGGGAAATGTGAACGCCGCCCTGGGTGTGCGTGCATTCGGCTCCTATTCCATTGAACATGTGAAACTCAGTGCAGCTGTTACGCAGTTTACCGGTGGCAATCACGGCCTGCTGGTTGATGTGGGCGCATCGCTTCCCTTTAAGGCGACCGACCGCCTGATCCTCAAGCCGCATGTAAACGCAACCTGGGCAAACGGAACCTATATGCAGACCTTCTACGGGGTTACTACCGTGCAGGCTGCCAACTCGCGCTTCACCCGATTCAATGCCGGAGCCGGCCTCAAGGATGTGAGCATCGGCCTCAATGCCAATTACGGCCTCGACCAGAACTGGTTTCTGGCTATCAACGCCGATGCCAAAAGGCTGACCGGTGACGCCGCAAGAAGCCCGATCAGCCTGTCCAACACCCAGATTACGGTGATGAGCATGCTTGGTTATCAGTTTTAGTTGAAATAAACAGGGTCAGATTCGATTGATCTTACGGTGAGTGCGCTTGCTGCACGTTGACGTAATCCGCTGACCGCCGAGAGTGCGGGCATGGATATTCAGGGAATTCTTCACGGCATAAGTATCTGGGCGCTGCCGGTGATGCTGGCCATTGTGCTGCATGAGGTGGCACACGGCTGGATGGCAGACAAGCTGGGCGACGATACGGCCCGCTGGATGGGGCGGCTGACGCTTAATCCCCTGAAGCACATTGATCCTGTCGGCACTATTCTCGTACCGGTGATCCTGCTGGTCGTTGGTTCTCCTATCCTGTTCGGTTATGCCAAGCCTGTGCCGGTGAACTTCCGCAAACTGCGTAATCCGAAACGGGATATGGTCTGGGTGGCGCTGGCCGGACCTGTGACCAACATCCTGCTTGCCCTCGCTTCAACGGCCTTGCTGGCCGGCATGACAATGGTTCCCCTCGATATGGAATGGCTGGCCATCCCCGTTGCCTCGATGTGCCAGGCCTCGATCCTGATCAATCTGGTGCTGTGCATCTTCAATCTGATTCCGGTGCCGCCACTGGACGGGGGCAGGGTGGCTGTCGGCCTGCTGCCGGGCCGGGCTGCCTATAATCTGTCGCGCGTGGAGCCTTATGGCTTTGCCATCATTATCGTGCTGCTGTTTATGGGTGTGTTGCAGGATGTAATCGGCCCGGTGGTCATCGGTGGAGCCGACTTCCTTATAACGCTTGCCGGGGTTCAATAGTTTGTCTTAAATGGCCCGGCAACAGGCCTTAGCGCACAACCCTGAGCATCGCCGATAGCATTTTTTACTGTTGGCAACAAATAGAGTTGTCCGGTTTTAGAGCACAAGGGTTGTCCGGTTTGGTTTTGGTTCATATTGCTGCCTTCAGCCTTGGTAGTGGTAGTTCCGGCTTGCTGGCCTTGGGCTTCAGAAGAGGCTGAAACTCGGCGAGTTTTCTTGGCCCGTGGAAGATGGCCATGCTGCCATCGGTATAGCAGTGAACACGCACTCTGGCTTTGACATAATGGTGTCGGTATTCATTGCTGGGGATTTGCAGGGTTCTGCCCTCAAAGCTGACGGTGTTGTCTTTGTTGACTGTGCGTTCGTGCT
>MNXA01000026.1 GCA_001871195.1 Zetaproteobacteria bacterium CG1_02_55_237
AGAAGCACGAACGCACAGTCAACAAAGACAACACCGTCAGCTTTGAGGGCAGAACCCTGCAAATCCCCAGCAATGAATACCGACACCATTATGTCAAAGCCAGAGTGCGTGTTCACTGCTATACCGATGGCAGCATGGCCATCTTCCACGGGCCAAGAAAACTCGCCGAGTTTCAGCCTCTTCTGAAGCCCAAGGCCAGCAAGCCGGAACTACCACTACCAAGGCTGAAGGCAGCAATATGAACCAAAACCAAACCGGACAACCCTTGTGCTCTAAAACCGGACAACTCTATTTGTTGCCAACAGTTTCGATATGTGTCGGGCGCAGGAAAGAGCCGCCCGGATTGCGCTCAGGCAGGCTGATGCAGACCCTGGCGTGCAGCACGCACTTCGGTACGCAACTGGCCACAGGCTGCGGAGATGTCGCGGCCGCGCGATTCGCGTACCACAACCACCCTGTCGGCGCGTGCGAGAATATCCCGGAAGGCATACACGCGTTCTTCATCCGGCCGGGTATACGGGCTTGCCGCAAAGGCATTGAAGGGCAGTAGATTGATGGTGCAGGGGAGATCACGCAGCAGTTCGACCAGACGCTCGGCGTCGGCGTCGCTGTCGTTGATGCCGGCCAGCAGCACGTATTCGATGAGGATGCGTTTTTTGCGGCCTGCCGCAAAGCGGGCGGTCCAGTCCAGCACCTCGGCAATCGGCCAGCGGCGGTTGATCGGCATGATGCGACTGCGTGTTTCATCGTTGCTGGCATTGAGCGACAGGGCAAGATTGCAGGGCAGATCATCCTCGATCATGCGCGCAATGCCGGGTACATGGCCGGCTGTCGATACCGTGATGCGGCGCGGCGAGAAGGCCATGCCCTTGGGATCGGTGGCAAGACGGATGAAATGAGCAACAGCATCGTAATTGTGCATGGGTTCACCCATGCCCATCAGGACCAGATTGCGCGGCCGTTCTCCGGCATGCAGTTGGGCCGCAAAAATCTGGCTGACCATTTCGGCAGCGCTGAGGTTGCGCGTCAGGCCGCCGGTGGCAGTCAGGCAGAAGGTGCAGCCGACAGCGCAGCCCACCTGGGTGGAAATGCACTGGGTTAATCGCCCCTTGCCGGGAATCAGGACGCTTTCAACCTCGCGCCCATCGGCCATGCCGAGCAGCAGCTTGCATGTGCCGTCCTCGCTTTGCTGTTTGGCACGCAACTCGGGTTCAAGTCGGCTGCTGTGTGCTTCGAGAAAGGCATAGAAGTGCTGTGGCAGATCCGCAATGTCACTCACATGCTGATTGGCGTGGCGGAAGATATGCGCCCGCAGGGTTTCCGCATGCGCAGGCTTAACGCCGGCCTGCTCGCACAGGGCCTGTAGTTCGGAAAATGCCATGCCGATTAAGGGCGGGTGGGTTTCCGTGGTGCTCGGGGTGGCGGAATCAGTCATGCAGAAAAAGACGGGCGGTCAAATGACCGCCCGTGCAGAGACAAAGGGTCGGCTTGCTTAAAGACCGTATTTGGCCTTGTTGGCAGCAACTTCATCGGCAGTCGGAGGCGTATGATCCTTGGCTTCGGCCAGATCAAAGGCATCGCGGTCGCTATCGCAGGCTTCATTGAGGGCGATATCGCTCTCGAAAATCTCGGGCACATCCTCTTCCGGATAGATGGCTTCCCACGGGCATTCCGGCTCGCAGACAGCGCAATCGATGCACTCTTCGGGGGAGATGAACAGCATGTTCGGATACTCGGCATCCGGTTCCTTCGGGATATAGAAACAATCCACCGGGCACACGGCCACACAGGCTGTATCGACACAATCCTTGCAAAGCTGGGTAACTACAAAGGCCATATTAACCTCTCTTATAATCTTGGTTGGCGCGCAATATACATACTCAACAAGCCATCGTCACGCGCTGTTGACGCTATGCTTCCTCCTCAGGGGCACATCGATTTTGCCCTCGCCGCAGAATTCAGCGGGTGATTTTAATACTTCCCGGGGATAAGCTTGGCACATGCATTTTTCTCCTTTTTCACACCTTCATGTGCATTCGGATTTTTCGCTTCTTTCCGGGGCCATGTCGGTATCGTCGATCCTGAAAAAGGCTGTGGAGATGCGCCAACCGGCTGTTGCCCTGACCGATCATGGCAATCTTTTCGGCGCTGTTGAGTTTTATTCCGAGGCACTGCGCCAGGGTGTGAAACCGATTCTTGGTTGCGAGGTTTACCTGTGCGAAGACCATAGCAAGAAGGTCAGCGCCGGGCCGCGCGGGCCGCAATATGCCCAACTTCTTCTGCTGGCCCGCAACAACACCGGCTGGCGCAACCTGATGCGCCTGATTTCGATCAGCTATCTGAAAGGGTTTTACTACAAGCCGCGTATCGACAAAGCCTTGCTGCGCGAATTCGGGGATGGACTGATTGCCCTGTCTTCCGGCTGGAACGGCGAGATTGAGCGCCTGCTGCGCAGGGGAGATGTGAGTGGTGCCGGCGAAGTGGCGCGCGAGTACAAGGAAATTTTCCCGCATCATCATTTCTTTATCGAGTTGCAGCGCCACGGTGTTGCCGGTCAGGAAGCGCTGAACCGGCAGCTGATCGAGC
This sequence comes from Zetaproteobacteria bacterium CG1_02_55_237, assembly GCA_001871195.1. GTDB lineage: Bacteria > Pseudomonadota > Zetaproteobacteria > Mariprofundales > Mariprofundaceae > UBA1543. Next base: position 2,587 of record MNXA01000026.1, read on the forward strand.
TGGCGCATGCCGAGGATATTCCTCTGGTGGCAACCAATAACGCGCATTTTCTCAATCGCGACGATTTTCACGCCTTTGAAAGCATGCTGGCCCTGCGTGACGGCAAGACACTGGCCGATGATGTCAGCGCGCATTACACGCCGGAGAATTATCTCAAGTCGGGCGAGGACATGCTCGAGCTGTTCGAGGATGTGCCCGAGGCCATCGAGAACAGCCTGCATATCGCCAGTCGCTGCAATGTGGATATGCAGTTCGGCAATTATCAGTTGCCGGATTTCCTGCCGCCTAATGGCATGGAATTGAAGGCCTATATGCGACAGCAGGCTGCCGAAGGCCTGGATATGCGCTGGCCGGCGATTATCGCACTAACGCCTGCGGCTGATCGCCCGGTCTATGAGGCACGCCTGCAGTTCGAACTGGATGTGATTGAGCAGATGGGTTTTCCCGGCTACTTCCTGATCGTGGCCGATTTTATCCAGTGGGCCAAGCGGCATGAAATCCCTGTCGGTCCGGGGCGCGGTTCCGGTGCAGGCTCGATTGTGGCCTATTGTTTGGGCATTACCGATCTCGATCCCATCCGCTATGGCCTGTTGTTCGAGCGCTTCCTCAATCCGGAACGCGTTTCGATGCCCGATTTTGATATCGATTTCTGCATGAACCGGCGTGACGAGGTGATTCGTTATGTGACCGAAAAGTACGGCGCCGATCAGGTCGCGCAGATCATCACCTACGGTTCGATGAAGGCCAAGGCTGTAGTGCGCGATGTCGGTCGCGTGCTGGCCATGGATCTGATCAAGGTCAACACTCTGGCCAAGCTGATTCCCAACGATCTGAACATGACGCTGGAGAAGGCGCTGGCCGCCGAACCGCGGCTGAAAAAGATGGTGGATGAGGACAATGATGTGGCGCGCCTGTTTGAAATAGCGCAGCGCCTCGAAGGCATGCACCGGCATGCCGGCAAGCACGCCGCCGGCGTGGTGATCGGTCGCCTGCCGCTGGTTGAAACAGCTCCTCTGTACAAAGAACCGCGCGAAGACGGCGCGATTGTGCAGTGGGATATGAAGTGCGTGGAGAAGGTCGGGCTGATCAAGTTCGACTTCCTGGGACTTAAAACACTGACCGTGATTGATCTGGCCTGTCGCCTGATTCGCAAGCACAAGGTCGATGCCGGTTTCGATATCACCACCATCCCGCTGGACGACGCAGCCAGCTTTGATCTCTTGCAGCGTGGCGCCACCAGCGCCGTGTTCCAGGTTGAGTCATCCGGTATGCGCGACCTATTGGTTCGCCTGAAACCGGATTGCTTCGAGGACATTATCGCGCTTGTCGCTCTGTATCGCCCGGGACCGCTGGAATCCGGTATGGTGGACACTTATATCGCCTGCAAGCACGGTGAACAGGAGATTGCCTATCCCCTGATGCAGCTCAAACCCATTCTGGCCGAAACCAATGGCGTGATCCTGTATCAGGAGCAGGTGATGCAGATTGCCCAGGTGCTGGCCGGTTATACGCTCGGGCAGGCCGATATGCTGCGCCGCGCCATGGGCAAGAAGAAGCCGGAGGAGATGGCCAAGCAGCGCCAGATCTTCATGCAGGGCGCAGAGACAAACAAGGTGAATGCCGACAAGGCCGAGCAGATATTCGACCTGATGGAGAAATTCGCCGGCTACGGTTTCAATAAATCGCATTCCGCTGCCTATGCCCTGATTGCCTACCAGACGGCCTATCTGAAGGCGCATTTTCCGCAGGCTTTCATGGCCGCCACCCTGTCCTGCGACATGGGTAACAGCGATAAGGTGAGCGCCCTGATTCAGGATTGCCGGCGCATGAAAATCGAGGTGCTGCCACCGCATGCCAATGCATCGGATTGGGAATTTGTTCCTGAAGGGGAGTCCTCCATCCGCTTCGGGCTGGGTGCGGTCAAGGGCGTGGGCGAGGCCGCTGTGCGTTCGCTGGTGGAGGTTCGTCAGCAGGGCAGTGATTTTGCCGGCTTTGAGGACATGTTCATGCGACTGCCACCCAGATCGCTGAACAAACGCATGCTTGAGGCGATGATCAAGGCCGGAGCTCTGGACGGGCTGGTGCCGCATGCCAATGCAGCCCTGCTGGGATTGGCAGGTGCCATGGAAGTGGCGGCGCGCAAGCGGCATGATCTGGAAGCGCGCCAGTCGGCACTGTTTGAAGCCCAGGAGCCGGATGGCGGTGATTCAGGGTTCCCCGAAGCGAGCGAATGGGGCCTTGGTGAGCGCTTGCTACATGAGAAGGAAGTGCTTGGTTTCTATCTTTCCGGGCATCCCCTGGAGGAATACCTCGGCTATATCGATGGATTGTGGAATGCCAATCTGGAGAGTGTGCAGGATATGCCGGATGGAGCCACGGTTGTACTTCCCCTGACCGTGAGCGCCATACGCACACATCGCGGAGCACGCGGTACAATGGCCTTTGTGCAGGTCGGCGATTTGTTCGGCAGCGCAGAAATGGTATGTTTTTCCAGTTTGTATAATGAGGTTGTCGAGTTCATCGAAGGTGAACAGGCCTTGCTCGCCATGCTGCGTGTGGATCGTTCGCGTGATGAATTATCACTGATTGCCGAAGCACTGGCTCCGCTTGATACAGTTCTGGCCCAGCAGGTGCGGCGCATCTGTATTTCCACGCATGCGCTGGTATGGGATGATGCGGCCATTGCGCGCTTTGCCGAGCTGGCGCGCAATAATCCGGGCGGTGTGGGCGTGCATTTTCACCTGCATCTGGCCAATGGCGCTACGGCAGAGCTTTCATCCGGGCTTACCCTGTGCTGGAATGAGGAAGTTAGAAGCAGGCTGCGCGATTGGTTCGACAGCCATGCCATACAGTTACTTTGCAAGCCTTGGCAGCCGCCTGTAGCTGCACGTCAGGGCGGCAGAAAAGAAGAGAGGAGAAAATATGCCGCGTAGTTACCTTGAGTTTGAACGCCCCATCGCGGAGCTGACATCAAAGATTGAGGAATTATCCGGGATGGGTAAAGATGCCGGGATGAATATTGCCGAGGAAGTGGAGAAGTTAACCGCCAAGCGGGATATATTGATTCGCGAGACGTACAAGAATGCCGATCGCTGGCAGCTCACCCAGCTTGCCCGCCATCCGGATCGTCCTTATTTCCTTGATTATGTCGGGGCGATGTTTGATGACTTTCAGGAATTGCACGGTGATCGGGCATTTGGCGATGATGGTGCGATTGTCGGCGGCACGGCACGTTTTCGCGAGCAGCCCGTGGTCATTGTCGGCCATCAGAAAGGGCGCGACACCAAGGAAAAAATCAGGCGCAACTTCGGCATGCCCCGCCCTGAGGGTTACCGCAAGGCACTGCGTCTGTTCCAGCTGGCCGAGCGTTTCGGCTTGCCGGTGTTGACCTTTATCGATACGGCCGGCGCATGGCCGGGTCTGGATGCTGAAGAACGCGGCCAGAGTGAGGCGATTGCCCGCAACCTGATGGAGCTTTCCAGCCTCAAGGTGCCGGTGATCTGCACGGTGATCGGCGAGGGCGGTTCCGGTGGCGCTTTGGCAATTGGCGTGGGTGACCGCTTGTTCATGCAGCAGTTCACCACCTATTCGGTGATCTCTCCCGAGGGTTGTGCAGCCATTCTCTGGCATGATCGCAGCTTCGCACAGCAGGCGGCGGAAGCACTGAAATTATCCGCCAAGGATCTGGAAGGATTTGGTCTGCTCGACGGTATCATTCCCGAGCCTGAAGGTGGCGCACACGAAGATCTTGAAGGTGCTGCATCGTTGATGGGCGATGTGTTAGAGAAGGCGTTGAAAGAGCTTCTCACCGAGCCGCTTTCCAAGCTGCTTGATTCCCGTTACAAGCGCTTGCGCGCGATGGGCGTATTTACCGAAGCCTGATACACAGTGCTGCTTGCGCAGGCTTGCAGCATCCGTATGCTTCGCGCCCTTCCGGGCACAGCCCGAATGGATGCGCAGGGAGAGGTACCGAAGTGGTCATAACGGCACCGACTCGAAATCGGTTGGGCGGGTAATACTGCCACGTGGGTTCGAACCCCACCCTCTCCGCCACTTTCAAGTTTCACAACGTCCAATATAAGCCAGTAAGCCTAGTGTTTGCTGGCTTTTTTCTTGCATGTTTATCCGCCTATGTCCTATACTGTTTCACAATGTACCAACAAATATGCTGGTACATTTGATGGTATATGCCGGTTTTCAAAGTCATGTACCAACAAAAGGGGTTGGATATGGCAAGGCTGACCGACAAATTGAACGATGCCCTAGTGCGAGCTGCGAAACCAAGCGACAAGCAGGTGAAGCTATCTGATGGTGGTGGCCTGTATTTGCTGATTCACCCGAACGGCGGAAAGTATTGGCGCATGAATTACCGCATGGGCAACAAGCAAAGCACGCTGGCCTTGGGGACGTATCCCGATGTGAGTTTGAAGAAAGCGCGGACCCGGCGCGATGATTTCCGCAAGCTGGTTGCTGACGGTATTGATCCCGCTGCGGTTAAGCAGTCGGAAAAAGTAGCCAAGGTAGATAGCTATGAGGCGATTGCAAGGGAGTGGCATACCAAGCAGACCGCAAACCTGACTGAGCGGCATGCTGGTCGCATTCTGCGCGACATGGAGCGTGATGTTTTTCCGTGGATAGGGAAGCGGCCCATTGCCGAACTGCAAGCCTCTGACATTCTGGCGATGCTCCACCGCATCGAGAACCGGGGGGCAGTGGAAACGGCACACAGGACAAGGGCCGCTTGTGGGCAGGTGTTCCGTTACGCTATTGCGACGGGGCGGGCGGATCGTGACCCTGCCGCCGATCTGAAAGGGGCGCTCTCGCCCGTTAAACACAAGAGCATGGCAACCATGACCGACCCGAAAGCGGTTGGTGCGCTACTGAGGGCCATAGCTGGCTACGCTGGCGCATTTGTCACCCGATGCGCTTTGCAACTTGCGCCGCTGGTATTTGTCCGTCCGGGCGAATTAAGGCATGCCGAGTGGTCAGAGATTGATCTGGATGCCGCCGAGTGGCGCATACCGGCCCACAAAATGAAGATGAAGGAAAAGCATATTGTACCGCTTTCAAATCAGGCCGTGGCTATCCTGCGCGATCTACATGAGTTAACGGGGCGGGGGCGCTATGTGTTTCCGAGTGTGCGGAGCATGGATAGGGCAATGAGTGAGAATACGGTGAACGCTGCCCTGCGCCGGATGGGTTTCGAGAAGGCCGAGATTGTCGGGCATGGGTTCCGCGCAATGGCATCAACGTTATTGCATGAAATAGGCTGGAAGTCGGATGTAATCGAGCGCCAGCTTGCGCATGCTGAGCGCAACAAGGTGAAGGCAGCATACAACCATGCCCAGCATCTACCGGAGCGCAAGAAGATGATGCAGGCATGGGCTGACCACCTAGATGCTCTGCGCGATGGTGCAGAAGTGATTCCAATTAAGCGAAAGGCATAGATAGTGGACGGGAATGCATGCTTTGGTCATTAACGGATGTTGGCAACAAATAGAGTTGTCCGGTTTTAGAGCACAAGGGTTGTCCGGTTTGGTTTTGGTTCATATTGCTGCCTTCAGCCTTGGTAGTGGTAGTTCCGGCTTGCTGGCCTTGGGCTTCAGAAGAGGCTGAAACTCGGCGAGTTTTCTTGGCCCGTGGAAGATGGCCATGCTGCCATCGGTATAGCAGTGAACACGCACTCTGGCTTTGACATAATGGTGTCGGTATTCATTGCTGGGGATTTGCAGGGTTCTGCCCTCAAAGCTGACGGTGTTGTCTTTGTTGACTGTGCGTTCGTGCTTCT
>MNXA01000050.1 GCA_001871195.1 Zetaproteobacteria bacterium CG1_02_55_237
AGAAGCACGAACGCACAGTCAACAAAGACAACACCGTCAGCTTTGAGGGCAGAACCCTGCAAATCCCCAGCAATGAATACCGACACCATTATGTCAAAGCCAGAGTGCGTGTTCACTGCTATACCGATGGCAGCATGGCCATCTTCCACGGGCCAAGAAAACTCGCCGAGTTTCAGCCTCTTCTGAAGCCCAAGGCCAGCAAGCCGGAACTACCACTACCAAGGCTGAAGGCAGCAATATGAACCAAAACCAAACCGGACAACCCTTGTGCTCTAAAACCGGACAACTCTATTTGTTGCCAACACACCGTGATCCAAAAGCAATGGTATGATTCTTTCGGCCTTCTCCATGCCTGAATCAAGCATCGCAAGGGTAAAACCAAGGGGCGTAAAACTGGCATCCCTCATTTCCAGCGTTTGATTCACAGAATTGCTATCTGCCAGTCTGACTAGCGTGCTCACATCACCGTTCTGAATGCTTGCAAACAGGGGCGGCATCTGCCCGGCAAAAGCACTGCCAGCGCCGCATATCATTGTCAGAAGACAGCTCATCGAACAAACAAACTTTCTCACGCCTCCCCCCAATACACCGACAGAAGCTGATCATGCCTCATTTCAAACGTGGCAAGAATAAGGCAGAGGCTTCAATACCCGGCAGCGATATCCCGGAAAAGCCCCGCCTGAAGTAGAGTGCCGCGACATTGGGCTATGGTCAATCTGTTACATACCGAAAGCGATTGCCTGTTTCGGCGGCTTGATTCAGCCTCCACCGAGTGAACACCATACCATACGCCGAATGCGACCTGAGCGTTTATTCCCCCGATTATCGGCGGGCGCGCAGCGCATTTCTTGCCGCTGCCGAAAAAGCCGGTGCAAAACTGAGCAGCCATCCACATCCCCTGCCCGGCCCTGAGGGCGAAGCACTTTCCACGGATGTGGCCTGGCTAGGGCCTGATGATGCCGAGGCCGTGCTTGTACTGCTCTCGGCCACACATGGTGTTGAGGGATTTTCCGGTTCGGCAGCGCAGGTCGATTTTCTTTTGAACATAAAGACGCTACCAAAGGGTGTGGCCGCACTCGTCATTCACGCCATCAATCCGCATGGCTTTGCCTGGTTGCGACGCGTCAACGAGGACGGGGTCGATCTGAACCGCAATTACATGGATTTTTCCGACCCCCTGCCCGTCAATGCCGGTTATGAGGAACTCGCTGATGCCATTGTCCCCGATTCGCTTGCGCCTGAGGCCCTGCAGGCCTGTGACAAGCGACTTTCAGACTATCGCGCGGTACAGGGTGCTGTGGCCTACGAAAAGGCCCTCTCAGCAGGCCAGTACTCGCATCCGCATGGCCTGTTTTACGGTGGCACGCAGCCAACATGGTCGCGCACTGTTTGCGAAAAAATCGTCTGCGATTTCAGGCTTGCCGACCGCCAATCCGTAGCCCTGCTCGATTTTCATACCGGGCTTGGCCCCTTTGGTTATGGGGAGCCCATTTGCGATCATCCACCCGCAAGTCGGGCCGTCAAACTGGCACATCGCTGGTATGGCGATTCGGTCACCGAGCCCGCCTTGGGTACATCTAGCTCGGTGGCCAAGTTCGGCTTATCGGATTACGGCTGGCAGACACTGGTCGGTGATCAACTGGTATTCATCGCGCTTGAATTCGGCACCTATCCTTTCGATAACATGAAACAGGTCTTACGAGCCGATCACTGGCTTCATGCGCAGGGCAAGGTGGACTGGCATGCCCCGCAAACCAAGGCCATCAAGGCAGCGCTGCGCCGGCAATTCTATCCGGAAACTGCTGACTGGCAGGAAATGGTGCTACTGCGCTCCCGCCAGTGTATTCGTCAGGCCATCACCGGTCTTACCGGCAGGAAATGCTCCTGAGCTAAATCAGCTTCCACAGATCGTGCATCAGAAAGAAGAAAATCTCGATGGCGATCAGCCAGATGATGATCCACTCCAGTAAAGATGAATGCTTGTGGTTCTGCTCATCGGCCAGCATGTCGAACATGTCGTGAATGATCTGCAGCTTTTTATTCAGCACCTCCACGCGCGGAGCGACATCCAGATAGCTGACGATGCCGCGGTAGTGTTCTTCCAGTTCCGGGTATTCCCAGAAGAATTCCGGGGTGTCGAGCAGCGCGTGGTGCAGCAGGATTTCGCTTTCCACCAAGAAGAGCTGACCGCGCATGCGGGAGATGGCTTTTCTGCCCAACTGCGTGGAGCCGGTCTTGGCCATATTGCGCGGGATGTATGCGGTGCTTTCGATGGTGGTCTCGGCATAAGCCTCAAGCTCGGAGAGCTTGCAGGACTGGGCTAATCCATGCGACACGGCAAGCTTCACCATGATATCCGTGCTGTTCAGAGTGATATGATCCGAACGGATGCGTGTGGCCGCATCTACCCCCACATCGAAGGTAAAATAATCCCCAATAGTCTGCTCCAGCGGCTCCTTCAGGAAGGGGGTGAGCTGACCGAGGATGCGCTTTTCGCTGTCGTGCCCGGTGCCCCATAGCACCACCACACCATAATCGAACAGGAACACATCCCCTGCCGCATCCTTCACATGCAACGCATTACGATAGGCGCAGGTGCGGTGAGCCGCGGCGAAATGCTCCTGCATGGCCTCAAAATCGAAATGCTTGGCCAGCACATAGGTATCGCATCTTGTTTGCATGGTGTTTCCTTCCTGTTTGAATCGCCAGATCAAAAAATTACCGGCGTTCAGCCGTTGCGCATCGCTTCGATGCGGCGGATAAATTCGCCGATAATCGTGTCGTACAGGGCGCCCTTGAGCACCTTGTCCTCCACCGACTGGTCAAGGCTCGGGTTATCGTTGATTTCGATGACGAAAATGCCGTTGTCATTCTGCTTTAAGTCCACGCCGTAGAACCCGTTGCCAATAAGGGCTGCCGACTCCAGCGCGATGCGCACCACATCTTGCGGCGCATCCTCAACCAGCATCGTTTCGAAACCGCCGTAGCGGGCGGAACCGGCAGCCTGATGATTAACGATCTGCCAATGGCCGCGTGCCTGCCGGTACTGGCAGGCGAACAGCGGTTGGCCATTGAGAATGCCGATACGCCAATCGTAGGCGGTATACATGAATTCCTGCGCCAGAATGATGCGCGAATGGGCGAACAGGTTTTTTGCCGCATCCATCACCTGGGGGCGATTCTCGGCCTTGAACATACCGCGCGAGAAAGAGCCATCCGGTATCTTCAGTACCATCGGGTAACCGAGCTCCTCCTCCAGTCGAAGTACCGTCTGTTCATTGAAACGGAAGCGGTTCAGCGCGATGGTTTTGGGGGTCGGCAGATTTTTCGCCTTGAGCCTTTCCCATAGATACACCTTGTTGGTGCAGCGGATAATCGATTTAGGATCGTCGATCACCGGCATGCCTTCGGCCTCGGCCTTACGAGCAAAACGGAATGTATGGTTATCAATTGAGGTGGTTTCGCGGATGAACAGCGCATCGTATTCTGCCAGACGGCTGTAATCCTTTTTCTGGATCAGCTCGACATCGACGCGCAGCCGCTGCCCTGCCTTGATGAACTGCTCCAGCGCATCCATATCCGAGGGCGGCATCTTGTCGTTCGCATTGTAGAGAATGGCCAGATCGTACAGCGCCGGCTTGCGACCATCGACGCGTTTGCGACGCGGTACCCTGGCATAGGAGCGCAGGCAGGCCTCGAAAAACTCGCTGAGATAGGCCGTCACCTGATGCAGACCCATCGGCCGGATGGCACGAATCTTCCAGTGCTTGCCCTTCTCGACCACCACCTTCATCAGGGGATAGCGGAATACATCGAAAACCTCTGCGGCCAACCGCTTGAAGCGCGGGTCGCCGCCAAGACCGAAGAATACGAACAGTTCGAAGGACTCATCGGGCGGCTCGGCAAGACGATTGATGGTTTTGACCAGCAGGTGTTCAAGATCGGGCAGTGCGAAGGCATACAGGCTCTGGCGCGACAGGTCGATGATGTCGGCAATGGTCGGCATCGGAATATCGTTGCGCGCCTCAGCCAGCAGCGAGCAGTAGTAGCCGCCACTCAGGTAGGTGTAATGACGGCAAAGATTGATGATGCGCATCGGGCGCTTTTGCACTTCGGCATGCTTGGTCAGATAATCGTTGGCCGTAACCACCTCCAGACCCTCGATATCCCACTTCCAGTCTTTCAGACGATCCACAATCACCGTATGACGCACCGGCATTTACTTGTCTCCTTTTGAAATCATCAACGTGGCGTACTGCCGCGTGCTTCCATAATAGCGCATGCGCTCGAATTCCGTGCGCGTCAGGGGGATGCCGATACAGGTCGTCTCGGTTTTCTGCTCCTCGACATCGACAAAGGGCTCATGGATGTAAACAAAGCGTTCGTCAAATCCACAGACAGCGACCCAATGCGGCGACTTATCGCCGGTCAGGCGATAGGCGCTGATCAGCACCAGCGGAATCGCACCCGCATGAAAGCGCTGTTCCATCTCATCCATCGGCAGGTGGCGTTGCTTCAGGGGCAGTTTGAGCTTGCGTATCTCATGCAGAAAGTCTTCCTGCACGATACGGATCACCTCGCGTTTCTCCAGATTGCGCACCGATTTGACGAACATTTCGATATCGTAACGCACAAAGAGTTCGGCACGCATGCCGCGATGAAAGGCGGAAAGGGCCAACCCGTAGGGGCTGCATCCGCCATGCCCGGAGGTCATGAAGATGCTGGTCGCCTCGCGCCAGATGCGCAGTTCCAGACGGCGGTCCAGCCTGGTTTTCGGTGCCAGAGCCTTTAAAGCCATCATCAGGCTGGCCGGACCACAGGTGAACTCAAGGGTCTGGGCATAATACGGCACATGGCTTTTATTCGGTGCAAGATTGGGGGCCAGCGGCTTTTCCATGCGCACGGCCGCCGCATGATCCTCGTAATAATCTTCCACAAGGGCGAATTCGCGGTAGCCGCGCTTGCGATACAGGGCAATCGCCCCGGTGTTGTTCACATGCACTTCCAGACGCATCGATACCACGCCGTGCTCCAGCAGCGCTTCCTGCTCGGAGGCAGCCATCAGGATACCGGCAATCCCCTTGCCGCGGCAATCAGGCTCTACAGCCAGTGAATAAAGCCGCGCCATCGAGGTGTTCTGGTGAAACAGCACAAGGCTGTAGCCCGCCAGTGTCCCGTCCAGCATATAGACCAGAAGTGAGGCCTTGCCGTGCTTGAGAAGATGGCGAAAGCTGCGTTCGGAAAGGCGGTCGCTATCAAAGCAGCGGGTTTCAAGCCGGCTGAGGGCTGGAACGTCGTCAAGCCGGGCGGCTCGAATCATAAAGGGTAAGCCATGAGGTATTGCACAGCCTCACGCTGAGACTGTGCGAGGTCAGCGTCAATCACCCGTCTGAGGATTCTCCCCCGACAATCAGAAACGATATTCCAAACCGGTTTTGTAGCTGGTATCGGTTGATTTAACGCCGGTCGGCGGGCGCGAGTCCTTCTCGATTTCGAGAGACAGGCGCAGATCAAGCGTCTCTGTCAGCTTCACCGTCATGGCTGCATTTTCGAGCAGACGGTAATCCACAGCATCCTTCCATGCAGGCTGGAAATACAGGGTGTTCTGAAAACCCACCCGATCATTTAGTGCGTAATACAGGGTGCCATAGGCATTGCCGCGCCACAGCCGGGTGCGTGGCGGTGCTGCATTGGCCGCAGTGCTGCTCAGGGTTTCGCTCTCATAGAAAGACCCCAAACCAAGATAGGTTCTCCAGTCATCGTCCTGCTGCCCCCAGCGCAGGCCGCCACCGAAAAGGGTGCGCAGCTTCAGCCGGGCAAACTCATTCTGCTGCGCCTGAGCGAAGGCCTCCACATCCCATGCCTTGTCCAGCGCATAGCGGTGGCGCAGATGCACAAAGGATTTGTTGGTATCGCGTTGCCCACGGCTCTTTCCGTAGGCGTAACTGACAGCAAGGATTTCGGTATGTTCGCCGTGCTTCCAGGCCAGTCGCCCACTGCCCTCGCCATTGATCTTGTCGGTGTTTCCGGAACTGCCGTTGACCGACAGGCCGGCCTTACCGTTCATGCCTTCCTTATCAACAGAAACACCAAGCCCTTCCGCATTAATAATGGCCCATGCCTGCATCGGCAGAAGCAGGATAAAAAACATCAGTAAAATTCGCATTGGATAAACCTACATTCGGGCAATTCATTGCCACATTGGATCGGGGCTGACAGACCCCTATTTTTCGATCAGCAGCATATGCTGGTCGTTGTCGGTCGGTTCACAGGACAGCACCTTATAGCCCTGCTCCTCACAGGAACGCGGCACATTCTCCAGCGGCTCGCCTTTGTTGAGCAACACTTCGAGCTGTTCGCCGGCCTGCATTTTGGCCAGGCGCAGCTTCACCTTCACAAAGGTCATCGGGCAGGTTTCCCTGGTGATATCGAGAAAATGTTTCATTCGCTTGTGCCCCTAGATAAAGATGATGTGGGCATCTTCGGATTCGTTCAGGAAGGTGGCGACGCCGACCACAGACTGCACATCGTCGATCAGGTCGTCCTTGCTGATGCCAAGGATATGCATGGACATCTCGCAGGCAAAATAGCGGATGCCGAGCTCAGAAGCCGCTTGCATCAGCTCGTCGAGCTGCGCCACGTTGTTCTTGCGCATCATGCCGCCCATCAGCTTGGGGCTGGCACCACCGAAATTGAGTCGGGACAGCGGCAGATTGTTGCGCCCGCCCATCAGCCAGTTGAACACGCGCGAAAGGAAATCCTTACCCATGCTCTTGCGGCCGCGCTCCTTCTTCAGCGCATTCAGACCCCAGAAGGTGAAGAACATAGTCACCTCGCGGTTGGTGGCGGCTGCCCCCGTCGCGATGGTGTAGGCGGCGAGCATTTTGTCGAACTCGCCGGAAAAACAGACAATGGAAATCTTCTTCTTTTCGACTGCTGCTACTTTACTCATGGGTGCACCTCTGCCGCTTAGTTTTGCTTGGGCCCGGCAGACTAGGCAAATGCATGTCCCACGGCAATTGCGTCAAAGCATGCGGATTGTTTTTGAAAGCTTATGAGCTGAATCGGTAGGTGTTTTTTCCACCTTCCTTGGCGGCATACATGGCGGTATCAGCCTTACTCATGAGGGCATCCTGCGTTTCACCGTCCTTCGGGTAGATCGCAATGCCAATGCTTGCGCCAATAGAGCACGGTTGGTCGTTGAACATGATGGGTTCCGACAGGGTCTTGATAACCTTTGTGGCTATGGCTCCTGCTGCCTCTGGGTCTGTTGTGGAAGACAATACCAGAACAAACTCATCCCCACCCAGTCGTGCAACGGTATCCGATCCCCGGATACAATGCTGGAGCCGCGTCGCCACTTCTATGAGCACGTGATCTCCCGCCTCGTGCCCAAGGCTGTCGTTAACACCCTTGAAGCCATCCAGATCAAGGAAAAAGACGGAAAGAGGCTGTTTATTACGCTGCGCATTTGCCAATGCCACGCCTAGTCTATCGTAAAGCAGGGGGCGGTTTGGCAAACCTGTAAGCAGGTCAAAGTGGGCCATGCGTGTAAGTTCATCCTCAGCGAGTTGACGCTTTACCATTGCCTTGGCCATGAACCAGAGGCCAATTCCGGCAAGCAGAGAAAATATGGCATTGGAGAACAATAGTAATATTCGTAAATGCCTCGTCATCCCCCGCAGGGCTACATGCGGCGTGAAAGAAACGATCTTCCAATAGTATTGACTTGCATTCAAACGATCGCTGTTTAAGCCCATTTCCTCGAGCGAGCCGGAACTGGATCTCAAGCCTTCAATCAGCGGAAAAACAGTAGTGAATGTAAACAATCCCTGATCATCGAGAATCTGGCCGGACAGCTTGTGAGAAACCCTATCCCACGCCCCGGGAAACAGGCGAGAAAATGTCCGGTCCTTCCTTTCTGGAAGCATGAATCCCCACTCATCCTCACTGCGCATACCCTTGAGAAAATAGCCGTCACTGTTAATCAGCAGGCCGAATCCCTGGGCAGTCGATTCATGGGCAACATTCCCGATCATATCCATAAGCCTTGTCGCGAAATAATTCAGTACGACAATGCCTTGTTTTTCACCCTTGCTGTTGAAAACAGGCAGGCCGAAACGGATGGTCGGCTTGATGGGTTGTTCAATCGCCCCGCCCTCGATATTCAGATCAAGGGGGGAGACAAATACCTCGCCCTGTTCAAGGCTGATGGCACCCTTGAAATAATAGCGCCCCGCCTTCGATTGCAGTTGATCTTTTGGCACGATTGCAGGGTGACCGTTGTTGAAATTTGCCCGGATAAGCTCCATACCTGTTGCATCCAGAAAGCGGACCTGGTCGTACATCTTCTTGTTTTTGCATAGAACCAGAAATTCGTCAGCCAGTGAGTCGTAATTATTGCCCGCAGCCTCATTGGCAAGCAGGCGCAACTGTTCGTGACCGGAGACAACCACTAGATCGGATACAATCGACTGAAATTCATGGCTGAATGCCTTGGATTTCAATTCAAGACGGAATATTGCCTGCTCTTGCAACAACTCAATGTTTTCATGCTCTGCTGAAAGGTAATAAGCCATAGAAAAGCCGATCACGATCACCATCAGTGGCACATAGACCAGGAAAAAAAGTTTCAGTGTTTGCGATGAAACAGAAAGCTTGTTCATCTATGATCCAACCATTTCCAGACTATACACTTAAGCTTGTAAGCCGAGCAATTAATACAAAGATGCGGTCTTGGTTTCGCGGATGTGCCAATCAAATCACCCTCTCTGTTGCTATTCACTTTCAGGCTATTGATCGCCCTACGGCAGTTATGTCAAAACAGCCAACCCATGCCGACCGAGGAATACACTGACCACCTGAAGCCAGGCTTTTATAGAAACTCAGTATTGTTTTTATCGGTTTGAGTTGGTTTCAACTTAAGAGAATGAGGCAACGTCAGCCAACTAATACGGATTCTTTCAGAGCTGGCAAGGCACAGGAAATTCCAAAGTCACAATTCTTGATCATTTTTTGCTTGTCACTATTGGCTGAAGCAGCCCATCAGCTCTAGCCGCGGTGCTTGCTATTCTGCTTCGGATTTGCAGCGTGCGATGAATCATTGATCTAATTTGAACAGGAGTTTCATATGTCTTTGCTTGGTGCAGGAATCGGCGCGGGAATCGGCGCGGTCATCGGTGGGCCGATTGGCGCGGGTATTGGTGCCTGGCTGGGGCACTCGATCAGTAAGGGATATGCGCATGCCAAGGCGCTTGGCCCAATGGGTGCAGGCGGTATTTCCGGCATAGGCATGCAGGAGGCGCAAAGCATCTTCTTTGTGGCCCTGTTTTCCATGCTGGCAAAAATGGCCAAGGCGGATGGCCGGGTCACCTCCTCCGAAGCGGACCTGATCAATCATCTGGCGCGCACGCAAATCAAGATGGATGCCGAAGACCGCAAGGCGGCCTCCACCATCTTCAACAATGCATTGGAGGACGACTACTCCATCTACGACTATGCCAAACAGTATCGCCAGATTGCCGGCAGCCCGCAGATGTGCGAAATGGTGTACCGCCTGCTGTTTGCCGTGGCCTATGCGGATAAGGAACTGCATCCGGCAGAGGATGAGATTCTCAAGGCCATGCCGGCCCACCTCGGGCTGGACCCATCGCATTACCATATCTTCATGGAAGAATTTAAGGGTCAGCATGTGGATGTGGGTGAATCCTACAAGGTGCTCGGCTGCACCCCGGAGAGCAGCGATGCCGAGGTGAAGCGCGCTTATCGCAAGCTATGCATGGAATATCACCCGGACAAACTGACCTCGAAAGGCCTGCCGGAAAGCTTCATGAAGTTCGCTGAACAGCAAATGCATCTGATCAACGATGCCTACCAAACCATCATGGATAAGCGCAAGAAATAAGCCCCCGCAACTGCTTGGGGGCTTGATAAAAAATCAGGCGGCAGCGCCCTCGGCATCCAGGCCGAATGCCGTGTGCAGGGATTTAACCGCAGCATCGACATGCTGCTCTTCAATCACCACGGTAATCTTGATTTCACTGGTGGTGATCATCTGGATGTTGATGGCCTTCTCGGCCAGCGTTTCAAACATCTTGCGTGCCACACCGGAATGCGAACGCATACCCACACCGATGATGGATACCTTGGCCACATGGTCGTCGCCCTTCACATCGCGCGCCTGCATGTCCTTGGACACGCCCTGCACAATCTTCATCGCCTTACGGAAATCCCCGCGCGGCACGGTGAAGGTGATATCAGTCGTACCATCCTCACTGACGTTCTGCACAATCACATCGACATTCAGGCCTGCTTCAGCAATCGGGCCGAACAGTGCGCTGGCAATACCCGGATGATCGGGAATGCCCTTGATGGTGATCTTCGCTTCGTCGCGGTTGTAAGCCACACCTGTGATCGCTGCTCTTTCCATAACTTCATCCTCTTTCATAACCATGGTTCCCGGCACATCCACAAAACTGGAGCGCAGGTGAATCGGCATCTGGTAG
The DNA here is from genome assembly GCA_001871195.1 of Zetaproteobacteria bacterium CG1_02_55_237. Classification (GTDB taxonomy): domain Bacteria; phylum Pseudomonadota; class Zetaproteobacteria; order Mariprofundales; family Mariprofundaceae; genus UBA1543. The sequence continues at coordinate 10,506 of MNXA01000050.1, forward strand.
CGCATGGCAAGTTCGACGCTGCGATTTTGCAGCACCTTGGCGCCCTGCGAAGCCAGCTCAAGCATTTCTTCATAGCTGATGCGTTCGATCTTGGCTGCCTGCGGCACAATGCGCGGATCGGTGGTATACACCCCGTCCACATCGGTAAAAATGTCGCACATGTCGGCATTAAGCGCGATAGCCAGCGCCACGGCCGAGGTATCGGAACCGCCGCGCCCGAGCGTAGTCACATCGCCATGCTCATTCACACCCTGAAAACCAGTCAGGATCGGCACTTCGCCGCGTTCAATGCGATGCAACATGCGCTCGCATTCAACACTGAGAATACGCGCCCGCGAATAGCTGCTGTCGGTACGGAAGCCGGCCTGCACACCCGTGTAAGAATGCGCCATCACGCCGCGTTTCTGCAGCTCAATCGCCAGCAGCGCAGCACTCACCTGCTCGCCTGTAGAAACCAGCTGATCCATCTCACGCACATCCGCATCGGGGCACAGCGCATTGGCCAGACCAATCAGACGATTGGTCTCACCGCTCATGGCCGAAACCACGACAGCCGTTTCGATACCCTGCTGCACCGAGCGCTCGACGATATCCGCAGTCGCCTGAATGCGCTCCAGATTGCCTACCGAGGTGCCACCGAATTTTTGTACAACACGTTTCACGGACTTTCCCTCTCATTGACAGTGGCAATAGCCACCTTGCCCATACCAAGACCACGCAACACATCCAGCGCGCGCACCACATATTGGTGCTGCGTTTTGGCATCGGCACGCAAAACCACGCGCATATTCGGATCACCCTTGGTTTCATTGAGGATACGCTTGCGCAAATCCAGATCGCTTACCGCCTCATCCTGCACATAGAACTGGCCCGAGGGACTGATGCTGACGATCACTTCCTGCTTTTCGCTGACCTGTTCCTGCGATTTGCTGGTCGGCAGTTCCAGTTTAAGACTGCTGGCCACCTTGAAGCTGGTCGACACCATGAAAAAAATCAGCATCAAAAACACGATATCCACCAGTGGCGTAATATCCACGGTGTAATCGCGCTTCGGACGTTCGCGCAGTCGCATCAGCGTTCGCCTTTGAGTAACTCGACAAAGCGCAGCGCATGATGCTCGATTTCAATCACGAAACGATCCACACGCGTCTCAAACAAGCGGAAGGCCACCAGAGCCGGAATAGCAACGGAAAGACCCGCTGCAGTGGTATTCAGGGCCTTGGAAATGCCGCCGGCAAGAATATCCGCCTTGCCCACACCCTCCACGGAAATCACCTGAAACACCTCGATCATACCAATCACCGTACCGAGCAGGCCGAGCAAGGGAGAGATGGCAGCAATCAGGCCGAGGGCACCGATAAACCGCTCCAGATGCGCGACTTCCTGACGACCAATTTCCTCAAGCATCTCCTTGAGTACCGGACGTGACACGCCGCGATTGCCCAAGGCTACCCACAGGATGCGTCCCATGGCCGTGTGGCTTTCATGACAAATCTGCATGGCCTGTTTAACGTCTTCGCGGCGAATGGCGTCCTCAACCTCGGTGGCCAGCTTGTCCGGAATCACCACCGAACGGCGCAGACTCCAGGCGCGTTCAAAGATGATGGTCAAAGCAAGAATGGAACAGCCGAGCAGAATGAACATCGTGGTTCCGCCCTGCACTAGAAACTCGTACACATGGTCCTCCATAACGCTGCCGCAATGCGGCACGGCGGCCGATTATAGGAGGAGATGCCACCACTGCAATGCAAGTTTGCGTTTTGGCGACATCACAGGGGAGATATCCAGCATCTGCATCGTCCCAGAAGGCATGAAATCAACCGCCACCGCCCCATCGGCAGTGTTGCGTAACATAGTCCCGAGCCTGCTGTAACGCTGCAGAACCTCGGGCGCGGGAAAGCCATAGCGATTGCCATATCCCGTCTGGGCAATGGCCAGATGAGGATGCACGGCAGCCAGAAAGGCCTCTGTGCTTGATGAGCGGCTTCCGTGATGCGGCATCAGCATCACATCGCTGGCCAGCTCCTGCTGCGTGGTGTTGTCGACAATGCTTGCTTCGGCCGATGCCTCAATATCCCCGCCCAGCAGCAGGCCTCGCCCGCCCGGCAAAGCCAGTCGCAGCAACAGCGAACTGTTGTTACTGTTGCCCGACGTATAATCCTTCGGCGGCCACAACACCTTCACTTCAACACCGGAAAAATCCACGCGATCGCCCTGTTGCAGCCAGCGCACTTTTCCCCCTTGCCTGAGCACTGCCCTGCGCAATACACCAATTCGATTGGACAGATGCATCTGCGGCACATCAGCCAGCCATAGCTCTCCGACCCTGTTCACGTGGTGTAGCAGGCTGAGCGCTCCACCCAGATGATCGGACTGCGCATGACTGATAAGCAGCACGTCGACATGCGCCAGGCCCATGTCGCGCAGGCCAGCGGCCAGTGTCGTGCCGGCATTGAAACGGCTACCAGGCTGGCCTGCCGCATCGATTACCATGACCCTGCCATCGGGTAGCAATAGTGAAGACGTAGCCCCCTGCCCCACATCCCAGGCGGTAAAGCGGGTCACAGCAGGCGGATTCTCAGCCATCACGGCAGCGCTATAAGCGCTCAGCGTCAGAAGCAACAGGCCGGCAGCAGGAATGCGCAGTCCGCGACCCAACAGCAGGGCAGCCAGCCCCATACCGCCCGCATAGGCCGCACTCAGCCATAAGGGGACGGCAGGCAACCAGATATGGCCACCCGGCCACTGGTTGATGTGCAGCAAAACCCGGTTGCCCGACTCAACACCTGCCGCGGCCAGAGAAAACAGGATATGCGCACCGCCATCCAGCCCCATCGTGGCCAGCAGCGCAGCCAGCAGGGAAAGCGGCAGAACGAACAGGGTATAAAGCGGAGTCATCAGCAGATTGGCCGGCAGGCTATACACCGGCAGGCGTCCGAAGACATGTGCCACCAAGGGCAGGGTTACCAGCGCCGCCATCAGGGTGACCACAAACAGGCCAATGACCCAGCGTCGCCATGCGGGTATCTCATTGTCAGCCGGCCCGTTCGCCCATAACAGGATGCCCGCCGTGGCTACAAAGGACAGCCACAGAGATAAGGAGCCGAGTGCCGAAGCATCCAGCAGCAGTATCAGCATCAGGGCAGCCAGCAGGGTGTTCATCGGTGCTGCCTGTGCACGTAACCACCAGGCGAGGGCTGCGGCAACCAGCATCATGGCGGCACGTTGGGTGGGCAAGGGCCATCCGGCCAGCTGCGCGTAAGCCAGTGCCAGCAACAGACCGCCAAGCAGGGCAATGCCGCGCACCGACAGATTTACAATCCACGCCTCGCGGCGCGTCAGCGCAAACCAGAAAAGCCCGAAACCCAAGGCTGCCACCAGACCGATATGCAGACCGGAAATAGCCAGCAGATGCGCCGCCCCAGTAGCGGCAAAGGCATCGTAGATACGCTCGGGAATCTGTTCCCGCTCACCAAGCAGTAAAGCCCTGATCACCCCGCCCTGATCAGATGGAAGACGCTTCAGTGCATACCTGATGCGTTGCCGGACTTGCTCCAGCCACGATGCGCCGGATGCGATACGTTGGACCTCCCCGCTACCCAGCAGGGCGATATGCTGATCAAAACAATAGGCTGCAAAATCGAAACCACCTGGATTCTGCTGATTGCGTGGCACATGCAACCTGCCCTGTACCTGAATCCGGTCGCCGGCCAATGTTGCCGGCCAAACATCAGCGACTTCATTAACGGAGTCCGAAGAATACCGCTTGTACACATACAACCAGATTCTGCCATGCAGCCTGGCACCATCGCTGCGTTGCACATCAGTCAACGTCAATCGCAGATAGCTGGCCTGCTGCTGTACCCCTGCCACCTCACCGCTGAACTCAATAGCGGCATCATGCCATGTATCGTCAACAGCGATCTGCCGGGCATCGGCCAGCAGACTGACCCAGCCCCAGCCAAGGCCGGCAAGCAGGAAAGCAGCGCCAAGAAATGCCTTTGTCTTTATTTTACGCTTTGCTTGCAGAATCAGAAGAAGGAGTGCTGCACAGGCCAGGCCGATCATCACCGGCCAATTCACCCAGTCGCAGCGCGCTACAGCCAGCCCTGCCACCCAGCCGGCCGCAGGCAAAAAAAGCGGCAGGGCTTGAGGCGAAATACGTTGCGTGTCAGGCCTCCGGGTAAACGACACGACCCCGTATCAGCAGGTCCTCACCAAGCATCTTGCGGCTCACATTGACAAGTCGGGGCGCATCCTTAACACGATCAACCCCTGTGCCCTGCCACAAGCCGACAGCATCGCTGCCGCCGATCAGAATCGGGGCCTGATACAGAACCATTTCATCGGTTAGTCGTGCCTCAAGAAAGGCAGCATGCAGACCGCCGCCGCCCTCCAGCAGAATCTGCCAGCGATGATCCACTGCCAGATGGCGAAGCATCAAGGGAATGCCATCCACCTTGACCACATCCACACCGGCCCGCTGCCAATCGGCTATATGGCGGTTCTCGTGACAGACATAGAGTCTGGCCGGCACCGAACCATCGGCAAAATGATAATCGGCATGGAAGGCCGGGGCATGCGAACCGAACATCACCCTGAGCGGCGGCCTGCCCACCAGCGGCACATCGCGCACAGTCAATGAGGGGTTATCTATACTCAGCGTGCCGCTGCCGACCAGAATGGCATGACACTGGGCGCGCAGGGCATGGGCATGCTTGCGGGACAACTCGCTGCTGATCCATTTCGAATCCATGCGGCGGGTGGCCAGCTTGCCGTCCAGCGACATAGCCGCCTTGGCAATCACATACGGCCGACCCAGCCTGTGGGCATAAAGAAAAGGGCGATTCAGGGCATCAGCCTCGGTCTCCAGCACATTAGCCGTAACCTTCACGCCGTGACCTTGAAGCCATGCTCCCCCACCGGCCATTTGAGGGTTTGGATCTGAGGATGCATACACCACACGGGCGATGCCGGCACGCAGAATGGCTGCTGTGCAGGGAGGGGTTCGCCCGGCCGCCGAACAGGGCTCAAGCGTAACGTAGAGGGTTGATCCAGTGGCACGCGCTCCGGCCATGGTAATGGCATCAACCTCGGCATGCGGCTTGCCCGGGCCGCGGTGCCAACCTGTGCCAGCCACCTCGCCGCCACTGATAATAACCGCGCCGACTGTCGGGTTGGGATGCGTGCGGCCGACACCGTTTGCAGCAAGCGCAAGCGCCTGCCGCATATACATTTCATCGTTCATGTGTTGCATCGCCTCCACCATATGTTAAAGATGGCGAGCGCGACCTCATCTGGCAAGAGACCACAATTGGAAAATTATACTGCCAGGGCTACCGGCCCCCATCCTCCATATCATCCCAGAATCCCTTCCTGCCACCGACGAGCAGAAGCAAGCCACCAATGAGGCAGCCACCCGCACCCAGAGAAAGGGGAATGATGACCTTTTGCCTTAAATGTGTTGCCGCTACAGCCGCATTATTCTTGCTCCAGTTGTCTCGCAGGGTGTAGTTGAAAGCACCATAGGCCAACCCCTGAATACCAAGCACAACCAGTATGAAACCTGCAACAGTAGTTCCTTTCATAGTCCATATTCTCCTTGAAACGCAGGTGAAACAATCTCCTGCTGTGCTCGCAGGTGCAGCGCAATCATGGTACTCAAATGAATCCCGTTGTCTGTACGCCATTCGTGTTATGCACACGCTGGAACAAGCTGCGAATTCATTTCCTGCTATATACAAGTCTGTTTCGATGCGCGGCAAAAAGAAAACGCCCCGCAGAAGCGGGGCGCTATCAGACCGGATAAACGCAATCAGTCGTGGTGGCAGCCGGCGCCATGAACATGGCCATGCTCCAGCTCTTCAGCCGTCGCATCACGCACATCAACCACCTTGATATCAAAGTTCAGGGTGACATCGGCCAGCGGATGATTGCCATCCACGGTCACGGTATCTTCACCGACTGCGGTGACAGTCACCACCTCGATGCCGTCTTCGGTTTCAGCTTCAAACTGCATGCCCGCTTCAAGCTTATCGACATCGCCGAACATATCGCGTTCCACTTCCTTGACCAGGCTGTCATCGCGAACGCCGTAGGCATCTGCAGGTTGCACGGTTACCTGAAAGGCATCACCGGCCTTCTTGCCTTCCATTTTGACTTCCAGTCCGGGAATCAGGAAGCCGGAGCCATGGATATAGACCAGCGGCTCATGCCCATCCGACGAATCGATAACCACACCTGCGTTATCGGTCAGTGTATAATCGAAGCTGACAACTTTCTGTTTACTGATTTTCATATTTCTTCTCCAATTTGCTTAGCCAGGCGCTTCGCAAAAGGAGGCGGCTGAACAGAATCGCGGCACACTGCCAGATTCAAGGCTGCGGGTCGAACCTCGAATTAAGGGGTGTTCAAAGATGGGTTATGCCCTACCCTGTTTACAGATCCAAGGCATGCTCGAAACCGAAACGACTCATATCCGGCATACGCAGCGGATAAAGCAGGCCGTCGAGATGATCCACCTCATGCTGTACGACACGCGCATGGAAACCATGAGCTTCCCGCTCCAGTGGCGTTCCATCGGCAGTAAAGCCGCTGTAGCGGATGGTGGTAAATCTCGGCACCTCGCCACGCAGGCCGGGCAGACTCAGGCAACCCTCCCAGCCTAATTCCTGCGTACTGTCCAATACGTCGATATGCGGATTGATCAGCACCGTATACGGCACCTCGGGCCGCTCGGGATAGCGCACATTGTCCGAGCCGCCGAATATCACCACGCGCAAAGCAGCGCCAATCTGCGGCGCAGCCAGCCCGGCGCCATCGTGCGCCTGCATGGTGTCGTGCATATCCTGAATCAGTTCGGATAATTCGACTGAGGAAAAATCCGTCACCGGCACAGCTGTTTGCAACAGACGTTCATCACCCATCGTAAGCAATGGCCGCACACTCATAGGGCCGGCTCTCTGAGCAGCAAGGCCCATGCTTCGCCATGTATGCCAAGGGCCTGCATCTCATCGCGCAGATGCCGCCGAGTCAGCGGGATTTCATCAAGGAACTGGCGTTTGCCATCACGAAAAGCCAGCCGCGCAAAGATACCGATGGCCTTGATGTGGCGCTGCATGGCAGTCAGGCGCAGCAAGCGATGCCAGTCATCCACATCGACAAAGGGTGCGCTCAGTGCAAGCGGAAGCGATGCAAAGAAGCTCTCACTCACCTCGCGGCGCATCTCCTCAGGATAATCCTGATAGCAATCATAGAGCAGTGAGGCGAGATCGTAGGTCACGGGACCTGCCACTGCATCCTGAAAATCAATCACCCCGAGCGGCAGGCCACCTAGTCCATCCAACTGAGGCAGCATCAGGTTGCGGCTGTGATAATCCAGATGCACCGGCACACGCGGCAGAGCCGCCAGTTCCGTCAATATCGCCAATAGGGCTGCATGAAAAGCATCACGCTCAGCCTGCGACGGGGTATAAGCAGCCACCTGCGGCAGATACCAGTCGAGATACAGATCGCATTCGCGCTGCATGCGCGGCACATCAAACACAGGCAGAGCTTCGGGAACTGCCGCTTGCAGCAAGTGCAACTGGCGCAGCGCATCACGCATCAGGGGCGCAATATCGCCGCCCTGCCGCAAATGCGCGGCCCAGGTCACATCACCAAAGTCCTCCAACAGCAGAAAACCCTCTTCATGTTCCTGCGCAACAAGTGCCGGGGTGCGCAAACCGGCCTGAGCCATCCAGCCAAGCACGCGCAGAAAAGGCTGCACATCCTCCTTCTCAGGTGGCGCATCCATCAGCACATAATTCACATCATTACATTTAATTCTGAAGTAGCGGCGGAATGAGGCATCGCCTGCCAAAGATGCAATCGTGCATGCTTGGCCAAACACCTGCTGCGCCCAGTCTTGCGCCTTATCTCGTCGAGTGTCCTTATTCACGCATCAACAAGCCGTTGATGCCCAGTTTTTCCTTGAGCTGGGATTTTGCCCCCTCGGCCTCGGCCATCCCGGTGTATGCAGCCGTGAACACGCGGTAACGCGTTCCCATACTCGGCACCTGGGCCTCGCTGACCGTGGCCTTGATACCGGCCAGAGCCATGCGATTGAGCAGCACCTCGGCATCGCTGCGCCGGACAAAGGACCCGACCTGAAGTCGATAGGTCGCCATGTCAGCAACAGGATTATTGTCTGTATGCCCATCACTTGCCTGACTTGTCAGCTTGCTTATTGCGGCATGCCCCTCGTGACTTTCTTCACCACCGGACTGCACTGCCGCCGGTCCCGTATCACCCAGCGGTTGCGGCATCACCTTCTGCTTGGGAAGTTCGCTGTAAAAGGTTAAATCCCCGATCCGCTCGGCTGCTGCCTTTTTGGCGGCAGGCTTTTCACGCTCAAGGCTTGCGGCAAGCTGCTGTTCAAGACCCGAAATATGCTTTTCCAACCCCTCAATGCGGGTTTGCAACTGCACCTTTTCGGCCTGCAGCGCGTGCGTCGAATTCTGCGTATTGCCAGCCATGTAGCCGCCGCTAAAAGCCAAAATAGCCGTGAACAAAAGACTAACCGCCGTCATCACGGCCGGAAGACGCCCTGTGACGGGTTTCTTCTTAACCTGTGCCTGCACCTGGGCAAAGTCACGCTTAGCCATGGATCAAGCCACCAAGCAAACAGAATCGGGGCACTACATGCGCTCCGGCGCATCAACGCCAAGCAATTCCAGTCCGTTGGCCAGAACCTGACGCACGGCACGCACCAACAACAGGCGGGCCTGTGCCAGCGCAGCATCCTCGACCACCACACGATGCTTGTGGTAAAAACTGTGCAGACCGGCAGCCAGTTGCATCAGGCTGGTAGCCACACGATAAGGCTCCAGTCGACTCGCGGCCTGTTCCAGCACCTCAGGCCAGGCAAGCAGTTCACGCACCAGGCGGCGCTCCTCTTCACTGGTAAGCGGCGATACGTCCACACTGTCCGGAGACAGCGCTACAACGCCCTCTTCCTCTGCCTTGCGCTGGATAGCGCAAACACGGGCATGGGCATATTGCACATAATATACGGGGTTCTCATCGTTCTTCTGCTTGGCGATTTCCAGATCGAAATCCAGCTGGCTCTCCACACGACGGGTCAGGAAATTGAAGCGCACCGCATCCTTACCCACCTCATCAACCACTTCGCGCAGGGTGACAAAGGTGCCGGCCCGCTTGGACATGCGCACAGGTTTGCCTTCACGCGTCAGGTTAACCATCTGAACCAGTACCACTTCAGGCTGATGCTTCTTGCCGGTAAGGGCCTGCATGGCCGCCTGTACACGGCTGACATAACCACCGTGATCCGCACCCCAGATATCAATCAGACGATCAAAACCGCGATTGTGCTTGTCGGTATGGTAGGCGATATCGGCAGCAAAATAGGTCGGCGTCCCGTCCTGCTTGGCCAAAGGCCTATCCACATCATCACCATAGTCGGTGGTGCGGAACAGCCATTGCTCCACAGGCTGATAATCCTCAACCTCCTTACCCATCGGTGGAGGCAGGGTGCCGAGATAAACCTTGCCATCGTCGCGTAGTTGCTTGATCAGCCCCTGCACGGCACCGCTATCGTGCAAGGTCCGCTCTGAGAAATAGGTATCGAAACGGATACCGAGGGCAGCCAGGTCGTCGCGGATCATGGCCAGCATGCAATCAATACTCAGGCTTGAAAGCAGTGCGTCGCGCTCATCTTCAGGCAGCGCAGCAAGCGTGCCGAAATCATGTTCAGCCAGAATCTGCCTGGCTCCATCCACAACATAATCGCCGGGATAGCAACCCTCCGGGAGTTCCTCGTCAAAACCGGAGATGGAGAGTTCGCGCATGCGGAACCACATGGAAGCAGTCAGTTTGCCGATCTGCGCACCGGCATCGTTGATATAATACTCGCGTGACACATGCACACCACGTGCCGCCAGCACACTGGCCAGTGCATCGCCCACCACAGCACCTCGGCCGTGACCGACATGCATCGGCCCGGTTGGATTGGCAGACACAAACTCCACGCAAGCTGAAGGCCCATCGCTGTCTGTCACGCGGCCGTAGGCATTGCCCTGCGCCATAATACGCGCCAGCACCGAAGCTTCACTGGCTTCCTGAAGGTGAATGTTGATAAACCCGGGACCGGCGATATCCGTGGAAGAAACAGCCGGTGGCCACTGCACTAGCTCAAGCAGACGCACGGCCACATCGCGTGGCTTGCTGCCCAGCTTGCCGGCCAATGGCATGGCAATATTGCAGGCATAATCGCCATGTTCCCTGATCTTCGGGCGAGTCAGAACAACCTGCGGTGCGCTTGCCGCATCATGTTCGCCACCATGCTCAGCGAGCAGTGCTTCAACGGCCAGTTGTAGAGATGATTCCAGTTCCTGTTTCACAATGCCTCCGTGGGCCGCGCATCATACACATCATGTCACCGGTAAAAAACGACCAAAGCAAAAAAAGAGGCCGGCATTTGCCGACCTCTCCGAGGATAAACGATTTGCCCTAAGCGTATGACTTAAGGCTGCGAGTCAGACTTTTCAGCATCTCCAGATCAACATGCAGGGGATCCTTCTTGCCCTGCCTAATCTTCAACGTCGTGCCCTCACGATGCTCAATCGAGGTTTGCTTCCTTACGGCTGCGCCGTATGCGCCCTCGACTGCATCAAGATAATCGTTAACTGCCTGTTTTACGGCCATTATTTAACTCCTTTGTGAACCAGAGCCTGGGATCAGGCCCGTCATGAAGTGCAACATAAAACGGTTTTGTGACCGGATTATGTCAATTGGTAAACAAACGCTTCATGTTCAGTTTAATTTATTGAGGAATAAAAAGGGCCGACCAAGCCGACCCTTGGGAAGATATTGAGGCTCTTTATCAGCCTGCTTTGAGCATATTGGTCAGGTTGTACAGTGTTCCGAGATCAATAAGTTGCGGGGCTTTCATGCCCTGCTTGATCACCAGATCCGTACCTTCCCGATGCTCGACTGAGGTATTCACCCTTACACCGGCGCCATGCTTCTTCTCGACGGCATCCAGATAGTTGGCAATCGCATGCTTGATAACATTGTTAGACATTGGTTCTCTCCTGTCTGAACGTAATACCGGCAACGTAGGACATTATTGTGACGCGTGTGTGTCGTTTACATAAAAAAACATTTAATTTTCAATTAATTAACAATATGATAAATTGTGACATACATCACACTTCCAGAACAATACAATCGGACTAACGCTGGCAATTCGGGCAATAAAAGGTACTACGCCCAGCCTGCACAATACGGCGAATACTACCTGCACAGTGCGGGCATTTCTCTCCTTCCCGGCCATAAACCGCAAAGTTATGTGAGAAATAACCGGGACTACCGTCCACCCGGGAAAAATCGCTGATCGTGCTACCGCCAGACGCAATGGCTTCGCCTAACACCTCACGCACCACATCGACCAAACGGAACAGACGCACCGCACTGATTCGCCCGGCAGCGCGCTCAGGATGGATGCCGGCACGAAACAATGCCTCACAGGCATAGATATTGCCCACCCCGACCACAACCTGCGCATTCATCAATAATGGTTTGATCGGACCTTTGCGCCCACGACAGAAGGCCATGAGTCTCTGGCCGTCAAAGTCATCGCCCAAAGGCTCGGGACCGAGCTTGGCAAACCACGGATGCATCTCCCAAGAATCGGTCGCCATCAGCCCTGCATAGCCGAATCGGCGTGCATCACGATAGCTCAAGCACTCATTTCCAGAAAGTTCAAAACGCACATGTTCATGGGCAGTTAAAGGTGTTTGTGCAGGTATGACATGAAATTTTCCCGTCATACCCAGATGCCAGACAAGCAACAGATCATCAAAAAAGAATTGCAGATATTTCCCGCGTCGTGCTACGCGCTCACAGCATCGCCCGACCAGCCGCGACATGTCCGGCAGCGCATAACGCAGATCAGCACGAAAGCATTGAACCGCCTCGATGCGCCGGCCCGTCAGGTGCGGTGCCAGCCCCCTGCATACGGTTTCAACCTCAGGTAACTCGGGCATGTTTTCTTCTCCTGCTAGAAGTAGCGACGGTAGCGCAACATGGCACTGGCCGGTGCATGGCCGAACTCCGATTGCGATACCCCCACTGCACTCACCCCCTTGCCCGTCGCGATAAGCAGTGCAAACAGCAGGTCCGATTCGTTGCTCAGCGAATAGATAAAGCTGACCTGGTGCAGCAAGGATAGCGACGTGTTATTACCGGCGCCCTTCAGGCCGCTGGCAAGCATCAGGTAATTACCGCTCAAGAGCGGCGTCATGGTCCGGTTGAGGGACATACCGAGGACATGACGCCCGAGTTGCTGCTGTAGCCCGTAGCGCACTGCCCGGTCGTTCGATATTGCGGCAAGCTCCGCCTCACTGGCAGCACCGGCACTGTTTTCGTACCACTCCACCGTAAGCGTGGTGCTGTCCTCAAACTGGTAATCGATGCCGCTGACCCACCATACCGAGCCGTGCTTCGCCGTGGTGTAGCGCCCCTCAAGGCGCCAGCCGACGCCGCCGACATCGGTTTCGAACGAGGCTCCGGACACGCTGTCACCGAGCACGGATCCGGCAAGCAGCGCCACCTCCGACGATTCACCGACCTGCTGCCGGTAATGAACCGCACCGCTGGCCCGGGTGACCACTTGCCGGTTCAGGGGCGGCACAAAGACAGCGGTCAGCGACGAGAAGGCTGAGGGAAACCACTTAAGGGTGGCGGCATCGATGCCCGGCTTGTAATCGGTATCGAGATCGGTCGGCGCAAAAGCACCGAAAACGTTCAGCGGCTGCCAGAAGCGGCCGCTTCCCCAATCGATCGGCTGACGACCGACGGCAAACGTGATGTTCTTAGCACGCAGCTTGTAGAAAGCCCTGTCGAACTCGTAGCGGATGCGGGTGGTATGATTGCTGGTCTGATTGTTCTGCCAGTTCCCGGAAAGCTTGTCGCTACGGAACAGATCGCTCGATTGCAGGCTGGTGACAGGATAGCGCACGAAGTTCTGCCTGAGCGTCTTAAAATGCAGCGACCATTCATGCGCCTGAGCGGCATCGTCGAGCATCAAGCGGAGGCTTTCCTGGTCGAGCAGTTGCGTGTTGTTGCCGCCGGGCAGATGGCCGATGTCGCCGGGCTGGCTTCGGGCGCCACTGCCGAGCAGCGAAACCCGCCCTGTCAGATCGACTGCATCCGCCAGCGCAGGAAGCATCAAGAGGACGAGGGCAAGAAGACCCCGGCTAAGCCTGCAGTTCACGGATTCAATTCCGTTTGTCGCCGATAATCGAGCCGTCGTGCAGAGTGATAATCCGTTCGGCCCGATCCATCACGCGTGGATCGTGGGTGGAGAAGATGAAGGTCGTTTTCTCTTCGTGCGAGAGGCTGTGCATGATGTCGAGCAATGCAGCGGCGTTCTCCGAATCGAGGTTGGCGGTCGGCTCGTCGGCCAGCACCAGCCGCGGCCCTGCTGCCAGGGCGCGAGCCACCGCTACACGTTGCTGCTGGCCGCCGGAGAGCGCTGCAGGACGCCGCTGCATCAGTTCTTTCAGGCCGACCAGTGCCAGGTAGTGCTCGGCGCGTTCGCGTCGCTCCTGCAATGGTCGCCCCTGCAACACCATGATCAGTTCAACGTTCTCCAGCGCGGAAAGCACGGGCACCAGATTGTAGGCCTGAAAAATAAAGCCGAGCTGGAAGAGGCGAAAATCAGAGAGTGCCGCCTCATTCAGGTTGGTGAGATCGGTGCTGTTAAGATGCACATGGCCGGAGCTCGGCGCATCCAGCCCGCCGATGATGTTGAGCAGCGTGGTCTTGCCGGAGCCGGAAGGACCAACGAGGGCGGTAAACTCGCCCTCTTCCAGCACCAGATCAATGCCCGTTAACGCCTGCACCTCCACCTCGCCCTGGCGATAGCATTTGCCGATATCCTGCAGTGTCAAAAGCGCCATATCGCCATCTCCTCGTACCTGTTCATGTGCGTAGCGCCGCAACCGGCGCCACCCGGGCCGCCTTGAGCGCCGGATAGATTCCGGAGGCCAGGGTGACGGCAAAAACGATGACAGTCAGCTGAATCACCCGCCCCTGCGATAATTCGGTGTAAATCACAGGATCCATGAAGGTTCCTGCAATGGACATCTCGCCCCCCATCAGGGCCGAAAAGTCGATACCATGGGTGGATATCCACCAGTGAGCGCCACCTCCGACCAGCCAGCCGATCACCACGGCCAGCACACTGAGTAAGACCGACTCGCACATCACCAACAGCAACAGGTGATATCGGCCAAGCCCCAGCGCGCGCAACAGACCGAATTCGCGCGTCCGCTCGAGAACACTCATCAGGACGGTATTGAGAATACCAAACACCACCATGATCAGGATCAGGGTTAAAAAGACATAGTTTCCCGCATCATCAATAACAATAAATTGCACCAGCTGCGGCATCATTTCGTGCCAGTCCAACACAGCGACATCTTCACCGGCCATCGCAGATTGGATCAATCCTTTCCACTGGGCCATACTGTCCGGATCGTTGAGGAATACGGAAAAACGTGTCACTGGCAGTTGTTCCGCAACAGCGCCCTCACCTGTAAGGAAACGCCGGGCAAAATCGATATCGCTGAGCACCAGGAAGTCGTCGAGTTCGTCAACGTGAGAGTCGAAGATGCCTCGCACCCGGCCGAGTTGCGCCTGCGAGTCCCCGCCCTGCGTACCCGCCATCAGCACCACCTTGCCGCCGACCTTGACCTTGAGTTTGCGCGCCATACCGTCACCGATCAGCACACCTCGATGATCATCGGCTTCGAGCCAGTGGCCGGCGATCATTTTCGGCTTGAGCATCGCCACCCGCGGGTCGCTGACAATATTCATACCCTCAAGACCTGCACCAACAGAGTTGTTGGCGCTGCTGGCCAGCAGCTGCAGCGAGATGCGTGCTTCCACACTGCCTGCGATATGCAAAGCTTCCAGCTTCGCCTGCAGGCTGTGCCCATCGGCGAGATATTTGTAGTTAGCCGGCGCTTCGAGATAGCCGGGGACCTGTACCGCAAGATGGCCTTCGCCGAGCTTGATGGCATTGCGAATCATGGAATTATGGCTGCCGTCGCCAATACCGATGGAAACCACCGCCAGACCGAAGCCAATGGCGATGGAACTGAGGGTGATGATAGTGCGTCGTCGGTGACGCCAGAGATTGCGCCAGGCCAGTTTCACCAGCATAAAGAACGGCATATGGCTGCGCTGCCGGCTCATCGCAACACCTCCGCGGGCTTGAGCCGCACCGACCGCCAGGCGGGAATCAGCGAGGCAACGAAGGTTACGGCGAACATCAACAAGCAGGCCTCGACGATCTGTCCCGGTTCCAGGTAACCCTTCATCACCGGTTCGAAGACCATGCCAGCCCAGTCGTAGCCATCGGGCATGCTGGCGCTGAAGTCGATGCCATGTTCCTCGAGATAGCGTGCCAACAATGTGCCGAGCACCGAACCGACCACTGCCGATATCAGGGCCAGGAAGAACGACTCCAGCAATACCATCAACAGCAGCCAGCGACGCTTCATGCCGAGACAGAGCAGGATGCCGAATTCGTGAGCCCGTTCATGCACCGCCATCAGCATCGTGTTAAGCATGCCCAGCGAGGCCAGGCCAACGACGATCAGGCCGATCAGCAACAGCATCGAGCGGCTCAACTGCAACATGTCCGAGATGGCCGGGGTTAGTTGCCGCCAGTTGCGCACCACAGCCAGCCCCCCCAGCTTATCCAGCGGCTGCGCCACCTGCAGGGTCTGCATCTCGGCATCCAGTGCCGCCTGCACTTCGGGCAGTGCGTCGATATCCTCCAGCTTGATTGCCAGTTCGTGGAAGCCGCTATCCAGATACATCAGTTGCCGGTAGGCCTTGATCGACATCAACACGCCCATGCGATCGAAGTTGGGCTCCAGCGGCCGGAGCACCGCGGCCACACGGTAGAGGTTGTTGCCGATGCTGCCGTCGGCTGCCTGAGTCACCAGCACCAGCTCGCTGCCGGGACTGAGTTTCATGTTCTTCGCCAGTTGCGCGCCGACCACAACATTGTAGCGGACCAGCCCGGTCGAGGTGGTGTCGGCAATACCGAGATTCACCTCACCACTGCGCACATGGCTCAGCGTGGTGGTGACTTCCGCTTCGCGCTCAGGGTCCACCGCCTTGATCAATACACCGGTGGAAGTGGTGGCAGAGCTGGCGAGCCCTGCCGCGTAAAGCCTTGGCGCAATATGGATGGTGGGGAAATCGCGTTCGATGCGTTCGAGATAGGGCCAGGGTAGTGTGGCGTAAAGGTCCTGATCATCGATAAAAGCCTGGCGGTGAATCTGCAGATGGCCGGTGGTCACCTCGGTTGCATACTGCACCATCTGCCGCGTCATCCCCTCCAGCAACGAGGCATAGAGAATCACCATAATCAGACCGCCGACCAGCGCAGCAATAGTCAGCACACTGCGCACCGGGTTGCGCCAGATGTTGCGCCAGGCGATGAACAGCAGGATGAACAAGCGCCCGAACGGCGATGCAGCTCCTAAATTATGCATCTACCCGCCTAGCGTCGCTTCTGGAGGTTTTGCAGGGAGAAGAAACCCGCCTCCAGCGGCACGCCGAACCTGATATCCTGATAGAGAATCACGGTTGATTCTTCCGGCTTATCCTCCGGTTGCAGGCTCAGACGCATGGGCACAGCACGGCCGTCGATCGTCCTGTCCTGATCAAAGCTCAGTGTGCGGATTAGTGCCCCCTCCTCGTCGAAATAGCGTGCACGGTAGGGAGCCAGCGTCTGCTGGTCGATCTCCATCACGACCTTGCCCCAGACCACAGCAGCGTTCGGCTTGGGCAAGGAGCTTATTTCGTAGATCAACTTACCGTCGCGCTTTCCTTCGAAGGTAATGCTGGAATTGTAGTCGTCCTCGTAAGTGCTCTCCTTCACCAGATCGTCGTTGGTGAAGTGGCTGCCCATCCACGAGCCGGACATCATGCTCGACGGCACTTTGGTCACGCGGTTGATCTTGGGTAGATAGTTCCAGATGTTGCCAATCACTTTCAAGGTAGCGATACCGCGATCCTTGACCGGCTCGCGGATCACCACGAGAGAGTATTCCTTGCCCCGCGACCAGGCTTCCAATGTCATGCTGCGCTCGTAGCGACGGGTCTTGACCGTCATAGTCATATTGGCCCGGGAGGTTTCGCCACGCCAGAGCTCGTCAATATGATGGATCAGCTCTTCCACCTGCATAGCGTGGGCTGGCTGCGCCACGGCAGCCAGAATGGACAGCGCTATCGTCCATGCCATGCCATACCTGCTGAATTCGCGAATCGTCATGAATATCTCCCGTCTGATCGCCAGTTCCTTTACAATAGCTGCTTCCGGAGCTGTTCGGAACAGCAGATTTGACGCATGGCTTTATTCGGAACACTGTTTATCCATTGCATGCTTGAGGGGTGTTATTGGGTATGGAGAAATTGAGGCTATGTATATGAAGAAAACAATGATTTAATTCCTTGCATCAATAACAACCACCTATGAAAATAAATTATGCCAGCTAATCATCACATCGATCATAAAACCAAGCTCATCGTCACAAGATGGGAAGGTATTGCGCGTGATTTCGAGATCATAGATGCAATCAAGAAATACCAAGAGGAAATCCAAAACAAACCCGACTACATTCATTACAATGAAGTCGTGGATTTTAGAAAGATGACCAGTACCCAAATTACTGTTGAAGGAATAAAAAAGATTGCTCACATTGCATCAACGACCGATCACAGTGAAACCACTAGAAAACTCGCCTTGATTGTCAACTCTAACTTGGCATTCGGTCTTGCGAGAATGTATGAGACTTACAGGAAATTTTCAAAAAATGCCAATAAAGAGATTGGTGTATTTAAAAATGAAAAGGATGCATTTGAATGGGTTCAAAAATAATGCATCTCGAAGGGTAATCTGGGGTCAAACTTTGCAAACCAGCATATTGGGCATCAGTCTTATCACCTGAATCCGCAAATCAGACCCGAATTCCAAAAAGACTTTATCTGGCCTTTGCAGCCACAGCGCCGCAGGAGCCCTCGCCATTTTCCGGTTGCAGGGTGACATGCGCAATTCCTACAGCATCAAGTGCTACCAACAATTGCGGCAGCATCTGCGGCCATGCCTGCATATGATCGACGTGCACATGCGCAGAAAGTGCCAGTCGCCCGTCAGGTAACGTCCAGACATGCAAGTGATGCACATCGTCCACACCTCTCACGCCGAGCATGCTCTGCCTTATTTCTTCCATATCGACGCCTGCTGGAACCCCATCCATCAGTTGCAGCGTGGTGTCACGTACCAGTCGCCAACCACCCCAGACAAGAATCACTGCTACGACAAAGGACAACAACGGATCAATCGGCATCCATCCAGTCGATACAATAACCACGCCAGCGGTAACAGCAGCGACTGAACCGAGAAGATCACCCAGCACATGCCAGTAAGCCGCACGTGTATTGATATCATGCCCACCGTGCAGCCAGCGAAGAATGACCACATTAACCAGCAGGCCAGCAAAGGCGACGGCCAGCATCAGGCCTCCCTGCACATGTGGCGGCGATTGCAGCCGCTCCACTGCCACCCAGACGATCCAGCCGGCGACAAACAAAAGTGCCAGCCCATTCACCTGTGCAGCCAACACCTGTGCCCGCCCGTAGCCATAGGTCATGCCGGCATGCGCCGGGCGGCTGGCAATGCGCTGCGCCAGTGCTGCCAGTGCCAGCGCCGCAACATCGGAAGCCATGTGCACGGCATCAGCCATCAAGGCGAGAGAGCCCGAAATCCAGCCACCGACAGCTTCGATGACGGCAAACAGTGTGGTTAGAAGGAGTGCGAAATTCAGCGGGGAATGCCCGGAGTGTGAATCGGAATGTGAATGGTTTTCCATACTCAGCGCATCCTCATGAAGAACTTAACGGGTGCGCTTGAAAGACATCACCCTGCCATCGTCCAGTCGCGGATCGCTGGGTGGGAAGTTCAACTTCAGGCTCTCACCATCTTCCGCCAGAACGATATACACCGGCCCGCCCCAGCGATCACCAACAGAAAATCCGATGCCGTGATCCTTGTTGTTCTCCACGGCGGTCAGCAGACGAAGCGGCGGATTCTCGTCCGGCATGCTCAATTTAAGGCTCTCATCTTCATAGATAGTGAGGCTTGAGCGCCCATCCAACTGCTGCCAATCACCTTGCAGACGAAGCAAGAGTTGCTCATCCACCGGGTCATCCATTGCTGTACAGGCTGAAAGAGTCATAAGGAGAAGCAGAAAGGGAAACAGGCGTCTGAGTATCACAGAAGGTCGTCCTTGAATTTGAATATCTGGTCGGTCACTGCGATGTTATCCTGATCGTCCTTGAACATGCTCAGTGTTTCACGCACCACACCACGTTCGAACACCAGCTTGAATCCGTAGGCATAAACAACACCGCCCAGACGCGGAGAGCGCTGGTCAAATTCGGGTTTTATTTTTTGCAGTTTTCCAAAACGCTCCTGCAGGGAGGCAAGCTTGTCGCGCCATGCCTGCCTGTCATGCCCGGCAAGGAATGCATCGCCATACAGCGGCATGGCTGCATCCCAGTCCTGCGTCTGCATGGCTGCATGCATCTGCTGCGCCAGCATCGCGGCACTATCCTGCCGACCTTCCTGCGACAAACAGCCGCCAAGCAGCAAGACGATGCACAATGGGGCGCACAGGCCGAGCAATCCAATATATCGTTTCAAAGTAAATCCTCCGGATATGCCAAGACTAGCGTTGATACGAGCGCGAGGCACCCCCGCATGATAGCAGGCATCCTCACAGGGAAATTTCGAAACGCAGCAAGGCGACCCGAATGGTTGAGGCCGCAGCATCACCGCCGGGATTCAGTATCCATTGCATGGAGGGCTGCAGGACAAGACCGGGATACAAATCCGCGTGCCAGGCAAGTTCGATGGAGCTCTCGGTTCCCGTGCGGGTATACGCATTGGCCACCGCCAGACCGAGTTCGTCATCCCGGCGCAGCGGTAGCGCGCCTTTAAGATGCAGACCGGCTCCTATATAGCGGGTAATCTCATTGCGCTTTTTCGGCACCCAGCCAAATTGAGCAAATCCGCCCAGATCGCCGCCACCTGAAAAAGAATAAAGCGGCTGATCAGCCAACGCGTACAAGCCATAATCAGAACTGAAGGTTTGCCCGGCATATGATTTCTGGGCGCTATGCTGCCATGCACCCAGCTTGTAGCTGCGGCCTTCGTCAGGGTGAACGCCGGCTTCCGCAATGAGCATATACCCCTCTGCCGAGGAAAGACTGCGTGTTGCCGGATCACCATCATAGACCGCCGTCTGCACATACCACCCATCCTGCGTCGTCAGCTTCAGACGGAAACCCAATCCAGCTTGGGGAAACAGTGAAGTTGCTACATTACCCGATATTTCCGGACCAATACCGAACGATGAATTCAGGAAAAGACTGGCATATTCGGAAGCATAAAAATCCGAGTTCAGATCATGCAGGCCGCCCAGCAACGATACAGCCCCATCGGCAAGCTGCTGCTCGTACCACGCCTGATGGATAATAAACTGGTTGCGGGCCGTCTCGATATTACTAACTGCCTGAAGATCACCAATTACTGTTGCCGATGGAAACCCGCCATGATTAAACAGTCCGTATATAAAGAATGTTCCGCCAGGCCATAAGCCAGCCGCTTCGCTATCCAGCGCAGCAGTCAGATCAAGATTGTCCTGATAGATGGTATCCTTGCGCTGACTAACCAGTCCGGGATCCAGATTGCGCACAAACTCACCAACATAGGTCACATCCAGGTTCAGGCCATGCGACTGCATCTGCTGCCGCAGCCCGCCCATATCACCACCCAGGCCATCAGCCTGCAGTGCCCCCGGCAAGCAGGAAAGCGACAAGAATCCCAAGGCGAGGACTCTGCCTATATAAGCCAGCATTTAACGCTCCTGTATCCTGATATGAATTGAATAGGGCTTGGACGATTCCCCGCCCTGCAAATTTACCTCTACGCAATCAAAACACGCACTACAAAATATATCCAAATATGACCACGGCGACGGAAACTAAAACAACACCGCACCTGTTGGCAACAAATAGAGTTGTCCGGTTTTAGAGCACAAGGGTTGTCCGGTTTGGTTTTGGTTCATATTGCTGCCTTCAGCCTTGGTAGTGGTAGTTCCGGCTTGCTGGCCTTGGGCTTCAGAAGAGGCTGAAACTCGGCGAGTTTTCTTGGCCCGTGGAAGATGGCCATGCTGCCATCGGTATAGCAGTGAACACGCACTCTGGCTTTGACATAATGGTGTCGGTATTCATTGCTGGGGATTTGCAGGGTTCTGCCCTCAAAGCTGACGGTGTTGTCTTTGTTGACTGTGCGTTCGTGCTTCT
>MNXA01000016.1 GCA_001871195.1 Zetaproteobacteria bacterium CG1_02_55_237
CGTGCCTTGCTTGCCAGACATGCGATTCGTCAAAGCATGAGTCGCAAAGGAAATTGCTGGGACAATGCGCCTATGGAAAGCTTTTTCCATTCGCTCAAGACAGAATTGGTTATGCACTGTGATTACAAAACTCGTGATCAGGCTCGTGCAAGTTTGTTCGAATATATGGAAGTGTTTTACAATCGCCAGCGTCGGCATTCTACGATTCGTTACGAAGCTCCGTTGGCTTTCGAAGCAACAGAAAAACGACTAATTGGGGTGTCCACCGTTCGTGGGTAAGATCAAACAGGGGATAGGAAGAGATATCGAATAGCTCATATTTCCCCACCATGCTCAGTGTATGAATGCCTTCGCCACTGATATCTTTTGTTTCTCCCCGGGCAAGTCTGATGCCCAGTTCATGGTGGTGGGAGCCCTTGCTGGTGGCGGTTGTAATCAGGTCGCCCAGGCCCGACAGATGCAACGGGGTCGAAGCTTTGCCGCCCATCCTTTTCATAATGGAGCTCAACTCCTGCAGGGCGCTCACAGTCAGAAATCCACGCACATTGTCACCCAACCCCAGTTCATCGGCGGCTCCGAAGGCAATGGCATAGACATTCTTCAGAATCACCGACCAGGAGATGCCGGTAATGTCATCGCTTTTACGAATGCCCAGAGCGGAACCCTGATAGAGCGACTTTATGTCATCAAAGATCGCCTCATCAGAGCATCCGAGTTCAGCAAAGGCGAAGCGGCCGGCACGTATTTCCTCGGAGATCATGGGTCCGTAAAGTAGACAGTAGAGCAGACTTCTATGCGCTGTCTGCTCATAAACCTGGGCGGGTGTGCGGCCAAGATCATCAAGCCCTTTGGAGATGCTCAGGCATATCGCCTGCTTTTGCAGATGGGGGACGAGCCTTTCCAGCATGGGTTCGAGCTGTTGGGTAGGAATGCAGAAAAGGATGAAGTCTGCGCAGGCTGCTTCCTGTTCAATATTGATGGGTGCGAGGCCATCAATTGAACGTAAATCGAAAATGGAAAGATGATGCCTTTCACCCAGCAGGTACTGCATGGCATGTCCCATTTCACCATAACCCACGATCAGTACGTTCCGCTTTTCTGTCATCAGGTTTCTACCCCTGCTGGAGCGATCAGCCACTCAGGCCCATAGATTTCATTATAGTAGACTAAAGCGGGTAAAGCTCGAACAGCTCCTTGAATCCAGGGGGTTTATTCATGTGTCACGGGAAGGTGAGCCTATGGGTTTCTTGCGTGGATACCATCGTGCTGCTGGATGCCGGCCAGAAACCAGGTCGGATCATTCTTGCTCGGGTCGTGGCGGAAAATCCATGTTTCACTGATCTCATGCGTGATCTCATCGCTTACAGCCTCATTGCTGCCAAGGCTCTGCTCACGCAGCAGGGCATTAAAATCTACAGCAGCCCATTCGAGATCGGATTCTATCCAGCTGTCAGTCAGTTTTGCCTGCAGCGTGGTCACCTCAGTTCGATTGCGTTCGCCGGATTGCATATCGGCTGCAATCTTTTCTGCCACCTCAGGGGTGCTGAAACGACGGATGTCTTCAAGGTCGTGCGCATCCCATGCTGCCTGCATGCGGACGAAGATATCACGTGCTGCCTTGAGGAAATGGGTTTCATTGATGTCGGGACGCAGCATGTTAACGCTGGACGAGGGCTGGGCATTAAAATCGTATGCTTGGCTGGATGTGGCACTGGCTTGCTGTCCGTAGGCCATTGCTTGCGGCTGCGCCTTGCGGCGCAGGAACCAGATCACCAGAAAGATCAGCCCACCGATGATCAGGATGTCGAACATTTTAATGCCTTCAAAAGCGCCGCCGAAGAACATCGCGCCAAGCAGGCCGCCGAGGGCCAGACCACCGAGCATGCCCATCATGCCGGTGCGTGCGGAGCCACGCTGGCTGGTATTGCCTGCCTGATTGCCGGGCGCGGCCTTCTGCGGAGAAAGTTGTTTGGGGGCTGTTTGTTGCATGCGTTGCTTGCCAAAGCTGGAGCCACCGCCGAATCGTCTTGCATCCGCGTCCGGGGCCATGACAGCCAGTGTGAAGATGGCGAGCAGGGAAAGGATGATGCATTTTTTCATCGGGTTACCTCGATTGGAATGGGCTGGGTGATGCTGAATTACACTTCGACGG
Organism: Zetaproteobacteria bacterium CG1_02_55_237; assembly: GCA_001871195.1. GTDB lineage: Bacteria > Pseudomonadota > Zetaproteobacteria > Mariprofundales > Mariprofundaceae > UBA1543. The sequence continues at coordinate 2,153 of MNXA01000016.1, forward strand.
ATGATTGGTTCTGAAGCAAACAAGTCAAGTCCCGTGGTGTTTTGAGAAAGCGTGATGAAAGTCACAACACATATGAAAATACTTTACTTATTCGATAACTTGCGGCACCGTTGTCAGGTATGACATGAAGTGTGCAGGGTTTGGAAGTTGTGCTCCTCGCGGCGCGCAAATATCATTAACCTGAACAATTCTTTAAATAAGGAGATAATCATGAAACGCTCGGTATGGATGCTGGGGTTGCTTGTTCTCATGTCTGGCTGCATGAGCACGCAGCATTATGATGAAATCATGGGTTCGGTTAGTGATGTGAATGCGCTCAAGAATAGCGATCGGAGTCAGGATCAACGTATCCGCGAACTTGAGAACGTGGTCAAGGATTTACAGTCCAGTCTTAAGTCAGAGATCAGTACGCAAGGTGTAAAAGTGAGCAGCGCATCAGATGAGGGGGTGCGCGTCACGTTGCCTGAGGCGGTGCTGTTTTCTTCAGGCTCAGTTCAAATCAACGCTCAGGGGCGCAAGGTTTTGTCCAATGTGGCGCTGGTCGTGTTGAAGGGCGCCGACAATTCGATTCGTATTGTCGGCCACAGTGATGCTTTGCCGGTGTCCGGGGAACTCAAGACCCGTTTCGCCGACAACTGGGAGCTTTCTGCAGCACGTGCTGCAGCTGTAGCACGCGTGTTTGTCTGGGGTGCAGGCATAGAAGCGAATCGCATTCGGGTTGAAGGACGTGGAGCTGCCGATCCGGTTGCAGATAACACCTCCGAAAAAGGACGGGATCAAAACCGCCGTATCGAAATCTTCATCGCCAGCTGATTTTCCGGGCCGGCACTCTTTGCCGGCGCCTGTTTTACCTCATGGCAACAATGCAAAACGAGGCGCACGTTTGGCGCTGTAGTGCTGACAGGGCCTATCCTCATTCCTGATTAACCATTCGACATAGATATACAGGTTTTTTTACGCCTCGACAGGTGGCTGATGCCGCAGCTGATTGATGCGCGCCTCGAACATGGCACGGCGCAGTGCCTTGTTGTGTACCTGATGCACTTCTCTGGCCACAGCTTTCTTGTCGCTAAGGGAAAGGGGGTGCAAGGGCAAGGTAACATGGCTGCGGCTCGGCATGCCGGCCCCGGGTTGATGGCGGGTACGGATATTGCTGATGCCGGTAACCCGGCATTGTTTAAAACATGCCTCGCGAATTTCCTCATGCAGAAAACGCATCTGTTGTGCCATGGCCGGGTGATCCACAGCAACGTGCAGGCAACCGTTATCGATATTTAACGGCTCTGTGTGCTGTGAGAGAACTGGTCCGACTATCTTCGCCCAGTCACGTCGTATCCGGCCGATATCGGCCAGACGTTTGAGCTGATCTTCACCAAGCACTTCGGAAAGTCCCGCTTGCAAGGCAGTAAGATGTGAGTGTGGACGCGAGCGGCGTTTCATGTGGGGTTGTTTATGCTTTTAGAACGGCAGCTTTTTTCCGCCGAGGATATGGGCATGCAGGTGGAAAACTTCCTGCCCACCACCTTCGCGCACATTGATGACCACGCGATAGCCGGCGGCAAGATTCAGTACCTCGTCGGCAATTTTGCGCACGCGGTCCATCAGCATGCCGATCAGGGCAGGGTCGTCGCAGTCGGACAATGTGGCTACGTGCTGTTTGGGGATCACAAGCACATGTGTCGGCGCCTTGGGATGGATATCTTTGAAGGCATACACATCTTCATCTTCATAGACCTTGCCGGAAGGAATATCCCCGGCAATGATTTTACAAAACAGACAATCCGGCATCGTGCTCCCCTTGATATAAGCTGCTGTTGCGTGAAAGGTAACAAGGGCAGGCTTATAATCAATTATTCAGACAGCAGGGAGTCAGCTCTGCCCTTCTTGTTGGTAACGACCAGCCAGATGGCGTGTGCAATGCCAGGAACAAGGCCCAGCAGGGTCAGTACGATATTGATGAAAAATGCTTGGATGCTCCAACCTGAAGGAAAGCGCTCAGCGGCGGCAGGAAAAATGCGAGGACAAGATTCAGAATGCTCATGCTTGATTCTCCACAGTGGAATAATTTGCGCGGCGCATTGTTTGACGGACAATCAGACTTGTCGATATCCCTGCGTCTTGTCTGCTGAAACAAATTAGCGGGACGGGAAGGCTAAAGCTTGGCATAGTTCGCGCCTATCCGGTTTCAGGCATTCATCGGCAAGATTTGGTGGCCCAGTCGGACAGAAGTTGCGATTGGAGGCATTCCCTTGGCCAGAACGAATTTCAAGTACGAGAAACGTCAGAAAGAGCTCGCCAAGCAGGCGAAGGCGGAAGAGAAGCGCCTGCGCAAGCTGGAAAAGCGGGACCAGGTGGAAGGCGAAGAGCCGACTGAAGCGGTTGAGGGCGAAGCATTGCCGGAATCGGATACCGATGAGGCATTGCCTGCACGGGAAGATGACAGCGTAGCCTGAGGCTATTTTTAGCTTTGCATTGAACCGAGCTTGTAACTACGCCTAAGGGCAGTTGCGGTAGCGTTTTCCACAAAGACTTAATACGTTCATCCGGCACAAGCCGCTCCAACTCCCTGTCCGGGAGCGGAGCGGCTGTTTGCCGTTGTGTCGGGTTTCGCTTACTGGGTAAGCAGGGCGTTGATCTTGCGTACGAAGCCAGCCGGGTCTTCAGGCAGCGCCCCTTCGGCCAGCACAGCCTGATCGAACAGGATGTCGGCGAAATCGGCGATCTTGTCCTCAGAACGCATCTTGGCCAGACGCTTGACCAGCTCATGCTCCGGATTGATCTCCAGAATCGGTTTGACCTGTGGCACGTCCTGTCCGGCCTGACGCAGGATGCGCTCCAGATTGCCGCTGATATCGAACTTGTCGGAAACCAGGCAGGCGGGTGATTCGGTCAGTCGGGTGGTGATGCGTACATCCTTGACCCGCTCGCCGAGTGCCTTCTTGATCTTGTCCACTGCCGGTCCGGCATGCTTGGCTGCTTCTTCCTCGGCCTTCTTCTCGGCTTCCTTCTCTTCTTCACTGCCGATGGCAGAAAGATCGAGCTCGCCCTTGGCAATGGATACAAGCTTTTTGCCATCGAACTCGGTGAGGTGGGAAACCAGCCATTCGTCGATGCGGTCGTGCATCAGCAAAACCTCGATGCCCTTCTTGCGGAAGACCTCAAGATGCGGGCTGTGCGAGGCGGCGGCCAAGGTATCGGCGGTGATGAAGTAGATACTGTCCTGTCCGTCTTTCATCCGGCCGACATAGTCGCCGAGGCTGACTTTCTGTTCGCTATTCTCGGTTGAAGCGAAGCGCAGCAGGGCGGCCAGTTTCTCGCGGTTGGCGAAGTCCTCGACGATGCCTTCCTTCAGACAATTGCCGAACTCCTGCCAGAAGCCGTCGTAATCCTCAGGCTTGTCCTTGGCCATGTCCTCAAGCAGTCCAAGCACACGCTTGGTCGCGCCCTTCTTCATGGCATCCATGGCCGGTGATTTCTGCAGGATTTCACGCGAAACGTTCAGCGGCAGATCGTTGGAGTCCATCACGCCGCGCACAAAGCGCAGGTAGCGTGGCAGCAGGTCTTCGCCGGCCTCCATGATGAACACGCGCTTCACATACAGCTTCACGGCATGACGGGATTCGGCCTGCCACAGATCGAACGGCGCGCTCTTCGGCAGATAAAGCAGCAGGGTGTATTCGTATTTGCCTTCCAGACGCTGGTGAATCCAGCTCAGCGGCGCCTCGAAATCATGGCCGATGTGCTTGTAGAAGTTGGTGTAGTCCTCATCGGACAGTTCCGACTTGGGGCGTGTCCACAGGGCAGAGGCCTGGTTGACGGTTTCAATCTCGGCCGGCTTCTCCTCCTCGCCTTCCTCTGCTGGCAGCGGTGTGCCCAGCATGCGGATGGGGAAGGGGATGTGGTCGGCATATTTATGAATGATGGAACGCAGGCGGTAATCATCGAGGAATTCGGAGGCATCCTCGCGCAGGTGCAGCACGATCTCGGTGCCGCGTGCTGCAAGCTCCACGGTTTCCAGCGTGTATTCGCCATCCCCCTTGGATTCCCAGTGTACGCCGTGTTCCTTTTCAAGGCCTGCGCGGCGCGTGGTCAGGGTCACCTTGTCGGCAACCAGGAAAGAGGAATAGAAGCCGACGCCGAACTGGCCGATCAGGTGCGCATCCTTTTCCTTGTCGCCGGAGAGTTTGTCGAAGAATTCGCGGGTGCCTGAACGGGCGATGGTGCCGATGTTGTCCACCACCTCGTCGCGGCTCATGCCGATGCCGTTATCGCGGATGGTGATGGTGCGGGCTTCCTTGTCCACGCCGATGTACACATGCAGGTCGGAATCACCGTCGAACAGGGCATCGTCCGTGGTGGCCTCGAAGCGCAGCTTGTCGGCGGCGTCGGAGGCATTGGAAATCAGTTCGCGCAGGAATATTTCCTTGTTGGAGTACAGCGAGTGAATCATCAGATCCAGCAGCTGTTTGACCTCGGTCTGGAAGGCGCGGGTTTCGGTATTGTTCTGGGTGCTCATGGTTTCTCCTCAGGCTTGTTCGTTCAGATTGTTCTGAACTCAATAGATAGGGGTCGGCTTACGCTGTTTCAAGGGGGTGCTGGAGAAAAGGGCTCCCATGTTCATGGGATTGACTGAACTGACCAATTATTAATATGTTGAGCTCAGCAAATGGGTTTCGGGGGCGGAATTTTCTAATTTAAGACAAGAATATCTATTTCCCGAAGTTGATCGCGTATCTATTTGTTGGGGAGGGGGCATGATCAAGCGCGTGTTTTGGCTAGCGATATTACTAGGCAGTATCGCCTTGCCGCTTTCGATGCAGAAGCCGCTGTCATTTGTGGTATCAGGAGGCATCACAGCAGCGATTGCCGCCGAGGAACATGAGGATAGGGACCACCAACAAAAGAAGAAGGTTCGGGATAATCATGGGGAAAAGGATCAAAACTCCTTTCGGACACGTGCTGATGCCTATAGCAAATCGAAAGACAGAGAACATCCGGGAGAAAACAGGGGTGGAGCAGGCAATGGAGCAGATGGCGTAACACTGCCGCCAGCACCACCGGCACCAACAGCAGACATAGTTCCACCAGTCGTTGTTGCCCCTGCCAATGTCATATCGGAAGCCACGGGAATCATGACGCCGGTGACGCTTGGATCGGCTACGGTGACGGACAACGTCGATACGGGTTTGGTCGCAACTCCTTCCAATACAGGCCCATTTTCTCTTGGGGCAACCACGGTGACTTGGTCGGCCACCGATGCAGCTGGGAACACCGGTACAGCAACTCAAACGGTGACGGTAGTCGACACCACTCCACCTGAGATCTCGATTCATCAGCCTGCGATTACGGTCGAAGCGGTATCGGCGCAGGTGACGGTAGTGCTGGGGATTGTAACGGCAACCGATCTGGTCGATGGCGCTCTGGTTGCAACGAACAATGCGCCTGCCGTTTTCCCAATGGGGGTGACCCAGGTGGTCTGGAGTGCGACCGATGCTGCGGGCAATACGGTAACGGCGACGCAGAATGTCGTTGTGCAGGACACCACACCTCCGCTTGTAACGGCTCCGGCAGCGGTGACGGCGGATTCGGCCACAGGTCAGCCGATTGCCGTCGCTATCGGCACCGCCACGGCGACGGATGCATTTACGCCCATTGCCATCAGTAGCGATGCTCCGGCCACGTTCCCGCTTGGGGCCACCACCGTGACCTGGACGGCCACGGATGCCAACGGCAACAGCGCCACGGCTACGCAAATCGTTACGGTGAACGATGCCAGCGTGCTCGCCGGACTTCCGCCCGATCCGGGCGCAGCGGGCATGGCGACGCTTGAAGGCATCGATTCCGATGGTGATGGCGTGCGCGATGATGTGCAGCGCTGGATTGCTATGGCTTATCCGAATTCCCAAAAGGTGAGGGCAGCGCTGACGCAAGCAGCATTAACAATGCAGACATTTCTCATGAGCGCTAATAGCCCTGTGGCTGCGTATAATAGTGCAATTAAAATGGGGAAAGATTATGAATGTTTTGCATATATTAGCCCTAATTCATATAAGATAAACTCAGAATTAAAAGCGATCTTTCTAAACACTTATTTACGCTCTCAATCATGGGTGCAAGCCGACCAAACTTTAAGTGGAAAAACATTTTATTCTACGCCGTTTAATCAATGGAAACAGAATTGCAATTTTAATCCTGATGTGATGCTGAATTGAGGGGAAGGGAGGGGGAATGCATAAAATAATTCTCGTTTTTTTTCTTGTTTGCGCAGTATTTTGGTCTGCCCATCAGGCAAATGCTGCGGCTTGTCAGAACAAGATGGTGATTGTTTATGGCAATGGGATGTTTAATGACGAGTTAGATGCAGGCAAATCGAAAACCGAGTTGCAAAGAAAGCTGGTCGAATTATCCCAAACGTATGCAGATCAAACCAAGTACGACTTCGTGCTCGCCTATGCCAGCGATGGGAGGCAGTTTCAGCTTGGTAGTGGAAATCCGAATCCAGTTGTTAAGTTGATGAATGCCGTTCTTAACTATGCCAACACCTTCATCGGTCAACCTACAGAAGTAATTCTACAGAAGGTTTTACAGGACGACTGGTCGATGTTCTGGCGATGGCTCAGCGGTATCCAAAGTGTGTCACCATCTATTCAGATTTTTATGAATCAGATCGCTGCGGGAGCCAATGCCAGCACTTATTTGTTTGACCCTGATTTGCAAAATCAAGTCGCACTTTACCGCGGGTTTTTAAATGCTGGTAAACAGATCGTGATTGTTTCCCATTCACAAGGGAATTTTTATGCCAATGCGGCCTATAGTATGTTGACTCTGCAAAATGCCGCATGGGCAAGTAGCGTCGGTGTGGTGCAAATTGCTACCCCAGCAGCATCCAATCAGGGGTCAAAATTAGGAAATAATGAGCCGCAAATCACTGTACCCGAAGATGAGATAATGAAATTTATCCATAATACCAGTTTCGGTTTGGTGATGCCGACCAAGCCTATAACTGGATGGTCTCCGAATCTGGCGGAACTCGGTACGACAGCATGGGCAGACGCTTCCTTCGGGCATAATTTTGTGCAGTGGTATCTAACTGGAACATACACACATAATTTTATTATGAATGGAATCGTTACAGTTATGAATAGTTTGCAACGACCTTTCAAAAATGAACTTGTGATGCCAAGAAATATCAAATGGGGTTATGCAACCTTTATGAGTGCTTCTGCTTGTATTATGGATGATGTAAATCAACTGGCATTTTCTGTTCAAACAACCATCGATGGCCAAGTAACCGTATCTGCTGTTTCTGCAGTGGCCGGAAATTCTTCCACAGTGCCACCGCTTTCTGGGCAAATTCCTGCACTTTCACCTCAAGAGTTCAGAAGACTTCCTATTGGGATTGTGGCTGTGCCAAAAGGCATTGGGATCGTATATGCAGACGAATCACTGCTTGCTACATATTGGTGGGATTCAGAAGGAAACGGGAAAACGACCATTGGTTCTACCGAGGTTTCCTTGGTTACATATCAGTGGGAACAATTGTCGGGAGGCTGGATCGAACGGGCATCTTTCTTGTTGTTGCCAGAATACAATATGACGGTAGAGAATCCCTTCGGTTGCGCTGGAACGCCTTGTGGCAATATACCCCCGCTAAGTGGTCCGGGAGACCTTCCAGCCATTCCAGCCATTCCAGCATATATTAATCCCATTCAGATACCTAATGCCCTTTATACCTATGGTGGTCTCAATAGCTTTTCCACAAACCAGTCCAAGATGGTGTTCGGGGGGTATATTGACACCAGCTTGTCATTCACGTGGCTGGTTGTGATGATACAAAATGCGCAGTTGGCTGTTAGTTCTTCAGGTGTTGCTACCATTCCTCTTGATACGACTGGATATAACATTGTGCCAACAACCATTTATGTCGGCGTGACAGGGTCTATGTTATTGAATTCATACAGGAATGATTCTTGGGTCAGTTCTGGGAATTTCTTTGGAATGGTCGGCGTATCCACCCAATAGACAGTCAGATTTTCGGAGGTGCCGTAATCTGCAAACAGGGATGCAGCATTGTTTTCGATGCGATGTCGGATTGAAGGGGGATATGTTGAAACCGCATGTTTTGATGTTTGCAATTGTACTGATGCTGGGAGCACCTCTATTTTCCCAAGCCGGTGACAGCTTATCGCTTCCTCCTGATCCCGGTGAAGCTGGGAAGGCGACGCTGGAGGGCATCGATTCCGATGGTGATGGCGTGCGCGACGACGTGCAGCGCTGGATTGCCCTGACCTATCCGAACTCTAAGAAGACGAGGGCTGCATTGACGCAGGACGCTAAAGCGATCCAACAATACCTATTAGATTCTGCCGATCCTATTAAGACATTTAACAATGTATTGCAGATGGATAAGGCGATTGAATGTTATTTTTATATTGATCCAGCGAATGCCTATAGCCTGTCACACAATCTGGAGGCAATAATTTTAGATACCAGCATAAGGGTTAGGGCATCGTTTCAGGCAGATCATAGTCTCAGTGGCAAGATGGTTCCTTCAAGGCAAAACAAAAAACAGAGTTGTGCCTTTGATCCTGATGTAATGCCGAATTAAGGGGGATATGTTGAAGCCGCGTGCGTTGATGTTTGTCATCCTGCTGTTCTTTGTTGCAATCCCGTTTGTCCATGCGGCGGACCATTCCTCCCTCCCGCCTGATCCGGGGGAGGCTGGCAAGGCGACGCTGGCAGGTATTGATTCCGATGGCGACGGCGTGCGCGACGATGTGCAGCGCTGGATTGCTACTACTTATCCGAATTCAGAAAAAATCAGGGCGGCTTTGCGCCAACTCGCTCAGGACTATCAGCGTTTCATTCTTGGGAATGGGGATGCTGCAACGATATATAATGCGGCAAATCTAATGAACAATACTAACAATTGTCTGAGTTACATCGATTTTCGGCAGGCTTATTCATGGGGCCAGTTGCTAAAAGCCAAAATCTTAATACCAATATACGATCTCAAGCATTTTTAAGAGCCAATAGGCAACTTTGTGGGAGAGTCGGAAAAGGCCTTGACTTTAAACAACGAAAGAAAGGTTGTCGTTTTAATCCTGATGCGATGCCGAATTAGGAGCAGGCCGTTCAGGACGGCGATTTGCCCTCAAGGTTTGTTTTTACCGACTGCCACGCAGCAAGTTTGGCCGCTCGGCTCAGACCCGCATGCGCCGGGCTGGTAGAGGGGAGAAGGTGGCGCTCGATGCGGGCGAGCCCTTCCGGCAGGGCAGGCAGGACAAGCTTGCGGAACAGCTCCTCGGCCTTGCGGCCATTGAAGAATATCTGCCGCACATTCTTATGCGTTGCGAAAAAGGCGGGAAAATCGTTGGCGACGACTGTGGCCATATCGATGGCCTGATCCAGACTGCCAGGCCGCACGCACTGATGCGCTACATCCCACAGGGCAAACCCGTTGTCCCTTAGCTGCTCAAGACGCTCGGCATAGGGCAGGGCCGGACTGAAGCCGAACAACTCCCCCATGATCGGCCAGAAAGCGTTTTGCGGGTGGGCATAATATTGTGCTTCATCCAGCGATTTGCGGCTCGGCATCGAGCCGAGAATCAGTATGCGTGCATCGATCCGGGCCACCGGCGGGAAGCCGCTATCGAGGGTGTGTTTTGATGCTTGCATGATGGTCGAGTCTGACCGGATACGACAGGGCCGGGCAAGCAGCATGAATGAAGAAGGAGGCAGAATCATCTATCTCCTTCTTTTTGCATATCTAGATTACACATGCAGTCCGATGAAATCCGGGTGCCTGTCTGATGGGCTATACATTCTCTACTTACCCTTTAAGTCCTTCTTTGCCGATTTGATATACCGACCAAAGTTCCGATCTTTCCTTCTCTGCTCAGCATAGGACATGTTGTTGAAGTCGGACTCTTCCCTGAGCTTGCGAAAGTTTTCAAGGTGCTCCTGGCTGATTTCGCCAGCATGCAGGGCAGCGAGCACAGCACAGTCCGACTCACCCGTATGCTTACAGTCTCGAAAGCGGCAGCGAGTCGAGAGCTCAGTTATATCGGAATAGCTGGCCTCGATACCAGCTTCTGCGTCAAGAATACCGAATTCACGCATTCCCGGATTGTCGACAACGAGCGCGCCTCCGTCGAGACGAATCAGTTCACGGCGAACGGTCGTATGCCGTCCTTCTCCAGTCGCGCTGACAGCCCCGGTTTCCAGATATTCTCGGCCTATCAACTGATTAATCAGCGTGGTTTTGCCAATCCCTGACGACCCGACGAGGCAATACGTCTTGCCAGGCAATAGAAGCCGCTTGAGATCATCCAGGCCGTCCCGCGTCACATTACTCAAGGCCACGATGGGCGCTGTAATGCCGGCAGATCGTATTTCCGCCAATTGCGCCGCCAGCGTGGCTGGCTCCACCAAATCCGTCTTGGTCAGCAGAATGTACGGCTCGGCTCCACCCTCCATCACCATGACGAGATAGCGTTCCAGGCGCTTTACATTGAAATCGAAGTGGCAGGACTGAACGATGAGCGCGTAGTCCAGGTTTGCCCCAATGATCTGGTACTCGACGTCGATTCCAGGGGCTTTTCTACGCAGCAAAGTTCTGCGCTCAAGGCGCGAGTGGATGATACCGAAGTCCTCACCTGATTTCTTTTCCACGCAGACCCAGTCGCCGACACACGGCCGTTCATGCGGCTCGTGATGGCTGTGTAGATAGCTCCCGGACAGCTTTGCGCGGAATTGGCCGGCCTGATCTACGAGCAGCAACTGACCTCGATCAACAGCCGCAACGCGGGCGATAGTATCCGTTGGGCCGCATTCAGCCCTTTGTTCGAACCAGTCGCTCCAGCCGAGGTCATTCAATTCAGAGTGCTGAGGATTCATTGGTTTTCGTTCGTCGGATCTCTACGTTTCCGCAGCAGTGATGTTTAGGGGGCAACAGCGTTGACGCTGTACTTCTGTTCGGCCTGCGGCACGAACCAATGCTCGCTGTTCCAGCCGATGCCTGCGGGAGCAGCTTCGATGCCGTGGAAACGTTTGTGGAATACCGGCAGCGAGTAGGGGGCATAGAGGAAGACCACCGGCACATCCTCATGAATCTGTTCCTGTACCACATCGTAGAATGCTTTGCGCTCGGCCCTGTCGAAGGTCTTGGTGGCGGCAATCAGCGCGGCATCGACCTTAGGGTTGTTATAGGTCAGGAAATTGAATTCGCGCGCGCCGGTCTGCGATGAATGCCAGATGCTGTACTGATCAGGCTCTGGCGATAGCGACCAGCCCAGGATGACTGCATCGAAGTTGCGCTTGTTGATGAAGTTCTCGATGAATGCCGACCATTCAACCAGACGCACCTTGAGTTCGATGCCGACATCCTTCAGGCGCTGCTGGATGATGGTGGCGGTATCGGCGCGCTGCTTATTGCCGTTGTTGGTCAGAATCGTAAATGTCAGCGGCTTGCCGTCCTTGTCCAGCACGCCATCGCCATTGCTGTCCTGCCAACCGGCTTCAACGAGCAGCGCTTTGGCCTTGGCAGCATCGTAGGGACGCACCTTGATGTCCTTGTTCACCCAGTAGGTGCCCGGCTTGTAAGGCGTCGCAATGGCTTCACCCAGTCCAAGCAGCACGCCATCGACAATCTCCTGCCGATCAATGGCATAGGCGATGGCCTGGCGCACACGGGCATCGTCGAACGGTGCGCGCTTGAGGTTGAAACCGAGATAGGTATAGCCGAAATCGAGATATTTATAGCGCGTGTAATCGCGCTTGAGTTGTTCTTTATGCTCGAACAGGCGACTGTATTGCGTCGGCGTCAGTCCCATGCTGTCGAGATGACCGGCGGAGAGCTCAAGAAACTGGGTGGCCGAGTCCGGGATAATGCGGGTCATGCGTTCGGCTATCCACACCGGGCCATCGAAATAATCCGGATTGGCGGTGAGCATGATGGATTGCTGTGCCTGCCATTCTCCCAGGCGGTAGGGGCCGATGGTTGCTTTGGGATGACGCGACAGATCGGTGTTCATGATATCCACGCCTTTAAATACATGCTCCGGCATGATGGCGAAGCCCGTCCATGAGGACAGGGCGGGGGAATAGGGTTCATCATAGTGCACGATAAAGGTGCGTGTATCCGGGGTTTCCACCCGTTTGACCTTCACAAAATCGGATTTGTAGGCGCTTTGCGTATGCTCATCGAGCAGCAGTTTGAGGGTAAAGGCGCAATCAGCACTGGTCAGCGCTTTGCCATCCGTCCATTTCAGGTCGGGGCGCAGGTGGAAGCTGATGGAAAGATTGTCGGTTGCTACCTGCCATGATTCGGCCAACTGGCCGGTCAGATTCAGATCCTTGTCGTACTTTAAAAGGGACAGGTACATCTGGCCGGCAATGGCATGACTGGAGGCATCGCCGGCAATCATCGGAATCAGGTTGCTGGCATCGCCGATACTGGCCGAAACAAGCCGGTCGCCGCGCGCCGGTTCCGAACTTGCCGGCGGCGTTGCTGCTGCTGTCTGATTTCCAGCTTTCCCTGATTTACCATCATCAGCCGAGCAGGCTGCGACAAGGACGGCAATGAGCAGGAATGTGAGCGAACGTTGATGCAAGTCAGGAGCCGCGGTCAGGTTCAGGAGGTGCGTGCGCGGGCCAGCAGCCACAGACGATCACCGGGATGCAGGGTCTTGTTGTGACGGATGCTGTTGGCGCGGGCAATGGCGGACGGCGTGGTTCCGAAGCGTTTGGCAATATTCCACAGGTTGTCGCCGCTTCTCACGCGGTAGTGAATCCGCCGGCCTTGTGCCAACAGGGGATTCAGGGGCGGGCTGGCTGAATTCAGATGACCGGCCGGCACCAGAATTTTCTGTCCCGGATGCAGCAAGGCTGTGAGGCCCGGATTGATTCGCTTGAGATCATGCACATTGGTATGATGACGACGGGCCAGTACGGACAGGCTATCGCCGCTGCGTACCTTGATGGGTACAAACACCGGTGCGGCATCGCCTGCATTGGCCAATAGCGGTTGCATCATGAATTCCGGCACATGTAACAGCACCTTGCTGGTCAGGTACTGGCTGTGATTCAGGCCCGGGTTGAAGCGGTAAATTTCATCGGGGTCGATATCGGCGGCCTCCGCCAGCTGATTCACGTCGATCGGTCCTTCGAGCGCCACCTGATGTGTTTCCCAGGCAACAGGGAAGCTCCACTCACCGTTCTGTACCAGGGCCGAAAGACCGAGAATACCGCGCACATAGGTGAGCGTAACCGGCGGGACGCGGAGCTTGTCCAAGCCGTCCTCGGGTTTCCAGGGGTACTTTCTCAGTATTCTGCTCATGCTGCCGGGGCCGCGGTGGTAAGCGGCAAGAGCGACAGGCCAGTTGCCGAACATGGCATGCATATGCAGCAGGTACTGCACACCACCGCGAGTACTCATTTCAACATGGCGGCGCGCATCGAATCCGGCGGGCGCTTTCATACCCAGAACGACAGCCGTTCCCGGCATCACCTGCCACAGGCCTGTGGCACCGACAGGTGAGAAGGCATACGGGTTATAACCCGATTCAGCAACCGGCACGACTTGCAATTGCTGCGGGGCGTCCATGTCTTTCAGAATGGGCAGGATACGGGCACGAACATAGCGCGAACGTTCAGTGGCCCCTTCCCAAGACGGCCCGTAGACGCGTTTTGCATCGGATTGAACGCTAGCAATATCCTCAGCTGACAAGCCTTCGAGCAGCGGATTGGGAGCGACAACCCTGACAGCATCCGGCTGCGGGGCAGGCTCATCTTTGTTCACTGTTGCCACATCCTGATCTTTCAACTCGACGGGTTCATGGCGAGCCACGGTCGAACAGGCGGACATGGAGAGCGTGGCAAGCAACACGCTGGCGAGCAGGGTGAGGCAAAGGATGGAGGACCGGCTAGTGCCAGAGTTAAGAATGAAGCGAAATATTACCATGCCCGCAGGATAACGATATGCTATTCAGGGTAAAGTGCTTTACATCACGCAAGCATTTTACGCTAAGCACTTTGTCGTTGACGCCGGTAGATGAATCAGGACAATGCGGCCTCCCAAGACGCTCCCATCGTCTAGTGGTCCAGGACGCCGCCCTCTCACGGCGGAAACAGGGGTTCGACTCCCCTTGGGAGTACCATTTTCCGGGTTGCCGATGCCGATTGGGCCGGTAGCTCAGTTGGTAGAGCAGCAGACTTTTAATCTGCGGGTCACTGGTTCGAGACCAGTCCGGCTCACCAGTCGATAAGGGTTGCATCACCGCAATCCTTTTTTTATGGCATCGGCAGCCCGGAATTTTTTCGCAAGCTTTGCAGCATGCGTCGCGTTAGGATTGACCGCATGAATGATCAGATGGCGCAAGAGCACTTCTCCGATTTGGCGGCTGCGATGCATCTGCGGGAGGATGCCGCCGATCCCTGTATCATGGTTATTTTCGGTGCCTCCGGAGACCTGACCAAGCGCCTTCTGGTTCCTTCCCTGTTTAATCTCTATTGCGACGATCTCCTGCCGCCATCCTTTGCCATTCTCGGCATGGCCATGGATGATTTCACGACCGATTCCTTCCGCGCCAAGATGGATGCGGATATCCGCGAGTTTTCCAAACGCAGCCCGTTCGACGAGCAGGCCTGGCATACATTTTGTCTGGGTATCCATTACATTCAGGGTCGCTTTGATGATGCGCAGGCCTTCAGCCTGCTGCAGGAAAAACTGGGCGAAATGGATGCCGAGTATGCCACCGGAGGCAATGTGCTGTTCTACATGGCCACGCCGCCAGCCGTGTTCAGTATGCTTTCCTCCCACATCGAAGCCGTCGGCCTGAATCGGGACAGCGATGGATGGCGGCGCATCATTGTTGAAAAGCCGTTCGGCACCGATCTGGCCAGTGCCATTGCACTGAACCGTGAAATCCTTTCCTACTGGAAAGAAGAGCAGGTTTATCGCATCGATCATTATATCGGTAAGGAAGCGGTGCAGAATCTGCTCGCCTTCCGCTTTGCCAACGGCATGTTCGAGCCTTTATGGAACCGCACACATATCGATCATATCCAGATTACCGCGACCGAGCAGGTGGGTGTGGAGTGGCGCGGGGCTTACTACGAGAAATCGGGCGTGATGCGCGATATGATCCAGAATCATCTGTTCCAGATGATGGCCTACCTGTGCATGGAGCCGCCAACCTCATTCGAGGCTGATGCGATTCGCAACGAGAAGTTCAAGCTGCTGTCCGCAGTGCGTCTGATGAGCAGTGATGATGTCGCCCTTAACGCGGTGCGCGGCCAGTATGCAGAAGGGGTTAAGCCGGATGGCAGCCCGGCTGTGGCTTATCGTGATGAGGCCCATATCAATCCGCATTCAAACACTGAAACCTTTGCAGCACTCAAGGTGCGCATCGACAACTGGCGCTGGCACGGTGTGCCGGTTTATCTGCGTTCGGGGAAAGCGATGGAAAGCAAGACGACCGAAATCGTCGTGCAGTTCCGCCGTGCTCCAGAGTTCACCTTTCGCGGCACCCCCGCCTTTGGTCAGCTGGAGGCCAATCAGCTGATCTTCCGTATCCATCCGGAGGAGGGCATCGAGCTGCGTTTTCTGGCCAAGCGGCCGGGACCTTCGATGCACATGCGCAAGGTGAATATGCATTTCGCGTATGACGAGGCCTTTACGCGCCAGCCCGGTACGGGCTACGAAACCATGCTCTACGACTGCATGCACGGCGATTCCTCATTATTCTCGCGCACCGATCTGGTGGAAACATCGTGGCGCATCGTGCAGCCGGTGCTGGATGTATGGGGCGAGGAGAAGGCAGTCGATTTCCCGAACTACCCCTTCGGTTCATGGGGCCCGAAGGCCTCCTTCGAACTCCTCAATCCGGGGCATCGCCGCTGGGTGGATCGTATTTCGCGCACGGTGCTGGAGCGCGTACCGATGTTCGAGGGTAGCAGTGATGCGATGCTCAAGGCCTTTGCCATGATGCTCAAGCCGATGGTGTTCAATCGCGGTGACGAGATTGTGCAATATGGCTCCGAGGGCGGGGAGCTGTTTATCATCGAGAAGGGCCGGGTTGAGATCGTTGACCGCAAGGGCTGGGTCAAGACCGAACTGGGCGAGGGGCAGGTGTTCGGCGAGGTGAGCCTGCTGATCACCAAGCAACGGCAGGCCTCGGTGCGGGCGCTTACCTATTGTGTGATTTATACGCTGGAAAAGCGGGATTTCTGCAAGGTGCTCAAGGACAAGCCGCAGTTTGCCGAGCGGGTGATGCAGATGGCGCGTGAACGTTACAATGTGATTATCGATGCCAATGATCTGATGGCCGACGGCATGCCAAGCAGCAAACCCGATTAATTTAACCCGATGGATTACTATAAGGCTTTAACATGCTGTTATTTAAAATAAATATGAAGAGAGACAAGCGATGAAACTGGCAATGATTGGACTGGGTCGGATGGGCGGTAATATGGTGAAACGTCTGGCTGCCGGCGGGCATGAGGTGGTGGCTTATGATGTGGATGCTGCCCCGGGCAAGGCACTGGCCGCAGAGTTTGAAACGGTGAGTGCTGCCGCTGATCTTGCCGATGTCATCGCACAGCAGCCTGCGCCGCGCGTGTTGTGGGTGATGGTGCCGCACCAGTTTGTCGATAGCAGTATTGAGAATCTTCTCGCTGCCGGTGTGCAGGCGGGCGATCTGATTATTGATGGAGGCAATTCCAATTACAAAGACGGACAGCGGCGTGCCGCCGAGCTGGAGAAAAAGGGCATTCTGTTTGCCGATTGCGGCACCTCCGGTGGCGTGTGGGGCCTGAAGAACGGATACAGCCTGATGATCGGCGGTACGGATGCAGCGATTGCCCTGATTGCACCTGCGCTGACCACGCTGGCCTCCAACGATGGCAAGGGCTGGGGCCATGTCGGTCCGGTCGGTGCCGGACATTTCGTCAAGATGGTCCACAACGGCATTGAGTACGGCATGATGCAGGCCTTTGCCGAGGGCTTCGAGCTGATGAAGGCCAAGGAAGAGTTCGATCTGGATATGCACCAGATTTCACGCGTCTGGCAGCACGGTTCGGTGGTCTCCTCCTGGTTGCTTGATCTGACCGGCGATGCACTGGAGCAGGACGGCGATTTGAGTTCCCTGTCCGACTGGATGGACGATTCCGGAGAAGGGCGCTGGACGGTCAACGAATCGATTGATCTGGGCATTCCGACGCCGGTGCTTACGCTCGCTCTGCAGATGCGCTTCCGCAGTCGGGAGAAGGATGCCTTTGCCGGCAAGATCGTGAACGCCATGCGCGCCGGTTTCGGCGGGCATGCCATCAAGGCGGTCAAGAAGGAATAGTATGTCGGGTGAAGATAAATTTGCTTCGCTGATTGGCGGCCATCGGCCGGAGGCGACCAATATTGTCATCTTCGGCGCCAACGGCGACCTGACCAAGCGCAAATTACTGCCGGCTCTGGCGCACATGCACCACTGGAATCTGCTCGGCCATAATTCACGGATTATCGGCGTGGTGCGCCAGAAATGGACACATGCCGACTGGGTTCACTATGTGCATGACGAATTGCTCAATTATTTCCCCGAAGCAGTAGTGAATCCGCCTTCATGGCGGGTTATTGCAGCCAAGCTCGATCTGGTCAGTGGCGATCTGGCGGAGCCTGTGACATACCGGCATATAGCCGAAGCCCTGCATGAGCATGAAGGTCGCAAGAATGCGCTGTTCTATCTGGCCATCCCTCCCGCATGGTATGACACAGTCGCCAGGCATCTGCATGAAGCGGGGTTGTCCGATGAATCCGAGGGGTTCCGGCGTCTGGTCATTGAAAAGCCTTTCGGCATGGACCTGCCAAGCGCACAGAAACTGAATATCGATATCCAGAGCTATTTCGACGAGGCGCAGATTTATCGTATCGATCATTATCTGGGCAAGGAGGCGGTGCAGAACCTGATGGTTTTCCGGTTTGCCAATTCCGTGCTTGAGCCCTTGTGGAATCGCAATTACATCGACCATGTGCAGATTTCAGTGGCCGAGTCGCTGGGGGTCGGTTATCGCGCCGGCTATTACGAAACATCCGGTGCCTTGCGCGATATGATTCAAAGCCATTTGATGCAAGTGATGTCGCTGGTGGCCATGGAGGCACCGGTTTCGCTTGATGCCGATGATGTGCGTGATGAAAAGATGAAGGTGCTGCGCTCGATCCGGCCGTTTTCAGCCGACACAGTCAAGACACAGGCAGTGCGGGCGCAATACGCCGCCGGTGAGGTGGATGGGGAAAAAGCACAGGCCTACCGCTCAGAGCCGGGAGTCGATGCCGCATCAAGCACGGAAACCTTTGCGGCCGTGAAGTTTTATATCGACAACTGGCGCTGGCAGGGCGTGCCTTTTGTCCTGCGTACAGGCAAGCGTTTACCGGTGCATGTGTCGGAAATATGCATTCGTTTCAAGGAACCGCCGCAGAAGCTGTTTGAGCTTAACGATGGAAACGTGCGCAACAATGAACTTATTTTCCGTCTGCAGCCCGATGCAGGCATGCAATTAAGCATGACCGCCAAGCAACCGGGTCTGTCCACGCATCTGCGAGGCGTAAACCTCGATGCGACGTATGGCATGGATGGCTTGGGTATGCCTGAGGCCTATGAAACCCTGTTGCATGATGTGATGATGGGAGAAGCCGGTCTGTTTTCGCGCGCCGACGAGGTGGAAGAATGCTGGAAGATCGTTGCCCCGATTCTCGATGCCTGGGCGGAAGAAAGCGATATTGCCACTTATCCGGCAGGGACGTTCGATATTCCCGGCATGGATACGCTTTTGCAGGGCTGCGAAGGCGGCTGGCGCGATTTATCGGAGAGCGTGCAGGAATGAATGCGATGAATCTAC
Source organism: Zetaproteobacteria bacterium CG1_02_55_237 (assembly GCA_001871195.1). Lineage (GTDB taxonomy): Bacteria > Pseudomonadota > Zetaproteobacteria > Mariprofundales > Mariprofundaceae > UBA1543. Next base: position 21,041 of record MNXA01000016.1, read on the forward strand.
AGTTTTTATTCCATGCGGCCGGGTCGAAATAAGTGTTTCGGCAGGCGAGGGCGATGCATGTGTGGGTTTTTCCCGATGCTGGCGAACTGGGGCACGCAGCCGCCAAATTGACTGCTCAAGCCTGTGCTGAGGCCATTGCTGCGCGCGGTGCCTTCCATCTGGTGCTGGCTGGCGGCAATACCCCGCGCTTCTGCTATGCAAGTCTGCGCGATATGCCTCTGGACTGGTCGCGCGTGCATATTTGGTTCGGCGACGAGCGTTGCCTGCCGCCGGGTGATGCAGAACGCAACGACCGCATGGCCGACGAGACCTTATTGTCGCATGTAGCGATTCCTCCCGCCCAGATTCACCGCATGCCCGCCGAGCTTGGCCCCGAGGAAGGTGCCGGGCTTTATGCTACCGAAATGGCGCAGGTGCCTATGATGGATATGCTGCGCTTCGACATGATTCATTTAGGCATGGGTGAGGACGGGCACACGGCCAGCCTGTTTCCCGGCCATGCTGCGCTGAGCGATGAACGCTTAGCCATCCCCGTGTTCAACTCTCCAAAACCGCCACCCGAGCGCGTCTCGATGGGCTTTTCGGTGATCAATGCGGCGCGTCAGGTGCTGATTCTTGCTGCCGGAGCCGGCAAACAGGATGCGCTTGCCCGCATTCGCGGCGGCGAACGCCTGCCGGCAGGTCTGGTGCACAATCCCCAGTGGTTTATCGACCGGGATGCAGCCGGTCAGAATTAGGGCCTTTTAACACCACGAAAAACAGTTTCAGCTTTTGCGGACCACCACCATCTTTTCTTCGCTCATTTCCAGCATGGCGGGGAGGATGCCTTCGCGGCCGAGTCCGGAGGCTTTGACGCCGCCGTAGGGCATATGATCGACGCGATAGGTGGGAAAGTCATTCACCACCACACCGCCCACATTCAAGGTCTCCACGGCATACTGTATGTGGCGCGCATCAAAGCTGAAGATGGCCGCCTGCAAGCCGAAGTCGGAGCGATTGACCCAGCCGACGGCGCTCTCGAACTCCTCGAAGGGGGTGAGCGTGATGACCGGGCCGAACACCTCGCGCCGGCATACATCCATGCCCTCTTCGACGTCAGTGAGGATTGTCGGTTCGATGATATTGCCGCAACCCAGTCGCTTGCGTTTGCCGCCAAGCACGATCCTTGCACCGTCCTTCTCCGCCTGCCTGATCCAATCAAGCACACGATCGGCTGTGGCCCTGTTGATGAGCGGTCCGACCACGGTGCCATCTTCGCGCGGGTCGCCGACCCCGAGCTTGGCCGTTTCCTTCTTCAACAGGTGCAGGAAGTCGTCATAGACGCTGTGCTGCACATAAATGCGCTGTACCGCGATGCACGACTGGCCGGCCTGTGCAAAGCCGCCCAGGGCACAGCGCGCTGCGGCGAAAGCGAGGTCCGCCGAGGCATCGACGATGGTGCCGGAGTTGCCGCCCAGCTCTAAACAGACACGCTGTTTTGCAACCTGCTTCTTCAGGGCCCAGCCCACATCAGGGCTGCCGGTAAAACTGAGCATGCGGATATCGTCCCCGGCTAGCAGGTCCGCCACCTCGTTATGCGCCATCGGTAGAACATTCAGGCTGCCCGCCGGAGCACCGGCATCGCTGACTATGCGGGCCAGCAGCAGGGCGGAAATCGGCGTGTCGCTGGCCGGTTTGATGATGATGGGATTGCCCACGGCCAGTGCCGGCGCAACCTTGTGTGCCACCAGATTGAGCGGGAAATTGAAGGGGCAGATGCCGAGCACAGGTCCAATCGGCTCGCGCCGTGTATAGCCTTCATAACCCTCGCCGCGCTGCATGCCGTCCATGGGAATCTGGCTTCCACAGAAACGACGTGCCTCCTCGGCTGCCCAGGCAAATACCGCAATGCTGCGCTCCAGCTCCTGCTCGGCAAACATGCGTGGTTTGCCGCCTTCGACAATCAGCGCATCGATAATTTCGCCGCGTGCTTCGCTTAAGCCCTCGGCGATATCCCTGAGCAGGGTGCTGCGCGCGTAACGCGACATGGTGCTTAATGTGACGGCTGCCTTGCATGCAGATTCGACGGCATCCCGGACCTCTTTCGGGCCAGCCATCGATACGCTGGCGATGCAGGTATCGTTGTAGGGGTTGTGCACCTCGAAGCTTTCCGAACCCGAACGGGCCTCGCCATGAATCCACAGATAGAAATGCGGCACCTTGGGCATCTTTGTTTGTCCTCCCTTTCCTGCCGTCTGCTTGTCGGGTGTTTAGTCTTTATAGCACATATTTTCCGCTGGGGAGTGTTGCAATGAAATCAGATGGCTAATCGGCTATGCTCTGGATATCGCGGCTGACCCTGAGGGGAAGGAGAGTTTCGCATTGCATGAGCTGACATTGAATCACGGTCTGGAGTTCAAGGATCTGTATCGCCGCGAGGGGCTGGCGCAGATCGACAACCTGTTTACCGCTACCCTGAAAAACTCGAATGGCGTTTTTTATAAACGTCTGATGCTTGGTCGTGCCGATCCTGCATCGCTGGACAAGGCGAGCGAGGCCGAACTGATCGTGGCGCTGGCGCCGCATGTCGAGGCATTCATCGGCGAGTTGTTCGGTATCGAGCAGGAAATGCAGGCGCTTGCCGCGCGCTCCGCTGCGCTGAATCCAATCTATGCCTGCAAAAAACAGCTTGTGCAGCATGCCAACAAGAAAAGAGACGCCGATGTGCTCGACGACGATGCAGCGCTGAGTCTGGCGGGTGAGCTTGCCGCCCTGTTCGGGGAGAAGTTCAGTGAGCTGGCTTTTGCCACGCATGTGATGGACTGGTTTGCGGATAAGGAGGCAAACGCCGGGGCGCTTGCCAGAGCAGAATCCTATGCCGTGTGGGCGGTGCGCAGTCAGTCCGGTCGCAAACGCCATGCGGGCGGTGTTCTGTTCAGGCCGGCCGAATCGGTCGATCCCCTGAACTTTGTGCCGCTTGAGCATGTGCACATCAGCGGTGCGGATGCCACACAGGGGCCGCGCGACACACTACGTCATCGCGAGGGCTTCAAATTGACCGATGCCGGCTGTGACCTGAAAGGGGCGCTCGATCAGGCGCATTATTGTGTGTGGTGCCATCATCAGGGGCGCGATTCCTGTTCCACAGGCATGATAGATAAGAAGGCGGGCCCGGAAGGGAACAAATTCAAGAAAAGCGCCTTTGGCCTGCCGCTGGCCGGCTGCCCGCTGGAGGAAAAGATATCCGAGATGAATCTGCTTGCTGCCGGCGGGCATACCCTTGGTGCCTTGGCCGTGGCCTGCGTGGACAATCCCATGCTGGCGGCCACCGGGCATCGCATCTGCAACGATTGCATGAAGGCCTGCATCTATCAGAAGCAGGAGCCGGTCAATATTCCCGAGATCGAATCGCGCATGCTCAAAGAGATATTGGCTCTGCCCTGGGGCTTCGAGATCTACGGCCTGCTGACCCGCTGGAATCCGCTCAATCTCGTCCGACCCATTCCCAAAGAGGATTCGGGTTATAAGGTGCTGATTGCAGGCTTGGGCCCGGCAGGCTTCACTCTGGCGCATCATCTGATGAACGAGGGGCACACGATTGTCGGCGTGGACGGTCTGAAGATCGAGCCGCTGCCGGTCGAGATTTCCGGTGTCACAGCACTTGGCCTGCGCGAGGATTTCAGGCCGATTCGAGACGTGACCGAACTCTACGAATCGCTGGATGAGCGGGTGATGGCCGGTTTCGGCGGCGTTACGGAATACGGCATCACGGTGCGCTGGGACAAGAATTTCCTCAAAATCATCCGCCTGCTGCTTGAGCGCCGCGACCGCTTTGCCATGTTCGGCGGCGTGCGCCTGGGTAGCACGCTGACTTTCGACGATGCCTTTGCCATGGGCTTCGATCATATCGCCCTGTGTCTGGGTGCCGGCGCGCCGACCTTCATCCCCATGCGCAACGGTATGGCGCGCGGCGTACGCCAGGCATCCGATTTTCTCATGGCCCTGCAGCTCACCGGTGCAGCCCGGGCCGATTCGATTGCCAATCTGCAAATCAGGCTGCCTGTGGTGGTCATCGGCGGGGGATTAACTGCAATAGACACGGCCACCGAAGCCCTTGCTTACTACCCCGTGCAGGTGGAGAAGTTTCTCACCCGTTACGAGTGGCTGGTAGCTGAGCGTGGCGAGAAAGAGGTGCGCGCGGCATGGGGCGAGGAAGAGGCTACGATTGCCGATGAATTCATCCGGCATGCGCGCATCCTGCGCGAGGAGCGCAAAAAGGCTGCGGCCGGGAAGCGCGCGCCGGATATTCTGTTCCATCTCAACGAGTGGGGCGGGGCGACCGTTGCCTATCGCCAGCGCATGATCGATGCGCCGAGTTATCGTTTCAATCATGAGGAGATCACCAAGGCGATGCAGGAAGGCATCCGCTTTGCCGAGCTGCTCACGCCCGTATGTGTGGATTTAGGCCGCTTCGGGCATGCCAAGGCGATCGAGTTTCAGCGTATGCGACGGGTTGAGAATGAACAGACCGGGGAGGGAAGGCTTGAACCTCTTAATGAGACCGTTCACCTGCCGGCGCGCGCCATCCTCGTGGCCGCAGGCACCCGGCCCAATGTCGTGCTGCAGGAGGAATATCCCGATGAACTCACCCTGGACGGCAGGTATTTTCAGGCCGTGGATGGTGATGGCAATAAGGTGACGCCCGAGCACAGCACCAAGCCGGATGAGGCCCATATGCTCAGTCATATCCGCGAGGACGGGCGCGCCATCAGTTTCTTCGGCGATCTGCATCCATCCTTTGCCGGCAATGTCGTCAAGGCCATGGCCAGCGCCACGCGGGGCTATCCGACCGTCGACCGCATACTGGCGAAAAACAAGCCATCGGCCATCAAGGGCAAGGCCCTGTGCGCCCTGTTTGCCGATGAGTTCATGGCCAGCGTGCATAAGGTCGAGCGGCTCACCCCGAACATCGTCGAGGTCACGGTGCATGCGCCGCGCGCGGCACGATCTTTTCGCCCCGGCCAGTTCTACCGTCTGCAGAATTACGAGGCGCATGCGATGCGCGTGGAGGGCACGGTGCTGGGCATGGAAGGGGTGGCCCTGACCGGTGCCGAGGTCGATGTCGAAAAGGGTCTGGTGTCCATGATCCTGCTGGAGATGGGCGGTTCATCCGATCTGTGTGCACATCTGAAAGAGGGCGAACCCGTGGTCCTGATGGGGCCGACAGGCTGCCCGACCGAGACTCCGGGAGGGGAGAATGTGCTGCTCATCGGCGGCGGTTTAGGCAATGCGGTTCTGTTCTCCATCGGTTCGGCGTTCAGGAAGGCAGGCTCCAAGGTGTTGTATTTCGCGGGATATAAAAAGGTGATCGATCGCTACAAGATCGACGAGATCGAGGCGGCAGCGGATGAGATTGTGTGGTGCTGCGATGAATCGCCGGGCTTTGAACCGGGCAGGGAGCAGGACAAGGGCTTTGTCGGCAATATGCTTGAGGCGCTGGTGGCCTTTGGCAAAGGCAATCTGGGCAATGCGGGGATTCCGCTGGGTAAAATCGACCGCATCATCGTCATCGGTTCGGCAGGCCTCATGGCCGTGGTCGGCGAGGCGCGGCACACCATGCTCAAACCGTATCTGAAGCCCGATCATATCGCGCTTGGTTCGATCAACAGCCCGATGCAGTGCATGATGAAAAAGATCTGCGCGCAGTGCCTGCAACCGCACAAGGACCCGAAAACCGGCAAGGAAGCCGGTGTGGTGTTCTCCTGTTTCAATCAGGATCAGCTATTGGATGAGGTGGATTTCAAGGCGCTGTTCCAGCGCCTGCAGCAGCAATCGGTGCAGGAAAAGCTCACCAGGCAATGGATTGACCGCTGCCTGCATCAGCTCGGCGCGCGCTAAGGCCAGAACAGTATAAACATAGGACAATTTACCTGTTTCATTCAGTCATTTATAAATGAATCAAGCGTTATGCAAAGACCACGCTGGTGTGCCCGGTTGAATGAGTGCGTGGAGCCTTCTTCACAACAATCTCAATATCTCTGCCCAGAAGGTTGAGGCATTCGATCATTTTGGCTTCGCTAATGCCCCGGAAGTTACCACGCAGCATATTGGATACTTTGGACTGAGGCATGCCGAGAATGGCTGAGGCCTCTTGTTGAGTCAGATGACGGTATTTAATGATTTCACTGATCTTGGCTGCAAGGTGAGCTTTGACCAGCATCTCCTCGGCATCGTGTGTGCCAAGGTCGGCATATACGTTACCGCCTGATTTCTCAATATTAGACATTGCCTTCTCCTTCTGCGTGATCTCTCGCCACTTTCAATCTATTCCTTATGATGTCCATGTCTGGCTTCGGTGTCTCGATGCCTTTTTTTGACTTCTTCTGGAAGCAATGCAGGACATACACAGCGTTGCTAAATTTGACTGTATAAACTGCTCTATACGTATCGCTTTTAAAATCTTCAACGACTTCGAGAACACCGCCTAAACCTTTGAGGGGTTTGGCTTGATTATGCTTTTTGCCTGATTGAGCCAGATGAAGCGCATACCCAAACACATCCACAACCTCATCAGGTAAGGCGCCAAGTTCTTTTCTTGCCGAGCCTATCCAATAAAGGTCTTTCAGTTGTTCTGTCATCGCCGGCAATTATCTCCAAATGGGTATATTGGTCAAGCCGATTCTGTTATTGACGGGGAAATAGGTGTCAGGAACCTTTTTTCCGAACCTGTTTGTTTCTTTTGTTCAGGCTTTGAGGGTTTGTATTTTGACCTTTGACTGAATCCGGACTATAAGGGTTAGAACATCGACTATGGAAATACTCTGGTTCAAGGTTCTCACCATTCTGAGCATCTTTGCCGTGGCACTGTTTGCGGGCCACTCGCCCACGCGCATGCGTGTATCCGAACGCGGCGAGCGGCAGCTCATGTGGGGCAATGCCTTCTCCGGCGGCATCTTCCTTGGTGCGGGGCTGTTGCACATGCTCCCGGATGCACGGGTGAATTTCGCCGTCTATGCCGGAGATATTGATTTTCCTTTCCCTGCGCTGCTGTGTGGCGTGGGCTTCCTGCTTATTCTGCTGCTGGAAAAGGCGGCTTTGGGCGGCAGCCATGATGTGGGAAAAGCCGCCGAAGGGCGGCCTGCCTCGCCATTCCTGCTTTGCCTGATTCTTTCGGTTCATTCGATTATCGCAGGCACCTCACTGGGGCTGGAGGCCACGCTGGTATCGGCCACAGCCATATTCATCGCCATCATCGCACACAAGGGTGCTGCTTCCTTTGCGCTCGGCGTCAGCCTGAGGGAAAGCAAGTTCCCCAGCTATCGGCATATGGTGATCATCTGCTTCTTTTCCGCCATGACCCCTCTGGGCGTGATGCTGGGCACAGGCTTCTCAGCGGCATTTTCGAGCACGACGAGTGCCGGGATCGAGGCGCTTTTCGATAGCCTGGCGGCAGGCACATTCCTCTATGTCGCGGTTATCGACATCATCGAAAATGTCTTCAGGCAGCCCCCGGACCGCTGGATCAAGGTTTCCCTCATCTCATCCGGCTTCGTCTTCATGGCCCTGATCGCTGTTTGGGCCTAAACCGATCGACCGCTGCCTGCACAAGCTTGGCGCACGTTAATGCCTGTGTTGCGTCGACCGCTTGAGCCCAAGGCCAAAACAAGTTGCTGAAAGACGTGGAATCATAAGAGGAGGCTTTATGAAAACAAAAAATTCTTTGGTTCGGGCATTGTCGGTTCTTGCCATATGTTTTTTATTGAGCTTCAACGCTTTTGGACAGGACGACAAGTCAGCACAAGCAGAACATTCACTGATCACACAGCATTTGATGACCATGGTCGAGCATAATTCGGAATTAAAAAGAATGCTTATCGATTCAATTGAACAAGCAAAGAAGATCAATCCTGATAAGATAACAAATCCGGCTCAGACCCTGGAAGAATATTATGCTTTTATAGATTGGGCAGCAAAGGCATTGCCCTGGTCGATCCTGCCGAATTCTCAGTATTCAAAATTGTACGATCAAATCGACCAGAGTTTGGATTACTTCTATTTCATTAACGATCAACCGCTCTCTGAATTAAAAGCTAGAGGCTATTACAATAATTCACTGCAATACCATGAACCGTACCGTTCATGGATGATCCTTTTTATAAAAGATTGGGGTATATATTTAAGCAAGGAAGGCTCGTGGACAAATGAGTATTACAAGAAAGCCTTGGAAGATGACCGGTTCGGGTTGGGTAAAGGGTGGTATGAAGATCCGTCAAAATGGAAAACCTTCAATGATTTTTTTGCACGGCATCTAAAATCTCCCGATCAACGCCCGATTGCATCTCCCGATAACCCATCCATCGTATCCTCTCCCGCTGATTCAAAGCCCCAGGGCGTATGGAAAATAGATAGAGATTCTAACGTTGTTCATGGGGAAGGCGTTGCAATCAAATCTAAAGTGTTTAAATCCATAGCTGCACTGATTGGCGAAGGAAGCGCCTACACGGATGCCTTCGCAAATGGCACGCTGACCCACACCTTTCTCGATGTGAACGATTACCACCGCTATCATTTTCCGATTGGCGGAACCATAAAAGAAGTTCGAATCATTCAGAGCGATGATGCAGCGGGTGGCCTTACGACCTGGGATCCCAGAATCAAGAGATATCTTCTTGATGCAAACACGCCCGGTTGGCAAATGATCGAAACACGTGGTTGCGTCATTGTCGAAACCAAAGAGTACGGATTGGTAGCGTTGTTACCGATTGGCATGTCGCAGGTATCCTCTGTTAACTTTGAAGATACCGTCAAAGTAGGTAATACCGTCGAGAAGGGGGATATGCTTGGCTATTTCCTGTTTGGCGGTTCAGATATCGTCATGCTGTTTCAAAGCAACGTTGATTTTAAGCTGACCGTCCCTCAGGACAGCGATAGAACATATAAACACATTTTGATGGGTGAGAAATATGGCGAACTCACTACAAAAACCCGGTGAGAAGCGGCTTGGGCAACAGTCCGTGCAGGAAAAACTCACCAAACAATGGATCGACCGCTGCCTCCACCAACTCGGCGCACGCTAGGACCAAATTAGTTTAAGCATAGACATTTGATTATTGGAGGGCGTACATTCGTCCAAGCGAATGGGAGAGGGGCGATCATTCAAGTTTCAAGCTCAGACCCCAGACGCATTTCAATCATTGGGAGGATTTATGGGAATACACTTTCAGTTTGATACTCGGCCAATGCGAACAGGGGAGACCCGTGAATTCGTGTTGCAAAGTCCATCACCTGTTCGGGTTGAAATCCGGTGCTTCGTCAGAAAACCACCTCCGCCCGGATATAAACCGTGTGAAGCGTGTGGGTCATTTATTGCACAATCAGGAGAGTCCGTTTTTATTGAGGCAGATAGGCAGATGTTTGCTGCATCCGGGGGAATGTTGGAGATCCATGTGGCGGAAACTCATGTGGCGAAGTTTAATATGCTGGGAGCCCAAATAGATGAAGTGATCGGGGACTCAGAGGTGGTACATATTGAGGTGCTTAAGGAGGACTATTCGGCACCTCAATCATTTGAAAATTCACCGGTAGCGGGAGCGTAGCGATGACGACTCTCCCACTCAAATATGCTCAGGACACTTTTGCTGACGTGCTCAAGGAAGTAGAGGCTGACCGCTCCCCTATAAATAGAGAATCTATCTGGCGCAGGGTTATGGCCTATGGTCTAAAAACAGTCGCAGTGATCGGGGGCATTGCTATTGCTTCAGGAATCAAGGAAGACATGGCACATTATGTTGGCATCGCAATTACTACCGCCGTAGCGGTAGATGGAATATTCTCAAACCATATGCGAATGATCGCGGTCACGAAGGCGGCTCAAGCCTACGGGAGAGTTCTAAAGCAAGCCAAACGCCTACACCAGCAGGGTCTAGGCCCAATTTTGAAACAGATGGAGAAGTATCCTGAAAAAGGCGAACAGGAACTTTTAGACCTTCTTCAAAAGCTAACGGAGCAAATTCATTCCGAGTGTACTTTAATTGAACTGGCATTGGACGAAATGCAAATAAAGGCTCTCGATATGATTTCCGTCGCTCCCAAGAAAGGGAAGAAATTGTGTTGAGCACACCTCTTAATTTCGCTTCGGTCCGAGACTCCCAAAACCGGCAAGGAAGACGGGGTGGTGTTTTCCTGCTTCAATCAGGATCAGCTACTCGATGAAGTGGACTTCAAGGCGCTGTTCCAACGCCTCGGCCAACAGTCCGTGCAGGAAAAACTCACCAAACAATGGATTGACCACTGCCTGCACCAACTCGGTGCACGGTAGAGTTGGAAAATATAAATCTCCTTTATTATTTCTTGCTAATTAATTCATAAGACACATTATTTCATGTAAGGGAGATTCGATGTTTGGCACACATGAAAAATATTTACTAAAAGCGATCTCAGAGAATCGGGTTATATTGTTTCTGGGGACAGGGTTTTCTTATGATGCAACCAACCGATTAGGAAACAACATCCCTAGTGGCAAGAAATTGGCCGAGCAGATTTGGGGTTCATTAGAGTATCAGGAACCATACGACGGAACAGATTTAGGCAAGCTGTATGAATCGCCACCATTTCACTAGACACTTTTGAGCTCTTCAAAATATCGCCGTTCAAATTCGATCGGCGACAGGTTGCCATTATAACCATGCTTTCTTACCGGGTTGTAGAACATTTCGATGTAGTCGAAAATATCCTGCCTTGCAGCATCACGGGTCGAATAGGTTTTTCTTCTGATTCTTTCCCGCTTGAGTAGTTGAAAGAAGCTTTCAGCTACTGCATTGTCATGGCAGTTGCCCCTACGGCTCATGCTCGGCTCCATGTTG